>CANQOA010000023.1 GCA_947625355.1 uncultured Oscillospiraceae bacterium | reverse complement strand
CGTAGGAGTCTGGGCCGTATCTCAGTCCCAATGTGGCCGTTCAACCTCTCAGTCCGGCTACTGATCGCAGCCTTGGTAGGCCGTTACCCTACCAACTAGCTAATCAGACGTGAGCCCATCCTTCAGCGATAAATCTTTGATACATCAGAGATGCCTCCAACGTATGTCATGCGGTATTAGCAGCCGTTTCCAGCTGTTGTCCCCCTCTGAAGGGCAGGTTGCTCACGCATTACTCACCCGTCCGCCACTAAGTCTACGTTTCAATTGGCCGAAGCCTCTATTCACGCAGCTTCGTTCGACTTGCATGTGTTAGGCACGCCGCCAGCGTTCGTCCTGAGCCAGGATCAAACTCTCAATAAATCGTATCTAAACATCCCGAAGGATGTCTAAACCATTCATCGATCGCTAATTTCTAGCTCTCAAAGAAATTCTGGAAACCGTCTCCGGTCTCCTAAAAGAACCCTCTTCTGGTGCTTATTTGCATAAGCTTTGTTTGCATTGTTTAATTTACAAGGTACACCGCGCTCCCCCGGGCTCGCTTGCTCCCCCGCGAGGCGCTTTGCTAATATACCATCCTCTCCACCCTTTGTCAACACCTTTTTGAAGAGATTTTTAAAAAATTTTTACATGAAGAACCAGGGGCTGGATATACTATCTGCATGTTGGAGTTTCACGCAAAATATCCACAAGATGTAGATTATCACCCTCCTTCCGAGCCGGTCTACGAGGGCGCGCTATGCCCGGAAAACCTGGAAAAAATATTTTCCGGCTGCGAGGATCTCGAGAGTCGGCGTGTCTCTGCGGGGGGGACAGGGCCCACGGTTTTCGCCTGCTGGATCGACGGCGTCGTGTCCGGCGCCGACGCGGCGGAGCAGGTGATCAAGCCGCTCACCGACCCCGCCCGCTTCAGCCGGGCCAGAACGCCGGAGGACGTCGTCGACCTTCTATTTGCCGGCGGCATATACGGCCCGTCGATGAAAAAGGCGGCGAGCCTGGACGAGGTGGTGGACGCGCTGACTTACGGCCACTGCGCGCTGCTCGTCGGCGGGACAGGCGTTACTGTCCAGGTAAAGACCGACCAGCACCGGAGCGTCCAGGAGCCCACCGTGGAGAAGTCCGTCAAGGGCGGCAAGGACGCCTTTGTGGAGGTGATGCGGGTCAACACGGGCCTGGTCCGGTCCCGCCTGCACACGCCGAAACTGAAGCTCGCCCAGATCACGCTCGGCCGCAAAAGCCGCTCCAAGACGGCGGTGATGTGGCTGGAGGGGGTGGCGGCGCCGGACCTGCCGGACCGGATGCTCGCCCGTCTGCGGGCGCTGGACGTGGACGGGGTGATCCTGCCGGACGTGCTGGACAGCGGTCTGGCGGATATGCCCCGATCGCCCTTCCCGCAGCTGATCCACACCGAGCGGCCGGATAAGTTCGCGTCTCTGCTGCTGGAAGGACGGGTGGGGGTGCTCGTGGAGGGCATCCCGGTGGGCTTCGTGGCCCCGGCCTTTCTGCCGGAATTTCTGAAAACCACCGAGGACGCCGCCCAGCACTATTGGCCGGCCTCGGTCATCCGCGCGCTGCGGTGGCTGAGCTTGGCGCTGACGCTGCTGCTGCCGGCGTTCTATGTGGCCGTGGCGACCTACCACCCGGAGATGCTGCCCACCACGCTGCTCTTATCGGTGATCGAGTCCAAGCAGTCGGTGCCCTTCTCCACGGCGGTGGAGATATTGGGTCTGCTGCTGTCCTTTGAGCTGCTGCAGGAGGCGGGGCTGCGGCTGCCAAACCCGGTGGGCCAGACGGTGAGCATCATCGGCGCGCTGATCGTGGGCCAGTCGGCAGTGGAAGCCAAGGTGGTCAGCCCCATCGCGGTGATCGTGGTGGCCGTCGCCGGTATCGCGGGCTACACCATGCCCAGCCAGGACCTGGGCGCCGCGCTGCGCATCTTTCGGTTCGTGCTGGTGCTGGCCGCCACGGTGGCCGGCATGTTCGGCATCATCATGGGGGCCGTGCTGCTCATCTGGCACCTCTGCTCTCTGGAGAGCTTTGGCCGGGCCTATATGACGCCCATCTCCGGCGGGGGCGGCGGCAATACCGGCGGCACCTTCACCAGACACCCGCCCTGGCGGCATATCTACCGCGACCCGGCCATCAACGGCGGCGACATTCGGAGGCGCAAATGAGACGGTGGTCAATATTATTATATGTATCGCTCTCCCTGCTGCTCCTGGGGGGCTGCGACGCCTCCCTGGCGGCGGACCGCCATGACGCGGAGCGGCTGCTGCTCATCCAGACCATGGGCCTTGACCGCGAGGACGGGCATCTGGTCATGAGCGTTTCCTCCGGCCTGGGACCGGATGAGAAGCCGTCTCTTGTGATGTCCGCCGCCGCCTCGGGCATCGAGGACGCCATCGCCCGGCTGCAAAACTATTCCCCCGAGAACCAGCTCTTTTACGCCCATGTGCAGTATCTGCTGCTGGGAGAACAGTTCGCGGGCAGCGATCTGGACCAGGTCATCGAGTGGGTAGACCGCAGCCCCACCCTGCGGATGGACACCAACATGCTCATCGTCCGCGGCACGGCCAGGGACGCCGTGGTGGACTCCTCGGAGCAGGCCACGGACATCACCCAGCGGCTGGCGTCGCTGGACCGGCAGGCGCAGGCCTCCGGCTGGAGCGTGCGTACCCTGCGGGAGGTCGCGGCCGCCCTGGCGGAGGGGGACGGGGCGCTCTGCCTGACGGTCCGGACCGCGCCGTCGGACGGGAACGTGTTCACCGAGGACCAGCGGGCGGACGCGGTGGTCCCGGCCGGATACGCCATATTGAACGGGGACGGTCTGGCGGCGTTCCTCTCCCCGGAGGCGTCCCTGGGCGCGGAGCTGCTCACGGGAGATCCCACGGGCCTTCTCATCACCGTGGAGGGCTGCACGCTGGAGCTTTTGGGCGGCAGCGCCGAGATCGACGGGCGCTTCGCCGGCGACGGCGCGGTGGAGGGGCTCGACATCCGCTGCACGCTTCAGGCCGGCCTGTTGGAAAAGGCAGAGGACCGGTCGATATCGCCGGAGAAGCTGAACGAAGCGCTGTCCGGGACCGTGGGGGAGTGGGTCTATGAGGCGCTGGACGCTGCGCAGCAGCTCGGCTGCGACTATCTGGGCCTGCGGCGGGCGGCGCTGAAAAGCGCCCCGGACAAGGCCGCCGCCGGGCGTGCCTGGGGGGAAGCGTTCCCCGCCATCCCCATCTCCGTCACGGTGGACGGTATCGTGGAGCGCAGCTATGACTTAGCGGAGTAGGGACGGCTATGGACGAGCATCTCATCACAAGAAAGCAATTCGCCGCGGCGATATTGGTGTCGCTGCTCAGCCCGCTTCTGCGGCTGCTGCCCCAGACGGCGGTGGCCATCGCGGGCGCGGGGGCATGGCTGTCCCCCTTGCCGGCGCTGGTGCCGGTCTTTCTGCTGGCGGCCATCCTGGAGTCCTTCCGCCGGCATATGCGGCCGGGCGAGGGGATGGGCGGGCTGCTGCTGCGCTGGCTGGGGCCCGTGGCGGGGCGGGCGGCGCTGGCGGTCTTTGCAGCGTGGTTTCTCTTTTACGGCGGCTTCATCCTGCGCAGCGGGACGGAGCGGCTGGTCTCCACCATCTATCCCAGCAGCGGCCAGGGGCTGTTCGCGGCGGTGACCGTGGCGATGTGCCTGCTGGTGGCGCTGGGCCGTCTGCGGGCCGCGGCCCGGACGGCGGTGATCCTGCGGACGGTGCTCGTCGGGGCGCTGGCGATGGTGATCGTCTTTTCCGCCTCCAATATGGACGTCTCCCGCCTGGTCCCGTTCAGCAGGCAAGACGCGGCGGCCTCCCTGGCCGGGGCGCTGCCGCTGGCCTCCGTATGCGGGGTGGCCGGGATTTTCTCCTTCCTCTCCGGTCACGTGCAGAGACCCAAAAACGGCCGCTGGCTCTGGGGGACATATCTGCTGGCACTCATCCTGGGCGGGATCATCTGCGCGGCCGTGATGAGCGTGTTCGGCCCCGCCCTGTCCGCGCGGCTCACCTATCCATTTTTCATCATGATCCGCAGCATCTCCCTGGGCGATCTAGTGCCCCGGATCGAGGCGGTGGTCATCGCCGCGTGGATCGTGGCGGACTTCATGCTGGTGACCATGCTGCTGCGGTGCGCCCATGAGGCGCTGCGGACCCTGTTCGGTCTGCCCGATCCGGAGACCTTTCCCATGGGCAGTCTGCGGGGCGGGCGGTTTTTGCTGTGGCTGGAGGCGGCGGCGGTGTTCGGGATCAGCCTGCTGTTCGATCTGCCGCCTCTGCAGCTGCGGCTGTGGTCGGACCGGTATATCCCTCTGGGGAGCGACCTGGTGCTCTACGGCGGGTTCACCCTGCTCTGGCTGATCACCCTCCCAAAGCGGAAAAAGGAACAGAGCGGGGGCCCGTGACCTCCGCTCTGTAACTCATTCTTCCGCGTCGATATACAGCTCCTCCGCCTCGTCCAGCGCCGCCTGCAGCAGCGCGCGTCCCGCCGCGTTCTCCGCTGTCTCCGGCAGCGCGTCCAGCGCATCCGACGACGCCGCGCACAGGATGGCGTACATTTTCTCATAGTCCGGCATGGCAGTCCCCCTTTTCCACGCTTTCAGTATACGCTTTTTGCGGGGGATGTCAATATAGTCAGTCACAATATAGTGAATTACTGTTCCTCCAGATTGCGCGTAAACTAAGTCCATCAACCGTGAGGGGACAGCAGTATGGACTACGGAAAACTGACGCTTCATATCGACCAGCTCCTCCAGGAGAGGGGCCTTTCAAAAAATGTCGTCTGCAAGGCGCTGGACATCCCGCGCACCAACTTCAACCGCTACTGCCGCAACGACTTTCAGCGGCTGGACGCGCTTTTTGTCTGCAAGCTTTGCCACTATCTGGACGTCGAGGTCGGCGAGCTCATCGAGTATGTCCGCCCGGAGTGAGAGACAGTAAAAAACGAACTGTTCCTCATCGACTGGGACAAGTAAAAAAGCAAGGACCTGGGTGGTCCTTGCTTTTTTACGCGGTCGGCCGCTCCGCCGTCGCGGCGTAGTCCCGGATGAAGGCGCGGGCCTCCTCCAAAATGCGCCGGCGGGAGGCGAGGCGCATGGCCACGGCGGGCTTGCCGCCGGCCTCCACCTTCACCCGGCCCTTCCACTCCGGCTTGGCGTACAGGGCGCTGACGCGCTCAAAATCGAACGTGGCAAAGGTGAAGCGGATGAGCCCGCCCTTTTGGGAGATGTCGGAGACGCCCTGGGCCGACGCCTCGCCCCGCAGCAGCGCCACCTGGATCAGGGTGTTGACGCTGGGCGGCGGGTCGCCGAACCGGTCGCACAGCTCGTCGGTGATGTCGTCCGCCTCCGCCTCGGTGCGGATGAGGGCCACCCGGCGATAGATGTCCATGCGCTGGGCGGCGCTCCTGATATAGCTCTCCGGGATGTTGGCGCTGACGGCCAGGTCGGCGGCGCACTCCGCCCGGACGGGGATGGGCTCGCCCTTTTCCTCCAGGACCGCCTCCTCCAGCAGCTTCAGATACATGTCATATCCCACGTCGATCATGTGGCCGGACTGCTCCGCGCCCAGCAGGTTGCCCGCGCCCCGGATCTCCAGGTCCCGCATGGCGATGCGGAAGCCGGAGTTGAACTCGGCAAACTCCCGGATGGCCTCCAGACGCTTTTCCGCGATCTCCGTAAGCACCTTGTCCTTTTTATAGGTCAGGTACGCGCAGGCCCGGCGGGCGCTGCGGCCCACCCGGCCCCGGATCTGGTGCAGCTGGGCCAGGCCCATCTTGTCCGCGTCCTCGATGATGAGGGTGTTCACGTTGGGGATATCGATTCCCGTTTCGATGATGGTGGTGCACACCAGCACCTGGGTCTGGCCCTGGGTGACCTTCTCCATGACGGCGGACAGCTCCTGCTCGTTCATCCGGCCGTGGGCCACGTCCACGGACACGTCCGGCAGCAGCTGCATGATCCGGGCGGCGGTGCGCTCGATGTTGTCGATGCGGTTATGCAGATAGTATACCTGCCCGCCCCGGGCCACCTCCCGGCGGATGGCGTCGGCCACCACGCCCCAGTCGTGCTCCATCACATACGTCTGCACCGGCAGCCGGTCCCGGGGCGGTTCCTCCAGGGTGGACATGTCCCGGATGCCGGACAGGGCCATGTTGAGGGTGCGGGGGATGGGCGTGGCGGAGAGCGTCAGCACGTCCACCTGGCGGGACATCTCCTTGATATGCTCCTTGTGGCTGACGCCAAAGCGCTGTTCCTCGTCCACCACAAGCAGTCCCAGACGTTTGAACTGGATATCCTTCTGCAGGAGCCGGTGGGTGCCGATGACGATGTCGCAGGAGCCGTCTGCCATGGCGGCCAGAGTGGTCTTGATCTGGGCGGGGGTGCTGAACCGGGAGAGAATCGCGATCTGTACGGGGAAGCCGAAAAAGCGGCTGACCGCGGTCTGGTAATGCTGCTGGGCCAGGACTGTGGTGGGCACCAGGATGGCCGCCTGCATCCCGTCCAGCACGCATTTCATCACCGCCCGCAGGGCCACCTCCGTCTTGCCGTAGCCCACGTCGCCGCACAGCAGCCGGTCCATGGGCACGGGCTTTTCCATGTCCCGCTTGACTTCCTCCACGCAGCGCAGCTGGTCGTCCGTCTCGGTATACTCGAAGGCGTCCTCAAACTCCCGCTGCCAGGTGGAGTCCGGGGCAAAGCCGTGGCCCGGGCTCTTTTGCCGGGCGGCATACAGACCGATGAGCTCGCCGGCCATGGCCTTGGCGGACGCCTTGGCCCGGCTGCGGGCCCTGTTCCAGTCGCTGCCGCCCAGACGGGACAGCTTCACGGGGCTGTCCTCGCCCGCGCCGATATACTTGGTCACCAGGTCCAGCTGGGTGGCGGGCACATAGAGGCTGTCCGTCCCGGCGTAGCAGATCTTGATATAGTCCTTCTCCACGCCGTCCACGGGGATCTTAAAGATCCCGGCGAAGCGGCCGATGCCATGGGTCTCATGGACCACCAGATCTCCCACGGCCAGATCCTCGTAGGACCCCAGCCTTGCCCCGGCCGGTAGAGCGCGTTTGCGGCGGACGGGCCGCAGGCCGCTCTTGGCGATCTGGGTGTCTGCCAGCACCGCCAGCCTGATCTGGGGGTATTCCAGTCCTGCGGAGAGGCTGCCGACGGTCACGGCGCACACGCCGGGCTCCGGCAGCGCGTCCAACCGCGTGTCCAACAGGACGCGTCCCACGCCTTTTTCCCGCAGGATGTCCGCCAGAGCCCGCGCCCGGCGCTCGTCTCCGGCCAGGACCACGCAGCGGTAATTCTCCCCCAGCCAGTGGCGCACGTCCTCGGCGGCCTGCTGGCCGCTGCCGGCATAGGAGGGAAGCTGCTTGGCCGTCAGGCTCATGTTGGTGCGCACGGCCATGGGATAGCGCCCTACCGTGAAGGCGTCCGCCATCACCACCGGCCAGTCGCCCAGCTTTTCCGCCGCCATTTCCCAGGTGATATAGAATTGGGCCTCCCGGCCCAGAAGCGTGCCGCCCTCGATGAGCATGCGGATGTCCTCATTGGCCTGCTTGAGGAAATCCCCCGCCCGCTGGACGCATTTGCCCGGCTGGTCCATCAGGATCAGGGCGTCCGGCGCGATATAGTCCAGCGCCGTCGCGAACTGCGGGTATATCAGACCCATGTATCGATCTGCGGCGGTGAATTCCGTGCGCTCGCTCAGCGCCTCGATGTCCGAGGCCAGGTTTTTCCGCAGCTTTTCCACATCGAAGCGGGAGGCGGCCCGATTCAGGCGGCCATAGATCCCCCGGAGCCGCTCGGCAAGGCCTTGGCTGCCGTCCTCCGCCAGGGTGGGCAGGGTCTCCGCCGCCGGAAGCACGCGCAGGGAGCGCAGCTTCTCCGTGCGGCGCTGGCTGGCCGGATCGAAGGCATGGAGCGTGTCGATCTCGTCCCCCCAGAACTCCAGCCGGACGGGCGCGTCCGCCGCCGCGGACCACAGGTCCATGATGCCGCCCCGGCGGGCATACTGGCCCGGGCCCTCCACCTGTTCCGCGGCGCGGTAGCCGGCCTGCTGGAGCTTTTCCGCCAGCCCGTCCGGCTCGATCTGCATCCCACTCTTCAGGGTGAACGCCGCGCGGGCCAGGGCCTCGGGCGGGATCGTGCGGAGCAAAAGGGCCGCCGCCGTGATGACGGCCGCGGGAGGATCGTCGCGCCGCAGCGCGTCCAGGGCCCGCAGTCTGCTCTGTTCCGCCTGGCGGGACACGCTCTCGGAGGTATAAAAGGTGAATTCCCGGCCGGAGATCACCGTTACCGGCCCCTCCAAAAAGGATCGCAGATCCGCCGCCATGGATTCCGCCGCGGTGTCGTCCGGCACCACCACACACAGCGGCCGGCCGCATTTTTCCGCCAGGGCCGCCGCCAGATGGGCCCGATGGACGGGACCCAGCCCCGAGACGAGCGCAGGCAAAGCACCCCCCTCGATACAGTCGGGGAGGGGGGCTATGTTCTTATTCTCCAATATGGATAAGGTCAATGCTCTCAATGTTCGTACCTCTGCACCCATTTTATCCGCGGCCCTGTGCCTTTTCAAGCCCTTATACAAAATTTTCCCACATAAACGGTATTTATATATTGTCAATAGCCCAGAATAATGGTATAATCATCTAGATACATATTAATTATTATTAGAACTATCATCTATCCAAAAGGCGGACAGAGATATGGATTCTTTGCAAGACATCTGGCAGAGCGTTATGAAAAAGCTGGAGGGGGAGCTGACCCCCACAGCCATCAACACCTGGTTTTCCGACTGCCAGCCGGTGGCGCTGGAGGAAAAACGGATCGTGCTGCAGACCTCGTCGGATTTTAAGCGCAACATCATCAACCAGCGTTTTGGCGACACCATCCGCAAGACCATGAGCGACCTTTTCAGCTGCGATTTCGAACTGCTGGTGCTCACCGCCGACGAGATAGATGACTACCAGAAGCCGGCCGCCGATGACGACCTGCCGGAGGCGGCGGCCTATACCTTCGACCGGTTCATCGTGGGCCAGTCCAACAAATTCGCCCACGCCGCCGCCATCGCCGTCAGCGAGAGCCCCGGAAAGATCTATAACCCCCTCTTCCTCTACGGAAATTCTGGGCTCGGAAAGACCCACCTGCTGCTGGCCATCGGCCAGGCGATCCGGGAAAAGGACCCCTCCGTCAAGATCGGCTATGTGAAAGGCGACGAATTCACCAACGACCTGGTGACATCCCTGCAAAACGGCACCATGGAGGAGTTCCGCCGGCGTTACAGGAACGTCGATCTCTTTCTGGTGGACGATATCCAGTTCATCGCGGGAAAAGAGCGCACCCAGGAGGAATTCTTCCACACGTTCAACAAGATCTACGAGAGCGGCCATCAGATCGTCATCACCTCCGACCGGCCTCCCATGGACATGGTAAAGCTGGAGGACCGGCTCCGGACCCGTTTTGAGGGCGGGCTCATGGCGGACATCCAGCCTCCGGACCTGGAGACCCGCATCGCCATCATCCGCAACAAATCCATCGGCGTGGGTCTGCTCCTCAACGACGAGATCGTGGAGTACATAGCGACCAACATCACCGCCAACATCCGCCAGATCGAGGGCGTCGTCCACCGCCTCACCGCCTATCGGGACATGCAGGACGACACCATCACCATCTCCAGCGTGAAGAGGGCCATCAAGGACGTGATCCGGATCGGCGTGTTCATCCCCACGCCCGAGGCCATCATTTCCGAGACCAGCCGCTATTACGGCATCCCGGAAGAGGACATCCGGGGCCAGCGCCGCTCCAAAAACACCGCCATGGCCCGCCAGGTGGCCATGTATCTGATCCGCAGCCTGACGAACCTCTCTCTGGTGGATATCGGCGAACAGTTCGAAAACCGCAACCACTCCACAGTGTTGTCCTCGATCCGCAAGGTAGAGGACCTCATAAAGAGCGACCCGGACACCGCCGCCTCCATCCGGGATATCACCTCCAACCTGAACGCCAGGAGCCAATGATTCTCCACATTTTGATGTGGAAAATCAAAAATACCCTGTTGAAAAGTTTTTCTTTTCCATCTGTGTTGAAAACAAGAGCTCTTCCCTTTCATTTTTCCACAAAACAGTCCACGTGAAAAAACCGCCTGCCGCAGGCGTTTGCCTCTTGTTTCCACACTTTAGACCGTCTCTACTATGTTTACTAAAAACTATCCTATCTTTCTGTATAGCGGAGGAGAACTATGAAATTTTCTTGTGAGAAATATCTGCTGCAGGCGGCAGTGACCACGGCGGGACGCTGCGCCGCGGCGAAGAGCCCCATCCCCGCGCTGGAGGGTCTGCTGATCCAGGCCGGCGCGGATGTGAAGGTGACGGGCTACGATCTGAAAAAAGGCATCTATACCACCATCCCCGCCGATGTGGCGGAGCCCGGTTCTATCGTATTGGGCGCGCGGCTTCTGAACGACATCGTACGGAGCCTGCCTGACGGGATCGTCACGGTCTATACGGAAAATGCGCTGAACACCCGTATTCAGTGCGGGGACTCCAACTTTTCCACGGTGGCGTCGGACAGCGGTGATTACCCGGAGCTGCCCTCTGTGGACAGGGAGAGGAGCATCCGCGTGCCCCAAAATATCCTCAGCAAGATGATCCGCCAGACGGTCTTTTCTGTCAGCGACAACGAGAGCCGTCCGGTCTATACGGGAGAGCTGTTCGAGGTGAAGGGCGATACCCTCACCGTCGTGGCCGTGGACGGTTACCGTCTTGCCCTGCGGCGGGAGACCGTGGAGGCGGAGGATGTGGAGGACTGCTCCTTCATCGTGCCCGGTGCCACGCTGAACGACCTGGAAAAGCTCTGCGGCGATACGGAGGAGAAGGTCGCGATCACGGTGGGGAGCAAACACATCTCTTTCGTGGTCGGCGATACGGTCCTCGTCTCCCGCCGGCTGGAGGGGGAGTTCTTGAACTATGAGCGCTCCATACCCTCGGAGTTCTCCATCGTCGCGGAGACCGACAAGGACGAGTTGGTAAAGGCCGTGAGCCGCGTGTCGATCATCATCGACGAGAGGACGAAAAATCCCCTGCGGCTGAGTATCGAGGGGGAGAATCTTACCATCTTCTGCAATACCGGGATCAGCCAGGCCAAGGACCAGTGCCCCGTGAAGGGGCCGAAGGGGGCGTCTTTGGAGATAGGCTTCAACAACCGCTATCTGCTTGACGCGCTGAAGGCGGCTCCGGCGGATACGGTGAAGCTTTGCTTCAACAACGCCTCTTCCCCCTGCGTGGTCCTGCCTGCGGACGGAAGTAGCGCGTTCTCCTACATGATCCTTCCCGTCCGTCTGAAGGCCGGCGTATGAGGGTAGAGCGGATCGCCCTGTCCGGCTTTCGCAATTATGATGAGGAAACGGCGGTCTTTGAGCCGGCGGTGAACGTCATCTGCGGTCCCAATGCCCAGGGAAAGACCAATCTGCTGGAGGCGGTCTATCTGCTGACGGGGGCGCACAGCTTCCGGACGCGGTTCGACCGGGAGCTAATCGGCTTTGACTGCGACTGGGGAAGCGTGCTCGCGGACGTGGAGTCCGCCGGGCGGAGCCAGACCGTGAAGCTGCTTTTCCGGCAGGGTCAACGGCGGCAGGTGACGGTGAACGGGGCGAAAAAGACCTCCGCGGCCCTGGCGGGGCTGATGACGGCGGTCCTGTTTTCGCCGGACGATCTCTACCTCATAAAAGAAGGCGCCGCGGCCCGCCGGCGGCTGATGGACAACGCCATCTGCCAGCTGCGGCCGGGCTATGCGTCCCTGCTGGCGGACTATAACAAGCTATATGAGAACAAGACGCGCATATTGAAGGATTGGCGGGAAAAGCCAAGCCTCTTATCGGCCCTGGACGAATTTTCCGATGGCCTTGCCCGCTGTTCGGCCCGGATGATCCGTTATAGGGCCTCTTTTGCTGAGCGCCTGACCGCTGCGGCGGCGCCCATCCACCGGGAATTTTCCGGCGGCCGGGAGGAATTGGGCATCGCCTATAGGACCGTGAGCACGGTCACGGACCCACGGGCCCCGGCGGAGGAGATATACGCGCAGATATGCGCTCACCAGGCCGCCCATCGGCAGGCGGAGCTGGACGCAGGAGCGTGTCTTACCGGTATCCATAAGGACGATCTGGAGATCGCGCTGGACGGGATGTCCGCCCGCAGCTTTGCCTCTCAGGGGCAGGCGCGGACCGCCGCGCTGAGCATCAAGCTGGCGGAGCGGGAGATATTCAAGGCGGAAACGGGGGAGTACCCCGTGCTGCTGCTGGACGATGTGCTCTCGGAGCTGGACGCCGCGCGGCAGGAATTCGTCCTCAACCGGATCGGCGGCGGGCAGACCCTCATCACCTGCTGCGAGGACGAGAACATCAGCCGCCGCACCGGCGGGCGGGTGTTCACCGTGAAGGACGGGCACATCCGATGAAAAGGCAGATACTCTATCTGGGCGGAGAAATGGCCTTGATGAGCGAGGATATCATCGGCATATTCGATCTGGACAACACGTCCTGGTCCTATCTCACCCGGGGATTTCTCTCCGGGGCGGAGCAGCGGGGAAGGGTAAAAAGCGCGGCGGAGGACATCCCCCGGTCCTTTGTGGTCTGCCGCGACGAGACTGTGATATTGACCCAGCCCAGCACCGCGGCGCTGGTGCGGCGGCTGGAAAACCAGGAGAGGACAAATGGCTGAACTGAACGAAAAAGTAACACAGGAATACGACGCCTCCAAGATCCAGGTCCTGGAGGGCCTGGAGGCGGTGCGGATGCGGCCGGGCATGTACATCGGCTCCACTTCCTCGTCCGGACTGCACCATCTGGTGTATGAGATCGTGGACAACGCCATCGACGAGGCCCTGGCCGGATACTGCGACCATATCCAGGTGGTCATCGAGCCCGGCGACGTCATCAAGGTCACCGACAACGGCCGTGGCATCCCCGTGGACATCCAGGAGCAGACGGGCAAACCCGCCCTGGAGGTGGTCTATACCGTCCTGCACGCCGGCGGCAAATTCGGCGCGGGCGGCTACAAGGTCTCCGGCGGTCTGCACGGCGTGGGAGCCAGCGTGGTCAACGCCCTGTCCGACTGGCTGGAGGTGGACGTGCACAAAAACGGGAAGATCTACCACATGGCCTTCTCCCGGGGCGAAAAGACCGAGGATATGCGCGTCATCGGCACTACCGACCATACTGGAACGGTGGTCCGCTTCCATCCCGACCCGGAGATGTTCGACGACACGATCTATGACTATGAGACCCTGCATGTGCGTATGCGGGAGCAGGCGTTCCTCAACGCGGGACTGCGCATCTCCACCAAGGACGAGCGCCCGGGTAAAGAGGCTTACGACGAGATGTTCTACGAGGGCGGCATTCGGGAATTCGTCGCCTTCATCAACCAGAACAAGACCCCCGTCCACGACCAGGTCATCTATATGCGGGGCGACCGATCCGATTCCACCGCCGAGGTGGCGCTGCAGTGGAACGACGGCTATAACGAGGCGCTGGTATCCTTCGCCAACAACATCCATACCCCCGAGGGCGGCATGCACGAGACCGGCTTCAAGACGGCCCTGACGCGGGTACTCAACGCCTACGGCCATAAGGCCAAGATCCTGAAGGACGACGAGACGCTCTCCGGCGACGACGTCCGGGAGGGCCTGACGGCCATCATCTCCGTAAAGCTCACCAACCCCCAGTTCGAGGGCCAGACCAAGGCCAAGCTGGGCAACTCCGAGATGCGCACGCTGGTGGACAGCGTGGTCAGCGACAAGCTGGAGCAGTTTTTGGAGGAAAATCCGGTCACTGGCAAGGCGGTGCTGGAAAAGGCCATGACCGCCTCCCGGGCCCGGGAGGCCGCCCGGAAGGCCCGGGAGAGCGTGCGCCGCAAGACGGGCCTTGAGTCCGGCCAAATGCCCGACAAGCTCCAGGACTGCAACGAGCGGGACCCGGCGCTGTGCGAGATCTACATCGTGGAGGGCGACTCCGCCGCCGGCTCCGCCATCGGCGGCCGGGACAGCCGTTTCCAAGCCATCCTCTCCATGTGGGGCAAGATGCTCAACGTGGAAAAGGCCCGGGCCGACAAGATCTACGGCAATGACAAGCTCTACCCCATGATCGTGGCCCTGGGCGCCGGAATCGGCCAGGAGTTCAACATCGAAAAGCTCCGCTATCACAAGATCATCATCATGGCCGATGCGGATGTGGACGGCTCCCATATCCGGACCCTGCTTCTGACCTTTTTCTTCCGCTATATGCGCCCGCTGATCGAAAACGGCTACGTCTATTCCGCCGTGCCGCCGCTGTTCAAGCTCACCCGTGGCAAGACAGTGCGGGTGGCCTACTCCGAGGAGGAGCGGGACGCCATCTCCGCCGAGATGCGCGCCGACAACCCCAACGCCAAGGTAGAGATCAACCGCTTCAAGGGCCTGGGCGAGATGGACCCCCACGAGCTGTGGGAGACCACCATGGACCCGGAAAAGCGCACCCTGCGGCGCATCACCCTGGAGGACGCGGTGGCGGCGGATCAGATCTTCACCGTGCTCATGGGCGAGGAAGTGGAGCCCCGCAAGCAGTGGATCGAGGCGAACGCCAAGTACGCCGTCAATCTGGATTACTGAGGAGGTGACGCATTATGGCACACAACAGAGACTATAAGCCCGAGGACATCGCGTTCCCCGAGCAGCATATCGTGGAGAGCGAGCTGGTCAAGGAGATGCAGCAAAGCTACCGCGAGTACGCCATGAGCGTCATCGTGGGCCGGGCCCTGCCGGACGTGCGGGACGGATTGAAGCCCGTGCACCGGCGCATCCTCTACTCCATGTACGAGACGGGCCTGACCAGCGACAAGCCCTTCAAAAAATCCGCCACCTGCGTGGGCGAAGTGCTGGGCCACTACCACCCCCACGGCGACGCGTCCGTATACGACGCCATGGTGCGCATGGCCCAGGACTTCTCCCTGCGCTATCCCCTGGTGGACGGCCACGGTAACTTCGGCGACGTGGACGGCAATCCCCCGGCGGCCTACCGGTACACCGAGGCCCGCATGTCCAAGATCTGCAACGAGATGCTCCGGGACATCGACAAGGAGACGGTGGATTGGGACCCCAACTTCGATGAAGAACGAAAGGAGCCCCGGGTGCTGCCCAGCCGGTTCCCCAACCTGCTGGTGAATGGCTCCAGCGGCATCGCCGTGGGCATGGCCACCAGCATCCCGCCCCACAACCTGACCGAGGTCATCGACGCGGCCATCTGCGTGCTGGACGATCCGGACGCCACCCTCAGCGACCTGATGGAACACATCAAGGGGCCCGATTTCCCCACCAAGGGCATCATCATGGGCCGGGCGGGCATCCGCCAGGCCTACGCCACCGGCCGGGGCAAGATCACCCTCCGGGCCCGGACGGATTTCGAGGAATACGGCCGTGACCACCGGACCCGCATCGTGGTCACGGAGCTGCCCTATCAGGTCAACAAAAAACAGCTGATCCGCTCCATCTCTGACCAGGTGAAGGACAAGCGCCTGGAGGGTATTTCCGACCTGCGGGACGAGACGGACCGCAACGGCATGCGCATCGTCATCGAGCTCAAGCGCGACGCCAACCCCCAGGTGGTATTGAACCGCCTGTTCTCCCAGACGCAGCTGCAGTCCACCTTCTCCATTATCATGCTGGCCCTGGTGGACGACCAGAAGCAGCCGAAGATCCTCTCCCTGCGCCACATCCTGGACGAGTACATCGCCTACCAGGAGCAGATCATCGTCCGCCGGACGGAGTACGACCTGAAAAAGGCCCGGGAGCGGGCCCATCTCTTGGAGGGGCTGCTCATCGCCCAGGACAACATCGACGAGGTCATCCGCATCATCCGCACCAGCTATGACAACGCCAAGCAGCGGCTCATGGAGCGCTTCGGTCTGGACGACGTACAGGCCCAGGCCATCTGCGACATGCGGCTCATCGCCCTGCAGGGGCTGAACCGGGAGAAGCTGGAGACGGAATACAAGGAGCTGGAGGAAAAGATCGCCTACTTCCAGCAGCTCCTGGCCAGCGATGAGATGCTCCGGGGCGTGCTGAAGGACGAGCTGACCGCCATCCGGGACAAGTACGGCGACAAGCGCGTGACCGAGATCCAGGAGGTCGTCGGCGAAATCGACGCCGAGGACCTGATCCCGGAGGAGGACTGCGTCTACACCATGAGCCATAACGGCTATATCAAGCGCCTGCCCGCCAGCGAATACCGGGCCCAGAACCGGGGCGGCAAGGGCATCCGCGCCATGGCCACCCGGGAGGAGGACTATGTGGAGACGGTGTTCACCGCCTCCAGCCATGACTTCATCCTGTTCTTCACCTCCCTGGGCAAGGTATACAGCCGCAAGGGCTACCTCATCCCCGAGGCCAGCCGGACCAGCCGGGGCGCGCCCATCGTGAACTTCGTGTCCGTTGAGCCCGGCGAGAAGGTCCAGGCCATGCTCCATATCAGGGAGATGGACCCGGACAAGTACATCTTCTTCACCACCGCCCAGGGCACGGTCAAGCGCATGGAGCTGACAGAGCTGAAAAATATCCGTAGCGTCGGCATCCGGGCCCTGACATTGGACGAGGGCGACGAGCTGGTCTCGGTGTGTCTTACCGACGGGGACCAGGATATCCTCATCGCCACGGCGGACGGCGCGGCCATCTGCTTTAAGGAGAGCGACGTGCGTGCCATGGGCCGGACGGCCATGGGCGTGCGGGGCATCAAACTGCGCGCCGGGGACAGGGTCGTCGGCGCGGACGCGGTGCACGGCGGCGACATGGTCCTGTCCGTCACCGCCAACGGCTACGGCAAGCGCACGCCGGGCTCGGAATACCTTCGCGGCGGCGAGACCCAGAGCCGCGGCGGCTACGGGCTGAAAAACTATAACGTCACCGAAAAGACCGGACCGGTGGTGGCCATGAAGCTGGTCACCGGGGAAGAGGATCTGCTGCTGGTCTCCGACGACGGCACCATCCTGCGCACCGATACCGGCGCCATCTCCGTCTACGGACGGTCCACCCAGGGCGTGCGCCTGATGCGGGTGGCGGACGGCAGCCGCATCATCTCCATCGCCTGCACCGATAAGGAGCAAACGGAGGAGCCCGCCGGGATATGAAGGAAGTGACCGTCTATACCGACGGGGCCTGCTCCGGCAATCCGGGCCCGGGCGGCTGGGCCGCGGTGCTGTGCTACGGCGCGGCGAAAAAGGAGCTTTCCGGCGGCGAGAGGGAGACCACCAATAACCGCATGGAGCTGACCGCCGTGATCCGGGCGCTGGAGGCGCTGCGGGAGCGCTGCGCCGTCACGGTATATACCGACAGCCAGTACATCTCCCGGGCCCTCAACGAGGGGTGGCTTTCCAAGTGGAAGGCCGCCGGATTCACAAAAAAGGGCGGGCTGAAAAACGCGGAGCTGTGGCGGGCCCTGGACGGACTGCTGCAGGAGCATGAGGTGACCTTCCGCTGGGTGAAGGGCCACGCCGAAAACGAGCTGAACAACCGCTGCGACGCCTTGGCGGTGGCCCAGCGGGACCGGTACGCGCGCCGATGAGGACCGTCATGCCGCCGGCCCGGCCATATAAAGGGCAGAGCCTGCTCGCCTCGCTGGATGACTATACCGCCGTGGATATCGAGACCACCGGCCTCAGCCCCCGCTATAGCAGCATCATCGAGCTGGGCGCGGTGCGGTTCCGGAGCGGCCGGCCGGTGGACGAGGTGAGCCTGCTGGTGAATCCGGGCTTCGACCTGCCGCCGGCCATCACGGCCCTGACCGGGATCACCGACGATATGCTCTGGACCGCGCCGGCCATCGCGGACGTGTTGCCCTACTTTTTGGATTTCGTGGGACAGGATGTGATCCTGGGCCACAACGTCCATTTCGACGTGAATTTCCTCTACGACAAGGCCCTTGCCATCGGCCTGTCGCCGGTATCCAACGATTTTGTGGATACCATGCGTCTTTCCCGGAAGCTGTATCCGCAGTATGAGCACCACCGGCTGTGCGATCTGGCGGAGCGGTTCGGCGTGGTGCCGGACACGGCCCACCGGGCCCTGGCCGACTGTTACACCGCCGCGGCCTGCTATGAGATCATGAAGCCATACATATAAGCAAAAAACTGCTGCAAAACGGGAGCTTTGCAGCAGTTCTTTTTTAGTTTGCCAAAAGCGCGGGCCGGTTCACCGGATCTTTTTGACGTCCCCGCCGTTGGTCTCGGAGACGATATAGTGGGGCCGGCGCTTGGTCTCCAGGTAGGTCTTGGCCAGGTACTGGCCGATGACGCCCAGGAAGAACATCTGCAGCCCGCCGATGAACACGATCACGCAGATGGTGGAGGCCCAGCCGGCCACCGGGTCGCCGAAGATCAGCTTGCGCAGCACGATGAAACACAGCATGAAAAAGGCAAACGCCGTCATGCCGATGCCGAACCAGGAGGCAAAGCTCAGGGGGGCCTGGGAGAAGTTGATGATGCCGTCGATGGCGTATTTGAACAGCCTCCAGAAGCTCCACTTGGTCTCGCCGGCCACCCGCTCCACGTTCTCAAAGGGCAGCCAGTAGGTCCGAAAGCCCACCCAGCCGAAGATGCCCTTGGAGAAGCGGTTGTACTCGCACATGGCCACGATGGCGTCCACCATCTCCCGGCGCATGAGCCGGAAATCCCGCGCGCCGCTGACGATGTCCGTGTCGGAGATGGCGTTGATGAGCCGGTAAAACTGCTTGGAGAACCAGCTGCGCACCGGCGGCTCTCCGGCCCGGTCGGCCCGGCAGGCGGCCACGCTGTCATAATCCCCGGTGGCGAGGATCTCCAGCATTTTCGGCAAAAGGGAGGGCGGGTCCTGCATATCCGCGTCCATCACCGCCACATAATCGCCCGTGGCGTTGCAGAAGCCGGCGTACATGGCCGCCTCCTTGCCGAAGTTCCGGGAGAAGGACAGGTACACCACGCGCTCGTCCTGCTGGGCGAGGGACCGCATCAGCTCCAGCGTGCCATCCCGGGAGCCGTCGTTTATCAGCAGCAGCTCATACTCGCAGTCCATGGCGCCCATCACGGCGGTGACCTCTTTGTAAAAGATGGGCAGGGCCTGCTGTTCGTTATAGCAGGGCACGATCAGCGAAAGCTTCATTGCATTTGCCTCCTGACGCATAGGTCAGACCCCGTCCATGGCGTACATGGCCGCGCCGGTGAGCCCCGCGTCGCTGCCCAGTGTCGCCAGATGGATGCGGGTGCCCAGACAGGCGTGGAAAGCGTAGGCATCAAAAGCGTTCTGGACCTTCAGACGGAGGTACTCTCCGGCCAGGGCGACACCGCCGCCCAGAACGACGGCCTCCGGGTCCAGCACGGCGCAGGCACAGGCGATGCCCCAGCCCAGGATACCGCAGGCCTTGTCCGCCACGGCCTCCAGCGCGGCGTCCCCAGCGGCGGCCCGGTCCATGACCTGTTTGCAGGTCAGGCCGGGGAAGCCCGCCCGGTCCGCCAGACGGACGATGCCCGTGGCGCTGCAATACTGCTCCAGGCAGCCCTGATGGCCGCAGGAGCATTTGGCGTCGGCGTCGCTGGGGTCCCAGATGAGGTGGCCCAGCTCTCCGGCGGTGCCGCGGGCGCCTTCCCGGAGCTTCCCGTTCAGAACGACGCCGGCGCCCACGCCGGTGCCGAGGGCCACGAACAGCACGCTCTCATAGCCCTTGCCGCCGCCCAGCCGCTGCTCTCCCAGCGCCGCGGCGTTGGCGTCATTCAGCACCCGGCAGGGGATGCCGGTCTTTGCGGTGAACTCGTCCGAGGGCCGGCACACCCCCCAGCCCAGATTCACGCACCGGTTCACCGTTCCGTCCGGCAGCACCGCCCCGGGAACGGCCAGGGCCGCGCCGTCCGCCGGACCGGGCAGGGAGGCGATGATATCCGGGAGGATGTTGCGCCCGCCGTCGGAGGTATCCGTCTGTACGGACCAGGTCCGCACGACGCGCCCATTCTCCAGCAGACCCACTTTTGCGGTCGTGCCGCCGATGTCGATGCCGTAATAGCGTTTATTTTCCATAGGTCAGTACCGCAGTCTGGCTGGGCGTGTCCCTGTCCAGCTGAAACGTATCTCCTTCATAATACTTTACGTCGCCGCACAGCGCCGTATAGCTGTCCAGCGTGCCGATCACATCATAGCCCATGGCCCCCAGCCGGTAGTGCATGGGGAACACCACCCGCGCGCCGATGTCGTCCGCCACGGCCTTTGCCGTGGCCGCGTCGATGGTAAAGTGGCCGCCCACGGGGAGCAGCAGCGCGTCCGCGCCCTTCACCGCCGCCAGGGCCTTCCCAGTGAGCCGGTGGCCCAGGTCCCCCAGATGGACCAGGCGCATGCCCTCGGCGGAGAGGATATGGATGGTATTCTTGCCCCGAAGGAGCCCGAGCCGGTCATCATGATAGGAGGCCGCCGTTTCCACCTTCAGGGGGCAGCCCCGTCCGGACAGGGTCACCAGCTCCCGGGCGCAGTGGTCGTGGTGGCCGTGGGAGCAAAAGACCGCGTCGGCACGCAGGCGCAGGGGGGCCAGGCCGGGCACGCTCCCGTCCTCATAGGGGTCAAAGACGAGCGAATATCCGTCCGCCTCTACCCGAAAACAGCTGTGGCCGAGCCATTGGATCAACATGATGCATCACCTCAGTATAGGATGGAAATATTATAGCAACAGAGAGCAAATTTGTCACCCAAAATCTGTAGGGAAGGTTTTCAGGGCGGAAAAGCTGTACATTTTGACAGGGTTGTGGTATAATGATAAAAAATTGAAGTTTTTTCCAATTATTTGGATGCGGGAGGTGAGCCCATGGACATGATCCTTACGGCCTGGTGCCGGACGGCGCAGGCGTTCGCCCGACTGACCCGGTCGTTCCGCCGCGCGAAAAAGCAAGTGCTGGAGACCGGCAACGGGGCGGTGTTCTCCCTGGGCCAGCTGCTGCGGGACAGGCAGCTGAAAAACCCGCTGGTGATCGTGGGCGCGGGCGAGTCCCGGACCCGATTCAAGCTTTTGAAGGCGCTGGACGACAACGATATCGCCTACAACGTCTGGGAGGAGCTGCCCCCTCTGCCGACGGCGGATGACGGGGAGCGCATCGCCCTGTCCATCCAGAGCGGGGGCTGTGACTGCCTCATTGCCCTGGGGGACGCCGCGGTGCTGGATATCGCCAAGGCGGCCGCGGCCCGGAGCGTGCGGCGCGGCCGATCCATCCTGGAGATGGCCGGATGGCGCCGGGTGGGCCGGCGGAGGCTCCCCTGTGTGATCGCGGTGCCGACGGTCGGCGGCGCGGGGGCCGAATCCCTGGCGGGCGCCGTCGTGGCGGACGTGAACGGCAACCGGTTTTATCTGGAGGACGAGTCGCTGCTGCCGCCGGTGGCGATCTCCGACCCGGACCTGCTGGTGGACGCGCCGCGGGAGAAGATCGCCGCCGAGGGGATGGACGGTCTTTGCCGCGCGGTGGAGGCGTTTTTGGCCGCGCCCTATGGGGACAGCGGCACGAAAAACCTCGCCGCCCAGGCGGTGGAGCTGTATTTGGTCAGCTTGGAGCCCTGCTGGAACAGCGGCGGCACCATGCGCGAGCGCGCCGATCTGCTATCCGCGTCCCGGCTGGCCGGGCGGGCGGCGTCGGCGGTGGGCTGCGGGTATATCCGCTCGCTGATCCTGGCCGCGCAGACCGTGAGCGGAGTCGGACTGGCGGATGCCTGCGCCGTGCTGCTGCCGGAAATGTTGGAAAAATATGGAAGCCAAGCCACCGACCGCCTGGCGCTTCTGGCAGTGCTGGCCGATCTGTCGGAGGAGGGCGGCCGGATGGAGAGGGCGGAGCTGGTGATCCGCCGCATCCGGGCGATGGCGTTCCGCATGGGGCTGCCGGACCGGCTGGAGAGCGTCACGGCCGGGCAGACGACGGAGATCGCCGATCTGGCCGCGGCGACGGCGAATCCCCGGCGGGTAAGTCCGGTTGTATGGTCCGCCAAGGAGCTGTTGGAACAGTTTTCCGGGGTATGCGGCGAAGCGAAGAACGCCGCAGAAACATCATAATGATCGACGTTTGTGGCAGAAAAAAGCCGCCCGCAAGGGCGGCTTTTCTATATGCTATATGCCATATCACTTGCTGGGGACCAGCAGCGCCTTGCCGCCCATATAGGGGCGGAGCACCTCGGGGATGGTAACGGAGCCGTCGGCCTGGAGGTGGTTTTCCAGGAAGGCGATGAGCATGCGGGGCGGCGCCACCACGGTGTTGTTGAGGGTGTGGGCCAGATAGAGCTTCCCGTCCTCGCCCCGGACGCGGATCCGCAGGCGGCGGGCCTGGGCGTCGCCCAGGTTGGAGCAGGAGCAGACCTCGAAATATTTTTGCTGCCGTGGGCTCCAGGCCTCGATGTCGCAGCTTTTTACCTTCAGGTCCGCCAGGTCGCCGGAGCAGCACTCCAGCTGCCGGACAGGGATCTCCATGGACCGGAACAGCTCCACGCTGTACCGCCACATCTTCTCATACCAGGCCATGCTGTCCTCGGGCTTGCAGACCACGATCATCTCCTGCTTTTCGAATTGGTGGATGCGGTAGACGCCCCGTTCCTCGATGCCATGGGCGCCCTTTTCCTTCCGGAAGCATGGGGAGTAGCTGGTGTAGGTGATGGGCAGTTCCTTTTCCTCCAGGATCTGGTCGATGAAGGAGCCGATCATGGAGTGCTCGCTGGTGCCGATCAGATACAGGTCCTCGCCCTCGATCTTGTACATCATGGCGTCCATTTCCGCAAAGGACATGACGCCGTTGACCACCGCAGAGCGGATCATGAACGGCGGGATGTGGTACACGAAGCCCTTGTCGATCATGAAATCCCGGGCGTAGGCCAATACGGCGGAGTGCAGCCGGGCGATGTCGCCCTTGAGGTAGTAGAACCCGTTGCCGGCCACGCGGCGGGCGGCGTCCAGGTCGATGCCGTTGAAGCGCTCCATGATATCGGTGTGGTAGGGCACCTCGAAATCGGGCGTCACCGGCTCCCCGAACCGAGCCACCTCTACGTTGCAGCTGTCATCCGGGCCGATGGGGACGGACGGATCGATGATGTTGGGGATCACCATCAGCTTTTCGGTGAGGCTTTTTTCCAGCTCGGGCTCCAGCTTTTCCAGCTCGGCCAGACGGGCGGCCTGCGCGGCGACCTGGGCTTTCACGGCCTCGGCCTCCTCCTTCTTGGAGGGGTCCTTCTTGGCCTGGCCCATGAGCGCGCCGATCTGCTTGGACAGGGCGTTGCGGTTGGCCCGCAGGTCGTTCGCCTCGGTCTTGGCGGCGCGGAGCTTTATGTCCAGGTCCAGGATCTCGTCCACGATCGGCAGCTTTTGGTCCTGGAACTTTTTCTTTATGTTTTCCTTTACGGCGTCGGGGTTTTCCCGCACAAATTTGATATCCAGCATTTTCTTTCTCCTGTCTCCTATTTTTTCAGGCTAAACAGCGCGTTGAGCAGGGCTTCCCGGTCGTCCGCGCCGTAGTATTCCAATTCGATCCGGCCCTTTTTCCGGCCGTCCACGATGTGCACCTTCCGTCCCAGTGCCTGTCCCAGCTCCGCGCTCACATGCGCGGCGTAATCCACCCCGGAGGGATGTGCTTCCTTTTTGGGCCCTTTGAGCAGCGTGGCGACCAGCGATTCCGTCTGCCGGACGGAGAGTCCCTTTTCCGCGACCTGCCGCGCGGCCTCAAGCTGCAACGCCTCGTTCTCTATTGGCAGCAGCGCCCGGGCGTGGCCGGTGGTCAGAATGCCTTTTTCCACCATCCCGGCGACCGCCTCTGGGAGGTTGAGCAGCCGCAGGGCATTGGCCACTGCCGGCCGGCTTTTGCCCACGCTTTGGCTGACGGATTCCTGGGTAAGGCCGAAATCCTCCATCAGCACCCGGTAGCCCCGGGCCTCCTCCATGGGGTTCAGATCCTCCCGCTGCAGGTTTTCCACCAACGCCAGCTCCTGCGCCTTCCGGTCATCCGCCTCGACGATGCGCACGGGGATCTCTGTCAGACCGGCCAGGCGCGCGGCCCGCCAGCGGCGCTCTCCGGCGATGATCTGGTAGTAGCCGTTGTCCTGCCGGCGGACGGTGATGGGCTGTAGCAGCCCGTGCTGCGCGATGGAGTCCGCCAGCTCCTGCAGCGCCGGCTCGTCAAAGCTGGTCCGGGGCTGTCCCGTTCGGGGCTCCACCCGGCTGATCGGCAGTGTCTCCGCGATGGGGGCGCCCGGTGTCTCATCGCCGAACAGCGCGTTGAGACCGGTGCCCAGGCCGTAATTTTTCTTTGCCATATGTCCCTCCCGTCAGATCTCTATGGTATGGTCGTGGCGCAGAAATTCTGTTGCCAGCGCGTCATAGGCCTCCGCGCCCCGGGACAAGCGACTGTAGGCGCTGACCGGCTTGCCGTGGCTGGGGGCCTCCGCGATGCGCACGTTCCGGGGCACCACGGTCTTGTAGAGCGCGCGGCCGAAGTACTGCCGGATCTCCTGGGCCACCTGACCGGAGAAGCTGAGCCGCCGGTCATACATGGTGAGGACGATCCCCTCGATCTTCAGCGCGGGATTGAACCGGCTCTTCGTCAGCCGCATGGAGGTCATCAGATCCGTGAGCCCCTCCATCGCGTAGTACTCGCATTGCATGGGGATCAGGACCGTGTCCGCCGCCGCCAGCGCGTTCAGTGTCAGCAGGCCAAGAGAGGGGGGGCAGTCGATGAATATGTAGTCGTATTGTTCCCGCAGCGGGTCCAGCGCCCGCCGGAGCACGCGCTCCCGATCCGGCGTCTCCACCAGCTCCACCGCCGCGCCGGAGAGATTCAGGTTGGACGGCAGCACGTCGCCGTATTTTGTCCTGATCACCGCGTCCTGGGCTCGCACGCCCCGCATGAGCACGTCGTATAAGGTCACGGCGGTGCGCTTGTCCACGCCCATGCCGGTGGTGGCGTTGCCCTGGGGGTCCGCGTCGATGAGCAGGATGCGCTTTCTTTGGTTCTTGACGGCGGCGCACAGGTCCACGCAGGTGGTGGTTTTTCCAACGCCGCCCTTTTGGTTGGCAAAGCAAACGATACGGGCCATACAGCGCCTCCTTTCCGACGCTTCGCAATTATAGCAGATGTTGCTGTAAATATCAACAGCGGTCCTGTTTCACGTGAAACATTTTGAGCGCGGCCCAGCGATGTTTCACGTGAAACATCGACGGCTACCCCACGAACATGTCGATATCGGAGACAGTCAGTCCGTGGTGAAAAGACATGTTCAAGGCATAGGCGATGAGCTTGCCCGCGTCCTTGACGTATTTGTCGATATCCCGCGGTGTGACGATCAGGCCGCCGCCGGCGTCCACGACCGTGGGCACGCCGACGGCCAGCACCGGACAGCCCAAGTTTCGGGGGCTCAGTTCGGCGCGGTCGTTCCCCACGCCGGAACCGGGGATGATGCCCGTGTCGGTCAGCTGCACCGTGCGGCACAGCCGCTCAGAGGAGCGCGCTGCCAGCGCGTCCACGACGACGATGGCCGCGGGGGAGAGGGCGCCGCTGATGGCCCGGATCAGCTCGGCGCTCTCCATGCCGGTGGTGCCCAGCACGCCGGTCTGACAGACGCTGACGGAACGGAACATGGCGAAATCGTCCGGCATCTGGGCCTTCAGGTGCCGGGTGGCCAAAGTGGAGACGGCGGCATAGGGCCCGACGGCGTCGGGGGTGATGGAAGGATTTCCCAGACCGGCCACCAGGACGCTGTCCACCGCGCCGAGGGGCAAAAGCTGCCCCATGCAGGAGCTCAGAAGCTCCACTGCCTTGGGGAAGGAATCCTCTTCCCGCCGGAAGAAGCTGTCCATATCCACAGTCAGATAGCGCCCAATTGGTTTACATAATGATCTTGTGCCCTGTTCGTCCAGCACCTCCACGTCGGTCACGGAGAACCCGTCGCGTGTGTACTGCCGGCTCCTCACGCCCTCCAGCTCTCCGCCGT
Organism: uncultured Oscillospiraceae bacterium; assembly: GCA_947625355.1. Classification (GTDB taxonomy): domain Bacteria; phylum Bacillota; class Clostridia; order Oscillospirales; family Oscillospiraceae; genus CAJOIG01. Next base: position 4,212 of record CANQOA010000023.1, on the reverse strand, counting down.
TTTGGGGCAGTTCCTCGGTGGCCAGATCGGTGCGGCAACCTACCATTCTCATCAACTCCTGCGGTTTTACAGTTATTCTGGCCCAAAAAAGAAAAAAATACTTGCAATTCAAGAAAAGTCTTGATATAATCTCCATCTGCGGACATCATGTTCAGAATTTTGTAGGGAGGTGCAAGAAGATGCCGAACATCAAGTCATCGGCCAAGAGAGATCAGCTTCAGAAGGCTGCCAACGCCAAGAACAAGGCTGCGAAGTCTGCGCTGAAGACCGAGCTGAAGAAATTCGACGCGGCTGTTGTGGCCGGCGACGGCGAGAAGGCTGCTGAGACCTATAAAGCTGCCGTGAAGTCCGTTGACAAGGCTGCCGTCAAAGGCCTGATCCACAAGAACAACGCGGCCCATAAGAAATCCGCCATGACGAAAAAGCTCAACAGCATGGCTGAGTAAGGGCACACGGAACGATATCCGAATCATGACACCCGGCTGTCGAGGGACGGCCGGGTGTCATTTTCTCCTGCCTGCCATTGAATCCGTCCCGCGACAGGAGTATAATGCCGATATGACATAAAACTGCGAATGCTGGAGGAGGAACGACATGAAGCGAGCCATTTCATTGGTCCTGGCGCTGGCATTGCTGCTCTCCCTGTCGGGCTGCCGGCTGCCCTTCGGCGATAAGCAGGAGTCGGCGTTCACCGGCGGCGCCGGGGAGCTGGCCCGGGCGGTCGTGACCGCAACGGGCCGGGATCCCGCGGCGCTGGAGCGGCTGGACGATATGCTGGACACGGCGGGATTGGCCGCGTATGTGGCAAATTACTATGGCATCCCGGAAAAGGATTGGACCAGCTGCGTCGCCTACCGTGCCGGCGGCGCCGAGGCATATGAGATCGCCGTGCTGGAGCTGAGCGACAAGGCTGACCCCAACGAGGTCCGCGCGGCCCTGGAACAATATATATACGACCGGGAGGGCGACTTCACGGGCTATGCGCCCGCGCAGGCGGAGATGATCTCCAACTCCCTGGCCCTGGCCCAGGACGGGTATGCCGCGCTGCTCATTTGCGAGGAGCCGGGCCTCGCGCGGGCGACGGTGCTGGCCATGCTGCGGGGCGAGACGCCCCCTACGCCCCGGCCCACCCAGGCGCCTGCCCCCTCTCCCGTGGCTGTGACGGAGACACCGGTGCCTACACTCGTGCCCACCCCGATACCTACGCCAGTGCCCACGCCAGTGCCCACGCCGGTACCCACGCCAGTACCTACACCCGTGCCCACGCCAGTGCCCACACCCGTACCTACACCCGTACCTACACCCGTGCCAACGCCGGTGCCTACGCCAGTGCCCACGTCGGTACCTACGCCAGTGCCCACGTCGGTACCTACACCCGTGCCCACGCCAGTGCCTACGCTGGTGCCCACGGCAGTGCCCACACCGGTACCTACGGCAGTGCCAACGCCGGTGCCTACGGCAGTGCCCACACCGGTGCCTACGGCAGTACCCACGGCGGTACCTACACCGGTGCCTACGGCAGTACCCACGGCGGTACCTACACCGGTACCTACACCGGTACCTACGCCGGTACCTACACCTGTACCCACACCGGTACCTACACCTGTGCCCACGCCGGTACCTACGGCGGAGCCTACGGCAACGCCGTTCCCGGAGCTGACGCCGGACCCGGAGACGGGGCGCGTCCCCTTTGTGGACCCGGAGAAAAACGACATGACCGTGTATGACACGGCGGCCATCCTGGCGGCCTGGGAGGCCGCCGACCCGTCGGGCCTGAGCGAATATGACCGCGAGATCTACGACGCGGCGGAGGCCGTGTTGGCCGAAGAGCTGGCCGACGGCATGAGCGACTATGAAAAGGAGCTGGCCCTCTATGGCTGGGTCACCCGGAACGTCGTCTGTCACGACGGGCCCTGGGACGTCCCGGCGCAGAACAGCCGGCATGCTTTCACCCCCTATGGCGGGCTCGTGGACCGCGAGGCGGTGAGTCTGGGGATGGCGTCCGGCTTTGAGCTGCTGATGGATATGGCCGGGGTAGAGTGCGTTACCGTGGTCGGCGCCTGCCGCCGCAGCACCGATGACCATGCCTGGAACATGGTGCGGCTCGATGGGGAGTGGTACTGTGCCGATCCCGCCTGGGACGCGGCCGACGCCGAGCGCTCCCCGGCGGAGCCGGATCAGTGGGGCGTCGACGACTGGACATATTTCAATGTGACCAGCGACTATATGGCGGAGACGGACCATCAATGGGATTATGCCTCTGTGCCGGAGGCGGAGCGGGACTTTGTGGCTCCTACCCCGGAACCCACCCCAGAGCCGACCCCGGAACCCACCCCGGAGCCTACGCCGGAACCTACCCCGGAACCCACGCCGGAACCCACTCCGGAACCTACCCTGGAGCCTACGCCGGAACCTACCCTGGAACCGGCACCGGAGCCCGTGACAGAACCCGCGCCGGGTCCCGTGGAGGAACCTGTCCCGGAGGTCACGGAAGAGCCCGCGCCGGAGACCACGGCGGAGCCTGTCCCGGAGACCACGGCGGAGCCTGTCCCGGAGACCACGGAAGAACCCGCGCCGGGTCCTGTGGAGGAGCCTGTCCCGGAGACCACGGAAGAGCCCGCGCCGGAGCCCACGGCGGAGCCGTGGCCGGCCGTCGACCCGGTGACGGGCCGTATCCTGTACGTGGACCCGGAAAAGGACGATATGACCATCTATGACACCGGTGCGATCCTCTACGCCTGGGCCGTGCGGGACCCGTCGGGCCTGGGCGAATACGACCGGGCCATCTATGACGCGGCGGAGACTGTGCTGACCGGGGTTCTGACCGACGGCATGAGCGACTATGATAAAGAGAAGGCCATCTATGGCTGGGTGACCTGGAACATAGTCTATGACTGGGACCACAAAAACCCGCTGGCCACGGTGAGCCGGGACTCCTTCACCCCCTATGGCGGCCTGGTGGCCCATAAGGCGGTGTGTCTGGGCGCGGCCGCGACCTTTGACCTGCTGATGGACATGGCCGGGGTGGAGTGCGATATCGTGATCGGCGCCGCCCGCGTGACCAATGACCACGCCTGGAACATGGTGCGGCTGGACGGGGAGTGGTACTGCGTCGATCCCACGTGGGATCTGTACGCGGACTCCGGCCTGACGGCGGCGGAGTCGGACTGGGGCCCGGCCTATTGGGACTACTTCAACGTGACCAGCGACCGGATGGCCCGGACGGACCACCAGTGGGACTATGCCTCCGTGCCGGAGGCCACGGCCACCACCTATGCCGGTTGAGAAGCGGAAAGCGAGGCAGGCCATGAGCGGGAACAGGAACACGAAAAAACGGCGGGCACAGCAAGGCGCGGGAGGCAAACTGCTGCTGTTGCTGCTGGCGCTGATCGGGGTGGCGTGGGGCCTGAGCAAGGCCTTGGAGAACCGCGCCCCGGAGCCGACCCCTCTGCCGACCCCGGTGGCGACGCCCATCCCGGTGGCCACGGCCTGGCCGACCGTCTCCCCGGTGCCCACGCCGCCCAAGCCGGCGGTGGACGTGACCAGCTGGGAGCTGCGGCTGATACGCTATGAAAACCCGCTGGGCGAGGACTTCGTGCCGGAGAGCCTGACCACGGTGGAGAACGGCCAGCAGATGGACTCCCGAGTGGCCCCGGCGGCGTCCAACCTCATCAACGCCGCCCGTCTGGCGGGATACAGCGTGTATTTCTGCTCCGGCTACCGGGACTATGACACCCAGTACACGATCTATTGGAACCACATCAATCAGTATATGGCCCAGGGCATGACCGAGGAGGAGGCCCACGCCAAGACCCGTCTGGCGGTGAACTATCCCGGCGCCAGCGAGCACCAGTCCGGCCTGTGCGCGGACATCCTGGAGAGCGCCAGTCAGGAGATGGAGCCCTGGATCGGCGGCAGCGGGCTGATGCTCTGGCTGGAGCAGCATTGCGCCGAATACGGATTCGTGGTCCGCTATCCCAAGGACAAGACCGACATCACCGGTGTGGAATACGAGCCCTGGCACCTGCGGTATGTGGGGGTGGACGCCGCCACATATATGATGGAGAAGGGCCTGTGCCTGGAGGAATTCCTGGCCCTCTACGAGGTGGGATAAAAACATGCGGCCGGCCCGAATGGTGAAATAGTCAAGAGATAGTAGACACAAAAGAAACAGGTTAGGCCACCAGTTCTGTGCGAAACAGGACTGGTGGT
>CANQOA010000022.1 GCA_947625355.1 uncultured Oscillospiraceae bacterium | reverse complement strand
ATCTTCAGATACTTGTCGCTCAGCTGCTTGAAGATGGCGTCGGAGCAGCGCATATCCAGCCGGAAATCGGCGCTGGCGGCCCAGAGGCGGCACAGATCGGCGCCGTATTTGGCGGTGAGCTCGTCGGGGGAGACGCCGTTGCCAAGGCTCTTGTGCATGGCCCGGCCCTCGCCGTCCACGGTCCAGCCGTGGCACAGCACGGCCTTGTAGGGGGCGTCGCCTTTGGTAGCCACGGCGGTGAGCAGGCTGGACTGGAACCAGCCGCGGAACTGGTCGCCGCCCTCCAGATAGAGGTCCGCCGGCCAGACGCCGGGGGCGTCCAGCTCCATGGACGCCACATGGGTGGAGCCGGAATCGAACCAGCCGTCCAGAGTGTCGGTCTCCTTTTCGGCGACCTTCCCGCCGCAGTGGGGGCAGACAAAGCCCGCCGGCAGCAGCTCCTCGGCGGTCATGTCGAACCAGGCGTTGGAGCCCTTTTCGCCGAAGATGCGGCTGACGGATTCGATGGTCTCCGGGGTGCACACGGGCTTGCCGCAGTCGGCGCAGTAGAACACCGGGATGGGCAGGCCCCAGCGGCGCTGGCGGCTGATGCACCAGTCGGCCCGCTCCCGGATCATGCTCTCCATCCGGTCCGCGCCCCAGTCGGGGTTCCACTGGACCTTTCGGGCGGCCCGGACGGCGTCCTCCTTGAAGGCGTCCACCGAGCAGAACCACTGGTCCGTAGCCCGGAAGATGATGGGGTTCTTGCACCGCCAGCAGTGGGGATAGGAGTGGGTGATGTCCTCGGAGGCCAGGATGGCGCCGCAGGATACCAGGTCCGCGAAAATGGGCTCATGGGCCTTCAAAACGCTGAGGCCCTCGTATTTCCCGGCGTCGGCGGTGAAGCGGCCGGTGTCATCCACGTTGACCACCAGGTCCCGGCCGGAGGGGATCTGGGGATACTTCTGGCAGACGAAGAAGTCGTCGGCGCCGTAGGCCGGCGCGGTGTGCACGCAGCCGGTGCCGGCGTCCAGAGTGACGTGGTCACCCAGGATCACCAGACTGGTCTGGTCGAAGAGGGGGTGCTGGGCGGTCATGAGCTCCAGCTCGGCGCCCTTGAAGGTGGCCAGGACTTCCTTGATCTCCAGGCCGGCCTTTTTGAGGACCGCCTCCGCCAGTTCCTTGGCCATGATGTAGACCTCGCCGTTGGAGGCGCGGGTCAGGGTATAGTCGTAGGCGGGGTTCAGGCAGATGGCCAGGTTCCCCGGGATGGTCCAGGTGGTGGTGGTCCAGATGACGAAGTAGATGTTGTCCAGCGGCTCGATGGCGCTGAGCTTTCCCAGATCGTCCTTGACCCGGAATTTCACGAAAATGGTGGTGACGGGGTCGTCGCTGTACTCGATCTCCGCCTCGGCAAGGGCGGTCTCGTCCTTGGGGCACCAGTAGACGGGCTTCTTGCCCTTGTAGATGTAGCCCTTCTCATACATCCTGCCGAATACCTTGACCTCCTGGGCCTCGAACTTGGGGTCCATGGTCCGGTAGGGCTTTTCCCAGTCGCCCAGCACGCCCAGGCGCCGGAAGCCGCTGCGCTGCACGTCCAGATAGTGGGCGGCATAGTCGTGGCAGGCGTTGCGGAACTCGCTGACGCTCATGGCCTTGTGGTTGAGCTTCTGTTCCTTGATGATGGCCGACTCGATGGGCATGCCGTGGTTGTCCCAGCCGGGGGTATAGGGGGCCTGAAAGCCCGACATGGACTTATAGCGGACGATGAAATCCTTCAGGCACTTGTTGAGGGCGGTGCCCATGTGCAGGCCGCCGTTGGAGAACGGGGGGCCGTCGTGGAGGATGAACTGGGGCTTGCCCTCGTTTTTCTTGAGGATCTCGTGGTACAGGTCCATGTCCTCCCACGCTTTGAGCATGTCCGGCTCCCGCTTGGGCAGGCCGGCGCGCATGGGAAAATCGGTTTTGGGCAGGTTTACGGTGGCGTTGAAATCGGTGGGCATATCTCTACTCTCCAAGGCAAATATAGTGTGCAAGGGCGGAGCTGGATGCTCCGCCCCGGATGGCGATGTGGATCAGATGTCGTCGTCGAAGCTGAAATCGTCGAAGCTGCGCTTTTTCTTTTTTCCGCGCTGGCCGTGGCCGCTGGGGAACAGGCGGGTGGGCTCGTCCTCGTCGGAGGCGTCCTCCTGAGCGGGGGCCTCGGGCTCCTCCGGCTCGGGCTCGTCCAGAGCGGCCTCCGCGGCGGAGGCGGCGATGGAGCGGACGGTCTCATCCATATCCACGGGCTTGGCGGCCCGGGCGGCGGGGTCCGGCTTGGGCTCCGGTTCGGGCTCAGGCTGCGCGGCGGCGTCGCCGCCCACCAGCTGCATCTGGCTGAGCTTGTCATAGAACTCGATCTGCTTCTGGCAGACGGAGCGCATATGGTCGAAGAAACGGTTGGTGGCCTTTTTGGCCTCCTCCAGCTTGGCCTCCTCGTTGGCCATGCCGTCGGACACCTGCCGGGTGAGCCGGTCGGCGTAGGCCTGGGCGTCGGCCATGACCGTGTCGGCCTTCTCCCGGGCGTCCGTCTCGATCTGGGAGCTGAGCTTCTGGGCGGAGAGAAGGGCCAGACGCATGGAGTCCTCGGTCTGGCGATACTCGTCCACCTTCTGGACAAGGACTTTCAGCTTGGCCTTCAAGGCCGCGTTCTCTTTGGCCAGCGTGGTGAAATCGGCGGAAAGCTCCTCCAAAAACTCGTCGACCTGGGCCATATTATAACCTTTACCGGCTCTTTCGAATACTTTCTCCTGGATATCCTGTGCTGTAACCATATCCAAACCCTATCCTTTCTCAAATATACGGGGGCGCGGGGCCAAGTCTGCGGTCAGATATAGACCCCGTTGTTTTCCAGCTCGTCGATCAGGTCGCCCATGATATCCACGTTGAAGGGGGTGATGATGTATGTATTGATGGCGACCTTCTTGATCTTGCCGTCGTTGGCATAGGCTACGCCGGACAGAAAGTCCACCAGGCGGCGGGCCACGTCCTTGTTGGTGGTCTCCAGATTCATCACGACGGTGCGCTTCTCCCGCAGGTGATCGGCGATCTCCGCGGCCTGCTCAAAGCGCTCCGGCTTGGAGAGCACCACCTGCACGGCGGTGGTGGTGTGGATGTTCACCACTTTGTTCTCTTTCTTGGAGGCGCGCTCTTCGAACACGGGGGTGTCCGTGTCCTCGAAGGGGTTGCGGCGCTCGGCTCTTTCCGCCCGCTCCTGGCGCTCTACCCTGGGCGCGATGATGGTGGGGTCGTCATCCTCCCCGCCCTGAAGGTCGCCGCCGAAGATATCCTCGTCCTCGTCATATGGTTTAGTCAGCTTTTTCAGTTCATCCAAAAACCCCATGGTGTGCCTCCTGCTTTCTCATGTATAGTTCCGGGGACCAAACAGCAAAGAACCGACGCGGACCATGTTCGCGCCCTGGCGGATCGCGTCTTCGTAATCATCCGACATGCCCATGGACAAAAAGTCCATAGAGACATTATCGTATTTTTTTTCATTATTGTCAACAAAAAGGTGAAACATCGGTGCAAAATACGCTCTGGTATTTTCTGCCGGCGGGATGGCCATCAGGCCCCGGACCCGGACGCCGGCCAGACCGGCGGCGGCGCCCAGCAGCTCGTCCAGCGCCTCCGGCAGGATGCCGGACTTGCCGGGCTCGCGGCCGATGTTCACCTCGACGAGGATGTCCTGGACCGTGTCCATGGCCGCGGCCCGCCGGGCGATCGCCTCCAGCAGGGCCCGGGAGTCCACCGACTGGATCATGGCGACCTTCCCGGCCACGTATTTCACCTTGTTCTGCTGCAAATGGCCGATGATATGTACCGCCGCGCCCTCATAAGCGCCGGCGTCGCTCTTCTCCCGGAATTCCTGGACGTAATTCTCCCCGATGACGTCTATCCCCGCCCGGATGGCGCGGGCCACCAGGGACGCCGGCTTGGTCTTGGCCACGCCCACCAGCGTGACGGGCCGGCCGTCGGCGGCGTGGTCGATATGTTCCCGGACCAGCGCGATCCGTTCCTCCAATGTCAGCTCCATGACGGCCTCCTCAGGAAAAGACTTTGCCGTTGTAGAGGTTTCTGGCCTCGATGATGACCTCGTTGCCCTCCCGCAGGGCGTCGGTGCCCGTGGAGGACAGCAGGCAGTATTCCTCTCCGGCGTATACCAGTCGGACCAGCTTCCGCTCCGCCTGCATGCCGGTCATGGTGAACACGCACAGCCGGTCCTGGGCCTCGGGGTGATCCGGGTCATAGTCGTAATAGTTGGCGGTGGAGAAGGCCAGGCCGCTCGCCGTGGTGACGGTGCCGCCGCCGGAGGAGGTGTCGGGCCCGTCGGACTCGGCGTCCCACGGCCAGCAGAACACCACCAGCCGCCTTCTGGGGCGGGTATCCTGCTCGCTGCCGGACTCCACCCCGGGGGGCAGCTCGCCGAAGCGGGAGGACGAACCGATCTCCGAGATGAAGGCCTCATAGGTGGCGTCCCCCAAGGTGAGGGCCACGGTCTCGCCCTCGGACAGGTCCTGTCCGGCCTCGTCGGCCAGGTAGCCGGCATAGTAGCGGTAAAGCCCCTTCAGGGGCACCCGCAGGCCGGTGTATTCCTCATAGATCAGCTCCGCCGATACGGCCCGCACGGCCAGCATATCGGTCATGCCCTTCTCGATGCGGAAGATGACCAGCTGGCTGTCCCCCTCGGCCTTTCCGACGAATTCCACCGTGGCGTCCAGGTTGCCGCTGTAATACCGGCCGAAGGACAGCTGCACGCCGGTCTCTCCGGCCAGCATATGCCGGGCGTACTCCCGGGGGAGGATGGCGGCGTAATACCAGTTGTAGGAGGTGATGAGCTTGCCGAGAGAGCCGCTCTCGATGACGCGGTCGGCGGCGATCAGCTCCCGCAGGTCGCTGGGGGACAGATCCTGGGCATAGGCGGGGCTGACGCCCTCATAGCCGTCCACCACCGAGGAAAAGGTGCCGCTCTGGCTGACGGAGATGGAGGAGGTGTCGCCGGCGCTGGTCTTGCGCAGCTCGTCGTATTCGGCCTGGAGCTGCTGCAGGTAGTCCTCCGTGGCGGTGGCGCCGGAGTCGGAGGGGAACAGCAGGCTTGCCAGGGCGCTGGACCGGGAGTCCATGTCCGACAGATCCCCGCCCCGGAGGCTGGCGGACAGGCTGATGATGGCGCTGTAGATGGATTGCTCCCGATTGCCCTCGACCTGGACGGCGCCGGCCTGGGAAAGGGCGGCGGTCACGTCCTCGATCTCCCGCTCCAGGGCGCTGAGCCGGGAGGCCCGCTCCAGGGCCTCCTCGGAGCTGTACGCCACGGCGACCGTCTCCCCGGCGGCCACCTTGGCCCCGTCGGCGGCGGTCACGTCTATGTACTGGTCCTGGCTGTTGATGAGCAGCTCGTCCCGGATGACCAGGCCGCTCATGGGCGCGGAGTCGCTCATGGTGGCGGTGACGGTCAGGGAGGTGCGCACCGGGTTCATGGCCCGCTGGGCGATGTAGATGGTCAGGTATGCCGCCAGGGCGATGAACACCAGCAGCGAGGTGATCCTTATGAGGGCGTCGGTTTTTTTCAAGTCAGACTGGCTCCTCTGTCAGCGACAGGGCGCGGGCCGGGGCGATGGTGGAGATGGCGTGCTTGTAGATCATCTGCTGCTTCCCATCGGAGTCCACGAACACCACGAAGGAGTCGAAGCCCCGCACGGTCCCCCGCAGCTGGAAGCCGTTGACGAGGAACACGGTCACGACGATCCGCTCCCGGCGCGCCTGGTTCAAAAACATGTCCTGAAGATTCTGTGATTTCTGCATCTTTTCCGTCCCTTCCGGAACGGCGGCGCAGAAATTTAAATAATAGTGTAGCATACTCCGCCGCTCCGTAAAATAGTGATTTTGTACAAATTCGCTGTACAGCGCCTATTTTACGGCTTTTTGCGGGGGAATGGGCTCGAAACCGGTCGAGCCGGGCAGGTCAGGACGCAGTTTTTCCGATCTGCTCCGCGGCGCTTTGGAGGGCGGCGGCGTCCGGCTCCCGGTCCCAGCGCAGCCAATGCACGTCCTGCCGGCTCCGCAGCCAGGTCAGCTGCCGCTTGGCGTATCGCCGGGAGGCCCGGCATACCGCGTCGACGGCCTCTTCCAGCGTGCACCGGCCGGCGAGGTACGCGGCCACCTCTTTATAGCCGATGGCCTGCATGGCGGTGGTCTCGGGACCGACGCCCGCGTCCAGGAGCCGGCGGACCTCGTCCACCAGCCCGGCGTCGAACATGGCGCGGGCCCGCCGGTCGATCCGCTCATAGAGCATCCCGCGGTCGGCAAAATCCAGCGCCGTGATATACGCCGTATACCGCGGCTCGGCCAGCTGGGACTGCGTGTCATGCCAGGAGATGGGCCTGCCGGTCAGCACATAGACCTCCCAGGCCCGGACCAGCCGTTTTTTGTCCCGCGGGTGGAGGACGGCCGCCCGGTCCGGATCGGCGGCGGCCAGCCTCTGGCGGAAGGCCTCCCCGCCCATGGCGTCATACTCCGCTTCGATGGCCCGGCGGGCATCCGGGTCCGAGGGCGCGGCGGCGTAGGCCGTGCCCCGGACAAGGCCGTCGATGTAAAGGCCCGTGCCGCCCACCACGATGGGCCGCTTCCCCCGGGCCAGGATGTCGTCGGCGCAGGCGGCGGCCATGCGGGCGTACTTGGCGGCGGAGAAGCGCTCCGCCGGGTCCGCCGCGTCCAGCATGTGGTGGGGCACGCCGTCCATCTCGGCGGCGGTGGGCTTGGCGGTGCCGATGTCCATGCCCCGGTAGAGCTGCATGGAGTCGGCGGAGATCACTTCGCCGTCCAGCAGCTTGGCCAGCGCCACCCCCAGCGCCGTCTTGCCGGTGGCGGTGGGGCCGGTGATCACGAGAAGGTCGGTCATGGCGTCATAAAATCCGGCCAAACTGCCGGTCCAGCTCCTTTTTCGTCAGCGTCACGGCCACGGGGCGGCCGTGGGGGCAGTATTTGATCTGGCCGGAGGCCACCTTTTCCGCCAGCACCTGCATCTCCATGGGGTCGGTGTCCCAGCCGGCCTTGATGGCCGCCTTGCAGGCCACGGTCTGCAAAATGCCGTCCCGGGCCAGGTCCCGGCCGCCCTTTTGGAGCTTTTCGCAGATCTCCTCCAGCGCGGACGCCGTCTCGGCCGGGTCCAGGTCCTCCGGCACCGCCCGGACGATCATGTCCTCGTCGCCGAAGGGCTCCAGCTCGAAGCCCAGCTCGGTCAGCAGCGCGCCATTCTCGGCCAGAATGTCCATGGCCTCCGGGCCGGGCCGCCAGGTCTGGGGCGTGAGAAGAGCCTGGCTCATGACCTCCCGGCCCTGGGCCTTCAATCGGTCGAACACCATCCTCTCGTGGGCGGCGTGCTTGTCGATGAGCAGGATCTTGTCCCCCTGCTCGGCCACGATATAGGTGCGCAGCACCTCCCCGGCCACCCGGACGGGCGCCGGCTCCTGGGCGGGGGCCTCCGGCATGGGCGCGGCGGCTTGCTTTTCCCTCGGGGGGACGGTCATCCCCGCGGGGCGGGGCGGTGCCTGCCGTCCCGCCGGGGCCTGTTGGGGACGGGCCGGCGGAGCGGACGGGCGCCGGGGCGCGGGATAGGCGGGGGCGCTCCGCCGCGCTGTGCCGTAGGATATGGCGGGGCTGCGCAGGTCCATGGCCATCTGGCCGGGACCGCTGTCGGCGGGCGCCTCCCGGACGGCGGGCTGGGGCGCCAGTTTTTTCTCCGTGGAGGGGGACAGACGCACCTGCAGCGTGCCCCGCTCGCCCTCCAGCGCGCTGAGACAGCTATAATAGACCGCGTCGAACACCCGCTTTTCCGAGGAGAACTTCACCTCGTTTTTCGTGGGGTGTACGTTCACGTCCACCGCGCCAGGGCTCAGGGTGATATACAGCACGCAGGCGGGGAATTTGCCCACCATCAGGGTGTTTTTGTATGCCTGCTCCAGCGCCGCCTGCAGGCTCTGGGAGCGGATGGACCGGCCGTTGACGAAGAAGAACTGGGTGGCCCGGTTTCCCCGGCCGGCGGCGGGGGAGCTGATGAAGCCCGCGACGGCCACGCCCTCGTTCTCCCCCTCCGCGGGGAGCATGGTCAGCGCCGTCTCCCGGCCCAGCAGGGCGTACAGCGCCGACTCCGGCCGGCCGTCCCCCGGGGTGAAAAATTCCTCTTTCCCGTCCTTGACGCACCGCACGGAGACGTCCGGCCGGCCCAGGGCCACCCGGGCGGCCTGCTGCACGCAGAAGGACCCCTCCGCCCGGTCGGACTTCATGAATTTGAGACGGGCGGGGGTGTTGTAGAAGATGTCCCGGACGGTGAACACGGTGCCCTTGGGGCAGCCGGCGGCGTGCATATCCTGGATCTCGCCCCCGGCCACAGACACATAGGTGCCCTCGTCATCCTCCGGCCGGCGGGTATAGAGCTCCACCCGGCTCACTGCGGAGATGGCCGCCAGGGCCTCGCCCCGAAAGCCCATGGTGGTGATGGCCTCCAGGCCGCGCTCGTCATGGAGCTTGCTGGTGGCGTGGCGGAGAAAACAGTTGCCCGCGTCGTCCGGCGCCATGCCGCAGCCGTCGTCGGTGACCCGGATATAGGTGGCCCCGCCGCCCCGGAGCTCCACGGTGACGCTGCGGGCACCGGCGTCCACGGCGTTTTCCAGCAGCTCCTTCACCACGCTGCCGGGCCGCTCCACCACCTCGCCGGCGGCGATCATGTCCGCCACCAGAGGGGATAAGATGTTGATAACTGCCATGACCTCTCCTTTGCGCTGCGTATACTTTTCATTGATTATAACACAGAAAAATGTTATTATAAAGTGCTATATCGTGACCAAGGAGAACGCCATGTACAATCGCCGGGAGATCACCACCCAGGAACGGCTCCAGCAGGAGCGGTTCTGCCAAGAGATACGCGCCCGCATCGCCGGACGGCCCCACTATGCCCTGGTGGACACCTACGGCTGCCAGCAGAACGAGTCCGACAGCGAGATACTGCGGGGCTGGCTCGTCCAGTGCGGCTACGCGCTCACCGACAGCGAAGAGAAGGCCGACCTGATCGCCGTGAATACCTGCGCGGTGCGGGAGCACGCGGAAAAGCGGGTGCTGGGCAATGTGGGCGCCCTCGCCCACAACAAGGCCAAAAACCCGGAGCTGATCGTATGCGTGGGCGGGTGCATGGCCCAGCAGGAGACCATGCGCGAGCGCATCCGCCGGTCCTACCGGGTGGTGGATATGGTGTTCGGGCCCCATGAGGTGTGGCAGTTCCCCCAGCTGCTGCTGGAGACCATGGAGCGCCGTGGCCGCCGGGGCAGCAAGAGCCGTCTCATCGCCGCGGCCCCCTCCGAGGGCGTGGTGGCCGAGGGCCTGCCCCGCCAGCGGGACAGCGCCGTCAAGGCGTGGCTGACCATCATGAACGGCTGCGACAATTTCTGCTCCTACTGCATCGTGCCCTACGTCCGGGGCCGGGAGCGGAGCCGCCGCCCGGCGGACATCCTGGCCGAGGCGCGGGAGCTGGTGGCGGCGGGCTATAAGGACATCACCCTCCTGGGCCAGAACGTCAACAGCTACGGCAAGGGCCTGGAGGAGGATGTGGACTTCCCCGACCTGCTGGCTGAACTGGACAAGATACCGGGCGACTACGTGCTGCGGTTCATGACCAGCCACCCCAAGGACGCCACGGAAAAGCTCTTTCGCGTCATGGCTGAGAGCGAGCACTGCGCCCACCATATCCACCTGCCCCTCCAGTCCGGCTCGGACCGCATCCTGAAGGAGATGAACCGGCATTATGACCGGGCGAAGTACCTGGAAAAGGTGGCCGCGGCGCGGGCCGCCATGCCGGACCTGGTGCTCACCACGGACATCATCGTGGGCTTCCCCGGCGAGACCGAGGCGGATTTTATGGACACCCTCTCCCTGGTGAACGAGGTGCGCTATGACGCCATGTTCACCTTCATCTTCTCCGCTCGGACGGGCACCCCGGCGGCGGCCATGCCCGACCCGGTGAGCCGGGCGGAGAAGCAGGTCTGGTTCGACAAGCTCCTGGATGCGGCCAACCGCATCTCCGGGGAGAAGCACGCCGCCTATGTGGGCGGCACATACCGGGTGCTGGTGGACGGCGAGACGGGCCAGAGCCCCTATAACCTCTCCAGCCGCACCAAGGGCGGCCGGCTGGTCCACCTGGCCGGGGACCCGGCCCTGGTGGGCAGCTTCACCGACGTGAAGATCACCGACAGCACCACCTGGGCCCTGTACGGGGAACTGGCATAAGGAGACATTATGAAGCTGATCACATACCTGGAAAACGGAAAAGAAAAGGTGGGCGCGCTGACGGCGGATGAAACGGCCGTGCGGCCGCTGCCCTTTGCCGATGTGACCGCCGCCGTCGAGGCGGGGCGGGACGCGCTGGTCCCGGCGGGGGAGCCGGTGGCGCTGAAAGACGTGACGGTGCTGGCCCCCATCCCCCGGCCCCGGCAGGACGTGATCTGTCTCGGCATGAACTACCTGGCCCACGCCAAAGAGGCGGCCCAGTATGACAAAGAGGCGTTCACCAAGGAAAAGCCCGTGGCGGTGTACTTCTCCAAGCGGGTGACCGAGGCGGTGCCCCCGGAGGGATATATCGACAGCCATCCCGGCCTTGTCCGGCGGCTGGACTATGAGGCGGAGCTGGCGGTCATCATCGGGAAAACCGCGAAAGATGTCCCGGCGGAAAAGGCGGGAGAATATGTCTTTGGCTACACCGTGCTCAACGATGTGTCCGCCAGGGACGTACAGACCGGCCACAAGCAGTGGTATTTCGGCAAGGGCCTGGACGGCTTCACCCCCATGGGCCCCTGCATCCTCACCGCCGACGAGGTGCCCTTCCCCCCGGCGCTGGACATCTCCTGCCGGGTGAACGGCGAGACCCGACAGCACGCCCGCACGGACGAGCTCATCACCTCCGTCGCCGACACCATCGCGGAGCTCTCCGCCGGCATGACGCTTTTGCCGGGGACTATAATTGCCACCGGCACCCCCGCCGGGGTGGGCATGGGCATGGACCCGCCGGTGTTTTTGAAGCCCGGCGACGTGGTAGAGTGCCAGATCGAGAAGATCGGCCTGCTGCGCAGCACGGTGAAGTGAGGCGGAGAAAATGCGGGTGATCGAGTACGGCGGCAGCGACCGGCAGGAGCACTGGCTGGAGCAGATCGGCAAGAGCGACTGGGGCGCGGGCAAATTCCTCTTTGAACTGCTGCGGGACGGCACGTTCCGGCAGACGACGGGAGAGCGCTCCCGGGTGCTGCTGCTGACGGAGGGGGACGAACTGGTCTCATTCTGCACCTACGCGGAAAAGGACGACATCCAGCCGACGGACCTGACCCCCTGGATAGGCTTTGTCTACACCTTTCCGCCTTACAGAGGGCGGCGGTGCTTCGGCCTGCTGCTGGAGCACATCGAGGCGCTGGCCCGGGCGGAGGGGGTGCGGGATGTCTATATATCCACGAACCACACCGGGCTGTATGAGAAATACGGCTGCGAGTTCTACCGGACCATGCGGGACATGGAAGGAGAGCCCTCCCGGGTCTACAGAAAGCATATCGACGGCTAACACATAGAAAGAGAGACACACATCATGGCCGAACTGACCCCCATGAAGCGGCAATACTACCAGATCAAGGAGCAGTGCCCGGACTGCCTGCTGTTTTTCCGGCTGGGCGACTTCTACGAGATGTTCGACGAGGACGCCAAGGTGGCGTCCAAAGAGCTGGACCTGGCCCTGACCACCCGTGACCGGGGCAAGCCGGAGGAGGAGCAGACGCCCATGTGCGGCGTGCCCTTCCACTCCTGTGAGGCATATATCGCCCGGCTCATCGCCAAGGGCTACAAGGTCGCCATCTGCGAGCAGCTGGAGGACCCGGCGTCCGCCGCGGGGCTGGTGGACCGGGGGGTCATCCGCGTCATCACCCCCGGCACCGTCACCGAGAGCTCCATGCTGGAGGAGGGCAAGAGCAACTATCTCGCCGCCCTATGGCTGGAGGGGGACCGGGGGGCCGCCGCCTTCTGCGACATCTCCACCGGCGAGTTCTGCGTCCAGAGCTTCCCCGCCGAGGCGGCGGGACATATGGTCAACGAGCTGGGCCGGTTCGCCCCCCGGGAGGCGGTGCTGTCCGCCGGGGCGGAGGCGGAGGGGACCGTGACGGTGTTTTTGCAGAAGATCGACTGCATGCCGGAAAAGGAGCCGGACCGCTTCGCGCCGGAGGCCTGCCGAGAGCTGGTCTATGACCGGTTCGGCGAGGTCGTCTCCCCGGAGGAGACGCTGGCGGCGGGGGCGCTTTTGAGCTACATCATCGACACCCAGAAGTTCGACATCTCCCACATCCGCCGCCTGGACCGGTTCGGCCAGGGGCGGTATATGGAGCTGGACTACACCACCCGCCGGAACCTGGAGCTGACGGAAAATCTGCGCACCGGGGAGAAGCGGGGCAGTCTCCTGTGGGTGCTGGACCGGACCAAAACACCCATGGGCGGGCGGCTTTTGCGCTCCTGGGTGGAGCGGCCGCTTTTGGACCCGGTGGCCATCCGCCGCCGGCTGGCGGCGGTGGAGGAGCTCTATGCCGACGCCATCCTCCGGCCGGAGCTCATCCTGGTCCTGCGGGACATCGGCGACATCCAGCGCCTGGTCGGCCGGTGCGTCTACGGCACCGCCAACGGCCGGGACCTGCTGGCCCTGGGGAACTATTTCGCCCTGCTGCCCCGCATCGCGGGGATGCTCTCCGGGGCCAGGAGCGCCATGCTGCGGGACGCGGCGGCGGTGGACACCCTGGACGAGCTGCGGGACGACATCCTCTCCCTCATCGCGGACGAGCCGCCCTTCTCCGTCCGGGAGGGGGGCATCCTCCGGCCCGGCGCGGACCCGGAGGTGGACCGGCTGCGCAGCGTGCGGGACAACGGCGCGGCCATGGTCCAGCAGCTGGAGGCCCGGGAGCGGGAGCGCACCGGCATCAAGAAGCTGAAGGTGGGCTACAATAAAGTCTTTGGCTACTACATCGACGTGCCCCGGTCCGCCGGGGACGCGCCGCTGCCGGAGGACTACATCCGCAAGCAGACCCTGGTCAGCAACGAGCGGTACTTCACCCCGGAGCTGAAGGACCTGGAGGGCACGCTCCTGGGGGCCAAGGACCGGATCGCGGACCTGGAGTACCAGATCTTCGCGGCCCTGCGGGACCGGGTGGCCGCCCAGGTGGAGCGCGTCCAGGGCGCGGCGGCCCGGGTGGCGGAGCTGGACGCCATCTGCGCCCTGGCGGAGACGGCCAGCCGCAACCACTATGTGCGCCCGGAGGTGGACGTGGGCCGTGCCATCCAGATCACGGATGGGCGCCATCCCGTGGTGGAGCAGGCCCAGAAAAACGTCCTGTTCGTGCCCAACGACACCTACCTCAACGACACCACCGACCGGGTGGCCATCATCACCGGACCCAACATGGCCGGCAAATCCACCTATATGCGCCAGACGGCGCTGATCGTGCTCATGGCCCAGATGGGCTCCTTCGTTCCGGCCAAGAGCGCGGTGATCGGCGTGGCGGACCGGGTGTTCACCCGCATCGGCGCGTCGGACGATCTGGCCAGCGGACAGTCCACCTTCATGGTGGAGATGGCGGAGATGGCGGACATTTTGCGCCACGCCACCGGCGCGAGCCTTCTCATCTTGGACGAGATCGGCCGGGGCACCTCCACCTTCGACGGCATGGCCATCGCCAGGGCCATGCTGGAGTACTGCGCCGACAAGCGCAGGCTGGGGGCCCGGACCATGTTTGCCACCCATTACCATGAGCTGAGCGCCCTGGAGGGAGCTCTGGACGGGGTCAAGAACTACAACATCACCGCCAAGAAGCAGGGCGGGAGCCTCATCTTCCTCAGGAAGATCGTCCCCGGCAGCGCCGACGACAGCTACGGCATCGAGGTGGCCAAGCTGGCGGGCGTGCCGGACCCGGTGATCAAAAAGGCCAAGCAGTACTTGGCGGAGCTGGAGTCCGGCGGCGCCCAGACGGGCCTGCCCCAGACGGCGCCGGCCGCCGCCCAGGAGCAGGTGTCCATGCTGGACATGGCCGGTGGCGAGCTGGCCAGGGAGCTGCGGGACCTGGACGTGAACACCATCACGCCCCTGGAGGCGCTGAATCTTCTCTACCAGCTGAAGAAAAAGGCCGAGGGCCAATAAGCCCTCGGCGGAAAAGGAGACGGGACCGATGGAACGCACCGACCCCAGATATCAGAACTATGTCCGCATCCTCCGGGAGGAGCTGGTGCCCGCCATGGGCTGCACCGAGCCCATCGCCATCGCCTACGGCGCGGCCCGCGCCCGGGAGATCCTGGGCCGGGAGCCGGAGAGCATGACGGTGGAGGCCAGCGGCAACATCATCAAGAACGTCAAGAGCGTCATCGTGCCCAATACCGACGGGCTGAAGGGGATCGAGGCGGCGGCCGCCGCCGGCGCGGTGGCGGGCCGGGCGGACAGGATCCTGGAGGTCATCTCGGAGGTGACCGGGGAGCAGAAGGCCGCCATCCGGGCCTACCTTGCCACCCACAGCGTGCGGGTGCTGCCCGCGGAAGGGGACGCGGTGTTCGACATCGTGCTGACCCTCACCGCCGGGCAGGACACGGTGCGGCTGCGTATCATGGACTACCACACCAACATCGTGCTCATCGAGCGCAACGGCCGGGTGCTGCTGCGCTCCGGGGAGGCGTCCGCTCCCGCGGAGGCGGGCGCGCCCGCCGACGGGATGACGGTGGAGAGCATCGTGGATTTCGTGGACACCATGGATGTGGACGACGTGCGGGACGCGGTGGAGCGCCAGATCGACTATAACTGCGCCATCGCCCGGGAGGGCATGACCCATGACTGGGGCGCCAATATCGGCAAGGTGCTGCGGGAGCACTACGGCGACGACGTGAAGATCCGGGCCCGCGCCATGGCCGCCGCCGGGTCCGACGCCCGGATGAGCGGCTGCGAGATGCCGGTGATCATCGTCTCCGGCAGCGGCAATCAGGGGATCACCGCCTGCGTGCCGGTGGTGGAGTTCGCCCGGGAGCTGGGGGCGGACCGGGACGCGACGATCCGGGCCGTGACTCTCAGCGACCTTCTCACGCTGCACCTAAAGACCGGCATCGGCCGGCTCAGCGCGTACTGCGGCGCGGCCAGCGCCGGATGCGGGGCGGGGGCGGCCATCGCCTACCTCAACGGCGGGGGCTGCCGGGAAGTGTCCCACACCCTGGTCAACGCCCTGGCCACCATCTCCGGCATGGTCTGCGACGGAGCCAAGCCCTCCTGCGCGGCCAAGATCGCCATGGCGGTGGAGAACGGCCTGCTGGGCTATTACATGTTCCGCAGCGGCCAGCAGTTCCGGGACGGGGACGGCATCGTCACCAAGGGCGTGGAGGCCACCATCGCCAACGTGGGCCGGCTGGGCCGGCTGGGTATGCGGGAGACGGACCGGGAGATCCTCCGGATCATGACCGGGGTGCCCTGCGACCGGTGAGGCGCGCAAAAGCCGCGGGCACGGCGGCCCGCGGCGGCGTATGCGGTATTTTTGGCGTTCGGCAAAACTAGTGGGCCTTCGACGGCCTTCGCTCTTTACAAATCCTTCCGGAGAGGGTATCCTTAGGATACAGCTTATCCAATGGGTCCTGAGGGCCCGGCTCATATCTTTATCCCACAACCCTATGCTTTGGCGGGCCGCGATGATCGCAGCCCGCCGCTTTTTTATCTGTCGAAGGACGCTCAGCCCACGCTGGCCGCCTCGGCGTCCTCGATCAGGTACTCCTTGCTGCACCAGCCGAACTTGCCCTCATAGCGGACCATCCACCAGTCGCCCTTCTTGGCAAAGACCTCCACCTTGGTGCCGTCGGCCATGGAGGCTTTGGTGCCGTCGTCCAGGACCACCTGCTCATAGGTGGTGCTGGGACCGTAGCGCAGCCGCAGGGTGGTGTTGCCTACGCTGACGGTGGCGGTGGTGGGGAGAAGCACGTATTCCTGGTCGGCGGGCAGGACCTCCAGATCGGAGGCGCGGATGGCGGCCAGGGTGTCGTCGTCGGGATAGTCCTCGGGCAGGGCGGTGGGCTCTACTGCGCCGTTCCCGCCGGTATCGCCCTCGCCGCCGTTGTTGGTGTTGACCTGGCCCGCGGCGGGCACGCCGGACCCGGTGCCGCCTTCGGACTTGCTGTTGCGGCCGGTGATGAAGATCACCGCGATCGCGATCAGCAGCAGCGCGCAGATGCCGATGCAGATCATCTCCATCTTCCGCCACTGGCTGTCGCCCCACTGGCTAAAGGGAAGCGACGCGCTTTGGCGGCGGTCGCTCTTTTGCTCCGCGCTGCGCCGGGACCGGCGGATGGGACGGACGTCCTCGTCCTCGTCGCCCCAGCCGTCGTCGTCCTCTTCCTCGTCGTCATATTCGTCCTCCGGCTCCTCCCGGACGGGCGGCCGGCGGGTGGAAACGGGACGGCGGGCGGTGCTGGTCTGCTGCTGCCGGGCGCTCTGACGGCCGGCGGACTGCCGGGCCTCGTTGATGTGCACAGGCTCGGGCATGTCCGGCTCCTGGGGCGCGGGGGCCCGCCCGGACTTGCCGGCCGCGGACTGCTGGAGGATGACGGCCATCCGTTCCTGGGCGGGGCCATAGCCCGCCTGGGCGGCCTTCACCAGACATTTGGCGGCCAGCCGGTTCCACCGGGGCTCGTCCGGCTCCTCCTCGCTGCGCTCCTGAGCCCAGAGGCTCAGCTCATAGTTGGCCTGCGGGTCGCCGGATTTGGCCCGCTCGATCATCTCTTGCTCTTCCTGTTCGGTCCAGTCTCTCATATTTGTATGTACCTCCCATCCCCGGGGGCCGGGGCGATGCCTGAAAGCAGATGCAAGTATGTTGTTATGGAAACTCACCCTATTATAACGTGAAGTGCCGCCAATGCCAAGGGGAAATGTTGAAATATAAAGAATTTTTTTACATTTTATGAATGCCATGCGGGGACCGTTGCATTTTTTCCCCTGCCAAGTTATAATGAAACGCGGGTGATGGATATGAAAAAACTGCTGCTGCTGATCAATCCCAACGCGGGAAAAGGCGGCTTTAAAAGCGTCCTGGGCGACGCGCTGATGAATTTCCACCGGGCGGGCTTCTCCACCACGGTGGCTTTTACGGACAAGCGCGGGGACGCCCCGCGCATCGCGGCGGAGGCCGCGGGGGAGTATGACCGGATCGTATGCGTGGGGGGCGACGGCACCCTGAGCGAGACCATTTCCGGCCTGATGCGGGTGGAGCGCCGGCCGGAGCTGGGCTATATCCCCATGGGCACCACCAATGACTGCGCCACGTCTCTGGGTATCGGCCACGATCCCCAGGCGGCCTCCCGGATCGCCGCCGCCGGCAGCCCGGGGATGCTGGACGTGGGGCGGATGAACGGCGAGAGATACTTCACCTATGTGGCCGCCTTCGGCGCCTTTACGGAGGTCTCCTACCAGACGCCCCAGGACCAGAAGAACGCCCTGGGGAAGTTCGCCTACTTTTTGGACGGCGTGGGCCGGCTGCCCAATCTGACCCACTGCTGGACGAAGGTGGAATACGACGGCGGGGTGCTGGAGGACGACTTCATCTTCGCCGGCGTCACCAACTCCCGGTCGGTGGCGGGCTTCATCCACCTGAAGGAGGACGCGGGTGTGTCCCTGAGCGACGGTTTGTTCGAGATCATCCTGATCCGCACGCCGGAGTCCGCCATCCAGCTGGGCGCCACCGTCACCGATCTGCTGGCCAATAAGTTCGAGAGCGAGTATACGATGCTGCTGCACAGCAGCCGGGTGCGGTTCATCTTCAACGAGCCGGTGTCCTGGACCCTGGACGGGGAGGACGGCGGCAGCCACCGGGAGGTGCTGTGCGAGAACATCCCTCGGGCCATCCCCATGATCATGGGCGGCGCCGGCAAATGACCGGCGCGGCATCTGACAGGACCGCCGTCCCGGGCGGTCCTTCTTTTGTGGGGGATCGCTGCGGAAAGGAGAGGAAAGCTATGCTTCTTGAGAGAGAACGCGCCGCCGTGGCGGAATACGGCCGCCGGCTCGTCCCGGCGCGCCTCACCGTGGGCACCGGGGGGAATCTGAGCCTGCGGGACCCGGCCACGGGCTATATCGCCGTGAGCCCCAGCGGCATGCGCTATGAGGACATATCCTGCGCCGACGTGGCGGTGCTGGCCCCGGACGGGACCCGACTGGACGGGGCGAGAAAGCCCACCTCGGAGACGGCGCTGCACCTGGCGTTCTATGCCGCCCGGCCGGACCGGCACGCGGTGGTGCACACCCACTCCCCGGCGGTCACAGCATTGGCGTGCCTGCGGCGGGAGCTGCCGGCCATGAGCTATCTGGTGGCTCTGTCCGGAAGGGACAGCGTGCCCTGCGCGCCCTATGCGGACTTCGGCAGCCAGGCCCTGGCGGACGCCGCGGTCCGGGCGGCGGACGGCTGCGACGCGGTGCTGCTGGCCAGCCATGGGATCGTCTGCCTGGGGGCGGATCTGGACGCCGCCTTCCAGCTGGCGGAGCAGATGGAGTTCTGCGCGGACGTGTATCTGCGCTGCCTGGCCGCCGGGGCGGAGCCCGCGCGCCTCACGCCGGAGGAGATGGCCCAGGCCAGAGCCCGGTTCGGGACCTACGGCCAGCCAAAAGGAGAGAAGTGACCATGCCCAGGAATATCCCGCCCTTCGAGGGCTTCCCCAAGGACCTGCCCGACTTTCTGTGGGGCCTTTCCTTCAACAACGAGCGGCCCTGGTTCAACGAGCACAGGGACGATTTCGAGCGCTGCCTCGATACGCCCATCCACGCCCTGGCGGAGGACGTGCGCGCGGCCATGGACCGGAAATTCCCCGGCCAGGCCACGGCGCTGCACGTCTCCCGCATCTGGCGGGACGCCCGGCGGCTGTTCGGCCGGGGGCCCTTCAAGGAGCACATGTGGTTCTCTCTGGGCGTGTCCGGGGAGATCTATACCCCCACGCCCCAATTCTGGTTCGGCATCGACGCCAAGAGCTGGGAGGCGGGCATGGGCTGCTGGAACATGAAGGGGGATATGCTGGAGCGCTGGCGCGGGCGCATCGACGCCGACCCCAAGCGGCTGGAGAAGATCGTCCGGGCGCTGAACAAACGCGGCGACCTGGCCCCCTACTGGGAGGTATACAAAAAGCCCAAGGGCGACCCGGGACCGCTGCTCTATGACTGGTACAACGCCCGGGCCATCGAGCTGGGCTGCAAGGTCTGGTTCGAGCCGGACCCGCCGGGAAAGGAGCTTTTGGAGCGGGTGGTGGACATCTATACGGCTCTGATGCCCCTTTACCAATATCTGCTGGAGCTGAGCGCGGGTTGACAACGGGGGGAATTGTGGTACAATAGTTTAGGAATGAATCCTAAAAGGGGGCTTGACGGTGACACGGCAGCGGCAGCTCATCTATGATATCATCCTGGCCGCGCCGGAGCACCGGACAGCGGAGGAGATCTATGACCTGGCCAGGGCGGAGATGCCGTCGCTGGCGCGGGGGACCGTGTATCGGAACCTGGGCCTGCTGGTCCGGGACGGCCAGATCCGGAAGCTGGAGATGGCGGACGCCCCGGCCCGGTATGACCGGGAGCGGGAGGCGCATCCCCACCTGGTGTGCCAGCGGTGCGGCCGGGTGGAGGACCTGGTCCTGCCGGAGGGGCTGCTGGACCCGCTGGAAAAGGGTCTGGGCGAGCCGGTGACGGGCTACGATCTGAAGCTGTACCACATCTGCCCCGCCTGCCGGAAAGCGGCGAACTGATTTGATATCCGCTTTATCACGACATGAAAACATGCCCCGGACGGGAAGATCCCGTCCGGGGCATTCTTTTGGGCCCTGTGGAGCGAGCTAAAACAGCTTCCGAATGATCGGTATCCTGCGCAGCAGCCATGTCAGCGCCCCTGCCAGGATGAATACGCAGGCACAGGATATAAAGACACCAAAAAAACCGAGGTTTTCGATTGCTTCCCACGCATGGAGCGCGATGGGCAGTTTTCGCAGAAAAACTATATGGAGAAGATATATTCCATACGTGTCGGCGCCGATCTCCGTCAATATCCGATATGTCTTATTGTTGAACTCTTTTTTCCCGAATACGTATTTCGCCGTAATATAGATGGTCAGATTATTGACGAGCATGAAACTTTGAACGTATTTTTCATTTCTGACGCCAAGATAATACTCACAAAAA
The DNA here is from genome assembly GCA_947625355.1 of uncultured Oscillospiraceae bacterium. GTDB lineage: Bacteria > Bacillota > Clostridia > Oscillospirales > Oscillospiraceae > CAJOIG01. Next base: position 9,963 of record CANQOA010000022.1, on the reverse strand, counting down.
CTGCTGAGAATAAAGCACAAAAGCACGAGGACCCAGCACTGACAAACCATGCGCTTGGTGATCCTCAGCTTATTTTCGATTATGTATCCGGTCACAGGGTAAATAAAAATATCCGGAGTCAGCCATCCCGGTTTTAGCCATGAACAAAGGTTCACGGAAAAAAAGGCTTCTGCGATCGGAATGATCCCCAAATACAGAAATGCAAGAACGAGGACATACATAGACGTCTTTTCATCCAGCGATCTGACTATCTTTCTCATGATGGGGAGGGACAGAATGAACGCGATGTACGCATATAAGTACCATAGCTGCCAGTAAGCCTCGCTAAGCATCGTGCGGAACGTGTCTTTTAGTGAAAATGCTGTTCCCGCGTATCTGCTTTCAAGCCAGTAATAAAACAACGAAAACAGCACGATATCGATCAATATCTTCACAGAGCGCCGGAAAGTTTTTGAAAAGGATTCATCTTTACCGAGCAGCAGTCCGCCGGAGATCATGAAGAAGAGAGGGACTGTCTTGCAGAATGTCGCGAAGAAAAAACTGGCTATCCAATGGAGAGATCCGGCAGGATATATTGCATAACGGAGGAATCCGCGCGTACTTGTGTGGTTGAATATAACAAAATAGCAGGCGAATATTCTTAAGATGTCTATATATACAGCCCTGTTCCTGTCAGAAGATCCAAGAGCGGTCCCCCTGCTTCCTGATGCGGGTGCCTTTGTACTTGTCGTGGGTTTCATTAGCCGGACCTCCCGCATAGGCACTTCTCTGATCTTCTGGGATGAGGCAGTGTTAAGCGATGATGTATTCGAAATATGATATCGTATTTTGAATATATCGGATTATAGCAGATTAGATTACACTTTGCAAGGGGAGTGTGATGTCCATGGAAAAATTTCATCCCAGAAAACCGGAAAAGGAGGTCATCTCCATGCGGATATCTTCCGATGTGTTGGAGAATATCGACCAGAAGGCCGCTATGGTGGACATCAGCCGCAATGAATTCATCAACCAGTGCATCGCCTTTGCCCTCGCACATATGGAAGACGATGGGTAGGGGCTGGTCTTACCGGATTTTCCAATTGACAAAGTGCAGTCAGCTACATATAATAGGAACTGTTCAGGCCATAAACAGGCCAAAAAAGCGTTGGTAACGTTCTGTTCCCAACGCTTTTGCAATATCGTGGGTATCAGAAATGCACATCATGGAGGTCCTCATGAGAGAGAACACGCTCCTGCCCTCCCTCCGCCGGGCTGCCGGGGAATTCGGCCGGAACAATATCTGGCTTTACGCCACCAGCGGGGCCTATTATCTGTTCTTCGCCTTGGGCCCGCTGCTGGTGATACTGCTGGGCCTGCTGCCCTACATGCCCTTTTCCGAGGAGCAGCTGATGGACGCGCTGCTGGGCTATGCGCCGGAGCCCTTCCGGGAGCTCATCGGCCGGCTGGTGGACGGGGTGTATGCCGGCTCCACGGCCGCCATCGGCATCGGCCTCGTGGTGGAGCTGTGGACCGCGGGGAAGGTGTTCAGCCTCATCATGCGGACCATCGAGCAGATATACGACGGCAAGACCCATGGCAGCTTTCTCCTCCGGCGGCTCCGGGGCGCGCTGTATACCGCCATACTGGTGGTCATCATCCTGGGCAACATGGTGCTGCTGTTCGTCGGGGAAAAGCTCCTGGACTCTATCGGGCTCATATCCAAATGGGCGGGCCTGTGGGCTTTCCTCATCCGGGGCCGGGAGATCGTGTTCTTCCTGATCGTCACGGCGCTGAACGCGCTGCTTTTCACCCACGTGCCTCAAAAGGAGCTGCGGTATACAAAGCAGCTGCCCGGCGCGGCCTTCGCGGCGGCAGCCTGGCTCATCTTCTCCCGCATCTACTCCTGGGCGGTGTCCAGCTTTGGCTTTTACAGCATCTACGGCGGCCTCGCCGTCGTCATCATCTCCCTGTTCTGGATGTACGCATCCCTGTACCTGATGTTCCTTGGCGCCTGGCTCAACACGCAGATCGAAAAATGGCTGCGGGAGAAAAATGAGACGTCCAAGTGACAAACACCGCTGTCCTCTGCTCAAGAGGGACGTCTTTTAGAGTGGCGAAACGCCGTAAGGCGCTGCGCCGAGCCGCTTTGCGGCTCAGCAAACAGCGGCGCTGTTTGCCAGACACTCATTGCAATGAACATTGCGCAAATGATCCTTGATCATTATGTGGGCAAATGGGAATAAAACCAAACGCACGGTGCAAAATGCACCGTGCGTTTTTTGGGTTCCCTCAAGGCGGAAGCCTCTTTCACTTGCTCCGTAACATTCTCCCCGAATTCAGTATGGCGATGACGGCCACGCCCACGTCCGCGAACACCGCCTCCCACATGTTGGCCATGCCCAGCGCGCCCAGCAGCAGGAACAGACCCTTCACCCCCAGGGCGAACACGATGTTCTCCACCACGATGCGGCTGCACTTTTTCGCCACGTCCATGGCCTCTGGAAGCTTGGCGAGGTCGTCGTCCATCAGTACCACGTCCGCCGCCTCCAGCGCCGCGTCGGAGCCCATGGCGCCCATGGCCACGCCCACGTCCGCCCGGCTCAGCACCGGCGCGTCGTTGACCCCGTCGCCCACATAGGCAAGCGTGGTCTTGGGGGCTTTCTTCTCCAGCAGCTTCTCCACCTGGTCCACCTTGTCCGCCGGCAGCAGCTGGGCGTGGACCTCGTCCAGACCCAGGGCCTGGCCCACCGCCTGGCCCACCGCCTGGGCGTCGCCGGTGAGCATGACGGTGCGGATGCCCCGGGCCTTGAGGGCCGCGATGGCGGCGGGGGCGGACTGCTTCACCGCGTCGGCAATGACCACTTGGCCCAGATACTGCCCGTCCCGGGCCACATGGACCACAGTGCCCACATGCTGAGGCTGAGCGGCGGTCATCTTGATGCCCAGGTCCGCCATGAGCTTCTCGTTGCCGGCGGCTACGGAAGCGCCGCCCGCTTTTGCGGTCACGCCCCGGCCGGCGGCCTCCTTCACGTCCGTGACCAGGGCCGGGTCGATGTTCTCCCCGCAGGCCCGGCGCAGGGACTGGGCGATGGGGTGGTTGGAGTAAGCCTCCGCCTGGGCGGCGGCGCGCAGAAGCTCCTTTTCGGACACGCCCTCCGCGGGCAGCAGCTCCGCCACCTCGAACACGCCCTGGGTCAGGGTGCCGGTCTTGTCAAAGACCACGGTCCTCACCTTGGCCAGCTGCTCCAGATAGTTGCCGCCCTTCACCAGGATGCCCCGGCGGGAGGCCCCGCCGATGCCCCCGAAGAAGGCCAGGGGGATGGAGATCACCAGCGCGCAGGGGCAGCTGATGACCAGGAAGATCAGCGCCCGGCGGACCCAGTTGGCCCATCCGCCCACGAACAGCGGCGGGACGACGGCCAGGCCCACCGCGCCGATGACCACGGCGGGGGTGTACCAGCGGGAGAAACGGGTGATGAAATTCTCCGCCGCGGCCTTTTTGCTGGCGGCGTTCTCCACCAGCTCCAGGATCTTCGCCACGGTGCTCTCCCCAAAGGGCTTGGTGACCTGTACGGTCAGCACCCCCGTCAGATTCACGCAGCCGGACACGATCTGGTCCCCCTCCCGGACGGAGCGGGGCACGCTCTCGCCGGTGAGGGCGGCGGTGTTCAGGGTGGACGCGCCGGTGAGCACCACCCCGTCCAGAGGCACCTTCTCGCCGGGCTTCACCTGGATGGTGTCGCCCACGGCCACCTCCTCCGGGTCCGCCTCCACGAAAGCGCCGTCCCGCAGCACGCTGGCCGTGTCCGGGCGGATGTCCATGAGCGCGGCGATGGACTTGCGGCTCTGGCCCACGGCGTGGGTCTGGAACAGCTCCCCCACCTGGTAGAAAAGCATCACGCCCACGGCCTCGGAATACTCGCCCAGCACCAGCGCGCCCACCGTGGCCAGGGACATGAGGAAGTTCTCGTCGAACACCTGGCCGTTGGCGATGTTGCGCACCGCCTTCCACAGCACGTCCCATCCCACCACGAAGTAGGGGATGAGAAATACCGGCAGCCGCCAATACCCCTCCAGAGGCAGGAGGTTCGCGGCGATGAGAAGGGCCCCGGCGGCCAGGATGCGGGCCAGGGCCTTTTTTTCCTTTCTCGTCAGGTTCATTTCAGCACGATCTGGCAGTCAGGCTCCACCTTTTTGCAGCACTTGACCACCTTCTCCATGATCTCGTCGAAGCGGGCCTCATCCGCGTCCAAGGTCAGCTTCTGGGTCAGGAAGCTGACGTTGGCGTCCGCCACGCCGTCCAGCTTCTTGATGGCGTCCTCCATCTTCCGGGCGCAGTTGGCGCAGTCCAGATCGATGAGCTTGAAGGTCTTTTTCATGGTGTGTATCTCCTCTCAAAAATGTTACTCGTTGATATGCTCCATCCCTTGGGCGATCAGCGTGCGCACGTGGTCGTCCGCCAGGGAATAGAATACCGTCTTGCCGTCCTTCCGGGGCTTCACCAGCCGGCCGGATTTCAGCACCCGCAGCTGGTGGCTCACGGCGGACTGGGTCAGGCCCAGCAGCTGGGCGATGTCGCACACGCACAGCTCCGCCTCGAACAGGGCGTAAAGGATCTTGATGCGGGTGGAATCGCCGAAAACCTTGAACAGCTCCGCCAGATCGTAGAGCTTCTCGTCGTCCGGCATCTCGGCCGTGACCTGCCGGACCACATCCTCGTGGACGCAGAGAAAGCTGCAGCGCTCGATGTCGCCGGTGTCCATGGGGTGCCTCCCTTCAAACAAACATATGATTGATTGTTCATATGTTAGCATATTCAAACCGCCTTGTCAAGGTGTTCTTTCGACTTTTTTGCCGGGGAGGCGGGGTTGATTTTTCCGGGAAAACATGGCACTATATAATGCAACGCTGCTTGAAGGAGGGACCGCCATGGGAGAAAAAGAGCCTGTCAACCGCAATACGCGGCCCCGCCGGGGGCTTTTGAGCATCGTGTTCGGACGCGGCGCCGTGGCGGCGCTGATGCTGCTGGCGCAGTTTGGGCTCCTGTTCGTGATCTTCGGCCGGCTCCAGCAGTACAGCATCTACCTGTCCGGGACGGTCAGCGTGCTGACGGCGGTGTTCCTGGCGTATCTGCTGAATACCCGCGGCGATCCCACTGTGAAGCTCTCCTGGTGCGTCATCGTGGCGCTGGTGCCGGTGTTCGGGGTGCTGCTGTATCTGTTCATCAGCTTTGACGTGGGCCACCGGGAGGAGCAGCGGGTCCTGCAGCAGCTGGTGGAGGACAGCGCCCATCTGATGCCCGAGCAGAAGCAGCTGATGGAGCGCATCCGGCGGGATGAGCCGGACTTCTATCCGCTGGCGGTCTATGCGGCCCGGCGCAACGGCTATGCCGTCTATGAGAACACGGCCGTCACCTATTTCCCCCAGGGGGAGGACAAGTACGAGGCCATGCTCCGCCAGCTGGAGAAGGCGGAAAAATTCATCTTCCTGGAGTATTTCATCGTGGAAGAAGGGGAGATGTGGGATACGGTGGCGGACATCCTGGAGCGGAAGGCCCGCCAGGGAGTGGACGTGCGGGTGCTGTACGACGGGACCTGCTCCATCCTGCGCCTGCCGGCCAACTATCCCAAGCAGCTCAAGGCGCGGGGCATCCAGTGCAAGGTCTTTGCCCCCATCCGGCCCTTCGTGTCCACCACCTATAACAACCGGGACCACCGGAAGATCCTGGTGATCGACGGGAAGGTGGGCTTCACCGGCGGGGTGAACCTGGCCGATGAATACATCAACCTGCGGGCCAAGTACGGCCACTGGAAGGACGCGGCGGTCATGCTCTCCGGCGACGGGGTCCGCTCCATGACCCTGATGTTCCTGCGGATGTGGAATATCCTGGAAAAGGACCGGGTCTATGAGCCCTATCTGAACGCGCCCACCGCGCCGCGGGCGGACGGGTCCGGGCTGGTCATCCCCTACGGGGACAGCCCCATGGACGACGAGCGCACCGGCGAGATGATCTACCTGGATATGATCAACAACGCCAGGAATTATCTGTATATCATGACGCCCTACCTCATCCTGGACCAGGAGCTGGTCACGGCCATCACCTTCGCCGCCCATCGGGGGGTGGACGTGCGGATCGTGCTGCCGGGCATCCCGGACAAGAAATACGCCAATCTCCTGGCCAAGGGACATTATAAAGAGCTCGTGGGCGCGGGCGTGAAGATCTATGAATACACTCCCGGGTTCGTCCACTCCAAAGTCTTTGTATGCGACGACGTCCGGGCGGTGGTGGGCACCATCAACCTGGATTACCGGAGCCTGTACCTGCACTTTGAATGCGCCGTGTATCTCTACAAGGCGCCCGCCATCGCGGACATCCTGCGGGATTTCCGCCAGACCTTCCCCAAGTGCGAGCTCATCACCCCGGAGGCGGTGGCAAAGCAGAAGCTGCGCACCCGTCTGGCGGCGGCGCTGCTGAAGCTGGCGGCGCCGTTGATGTGATGAAACCGCGTCTGATAGGACAAGAGTAACAAACCGCTCCCTCTCTCCGTAGAATGGGACGAGGCCGGAAGGCCTCGACAAAGTCCGAGAGGGGGATAAAAATGAACACGGGACGAAAAAAGACCGGCCGTATCGCCGGTCTTTTGCTTTTGCTGGCGCTGCTTTTGCTGCTGGGCCCGTCCGCGCGGGCGGCGGGGCCCGCTGTTACGGTCATCGACAGCCCCCAGGCCCTGGAGGCGTTCGGACAGACCGTGGCGTCGGGGGAGAGCTATGCCGGCCGGGTGGTGCTGCTGGCCGCCGATATCGACATGACCGGGCGGGGATTCGCGCCCATCGGCCGGGGATCGGATGGATCGGCCAGCGCCTTTTGCGGCACCTTTGAGGGCGGCGGCCACAGGATCGGCGGCCTCACGGTGACGGCCGGGCCGCAGCCGGGCGAGGCGGGCCTTTTCGCCCTGCTGCGGGGAGCGGTCATCCGGGATCTGGCGCTGGAGGTGACGGTGAACGCCGCCGGACAGCAGGCCGTCGGCGGCCTGGCGGGCCGGATGGAGGGCGGCGCTCTGCAGAACGTGATCGTATGGGGAAACGTCACCGCCGCTGCCTGGGCCGCCCCGGAGGGGGACAGTCTCCCCGCCGGGGTCTTGGTCGGTTCGGCGCACGGAACGGCCATGGACCGGTGCGCCGTCTCGGGCAGCCTGGGCGCGGCCGGGTCCTTTGACGGAGCGGTCTATGCCGGCGGCCTGGCCGGGGAGCTGACCGGCTGCCAGGTCACCAACAGCTATTCCACCGCCGGGGTCTATGTCAATGACCGGGGCATCTTCGCGGGGGGCTTCGCCGGGCATGTGTCCGGCGGGTCCGTGCGCAATGCGTACGCGGCGGGCTCTATGGCGGTGGGGGAGACCCACGCCGGCGGCTTTGCCGGGCTGGCGGAGGGCATGTTCGCGGACAACGCCTGGTATGACGGCGAGCTGGTGATGGGGCTGGACGCCGCGGGCAGCGGCGGCTTTACCGGCGATGTGCAGCGGGGTGCCACGGCGGAGATGCGGGATGCGGGTTTTCCCGACGTGCTGGGGGACGCCTTCGCGCCCGCGGGGAGCGCGGCGGTGAACAATGGGTATCCTGTTTTGGACTTCCAGGTCCCGCCCGCGCCTCCCGCGCCACCAGAGCCGACGCCGGAGGCGACACCTGAACCCACGCCGGAGCCGACGGCAGAACCCATGCCGGAGCCGACACCGGAACCGACGGCAGAACCGACACCAGAACCCACACCGGAACCCACGGCAGAACCCGTGCCGGAACCGACAGCGGTACCCACGCCGGAGGCCACACCGGAGCCGACGGCGGAACCCACGCCGAAACCGACGCCGAAACCGACGGCGGAACCAACACCGGAGCCAACGGTGGAGCCTACACCGGAACCCACGGTGGAGCCGACGCCGGAGCCAACGGCGGAGGCCACACCGGGGCCGACGGCGGAACCAACACCGGAAGCCACGGCGGAACCGGCGCCAGAGGCAACACCGAAACCGACACCAGAAGTTACACCAGAGGCCACGCCGGAAGCCACGGCAAAGCCTACACCGGAAGCCACACCGGAGCCTGCACCGGAGGCCACGGCAGAGCCGACGCCAGAAGCAACACCAGAGCTGACACCGGAACCGACGCCGGCGCCGAGGATCGGGCAGTGGCCGGTGCCCAGCGGCGGTGGGACTGGCGGCGGATGGGCGGCCCCCCGGACCGGGGACGAGACCGTCATCCTGCCCCGGGCGGCGGTGTTGCTGCTGTGCCTGTGGCTGCTGGCCATGCTGGGACGAAGACGTAAGCGGTAAACAACAGCGGGACCGACAAGAGCCGGTCCCGCTTTTTCACTTTTCCGCGCGGCGCTTAAAAATCCGCGTTGCCCACCGTGCGGGGATGGAGCTCCACGTCCCGGATGTTGCTGATGCCGGTGAGGTACATCACCATCCGCTCGAAGCCCAGACCGAAGCCGGCGTGCCGGCAGGAGCCGTAGCGCCGCAGGTCCAGATACCACCAATAGTCGCTCTCCTTCAGGCCAAGCTCGGCCATCCGGGCGGTGAGCATGTCCAGCCGCTCCTCGCGCTGGCTGCCGCCGATGATCTCCCCTATGCCCGGCACCAGGCAGTCCGCCGCCGCCACGGTCTTGCCGTCGTCGTTCAGGCGCATGTAGAACGCCTTGATCTGTTTCGGGTAATCGGTGACGAACAGGGGCCGCTTATAGATCTGCTCGGTCAGGTAGCGCTCATGCTCGGTCTGCAGGTCCATGCCCCACTCCACGGGGTACTTGAACTCCGCGCCGGACTTTTTGAGCAGCTCGATGGCCTCGGTGTAGGTCACCCGTGCAAAGTCGCTGCCGGCCACATGGCGCAGCCGGTCCAGCAGGCCCTTGTCCACAAAGCTGTTGAAAAACTCCAGCTCCTGGGGGCACTTTTCCAGCACGGTGTTGATGATGTACTTGACCATCGCCTCCATGCACTCCAGGTCCCCCTCCAGGTCGCAGAAGGCCATCTCCGGCTCGATCATCCAGAACTCGGCGGCGTGCCGCTGGGTGTTGGAGTTCTCCGCCCGGAAGGTGGGGCCGAAGGTGTATACGTCGCCGAAGGCCATGGCAAAGTTCTCCGCGTTCAGCTGGCCGGAGACGGTGAGGTTGGTGGGCTTGCCGAAAAAGTCCTTGGTATAGTCCACGGAGCCGTCCTCGTTCCGGGGCGGGTCGCTGATGTCCAGGGTGGTCACCTGGAACATCTCGCCGGCGCCCTCGCAGTCGGAGCCGGTGATGAGGGGGGTGTGCACGTAGACGAAGCCCCGGCTCTGGAAGAACTCGTGCACCGCCTGGGCCGCCACGGAGCGGACCCGGAACGCCGCGGAGAAGAGGTTGGTGCGCGGCCGCAGATGCTGGATGGTGCGCAGATACTCCACCGTATGGCGCTTCTTCTGCAGGGGGTAGTCCGGCGCGGACACGCCCTCCACGGCGACGGACGTTGCCTTGACTTCAAAGGGCTGCTTGGCCTCCGGGGTCAGGACCAGCGTGCCGGTCACGATCAGGGCCGCGCCCACGTTCAGCTTGGCGATCTCGTCATAATTGGCCAGGACGGCCCGCTCGAACACGATCTGCACGCCCTTGAAGGAGCTGCCGTCGTTCAGATCGATGAAGCCGAAATTCTTCTGGTCCCGGATGGTCCGTGCCCAGCCGCAGACGGTGATGTCCGTCCCGGCAAAGGGCGCCGCGTCCTTCCAAAGCTGCGCGATCCTGGTCCTGGTCATGGTGTGTCCCTCCGTTTTCGATAGATAGCAAATAAAAGTATAATGGCTGCAACGCAGCACACTGTGCCATATTTTGCGGTTCCGCCCTGGCGGGAGCAAAAGGGCATAAAAAGTATAATGGCTACATCGCAGCACACTGTGCCATATTTTGCGGTTCCGCCTTGGCGGGAGCAAAAGGGCATAAAAAGTATAATGGCTGCAACG
>CANQOA010000021.1 GCA_947625355.1 uncultured Oscillospiraceae bacterium | reverse complement strand
GAGGGCTGGGTGGAGCTTCTCGGCGGCGGCATGGTCCACCCCAAGGTGCTGGCCGGCTGCGGCATCGACACCGACAAGTATTCCGGCTTTGCCTTCGGCTTCGGCTCCGACCGGCTGGCCATGTTCCGCTTCAACATCAGCGACCTGCGTCTGCTCTTTGAAAACGACGTCCGGTTCCTGGAGCAGTTCTAAAGGAGGGTGTGAAAAATGGATCTTTCCAGAGAGTGGCTCAATGACTATACGAAAGTGACCGTCTCCGACAAGGAGTTCTGCGACCGGATGACCATGTCCGGCTCCAAGGTGGAGAGCCTGTCCGTCACCGGCGCCGGCATCGAGAACGTGGTGGCCGGCCGGGTCACCGCCATGGAGCGGCACCCCGACTCCGACCACATGTTCGTCTGCCAGGTGGACGCGGGCGGCGAGCGGGAGCTCACCATCGTCACCGGCGCCCAGAACGTGTCCGTGGGCGACCTGGTGCCCGTGGCCCTGGACGGGGCGAAGCTGCCCGGCGGCGTGGAGATCCGCACCTCCAAACTGCGCGGCGTGATGAGCGAGGGCATGCTCTGCTCCCTGGGGGAGCTGGGCCTGGACTTGCACGACTATCCCTATGCCATCGAGAACGGCATCTTCATCATGCGCGAGCCCTGCCAGCCCGGCGACGACATCATAAAAGTCCTGGGCCTGGGCGACAGCGTGGTGGAGTTCGAGATCACCAACAACCGGCCCGACTGCCTGAGCGTGATCGGCCTGGCCCGGGAGGCCGCCGCCACCTTCGGCACGGCCCTGGACGTGCATGAGCCCCAGGTGAAGGGCTCCGGCGACGACATCCGCAAGTATCTGACCGTCCAGATCGACGAGCCGGCCCTGTGCCCCCGGTACACCGCCCGCATGGTGAAGAACATCAGGATCGAGCCCTCCCCCGCCTGGCTGCGCCGGCGGCTGCGCGCCAGCGGCATCCGGCCCATCAACAACATCGTGGACATCACCAACTACGTGATGCAGGAATACGGCCAGCCCATGCACGCGTTCGACTATAGCTGCGTGGGCGGCAACAGGATCGTGGTCCGCCGGGCGGCCCCTGGGGAGACGCTGACCACCCTGGACGGCAACGACCGTAAGCTGACGCCCAGCATGCTCATCATCGCCGACGAGTCCAAGCCCATCGGCGTGGCCGGCGTCATGGGCGGCGGCAACTCCGAGATCGTGGACGACACCCGCACCATCGTGTTCGAGTCCGCCAACTTCAACGGCACCTCCATCCGCAAGACCGCCATCGCCCTGGGCATGCGCACCGACGCCTCCGGCAAGTTCGAGAAGGGCCTGGACCCGGAGGGGACCATCCCCGCCGTGCAGCGGGCCTGCGAGCTGGTGGAGCTGCTGGGCGCCGGCGAGGTGATCGACGGCATGATCGACGTGGTGGCCAGCCCCTACGTGCAGAAGTCCGTGAAGCTGGAGCCGGCCAAGGTCAACGCCCTGCTGGGCACCGACATCAGCCGGGACTACATGGTCCGGGTCCTGGAGAAGCTGGGCTTCACTATGGACGGGGACGACATCCTGATCCCCTCCTGGCGCAGCGACATCGAGCACTACTCCGACATCGCCGAGGAGGTGGCCCGGTTCTACGGCTACGACGTGGTGGAGTCCACCATGATCCGGGGCAAGACCTCCCAGGGCGGCTGGAGCGAAAAGCAGAAGTTCACCAACCGCCTCAACGCCCTGTGCCAGGCCATGGGCTTCAACGAGATCCTGACCTATTCCTTCGGCAGCAAGTCCGCCTGGGACAAGATCCGGCTGCCGGCGGACTCCCCTCTGCGCCAGGCGCTGATCATCCAGAACCCCCTGGGCGAGGACCGCAGCGTCATGCGCACCACCCCCATGCCCTCCATGCTGGAGGTCATGGCCACCAACGCCGCCAAGCGCAACCCGGCCGTCCGGCTCTATGAGCGGGCCAAGGTGTTCCATCCCAAGGCGGACAGCCCCCTGGCCGACGAGCCCACCTGGCTGGTGCTGGGCGAGTACGGCGGGAAGGCGGATTTCTTCCAGCTGAAGGGCTGCGTGGAGGCCATTTTGCGGGATATGCGCGTGCAGGGCGTCTCCTTTGCCGCCGAGACGGCGGAGCCCTCCTTCCACCCCGGCCGCTGCGCCCGGATCACCGCCGGGGACACGGTCATCGGCCTGATGGGCCAGGTCCATCCTCTGGTCTGCGACAACTACGGCCTGGACCACGGCAGCTTCTATGCCCAGCTGAGCGTGGAGGCCATGGCCTCCTGCCAGGGCCCGGAGCGGACCTTCACCGCCCTGCCCCGCTTCCCCGCCGTCAGCCGTGACATCGCCCTGGTCTGCGGCCAGGACATCCCCGTGGCCGCCCTGGTGGACACCATCACGGCCGCCGGCAAGCCCTATCTGGAGTCGGTGCAGCTGTTCGACGTGTACACCGGCGACCCCATCCCCGCCGGCAGCAAGAGCGTGGCCTTCTCCCTGACGCTGCGCGCCGCGGACCAGACCCTCACCGAGGACCACGCCGCGGAGACCATGAGCGCCATCCTGGCCGCTCTGGCCGAAAAGCACGGCGCCGCGATCCGCTGAAGCGTAAATATTCTTAATACATTTGTAACATCTGCCCCCGGGCAAGTGTGTTATAATCATATTACAAGCCAATCCAACGACAAAGGAGGGACGAAATATGGAAGAATCCACCCGCAAATTCAAGGTCCTTGATCACAGCGCCGAGATCCGCGAGATCATGTCCAGCGTATACAGCGCGCTGCTGGTGAAGGGCTATAACCCCATCAACCAGATCGTAGGCTACATCCTTTCCGAGGACCCCACCTACATCACCAACTACAACAACGCGCGGGCACTGATCACCCGCCTGGATCGGGACGATCTGCTCCAGGAGCTCGTCACCTCCTATCTGCAGAAGTAAACGCGCACAAAAAAAGACCGGACAGCCGAAGCTGTCCGGTCTTTTTTCACGCATTTTTGAGGAAGCGCTCCATCCGGTCCAGGCCCTCTTTGAGCTCCTCGTCGGAGTAGCAGTAGCTCATGCGCACATATCCCTCTGTGCCGAAGAAGATACCGGGGATGAGCCCCACCCCCGCCTCCGCCAGCAGCTTTTTGCAAAAGCTCCTGGAGTCGAGGCCGAAGCCGGACACGTCGATGAACATATAAAACGCGCCCTCCGGCTCCTGGACCTTCCAGCCCATGGCGGTGAGCCGGCCGTACACATAGTCCCGCCGCCGCTTGAAGATGGCCCGCACCGGCGCCACGTCCGTCTCCAGCGCCTGCACGCAGGCCCGCTGCACGAAGGACGGCGCGGAGGTGACGCAGTACTGGTGGAACACCTGCAGCCGCTCCCGCAGCGGCGCGTCCGCCAGCAGATAGCCCAGCCGCCAGCCGGTCATGGCGTAGGGCTTGGAAAAGCTCTGCACCACGATGATCCGGTCCCGCATGTCCTGGTATTCGGAGAAGCTGTGGTACTCCCCGGAATAGACCAGCGAGCGGTATACGTCGTCGCAGATCACGAAGATGGGCTTGTCCCGCAGCGCCTCGTGGACCGCGTCCAGGGTGGCCTTGGTGTAGATGCACCCGGTGGGGTTGTTGGGGCTGGTGAGGATCACGGCCTTGGTCCGGGGCGTGATGGCCCGCTCCAGCGCCGCGGGGTCGATCTGGAAGCGGTCATGCTCCGTGGGCAGCGCCACGGGCACGCCCCGCTGCAGCCGCACCAGGGACTCATACAGGCCGAAGGCCGGCGTGGGGATGATGACCTCGTCGCCGGGATTGAGCACGGTGGCCAGGGACACGAACAGCCCCTCCGTGGCCCCGTCGGTGAGGATGATCTCGTCGGGAGAATAGCACAGCCCATGTTCCCGCGCCTCATAGGCGGAGATGGCCTCCAGGGTATAGGGATAGCCGTTGCCGGGGGGATAATGGGTGTCGTTGTCGTCCAGGGCGGCCTTGGCGGCCTCCTTGACGGCGTCGGGGGTGTTCAGATCCGGCTCCCCCAGGGTGAAGCCGATAGCGCCCGGCGTAGACCGGACCAGGTAGGTGAACTCCCGGATGCCGCTCAGCTGTTCCTTTTGGGCGGCGCTGTTGATGATGAGCTCCATGGTCGAGCCTCCTTCACGATGCTTCCGATTCAACGGGCCGGATCGCCATATAGGCGTCCACGCTCCCGATGCCAAACAGGCCGCCGGCGGCGGCGAGGACCTCGTCAAAGCCCTCCCACCGGTCGGTACGCAATGCCTGGATGTCGCTGTAATAGCCCAGGATGAGGACCGGGCTCTCGTCATAGACCAGCTGTTGGAGCTGCCCGGCCAGGCCGACGACCGCCGCCCGGTCCATGGACGTCTGCATCTGGGCAAAGGTCTGGTCGTAGGTGCTGTTGCTCCAGCCGGTGAGCCCTCTGTCGGCGGTGCGGAACGGCATGCCCGCGATCACCGGATCGGTATTGCCCCGCATGGACAGCAGGCACATGTCCCAATCGTCCTTTGGTCCGCAGACATTGGTCACGTCTCCGTCGGTGGTGTTCCAGGTGACCTGCACGCCCAGCTCGCCCAGATCCTCGATGAGCACCGTGGCGGCCGTGGAGGACCAGTCGTCCTGGGTGCTGGTATACAGCCGCAGCACCAGGTCCTCGTAGCTGCCCACGAATTCCAGATAGCCGTCCTGATCCACGTCGCTGTAGCCCTTGGAGTACAGCACGGACCGGGAGGTCTCCTGGTTGAAGGAGCGCGGCGCGTACACCTGGTGGAAATAGTCCGTCCCGGGGCTGGCCCAGACGCTTCCGGCCATGCCGGAGGTGCCGGAGGACATGGACAGGATCCTGTCCCTGTCCACGCAGTAGTCCACCATCTGCCGGAGGCTGGTGTCGCTGAACACGCTGTCACGGGTGTTGAACGCCAGCGCCCATATCTGCGACCCGGGCAGATAGGTCTGGATGATCTGCACGCCGGGGACCCCCTCCAGGGTCGTCAGCTGCACGTCCGACAGGCCCACGGCGGCGTCCACATCCCCGATGGAGAGGGCGCGGCCGGCGTTGGCCTCGGTGGCATAGTATATGAACCGGACCTCCCCCACCTGGGGGCTGCCGCCGAAATAGTTCTCCCGGGCCTGGAACGTCCAGCTCTCCTCCTGGGGGCCGGTGTCCGCCAGCAGACGCGTGAACGGCCCGGAGCCGATCATCTGCTCGTTGTCGAACGTGTCGTATCCCGCGCTGCTGTAGTCGCTCCATATGCTCCGGGGCAGGATGGGCACCGGCGCGTAGAGCATGTCCCCCTTCACAAAGGAGGTGCTGATGACCACGGTGTAGTCGTCCGGGCAGGTGATGGCGGTGATGCCCTCGAAATAGTCGGCATAGACGGTGTCATACCGGTCCAGCTCCTCATAGCTGAACTTCACGTCCCGGGACGTCAGGGGCGTGCCGTTGGAGAAGGTCACATCCCGGCGCAGGCGGATGGTCCACGTCAGCTGGTCGCTGGACATGCTCCAGTCCTCCACCAGGCAGTTCACCGGCTCTCCGGTCGCGTTCAGCCGCCACAGGGGATCATAGACCAGCAGGAAGAACTCCTCCGACACCCGGTCGGCGGCCGTGAAGGGGTTCAGGCTATCCGGCCGCTCGGCCACGCCGATGCGGAAGCTCTCCCCCTGATGGGCCCTGGCCGGCTCCGGGTCGCCGGAACCGCAGCCGGTCAGCCCCAGCGCCATGGCGCACAGGACGAGCACGGCCATCGCTCGGCGAAAATATCGTAGGGTTCTGCGGGACACGTGGGCACCACCTTCCGAGGACTGTCTGCAAAAGGGCCGTGGATGACCACGGCCCTTGGCTCATAGCGCGCTGGGGCGCTTACTTTCTCTTCTTCTGCTTGACGATGATGACGATGACGGCCACCAGCACCACCAGCAGCACGACCAGCACGATCACATAGGTGGCGATGGGCGTGCTGTCACCGGTCGCGGGAGCGCCGGCCACAGGCGGCTGGGTGGGCGCGGGGGTGGGGGTCGGCGTGGCGGTGGGCTGGGGAGTGGGCGTATAGGTCGGCAGCGTCCCCTCCACCAGCACATAGAACACCTCGCTGGTGCCGTCGGTGAAGGTGACACGGAACTGGTACCGGCCGTTGCCCCAGTCGGCGTTGGTGCTGCCCTTGTTGACCATGCCGGGCATGAAGATCACGCTGTTGCCGTACAGCCGGTACTCGCTGTTCAGCCGGCGGGCACGCCAGTCAGGGTTGGCAGGATCGGCGGTGTTGTAGTTGACGTCCAGGCTCTGGGGGGTCTTGTCAAAGGGGACCTCCCACTCGACGTTCCGGTTCGTCCAGTTCTTGACCTCCTCCTGGGCCTGCTGCGCCTCGGCCGAGACCACGTTGAGGCTCAGGTTCTCCTCGGTATAGATCCCGCCGTCGGTGTCGGGCTCAAAACTGAAGGTCAGCAGATAGGCGCCGGGGCCGAAGGCCTCCAGTCCGGCGTTGAAAACGACGGTCCTGCCCTCGTCCAGGGTGATATACTGTCCGCCGTTGGTCAGCACGGTATCGGTGCCGTTGCCGGCGATCTTCACAGAGCTCACCTTGGCGTTGGCAAAAGACACGGTCACGTTGTTCTCCCCCTGGATCTTCCAGTTCAGGGGCTCGGTGCTCAGGATACCGGCGGACTTGGGCTCGGTGACGGAAGGATCGTCCGTGGTATCGGGGACCGCATACTTGGCCACCGCGTCCACGCTGCCGGTCATGATGAAGTCGCTCTGGGCGGGATAGACGGCGCCGGCGATCTCCCAGCCGACGAAGGTCTGGCCCTCAGGCGCCACGAAGGCGCAGTCATTGAGCTTGATCGTGGGGCTCTCGCCGGGGACCTGGACAGGGATGGGATCGCCCTGGCCGTCGCCGGACATATAGGTGATGACATAGATCACAGGGGTGGGCTCGGCGGAGGGCTCGGGAGTCGGCAGCAGCTTGTAGGAAGCCACGGCCTCCATATCGCCCGTCACCACGAAGCCGCTGGCAGCGGGATAGAGCACGCCGCCGATGTTCCACCCGTCGAACTCATAGCCCTCGGGGGCCAGGAAAGCGCAATCCGGCAGCTGGATCGTGCTGTTGTCCTGCTGCACCTGCACCACCACGTCGTCGCCCTGGCCTTCGCCGGCCTTATAGGTCACCGTGTAGACCACGGTCTCCGGAACGGGCTCAGCAGTGGGCTCCGCGGTAGGCTCGGCAGTGGGTTCAGCGGTAGGCTCCGCCGTCGGCTCGGCGGTAGGCTCGGCAGTGGGTTCAGCGGTGGGCTCTGCCGTCGGCTCGGCGGTGGGTTCAGCGGTAGGCTCCGCCGTCGGCTCGGCGGCGGGCTCATCCATGACGACGCCCGCGACGGGGACCACGGAGGCGTTCACGCCGCCGTTGCCGTCCAGAGTCACCTGGACCATCTGCGCGCCATAGGTCGGATCCTGCTTGCTCACGTCGATGACCTGCACACTGCTCACAGCGCCCTCGGGCACATTGGTCGCCAGGAACAGCTTGATGTCGAACAGCTCCACCGTCTTCAGCGCGTCATAGGGTCCCACGGCCACAAGAGTACCTTCCATCTTGACAGAGGCAAGGAACTCCCGCACATCGTTGGTATCTGTGGTCGGAGTCATGCCGATCAGGATGATGGCGTGATCCGGGTCGGAGCCGTCGGCCTTCAGAACGGGATAGATCTCGCCGCTGTACAGAGCGGCGGGCTCCCCTTCCGCTGCCTCGGGCGCCGGGTCGGGCTTGTCGCCCTTGAACAGGACGTCATAGCCGGGATGCTCGCCGTCGCCGGGCATGACGTCCAGCACGGTGGTATTCTGCTTGCCGTTTTTCAGCGCGGCGATCTGGTCCTCCGTCAGGGTGCAGCCGCTGGTGACCACCAAGGTGAGCGCGTCCTCTTCCCCGGCGGCGCTGGCGGTCAGCCCAAGGCTGGCGAATAGGCACAGCAGGATGCCTACTATGACCAGCGTGATCCATGTCTTTCTCATTGATTGTGTACCTCCAATCCGTATTTGCAGGCCAGTGTAATCTTTTTGTTATTTATTGTTATTTCCAAACGGATTCGGTTACAATTCTATCATCAAAATCTACGCTTGTCAACGTATGAACCCCAATTTTTAAAAAATGATTTAGAAATTAAAAACTTTTGTTACGAGCCCTTTGCCGACAGGGTATTGACCCAGTACCGCTTGTGGACCAGCCATGCCCCCACGGCGTCCTTGATGAACACCACGCACCCGGCCAGGGCGTAGACCGCCACGATCCCCAGGCCGGTCTTATGGGCCAGCAGCCAGGCCGCCGGCACGTTCACCGCCCAGGTGAAGCAGCTGTCGAACAGGAACGTCACCACCGTCTTTCCGCCGCAGCGCATGGTGAAGTAGCAGCCGTTGGTGAAGCACTCCGGCGGCAGCAGCGCAGCCATCACGCAGATCACGCTCCCGGCGATGGCGCGCACCTCGTCGGTGGTGTTGTAGAGCCTTGGGAACAGCCCGCTGATGGCGGCCATGACCAGCGCGATCACCGCCGCGATGGCCACCTCCAGCGCCAGCAGCTTCCGGTCCGTATCCACCGCCTGCTCCGTCTGGCCCGCGCCCAGCAGCTGGCCCACGATGATGCCGATGGCGCTGCCCAGACTGAAGGCCGCCGCCGTGAACAGGTCGAACAGCACATAGGAGATGTTCATCGCCGCCATCACGGCGATGCCCCGGGTGGAGTAGATCTGGGTCAGCGTGGCCGTGCCCAGGCACCAGAAGGTCTCGTTGAGGGTCAGCGGGATGCTCCGGCGGGTGATGTCCCAGAACATGGCCCCGCTCATGGGCGCCCCCTCCAGCATCCGCCGGGTGAACAGCACCTCGTCCCTGTGGCGGACGCTCCAGAGGATGTTGATGGCCGCCTCGGTGAACCGGGAGATCACCGTGGCGACGGCGGCGCCCCGCACGCCCATGGCCGGCGCCCCCAGCTTGCCGAAGATCAGCACCCAGTTCAGCGCCAGATTCACGGCCACCGCTGCCCAGGACGCGGCCATGGGCACCGCCGACCGGTCCGCCTCCCGCAGGGTGGTGGCGAAGGCCTGGGCCACCGCGAAGGGCAGCATCCCCCACAGCATCACGCGCAGGTAATCCGTGGCATAGCCCATCACCTGGGCCGTCTCCTCCCGGCCGCCGGTGACATACAGCGCCGCAAGCTTCCCGCCCCACAGGGCGAACACGCCCATGCACAGCAGGCACATGCCCGCCGCCGTGATGAGCTTATAGCGGAAGGCCGCCTTGAAGGAGCGCTCGTCCCGCGCGCCCCAGAACTGGGCGCAGAAGATGCCCGGTCCGGCCACCGTGCCGAACATGATCAAGTTGAAAATGAAAAAGAGCTGCCCCACCACCGCCACGCCGCTCATGGAGGCGGTGCCGGTCTGGCCCACCATCACGTTGTCCAGCAGATTGACGAAGTTGGTCACCACGTTCTGCAGCATGATGGGCATCGCCACCGACAGGGCCCGGCGGTAAAACCGCCTGTCCCCTACCAGGCTCTTCCATCCTCCGTTCACCTCGGCCGCCTCCTTTCTGACAGCGGCCGCCATTATACCAACTGGCCGCATGCTTGTCAATCGGCCCCCGCCAAGGATTTTTTCCGTTTCCAGTGGAATTCTATCGGGATAGGGAGTATAATGATTTTATCTTTGTATCTGCCGCCCGGGAGCATCTGCCGCTCTCCGGCAGTCTCACAGAAAAACACAAGAAAGAAGGTAACGCCATGCCCGCGATCATATCCGTCATCCTGTCTGTCGCCATCGTGCTGGGCGCCTCCGCCGGTCTGCCCGGCGCCGGGGGCGGCCATCCCGCCCAAAGCCCCGCCGAGACCCTCACCGGCCCCGGCCCTGCCCAGGTCTCCGCCGTCCGCCCCAGCGAGGACGCCTACTGGGCGGACATCGAGTATGACCACTACGACCCCGAGGGATTCTACGCCATGACCGACGAGCTGTCCCGGCTGGCCGAGGGCGAGGACGCCCAGGCCATCGTCCAGCTCTATGATGAGCTGTACGCCGAGATCGCCCACATCGACACCCTCAACTCCATCGCCTATCTGCACTACTGCGCCGATGTGACGGACGACTACTGGTCCGACGAGAACATCTACTGCGACAAGCTGAGCACCGACGCCTATGACGCGCTGTGCACCGCCTGCTATGACGTGACCCAGGGCCCCTGCGCCGACGATTTCCGGGCCTATGTGGGCGACCAGGCCGCCGACGAGTTCGCCGACTATGTGCCGCTCACCGACCGGGAGAGCGAGCTGCTGGAGCAGCAGTCCAAGCTGATCGACGAGTACAACGAGCTCATCAATGACTCCGGCAGCGAGGAATTTGAATACAACGGCTCTGTCTGGACCTGGAGCAAGCTCAACGGCGCCCAGGGCACCTATCTGGCCGACACCGATTACAGCGGCTATCTGGCGGTCTACGCCGGTCTGAACAAGATCCTCAACGACCAGGTGGGCCCCATCTTTACCCAGCTGGTGGCCATCCGGGCCGAGATCGCCGAGATCGAGGGCTATGACAGCTATGCCGACCTGGCCTATGAGCAGAGCTTCGGCCGCGACTATACCGGCGAGGAGGCCCAGGTGTTCTGCGACGCGGTCAAGGAGGTCGCCGCGGAGTACTTCGACGAGCTGTACTACAGCGACCTGTACTACGCCTATGCCGACACCGAGCCCGTATTCACCGGCGACGAGCTGGTCAAGCTGCTGGGCAAATATGTGGAAAAGGTGGACCCCATCCTGGTCGCTCCCTGGCAGTACATGTCCGAGCACGGCATGTATGATCTCGCCGTCGGCAGCGACCGCATCCCCAGCGCCTTCACCCTCACCCTTACGGAATACGACGCGCCGTTCATCTTCGCCACTGTGCAGGGCAACTGCGTCGACCTGGACACCGTGAGCCATGAGTTCGGCCACTATACCGACGCCTATCTGCACGCCATCCCCAACCTTCTGACATCCTATGACAACTACGATCTTCTGGAGATCCACTCCACCGGTCTGGAGGCCCTGTTCACCGAGTTCTATGACGACATCTACACCTCCAACGCGGACGCCGCCAAGTTCTGGGTCCTGGACGGGCTGATGACCTCGGTGATCGACGGGTGCATCCAGGACGAGTTCCAGCGGCGGATCTACGCCGAGCCGGACATGACCCTGGAGCAGATCAACCAGCTCTATGCCGAGATCAGCACCTCCTACGGCAAGTTCGTCCCCTGGGACGAGGATTACAGCTGGATGTATATCACCCACACCTTTGAGAGCCCCCTGTACTATATCAGCTATGCCGCCTCCGCCATGGCCGCCGTCCAGATCTGGGACCTGGCCCAGGAGGATTTCCAGGCCGGCGTGGACGCCTGGCGGGCCGTGCTGGACCACGGGGCCTACGATCAGGGCTACATGACCGTGCTCCCGGAGTGCGGGCTGCGCCTGTTCACCGAGGAGGGCGCCGTGGCCGAAGTCCTGGCTCCCCTGATGGATGAGATGGATCGTCTGGACGCCGCCTACAGCTCCCGGCGGTGACCTCTGAAAGCAGCAAGCTCCCCCGGCCGTGGCCGGGGGAGCTTTTTTCTGTTGTCAGTCCGCGTCTTTGAGCACGTCGGCGTTCTGGGCCAGATACACGGCCCCGGAGATCACCGTCAGCGCCGCGCACAGCCACATCAGGCCGTTGGCCAGCGTCTCCAGCCAGCCCATATCCAGCGCCCGCAGCACCAAAATCGCCACCAGCGACAGGTCTTGGACCAGGGTCTTCAGCTTGCCCCAGATGTTGGCGGCCACCACCCGGCCCTGCTCCGCCGCGCTCAGGCGGATGCCGCTGACCAAAAACTCCCGGAACAGGATGACCACCACCGCCACCGGCGGGATCAGCCGCTCGGGGATCAGCACGATCATCACCGAGTAGTTCAGGATCTTGTCCGCCAGCGGGTCCATAAACTTGCCAAAGTTGGTGACCAGATGGCGGCTGCGCGCGATACGGCCGTCGGCCATGTCCGTCAGGCTCGCCGCCACGTACAGCACCGCCGCCAGCCACGCCCACACCGGGCCGTTCAGCAGCAGGAACACCACCATCAGCACCGTCATCGCGATCCGCGCGATAGTCAGCTTGTTGGGCAGATTCATGAAAGCCGCCTCCTTTTTTGAGACTTCCCATATTGTAGTAAAACCGATCCCCTCTGTCAAGAGCGAAAGCCCTCCCAAAGCCTTTACAATCGCCAAAAAACCGTTATAATGGGCCTATGGACACCGCATCCGTCACGGGCCGCTTCGCGCCCAGCCCCTCGGGGCACATGCACATGGGGAACCTTCTGGCCATGCTCCTGGCATGGCTGGACGCCCGCGCCCTGGGCGGGCGCATGATCCTGCGGATGGAGGACCTGGACCCGGTCCGCACGCGGCCGGAATACGCCGCGGCCATCGCCGACGATCTGGCCTGGCTGGGTCTGGACTGGGACGAGGGCTGGCCGGACCCGGCCTACTGCCAGTCCCGGCGGACGTCATATTATGAAGAGGCCTTCCGGGCCCTGGAGGCAAAGGGCCTGGTCTATCCCTGCTGGTGCAGCCGTGCACAGCGCCTGGCGGCGGCCAACGCCCCCCATCCCGGCGAGGCCGTCCATGACCCCCGCTGCCGCTGCGCCAGTCTCTCCCCGTCGGAGCGGGCCGCGCGGATCGCCGCCGGCCGTCTCCCCGCCTGGAAGGTGCGGGTGCCGGACGAGACCGTCACGATACGGGACGGCCATTACGGCGTCTATGCCGAAAACCTGGCCCGGGAGGGCGGGGACTTCATCATCCGCCGGGCGGACGGGGTGTACGCCTACCAGCTGGCCGTCAGCGTGGACGATATGCGCATGGGCGTGACGCGGGTGGTCCGGGGCCGGGACCTGCTGTCCTCCGCTCCCCGGCAGGCGTGGCTCATCCGCACCCTGGGCGGCACGCCGCCGGAGTACTGCCACCTGCCGCTGCTCATCAGCGGCCGGGAAAAGCTCTCCAAGCGGCTGGGCAGCCAGAGCACCCAGGCGTTCCACCAGAGCTGGGACCCCCGGGAGCTGGTGGGCCATCTGGCCTGTCTGGCCGGGCTTCTTCCCGCCCCGGAGCCAGTCTCCCCGCGGCAGCTGACGGACCGGTTCGACTGGGACAAGGTCCCCCGCGAGGACATCTCCATGGAATAATGACGCCGTTGGCGCCATTATTCCAAAAGATACCGGTCGTGCTCCCGGCTTGCGCCGGAACCGCGCGACATGGTATAACAGACGCTGCGCGCTGTTATACCAAAAAGATACCAGTCGTGCTCCCGGCTTACGCCGGAACCGCGCGACATGGTATGACGACTGGGCCCCGAGCGGCCCCGGCGATCGGGAAAAAAACACGCCCGCCGGTGGAAGATCCCGGCGGGACATGATACAATAAGGCCCATGAAAGGAGTGGTCGATTTGGCGCAGACACTGTCCCAACGGCTGCGATCCGGCGCGCTGGACGCCGGTCTCACCCATCTTTACGGCCCTGGCCGGCTGGAGGAACAAAGGGCCCGGTATGCCCGGGTGCTGGAGGGCTTTGAGAGCACCTTCTCCCGCCCGGCGGACGCCTTCTTCAGCGCCCCCGGCCGCACAGAGCTGGGCGGCAACCACACCGACCACCAGCACGGCCGGGTCCTGGCCGCGGCGGTGGATATGGACATCCTGGCCGCGGCGGCCCCCAACGGCGACGGCGTCATCCGCGTGCTGTCCGAGGGGTATCCCATGCTGGAGATCGACCTGGCGGACCTGGCCCGGCGGCCGGCGGAGACGAACACCTCCGCCGCCCTGATCCGGGGCGTGGCCGCCCGTTTCGCGGCGCTGGGCCATCCCGCGGGCGGACTGGACGCGTACATGGTGTCGGACGTGCCCGGGGGGAGCGGACTGAGCTCCTCCGCGGCCTTTGAGGTGCTCGTCGGCGTCATGCTGAACGGCCTCTACGGCTGTGGGTTCGACGCCGTACAGCTGGCGCAGATCGGCCAGTGGGCGGAGAACGAGTATTTCGGCAAGCCCTGCGGCCTCATGGACCAGACCGCCTCCTCCGTGGGGGGCGTGGTGGCCATCGACTTTCTGGACCCGGCCCATCCCGCGGTGGAGGCCATCGAGCTGGACCTGGCGGCGGCGGGATACGCGCTGTGCATCCTGGACTCCCGGGCGGGCCATGCCGACCTGACGGCGGAGTACGCCTCCATCACCGACGAGCTGCGCGCCGTCAGCGCCCATTTCGGCAAGGCCGTGCTGCGGGAGGTGTCGCCGGAGGAATTCACCCCCGCCATCCCCGCCCTCCGGCGGGAGGCCGGGGACCGGGCAGTGCTGCGGGCCATGCACTATTTTGACGAGAACGACCGGGCCGCCGCCCAGGGCAAGGCCCTGCGGGAGGGCGACTTTGCCCGGTTCCTGGAGCTGGCGAACGCCTCCGGTCTTTCCTCCGCCCTCTATCTGCAGAACGTGGTCCCTACGGGCCAGACGGCGGATCAGGCGCTGATGCTGACCATCGCCCTGGCGGGGCACATCCTGAACGGCCGGGGCGCTGTCCGCGTCCACGGCGGCGGCTTCGGCGGCACAGCCCAGGCCTTCGTGCCCCTGGACATGCTGGCCGATTTCAAGGCCCGCATGGAGGCCGTGCTGGGCGAAGGCGCCTGCCATGTGCTGCAGGTGCGCCCCACAGGCGGCGCGAAACTGGCGTAAGGAGGAAGCGGATATGATCGAAAACCACCTGGCCGAGCTGATCCGGTACGCTCTGGCAAAGGGGCTCATCGAGCCGGACGACCGGCTCTGGGCCGCCAACCGGCTCATCGCCGCCCTGGGGCTGGACCGCTGGGAGGCGGCCGAGCCCGGCCCGGAGCGCCCGCTGGAGGACATTCTGCGTGACATCCTGGACTGGGCCGTCGCCAACGGCCGGTGCGAGGCGGGCATCGCCAGCCGGGACATCCTGGACACGGAGCTGATGGGCATCCTCACGCCCCGGCCCAGCCAGGTCCGCCATGAGTTCTGGAAAAAATACGCCCAGAGCCCCGAGGCGGCCACGGACTGGTATTATACCTTCTCCCAGGACACGGATTACATCCGCCGGTATCGCATCGCCAAGGACATGAAGTGGGTGTCCCCCACCGAGTACGGCGATCTGGACATCACCATCAACCTGTCCAAACCGGAGAAGGACCCCCGGGCCATCGCCGCGGCCAAGTCCGCTCCCCAGAACGCCTACCCCGCCTGCCAGCTCTGCGCCGAGAACGAGGGCTACCAGGGCCGGCTGGACCACCCCGCCCGGCAGAACCACCGGCTGATCCCCCTGGTGCTGGACGGCCAGAACTGGTACCTGCAGTACTCTCCCTATGTCTACTACAACGAGCACTGCATCGTGCTCAATTCCCGCCATATCCCCATGAAGATCGACCGCTCCACCTTCCGCAAGCAGATGGACTTCCTGCGCCGGTTCCCCCACTACTTCGTCGGCAGCAACGCGGACCTGCCCATCGTGGGCGGCTCCATCCTCAGCCACGACCACTTCCAGGGCGGCCGCTATACCTTCGCCATGGCCAAGGCGCCCGTGGAGACGGACGTGTCTTTCCCCGGCTTTGGGGACGTGCAGGCCGGCATCGTGAAGTGGCCCATGAGCGTGCTGCGCATCCGCTCGGCGGACCCGGACCGGCTGGTGGAGCTGGCGGATAAGCTCCTGCTGGCCTGGAGAGCGTACAGCGACCCGGCGGCGGAGATCTACGCCGAGACGGCTGGCGAGCCCCACAACACCATCACCCCCATCGCCAGGATGCGGGAGGGGCAGTTCGAGCTGGACCTGGTGCTGCGCAACAACCGCACGTCGGAGCTGTACCCGCTGGGCATCTTCCACCCCCACCAGGAGCTGCACCACATCAAAAAGGAGAACATCGGCCTGATCGAGGTGATGGGCCTGGCGGTGCTTCCCGCCCGGCTGAAAACGGAGCTGGCCGCCCTGGCGGACGCGCTGGTCCGGGGACGGGACGTCCGCGCCGACGAGACTCTGGCCAAGCACGCGGACTGGGCCGACGGTCTCCGGCAGCGGTACAGCTTCACCGCCGAGAACGCCCTTCCCATCCTCCAGGACGAGGTGGGCAAGGTGTTCGCCCAGGTGCTGGAGCACGCCGGGGTATATAAGCGCACGGACGCGGGCAAGGCCGCCTTCCTCCGGTTCGTCGACAGCGTGAAGTGAGCCCATACAGCGAAAAACAGCCCGAGGGGACATCCCCTCGGGCTGTGATTTTTTATGGTTTACTGCTCCCGCTGCTCCTTCTGGGCGGCATAGCCGCCGGCGGCGCTGCGGAAACGCCCCCTGGATTTGCGGATGATCTCCAGCGCCTGGGACACGGACTCCTCCGCGCCCTGGAGGGACTCGGCCACATACTCGTTGGCCGCCCGGCGCAGCTCCCGGCTCTTGGTGTCGGCGGTGGCGATCATCTCCTCCGCCCGGGCCTTGGCCGCCCGGACCACCTCCTGCTCCTCCACCAGCTTGCGCGCCCGCTCCTCGGCCATCTTCCGAACGGACTCGGCCTCCTTCTTCGCGTTGCGGATGAACTCGTCCCGCGCGGATACCAGGCGCTTGGCCTCCGCCATCTCCGCGGGGAGCTGCGCCTTGATCTCCTCGATCAGGTCCAGAGCCTTGTCCCGATCCACCAGGCACTTGTCGTTGCCCAGGGGGACGCCCCACGCCTCGGAGATCATGGTGTAGAGCATTTCGATCAGCTCAAGGATGCCTTGATTCTCGTTCATTTGTCTATCTGCCTCCTGATCTTGGTTTTCTCTATGACGTCGTCGATGATCTCCTTCGGCACCAGCGCCGACAGATCCGCCCCATAGGCCGCCATCTCCTTGACGACCGTGGAGCTGAGGAAGGTATACTTCTCGCTGGAGGTGAGGAACAGGGTGTCCAGATCCGGGTTCATCTTCTTGTTCACCAGGGCGATCTGGAACTCGTAGTCGAAGTCGGATACCGCCCGCAGGCCCTTGACGATCACGGGGCTCTCGAAATTCTTGGCGTATTCCGCCAGGAGCTTGTCGGTGGTGGCCACCTCCACGTTCCCGAACCGCTCGGTGGACCGGCGGGCCATGTCCATCCGCTCCTCGATGGTGAACATGGGGGTCTTTTCCCGGTTTTTCATCACGCACACGATGACCCGGTCGAAGATCTTCGCGGCCCGGCGGACGATGTTCAGATGGCCCAGGGTGATGGGATCGAAGCTGCCGGGGTAGATGGCTGTGGTCATGGGGAGGTTCTCCTGTATGTGGTCAGGGATATTTTGCCGTAGTGGTATGTCCTGCCCTTTTCATAGGGCGGCACGGCCTCAGGCATAGGCTCGTCGCGCATACTTTCGACAAGTATTATACCACCATCGTTTAAGATGTCAAATCGAAATGCATTTTGGAGGATCTTGTCATATAGCCCCGCGTGATAGGGCGGGTCCATGAACACCAGGTCGAACTTCCCGGCGTGCTCCAGATAGCCCACCGCATCGGCCCGGATCACCGGGGCCTGCATTTTGCACAGCTCCAGATTTTTCCGCACCAGCGCCAGGGACGCGGGGCTGTCGTCCACGAACACGCACTCCCTGGCCCCCCGGCTGATGGCCTCGATGCCCAACTGGCCGGTGCCGGCGAACAGGTCCAGCACCCGCCGGCCCGGCACGTCGAACTGGACGATGCTGAATATGGCCTCCTTCACCATGTCGGTGGTGGGCCGCACGGACATATCCTTCGGCTCCATGAGCTTGCGGCCCCTGGCCGTTCCCGTGATCACGCGCATAGGTCAATCCTCCCTCTCGCTGTGGAAGTGCGCATATATCGCCCGCGCCGCGTCCTTCGTCACCACCGCGGCCAGCTCCTGCTCCGACGCGGCGGCCACGGCCTTCACGCTCTTGAACCGCTTCAAAAGCGCGGCCCGCCGCTTGGGCCCCACGCCGGGGATGTCCTCCAGACCGGAGCCGATGGCCTTTTTGCGCAGGGTCTTGTGGTAGCCGATGGCGGTCCGGTGGGTCTCCTCCTGGATGCCGCCGATGAAGGCGAACACCGCCGGGTTGGCCTGAAGGCCGATCTCCCGGCCGTCGGGGGTGGTCAGGGCGCGGGTCCGGTGCCGGTCGTCCTTCACCATGCCGAACACGGGCACATCGGGCAGGCCCTGCTCCGCCATGGCCTCCAGCGCCGCGCCCACCTGGCCCACGCCGCCGTCGATCAGCAGCAGATCCGGCAGGGGCGAGAACTTCTCGTCCCCCTCTTTATAATGCGCCAGCCGCCGGCCCACAGCCTCGCGCATGCTGGCAAAATCGTCCTGGTGGGCCACGGACTTCATCTTGAACTTCCTGTACTGGCTCCGGGCCGGCTTGCCGTCCACGAACACCACCATGCTGGCCACGATGCCGAAATCGCCGGTGTTGGAGATGTCGAAGGACTCGATCCGCCGCGGGGCCGCGGCCAGCCCCAGCATCTTCTGGAGCCATTCCAGGGTCTTGCTGCGCCGCTCCGCCTCGCTCTCGGCCCGGAGGCTCTCCTCCCGGGCGTTGCGCATGGCCGCCTCCAAAAGCTCCCGCTTGACGCCCCGCTGGGGCGTGACGAGCTCCACCTTGCGGCCGGCCAGCTCGCTGAGCATCTGGGCCAGCGGCTCGGCGTCCTCGATCTCCGCGGGCAGCAGCACCTGCCTGGGCCACGCGCCCCGGCGGGTATAGTATTGCCGCACCAGCTCCGACACCGCCAACCCATCGTCCTCCATGGGCTCCGGCATCTGCTCCAGGTCCTTCCCGGCCAGGTCGCCCCCGGCATAGTGGAGCACCACGAAGGAGCACCGGGCGCTGCGGCAGAAGCCCACCGCGTCCGTGTCCGCCCGGGCGGCCTTGAGCACCACCTGGCGGTTATTGAGCTCCTTCACGGCGGCCAGCCGGTCCCGCAGCTCCGCCGCCTTCTCGAAGCGCAGCTCCTCGGACGCGGCCAGCATCTCTCGCTCCAGCTGGGCCATCAGCTCCTTCGCCCCGCCGGAGAGCAGCTGCACCGCCTGGGCCATCCGCCGGCGGTATTCCTCCCCGTCCGGCTCGCCCCGGCACCAGCCGTCGCATACGCCCATGTGAAAGTTGAGGCAGGGCCGGTCCTTGCCGATGTCTCGTGGGAATTTCCGCCCGCAGGCCGGCAGCCGTAGGGCCTTGGCCAGCGCGTCGATGATGCCGTGCATCACGTTGCGCCCCCCGTAGGGGCCAAAATACCGGGCCCCGTCCTGGGCCGTGCGGCCCACGATGGAGAAGGTGGGATACTCCTCCCGCTCGTCCAGCCGCAGCCAGGGATAGGTCTTGTCGTCCCGCAGGAGGATGTTGTAGTGGGGCTTGTGCCGCTTGATGAGGCTGTTTTCTAGCATCAGCGCCTCGAATTCCGAGGCCGCCACGATGACGGAAAAGTCGTCCACATGGCTGACCATGGCCGCCACCTTGGGCAGGTGCTCGCCCCGGAAATAGCTGGTGACCCGGTTTTTCAGGGCCTTGGCCTTGCCCACATAGATGACCTCCCCGGCGGCGTCCTGCATGATGTAGACGCCGGGGAGCAGCGGCAGCTTATTGGCTTTTTCCCGCAGGGCAGCGATCTTATCCATAGCGATCCCCAAACAGCAAGAAAGGGTGTGTCGGCAAACACACCCTTTTCCTTGCTAATGCAGATTATTCAGCAAATTCCTTGTCGATGAGATCGGTCAGCGTCTCCACCGCTTCCGCCTCATCCGCGCCGTCGGCGATGATGTTGACGGTAGTGCCCTTGACGATGCCCAGGCTCAGTACGCCAAGCAGGCTCTTTGCGTTCACGCGGCGATCCTCTTTTTCGATCCAGATGACGCTCTTGAACTCGTTGGCCTTCTGGATGAAGAAGGTGGCGGGCCGGGCATGCAGGCCGACCTGGTTGTTGATGGTAACTTCACGATTGATCATGGAAGAACACCGATCCTTTACTCACAGAAGTTTACTATACTTTAACAAATTATTCGCAGTTTCGCAAATGTTTTAAAGCCATGTTTTCATACTTTGGAGGAATGCACAGTTGGCAATAAAAAGGTAAAAAATAATTTATCTCAGTTCAACAACAGTTACGCCCGTCTCTCCTTCGCCATATCGGCCCAGCCGGAAGTCCTTCACCAGACGGCTGCGTTTGAGCAGCTGCTGGACGGAACTGCGGAGGGCGCCTGTCCCCTTTCCGTGGATGATCGTGACGGTCTGTAGCCGAGCGGCGGACGCGGCGTCCAAATACCGCTCCACGGCCAGCTCCGCCTCGTCGGCCATCATGCCCCGGATATCCAGCTCCCTGGAAACGGAGGCGGTGCGCAGCGCCGCTCCGGCCGCCGCGGCGACCGAGGGCTTTTTCTTCCCCGGCTGCTCCACCAGGTCCACGTCCTCCGGCTTCACCGTCAGCTTCATGATGCCCGCCTGCAGGCTCAGGGTGCCGTTGGGATTGACGGCGATGACCTCCGCCCGGGAGCCGGTGGAAACCAGCGCCACCGTGTCCCCGGCCTGGATGGGCCGGCTGGGGGCCTTGCGCTGCTGGACAGGGCGGATCTCCTCCCGGCTGCGGACGGACTCCTCCGCCAGGTTCAGCCTGCGGCGCAGCTCCGCCCGGGCCTCGTTGATCTTCTGGTGGTCCAGCTCCTCCAGGCCCATGGCCCGCTCCCGGTCGATCTGGCGGTATGCCTCGTCGGCGGCGGCCCGGGCCTCCTTGATGATGCGCTCCGCGTCCCGGCGGGCCTTCTGCTCCGCCTTCTCCAGGCGCACCTCCAGCTCCCGGCGCAGCCGCTCGGCCTTCGCCGCATCCTCCAGAGCGGCGCGGTTGGCCTTTTCCCGCTCCTCGGTCTGCTTTTCCATGGCCGCCCGCTGGGCCTCCAGCCGCTCGATGGTCCGCTCGAAATCCGAGCTGCCCGCGTCGATGCGCCGGCCGGCGTCCTCGATGATGCTCTCCGGCAGGCCCAGCCGCCGGCTGATGGCGAAGGCGTTGGACTTGCCGGGGATGCCCACCAGCAGCCGATAAGTAGGCCGCAAAGTCTGCACATCGAACTCACAGGAGGCGTTGACCACCCCCTGGGTGTTGGTGGCATAGACCTTCAGCTCCGCGTAGTGGGTGGTGGCGGCCAGCAGCGCCCCCGCCTGGCGGGCATACTCCAATATGGAGATGGCCAAAGCCGCGCCCTCGGTGGGGTCGGTGCCCGCGCCCACCTCGTCCAGCAGCACCATGCTGCCGGGCCCGCACTCCTGCAGGATCGCCACGATGTTCACCATGTGGCTGGAGAAGGTGGACAGAGACTGCTCGATGGACTGCTCGTCGCCGATGTCCGCCAGGATGTTTTTCAGCACCGGCACGGCGCTGCCGTCCCCGGCGGGGATGTGCAGCCCGCACCCGGCCATGGCGCACATGAGCCCCAGTGTCTTGAGGGTGACGGTCTTGCCGCCGGTGTTGGGGCCGGTGATGACGATGGCGTCATAGTCGCCCCCTAGGGTCACGTCGATGGGCACCGCCGTGCCCTTGGGCAGCAGCGGATGCCGGGCCTTTTTCAAGATGAGCCGGTCCTCCGTCAGGATGGGCTCGCCGCAGTTGAGATCGTAGCTCAGCTCCGCCTTGGCGAAGATCAGGTCCAGCTGGGTCAGCACGCTGTAGCTGCTGTCGATGCCGCTGCGGGCAGCGGCGCACTCGGCGCTCAGCTCCATGAGGATGCGCTCGATCTCCGCCTTTTCCTTGCCTCCCAGCTCCCGGAGCTCGTTGTTGGCCTTCACCACGCCCATGGGCTCCACGAACAGCGTCGCCCCGCTGGAGCTGACATCGTGGACCAGGCCGGGCAGGTCGCCCCGCTTCTCTGCCCGCACGGGCACCACGAACCGGCCGCCCCGCTGGGTGATGATGGGCTCCTGGAGCACCTTGGCGTAGCTGGGGGCGGTGATGATCTTCTGCAGGGCGTCCCGGGCCCGGGCCGAGGCGGCCCGCATCTTCCGGCGGATGTCCGCCAGCTCCGGGCTGGCCCCGTCGGCGATCTCCTCCTCGCCGGTGATGGAGGTGGTGATCTTTTCCTCCAAAAACCGGTTGGGGCTCAGGGCAGTGAAAAACCGCTTCAAACAGCCGTTGTCCCCCCGTCCGGCGGCGTAGGACGCCACCGCCCGGGTGCAGAACAGCACCCCCGCGATGTCCAGCAGCTCCCGGGTGTTCAGCATGCCGCCCATATCCGCCCGCGCCAGGGCCGGACGCACGTCCTTCAGCCCCGAGAAGGAGGGGCTGCCCTTTGTCTCCATCATGGTCTTGGCGCAGGTGGTCTCGCTCTGCCGCTCCCGCACCATGCCCATCTCCCCCGCCGGGCGCAGAGCCCGCGCCAAGGCTTTGGCCCCGTCGGAGACGGCCTTGCCCGCCAGCAGCTCCAACACCGCCGGCAGCTCGATGGTCTGCAATGATTTTTCGTATAAGCTCATATCCAAACTCCGTTACTTCACGCTTTTCCAATAGTCCAGAGAGGAAAAGCCCTTGTCCAGCTGATACCGCACGAAAAGCTCCGCCGCCCGGCCCAGCCGCTCCAATGAGGCGTCCTGCAGGGCGAAGGAGAACTCCTTTTTCGCCGGGGCGGCCACGATGTGCCGCATGGCGGCCAGGGACTCCCGGTCCAGCGCCACGGAGGCGCCCTCCGCGCCCGGCGCGCATCCGGCGCAGTGGACCATGCCCGACGCCGGGGAGAACATGGGTCCGTCCGGCTCGGTCCGGCCGCAGACGCCGCAGGCGGCCACCTCCGGCTGGAAGCCCTCCAGGCACATCAGCCGCAGCTCGAACACCGCCTTCACATGGGCGGGGGTATAGATGCCCCGGCTGAGGGCGTACAGCGCGTTCAGCGCCAGCTGCAGCGCCGGGCCCGCCGGCTGCTCCTCGGGGCACACCGTGTCCAGCAGCTCGGCGAAATAGGCCCCCAGCGCCAGCTGGGAGATATCCTCCCGCAGGCCCAAAAACTGCTCCAGGGTGGAGCCCTCGTCCGCCGTCCACTTGCCCCGGTTGCCGAAAAGGGTGAACTCGGAATAGCACAGGTCCTGGCTGGCCGCGCCCATGCGGCTGCCCTTGCGCAGCGCGCCCCGGGCCTTCACGGTGAGCTTGCCCTCCGGCCCCGTCAGCAGGGTCATGATCCGGTCCGCCTCTTTATAGCGCACCTGGCGGAGCACCAGGCCCCGCACCGTCTCGAACATTCTATGTAACGCTCCCCGTCACCGCGACCCGCTGCGCCGGTACAGGACCCAGCACATCGGATCGCCCGTATCCAAAAACAACTGCCAAAGCATGTCCTGTTTCATAAAACTCACCCCGCGTTAGTTTGCCACGTCCGGGGCGTTTGATTCCGCGCGGCGGCATTGGCTGATATTGTCAATCGCCGTCTCGACGATCATACTATAATGCTGGTATCTCGATGTATAATAGCGATTTCATCGCTATTATACCATGCCTCCGGCCGCCCTTCAAGGAAACGCTTGCAGGAAAACCGCATGACATGGTATATTGTGACTATCCTATCTTATGCGGGAGGTCCACCATGAAAAAGTCTCTTCGCTGCGCCGCCGCCCTCTTGTGCGCCGCGGTGCTCCTGTCCTTTTCCGCCGCCGCGTACGCGGCCGATGAAGGGTCCTCTTTGTATGACGAGGGTCTCGCCGTCGTCGAGCTCATGACGGAGATGATCGGCTCGGAGGCGTACGTCCAGATGCACTCCGCCAGCGACGATATCAGCGACGTGCTGGACGATATCGCCGCCGGCGATCACACCTCGCCCACGGCGGTGTACGTGCTGTCCGGGTTTGACCAGTATCTGGCCGCCATCGCGCCGCCGGGCGCGTTCGACGGCGCCTCCGACGCGCTGCAAAAGGCCGTTCTGCACAAGGCCATGGCCTCCCTCATCACCCAGGTGAACGCCCGAAGCGGCGTCACCGATCTGGCCGCCGCCTCCATCTGCACCGCCGAAAAGACCTTTGCCGCCGCCGACGCCCAGGACGTGATCTACCTCTACGCCTATGAGGACGCCGTGCCTGCGGCCGTGATCTTCTGCGCGGGCGAGGACGGGACCATGCACGCCACCGGCATGTTTCTGGTCAACAGCGACCTCTCCACGGACTCCGCCGAGAGCGTCGCGGAGTTCTTCGAGGATGCGGCGCTGACCGTCACCCAGGCCGCCCCCTGACCGCGGACCCATTCCAAAAGAGAGCTTCGGAGAAATCCGAGGCTCTCTTTTTTCACTCTTCCGTGAAGCCGAAATTCCGCAGCAGCGCGTCGGAATCCCGCCAGTTCTCCTTCACCTTCACCCAGGTCTGCAAAAACACCTTGGCGCCCATGAACTGCTCGATGTCATGGCGGGCCAGCTCGCCGATATGCTTGAGCATGGCGCCCTTTTTGCCGATGATGATGCCCTTGTGGGACTGCTTTTCGCAGTAGATGGTCACGTCCAGGTCGATGATGTCGCTGCCGTCGTCCCGCTCGGCGAACCGGGTCACCACCACGGCGGTGCCGTGGGGGATCTCCTGATCCAGGCACAAGAGCAGCTTCTCCCGGACGATCTCGGCGCAGATCTGCTTCTCCGGCTGGTCGCTGATCACGTCGTCGGGGAACAGCGCCGGGCCGGGCTGGGCGAACTTATCCAGCTCCTCCAGCAACTCCTGTACCCCGTCGCCGGTCTTGGCGCTGATGGGCACGATGGCCGCAAAGTCATACGCCTGGCTGTAGGCGGCGATCACCGGCAGGAGGGCACGCTTGTCCTCCACCGTATCCGCCTTGTTGATGGCCAGCACGGCGGGCACGCCTGTCTCCCGGATGCGGTCGATGAGCTTTTTCTCGGTCTCCCCCACCGTCGCCGCCGGCTCCGCCATCAGCACCACCGCGTCCACGTCCGCCACGCTCTGGCGGACCACATTGTCCATATAGTCGCCCAGCTTCGTCCTGGCCCGGTGGAAGCCGGGGGTGTCGGCGAACACGAACTGGGTCCCGCCCCGGCTGGCCACCGCCAGGATGCGGGTGCGGGTGGTCTGGGGCTTGGGGGACACGATGGCGATCTTCTCCCCCACCAGGGCGTTGGTCAGCGTGGACTTGCCCACGTTGGGCCGCCCGCAGATGGTGATCATGGCCGTTTTTGTGATGTTCATATCTCCTCCGTCCGGGCGTCCGGCTCCAGAACGGCCATGATGGCCTTCTCCCGGGCGCGCATCTCTCGTTTCATCGGTCCCTCGTCCACGTGGTCGTAGCCTAAAAGGTGCAGCACGCTGTGGACGGTCAGGTAGCTGATCTCATGGTCCGCCCCATGGCCCAGCTCTTCCCCCTGGGTCCGGGCCCGGTCCACGTTCAGCACCATGTCCCCCAGCAGATACCGGCCCGTGGCAGGGTCCGTGTCCCCCATGGGGAAGCTGAGCACGTCCGTGGGCCTGTCCACGTCGCGGAACTCGCGGTTGATGGCGTGGATGCCTCCGTCGTCGGTGAGCAGCACGCTCAGCTCGCAGGGCCCCTCCACTTCCTCCGCCGCCAGCACCGCCAGCGCCGAGGCCTTGATCCGTCTGCGCAGCTCCGGCGGGCATTTCTGTCCGTTCTCGCACCGGAGGCTCAGCTTCAGCTTCTCCATCAGCGGCGTCCTCCCGGTCCGGGCCGGCCGCTCTTGGGCCGGTAGGTCTTGACAGGGGGCTCGTCCTTGGCGTGGCGCTCATAGGCCTCGATGATGCGCTGCACGATCACATGGCGCACCACGTCCGCCCCCGTGAGCTTGCAGATGGCGATCCCCTCCACATCGTCCAGCACCCGCATGGCCTCCTTGAGCCCCGAGACCTTGTCCGGCGGCAGGTCGATCTGGGTCACGTCGCCGGTGATCACCGCCGTGGAGCCGAAGCCCAGGCGGGTCAGGAACATCTTCATCTGCTCCCGGCTGGTGTTCTGGGCCTCGTCCAGGATGATGAAGCTGTCGTCCAGGGTCCGGCCGCGCATGTAGGCCAGGGGCGCCACCTCGATGTCCCCCCGCTCCAGGTATTTGTTGTATGTCTCCGCCCCCAGCATCTCAAAGAGGGCGTCATACAGCGGCCGCAGATACGGGTCCACCTTGCTCTGCAGGTCGCCGGGCAGAAAGCCCAGCCGCTCGCCGGCCTCCACCGCCGGCCGGGTCAGCACGATGCGGTTGACCCGCTTTTCCCGGAAGGCCGCCACCGCGCATGCCACGGCGAGATAGGTCTTGCCGGTGCCGGCGGGGCCGATGCCCAGGGTGACGGTGTTGTTTTTGATGGCGTCCACATAGGTCTTTTGGCCGATGGTCTTGGGCTTCACCGGACGGCCCTTGGCGGTGACGCAGATGACGCCCCGGGCCAGATCGCCGATCTTGTCCTCCTGGCCGGCCAGGACCATTTTGATGATGTAGCGCACGTTCTGCCCGTCGATGGGCTCGCCGCGGCCGGCCAGGGACAGCAGCCCCTCGATGGCCTTCTCCGCGTGCATGACGTTCTCCGCCTCGCCGGCGATCTTCAGCTGGTCGTCCCGGTTGGTGATGGACACCCCCAGCTCCGTCTCGATGATGCGCAGATTCTGGTCAAAGGAGCCGAACACGCTGATCACGTTCTCCATGCGGTCGATCTGCATTACCTTTTCTATCATTGGTCATCTATCCTCTGTCTTTGGTATTTTCCTGTCGATCTCCGCCAGCTCCGCCTCGGTGAGCGGTCTCTCCGCGCCGATCTGCTCCCGGCACTCGGCCCGCAGGGTGACGCGGATCGTCTCCCCGGACCGGGCGGCGGAAAAGGTGCTGGCCAGCACCTCGCCCTCCGGGCCGATCTGGGACAGCAGCGACGCCATCAGCTGCTCCTCCAGCTGCTCCCGCCGCGCCATAGCCTGTACCGTCTCGGTCTCATAGGGGGCGAACACGGTCCGCTCCAGCCGGAACGGCAGGGTGAACAGCCCCGGCAGCCCAAAGGTATGGCTCTCTATGATTTTATCACATCCTGCGGGGCAAATACTACTGTCTTTGTAAAAATTCAGCCGGGTTTTTCCGATGATCAGCGCCCAGCGGCTATATCCCCGTTCCGCGGGGACCTTTTCACAGTCCTCCAGGGGCGCCTGGGCAGTCAGCTCATACCAGGTCCGGGCCGTCACGCCCCCCATGGCCCGCACCGGCCCCTGGACGCCGCCCCGGCCGGTGGAATAGCCGCCGATGAGCACCTCTCCCGGCAGCACCGCCATGCGCGCCTCCACCTCCGCCGTGCCCCGCAGGGCCGAGACCTGCTCCACCAGCCCGGCCTTTTCCGCCACGATGTGCACATACTCGCTCTCATCCACCGGCGGCAGGTGCTCCCGCGCCTGGCGGATGATGACCCGGGCGTGGCCGCCCCGGACGGTGACCGTCATCCACCGGATGCCCGGCACCCGCAGGATCACGCCGTTTCGGATGGCGTCCTGGGAGAAGGCCGGCCAATAGGCGCCGATGTCCACGCCGCAGGTCCGCAGCGCTTGGAGGATCACCCGGTCGGGGATGGTGTCGTTGCCCTCCAGGGTGATGTCCCAGACGAAGGCGCTGCCCACATAGAGCACCGCCAGCACGCCCAGCAGCGCCGCCCACAGCCCCGGCCGCCGGGCCAGCCGCCGCGCCAGCGCCGGCAGCCCATGGCGGCCCACCACCGCCGTCTCGCAGCCCAGGCCCGCCGCCAGGGGCGCCATATGCCGCGCCGCCCGGTCCGGCACCTTCACCGTCAAGGTATAATCCGCCGGCGCGGACGCGTCCCAGAACACGATCCCCCGCTCCGCCAGCGCCTGTAAAAACCGCTCCGGCTCCGCCCCGGCCACGCGCACCAGCGCCCACCCGGTGAGATACCGCGCCCCGTTCATTCCAGCTCCACCGCCCACAGCCGTCCGGACACCACCAGCTCGTGCCGGTCCATGGCCACCAGGACCAGCCGCTCCCCCTTGATCAGGATGCGGCAGTTGGCCCCCGCGGCGGCGATCCGCTCCGGGGCGTATTCCAGGAGGCCCCTATGCCCCTCCACCAGCACCCGGTCCCCGCCGGAGACGGTGATCCGGGGCGCGGCGGTCAGCGCCTCGGCCGGGATATCCAGCCCGGCGAGCGCCCTTCGCGTGACGGACGTTTTTTTCATGTTATCACCCCAGGCATCTTATGCGCGCCCGGCCCCGGATATAAGCCGTCCGATTCTATTTCCGCCCGCGCCGCGAATAGACTGTCCCCATGAAAAAGCAACTGCCCACACTGATGATCCTGGCGCTGTTCGCGGCGCTGGTCTGCGCCTCCGGCGACGCGGCGGAGGGGGCCCGGCAGGGCCTCGCGGTCTGCGCGCGGAGCCTTGTCCCCTCCCTGCTGCCCTTTTTCGTGCTGTCGAACCTCTTATCCGCGCTGGGCCTGCCCGCGCTGCTGGGCGGGCTCTTCGGCGGCGCCATGGAGCGGCTGTTCGCCGTATCCCCCGCCGGGGCCCAGGCGTTTTTCCTGGGCGTCACCGGCGGCTATCCGCTGGGAGCCGCCGCGGTGGCGGACCTGCGCCGGAGCGGCCAGGTGAGCCGGGAGGAGGCGGAGAGGCTGCTCGCCTTTTGCAACAACTCCGGCCCCGCCTTCATCCTGGGGACCGTGGGCGGCGTCTTTCACAGTCCCCTGGCCGGGGCGCTGCTCTATGTGACCCACCTGCTGGGCGCGGCGGCGGTGGGGCTGCTGTTCCGCCGGAAGGACGGCGGCGGAGGCGCGGCGGCACCTCCAGCGGAACCCATGCCCTTCGCCCAGGCGCTGCCCGCCGCCATGGGAAAGGCGGTGACAGGGGTGATGAGCGTTTGCGGCTATGTGGTGATGTTCAGCGCGCTGCTGGGCATGGCGGGTCCATGGCTCGCGCTGCCGCCGCTTAAAAAAGCGCTCATCGCCGGCTTTTTCGAGCTGGGCGGCGGCACGGCGGCGCTGGCCGGTCTGGTCCCGGAGCCCGCCGCGCTGGCGGCCTGCGCGCTGATGCTGGGCTGGGGAGGGCTCTCCGTCCACTGCCAGACCCTGGGGGTCCTGGCGGACACCGACATAAGCTGCGCCCGGCACCTTGCGGGCCGGGCGCTGTGCGGAGCAATCTCCGCCGTGTTCACTTATATCGCCGCGCTGGCGCTCTTTCAGTAGGGGAAGGACAGCGTCTTGCCGCCCTCGGCGAAGAACTCCTCGCCCATAACGGCGGCCACCTCGTCCATGCCCGCTTTCACCGCGTCATAGACCTGCTGGGAATACCCGCTCAGGCCCTGATCGAAGGCCGAGACGGTCTGGCGGCTGTCCAGGACCATATACCGGCCGGCGGCGCTCCCGGCGTCGTCATAGTCGTCGGTGTCCAGCATGAACAGGGGCCGGCCCTCCACGCCGCTGATCCAGACCTCGCCGGTATCCGTATCCTTGCTGATGGTGACATCCACCACCGCCGAGATGTTGGTGTTGGCGTCGTTGAAGCAGCTCATCAGGTTGGACAGGCTGTAGCACACCACGCAGTTGGCCTTCCGGTCGCCCCGGTCCACCGTGCGGACCTCGATGGGCTGCGGGACCTTCACGCCGCCGCCCACGACGATGTCCACGCCTCGCTCGCACAGGCTGTCCGCCACCTCGGTCTGCTGGGCGCGGGGCTCCGTGTAATACTGGGCGCTGTCCCACCAATACAGGAAGCAGACCACCACGTCCGCCCCCGCGTCCCGGACGGCGGCGATGTCCCAGTCGATCTTGGCGTAATCCACCGTCTCCTTGCCGGTCATGTAGTCTGTGGTCAGCAGGTCGATGCACCAGCTGTTGTCCGCCACGGACACGGGCTGTGCGCCGGTGCCGGCGGTGCCGTATGTATAGCTGAGGAAGGCCACCTTGACGCCGCCCACCTCCACCATCGGCAGGTGCCGTCCTGAGCTGGAGCTGTAGGCCCCCGTCACGCCCAGTCCGGACCGCTGCAGCAGATCCACCGTGTCCACCAGGCCCGTCAGGCCCCGGTCCAGCAGGTGGTCCGTGGCCGCGTTCACCAGGTCGAACCCCGCGCTCTTCAGCCCCGCCGCCATGGCGCCGGGCATCCGGTAGGCGTCATATCCGCCGTCATTCGTCAGCGTGCTCACCAGGGTGCACGCCGCCAGGTCCGCCTCCGACAGGGAGGGCTGCACGCCCGCCAGCTCCACGCCGAAGTCATAGCTCTCGCCCTCGCCCTGGGCGGCGGTGGTCAGGCCGGCCTGGCCCACCACATCGCCGGCGAAGGCCAGCGTCACGGTCTGGGCGCTGCGCGTCGGCTCCGCCGTAGAGACCGGCGTCTCGGTGGGCGGCGGCGTGGGCGTGACCGATTCCGCCGCGAGGGCGTCCTCGATGGCCTGCTGCTGCTCCCGGTTGGCCTCAAAATTGAAAAACAGCAAAAAGCCCAGTCCGATCAGCAGCAATATCAGCAGCACATACATGATCCCTGTGCCCAATCCGTTCTGTTTCACACCAGTCACCTCACTGGCCGCTCGTCACGGCCTTTCCCGATCTCATTCTCCGCGTGCAAGGGGGACGCGAACGTCCCCCTTCCGTATGTCACGCAAGTCTGTCAAAGCGCATCAGCATCGCGCATACCTCCGCCCGTGTGGCGGTGGCGCCGGGCCGGAGGGTCCCCTCCGCGTCCCCGGTGAGCACTCCCACCTTCAGCGCCCAGATCATCGCGTCGCTGGCATACGCCGATACGCTCGCCTTATCCGAGAACCCGTCCAGCGACCCGCTCACCGCGGGGCTGTCCGCCAGGCGGTACAGCATGGCCGCCAGCTGCTCCCGGGCGATGCGGCCGTTGGGGTCGAACTGTCCGTCCCCGACGCCGTTGACCACTCCCGCCTCGGCCGCCCAGTTGACGGCATCCCGGTAGTACTCCTCCGTCAGATCCGTGAACGCGGTGGCGGACGCCGCCTCGGGCTTGCCCGCCAGGCGGTACAGCATGGTCACCGTCTGGCCGCGGGTCGCCGTGGACTCCGGCGCGAAGCACGCGTCCCCGACGCCGGTCACGATGCCCCGCTCATAGGCCGCGATCACGTCGTTATAATACCAGCTCCCGCTCTTCACGTCCGTGAACGGCTCCTTTTCCGCAGGCGTGGGCGTGGGCGTCGCGGTGGGCGTCGGCGTAGCGCTCGGCGTAGGCGCGGGCATGGCGGTGGGCTCGGCGCCCTCCGTAGGTCCGGCGGTCGGCGGCGCGCCGGCGCCGCTGGGATCGAACCAGTAGTCCAAGTCCACCTCGTCGGCGATCCCGTCCACCGGGCCGATGCCGAACTGCCAGAACTCATACGCGCTGGCATGGTCCGTGGAGGGGGTCCAGTGGGCCAGCCACATCCGGCCCAGCTGCTCCCGGCACAGGTCCTTCGCCAGCATGGTCGGGTTGGAATAGACCATGCTCTCATACCCGGCCGCCTCGATCTCCTGGCAGAAGGCGTTGCAGATATCCGTGGCCTCCTGAGGGGTGAGCAAGCCTCTGTACAGCCGGGCGTTCTTGCTGTTCACATATTCATAGTCGAACACCAGAGGTAGATCGATCTTGTATCCCTTCACCAGCCGCAGCAGCTCCTGCGCCTCTTCCCGGGCCTCCTCCACGGTGATGGCCTGGGAGAAGAAATACGCGCCCACCTGCAGGCCCGCGGCCTTGGCGCCGGACAGGTTCTGCTGGTAGCGGGAGTCGGTATAGAACTCCCCCGTCAGGCTTCCCCGGCCAGCCACCCGGATGATGGCGAACTCGATCTCGTCGGCAGCCACCCGGCCCCAGTCGATGACGCCCTGATACACGGACACATCGATGCCCTTGCGAAGGCTCTCGCCCACCCGCAGCCGCCGGGGGGTCACCTCCTGGAAGGAGGCCGGGATCTTGGCGATGGTCATGGGGGACTCAAAGAGCTTCACATACAGCGGATCGTCGGAGGTGTACTCCCCCCTTGCCGCCGGCTCCGATGCCGCCGCCGGCGTGTCCGCCGGGATGGCCGTCGCGATGGGCGCAGGCGTCGCGGTCGGCGCGGGCGCCGCAGTGGGCGCGGGCGTCTCCACGGGCGCAGGTGTCTCCACAGGCATGGGGGTCTCCACGGGCGCGGGCGCCTCGGTCTGCGGCGCGGGCGGTCCCTCCTGGGCGGAGGTCTCCTCCTGGGCCGGCTCCACCGCGTCCGGCGGGGCCTCGGCGGGCCCCTCCGCCCCCAGGGCAGCCGGGCACATCGCCAGCAGCACCATCCCGATCAGGATGGCGCACAACGATCTTCGCATGGCACGGAATATCTGGCTCATTTTGTAACCCCGCAGTAATTAATGTAACAAAAATTACACGTATTGTAACATGTTTTTCCCTCAAATACAACCTTTTTTTGAAAAAAACCGGGCCATATCCCATAAAAACCGCCCGATCCCGCCCGATTTTCATGAAAAAGCGCCCGGAGACGCCCGCGGCAAAGAAAAGCGAGCATTTTTCCGGGCGGTGTGATACAACAGACGCTGCGCGCTGTTGTACCAATGAGATACCGGTCGCGCTCTCGCTTGCGCGAAACCGCGCGACATGGTACAATGAGACTATGGAGCAGGAACTTACAAAAAACGCCCTTTTTGAGGCGCAGATCGACGGTTTCACTTCCCAGGGCGAGGGGGTCTGCCGGCTGGGAGGACGGGCCGTGTTCGTGGCCCATGCCCTGCCGGGAGAGGTCTGGCGCGTACGGATCGTGAAGGTGACGAAAACGGCCGTTTGGGGCAGGGGCGAGCAGCTTCTCGCCCCCTCCCCCCTGCGGCGGGAGCCCAGCTGCCCGGTGTTCGGCCGGTGCGGCGGCTGCTCGGCGCTGCACATGGACTACGCCCTGGAGCTCAGGTCCAAGCTGGACCGGGTCAACGACGCCCTGCGGCGGATCGGCGGGCTGGACCTGCGGGCGGAGCGGATCGTGCCCGCCCCCAGCCGGGAGGGATACCGCAACAAGGCGGTGTATAACTTCGCCCCCGGACCGGTATGCGGCTTTTACCGGCCCAGGAGCCACGACGTGGTCGAGACGCCCCGGTGCCTGCTGCAGCCGCCGGCCTTCGACGCCGCGGCCCGGGCGCTTCTGGACTGGATGAAGAGGACCGGCGTCCCCGCCTTTGACGAGCGCGCCGGCAAGGGGGCCGTCCGCCGGCTCTTCCTGCGCAGGACCTCCGCCCATTTCGCCGCCTGCATCGAATCGGCTAGGCCCGTGCCCCCCGAAGCGGTGAGCGCGCTGCGCGCCGCCTGCCCGGACCTGACCGGGGTCCTGGAGTGCCGCAACGGCAAGCCGGGCAACGTGGTCCTGAACGGCCCGATCCGGACGCTTTGGGGGCGCGACACCGTGGAAGAGACCCTGTGCGGGGCCCGGCTGACCCTGTCGCCGCTGGCCTTTTTCCAGGTGAACACCGCCCAGGCCCAGCGCCTCTACACCATCGCGGGGGATTACGCCCAGCCCTCCGGGAAGACCGTGCTGGATCTTTACTGCGGCGCGGGGTCCATCGGTCTGGCCGTTGCCCGGGACGCGGCGCGGCTCATCGGCAGCGACATCGTGGCCGACGCCGTGGCCAACGCCCGGCGCAACGCCGCCGCGAACGGCGTGGCCAACGCCGAGTACATCTGCGGCGACGCCGGCGACGTGGCCGCCCGGCTGGCCCAGGCGGGCCTGCGGCCGGACGTGATCATCACCGACCCGCCCCGCAAGGGCATGGACGAGGCCGTCCTGTCCGCCATCGTCTCCATGGGCCCGGAGCGGCTGGTATACGTCTCCTGCGACCCGGCCACCCTGGCGCGGGACCTGAAGCGGCTGGCCGCGCTCGGCTATACGCCCCGGCACGCCACCGCCGTGGACATGTTCCCCGGCACGCATCATGTGGAGACGGTTGTTCAACTTTC
This sequence comes from uncultured Oscillospiraceae bacterium, assembly GCA_947625355.1. Taxonomy (GTDB): domain Bacteria; phylum Bacillota; class Clostridia; order Oscillospirales; family Oscillospiraceae; genus CAJOIG01. The sequence goes on along the minus strand of CANQOA010000021.1, from coordinate 60 downwards.
CAAGGGAGAAATCCAGTCAAAGAAAATCAGGGTTGACTTCTCTCTGGAGGATATGGATAT
>CANQOA010000020.1 GCA_947625355.1 uncultured Oscillospiraceae bacterium | reverse complement strand
AAACCTATCACACATTGGCATGGCAAAGGGCAAAGTAACAGCAGAGGGGCATTTTACCGCTCTGCTGTTCTTTGAAGTTTTTGATCCACACATTGGACAAGGTAGAGCCCCCTTTGTAGAATGGTCGTACAGAGGGACACCTGGCGCATACGCTTGACGGTGATGGAGCAGCACAGCGCCATCCTCGGCGGTGAACTCGACCGAATGGGCGCTCTCCACGCCCACATTGTCGTCCTCCACCTCCGCGATCTTCCGATGGGCGGCGGTGACGACAGGCCGCTTGGGGTCGTGGGCCAGCATGGGCGCAGAGGGTTTCCGTCCCTCGTCAAAGCGCAAGTGGGCCTTGGGCTGCTTGCTCTCCGGGGAGAGCGCGGGGCGCGGGGCCGTTTTCGTCCGTTCCTGAGACAAGCCCTCCTTGCCGCCCACGATCAGCTCACACAGGGACAGGATGTAGTCGGCGCTGGTGGGAGAAATGCGGATCACCTGACCGTGGAGCCGCTGGACCAGGGGGAGGCTGCTCATAAGCCCCTGATTTGCGATGGGAGACCTGGCAACAATGTCGCCGCCCGTGGGCGGCGATTTGATTTATTTGATTTATCAGAGGTCCAGCTCGTACTTTTCCACGTCCACCAGCACCGCGCCGCCCTCGGCCTGGAAGCTGATGGAGTCCGCCGTCTCCGGCGTGTAGATGATGAAGGTCGCCGCCTGCTCCCCGTCGTTGACGAAAAGCTCCAGACTGTGCCGGTCCATCACCAGCCGCAGCTTGATCTCGCCGTTCCGGGGCCGCACCTGGAACTCCCGCACATGGACCACGTCGTAGCGGATGCCGCACCGGCTCCGGTCCACCCGAACGACATTCATCTCCGGTTTATAGCGGATATAGGTCACGTGCTCCCCGTCCTTGGCCACGTTCAGCCGGAACGCATGGTAGGCGTTCCCCACCGGGCGGACGGTGACGGTCATATCCAGGATGCGGCCGCTGACCCCCGGCAGATTCGTCTCGCCGGTGATGAGCACGTCGCTGTAAGCCACCCGGTGGCCATGGTAATGCTCCAGCTCCCGCACTGGGTTCTGGATGAGCCGGCCGTTTCGGATGGTGAGCTCTCTCGGCAGGGTCATCTCCCCGAAGATACGGGCGTTCAGGGGCTGGCAGTTGGAGGTGGCCCAGTTCTGCATCCAGGCGATCATGACCCGCCGCCCGTCATAGGTCTCCATGGTCTGGGCGGCGTAGAAGTCGATGCCGTAGTCGATGGACTGTACCTTCTCCCGAGTGAACCGGCCGTCCTCCCAGGAGCCCAGAAAGGCGATGTTGCCGTTGCCCGCGTGAAACTCCAGGCCCAGCGCCAGCATGTCCTGGGGGCTGACCACCAGTACCTGCCTGCCGTCCAGGGGGAAGAAGTCGGGGCACTCCCACATCAGGCCGTACTCGTTTCGGCAGGCGTCCACCACGGTGACGAACTGCCAGTGGAAGCCATCGTCGCTTTTATACATCAGCACGGCGCCGCTGCCGTCGGCGGTGCGGTTGCCCACCACTGCCCGGTAGGTGCCGTCCTGCTCCCGCCAGAGCTTGGGGTCCCGGAAATCAAGAGGGCTGTTTCCCTCGGGGATGTCTGCGCCGATGAGGACGGGATCGCCCTCATACTTTTCATAGTCCACCCCGTCGCCTACGGCGATGCACTGGGTCTGGTATTCCTCCAGCAGGCCGTCCTCCCGGCGCCTGTTGTGTACGCCGGTGTACATGAGAAGCTGCCGGCCGTCCGGCATCTCCACGGCGCCGCCGGAGAAGCTGCGCAGGATGCCGGTGCTGCCGGACGCGCTGCTGTGCGCCAACGACTTCATCGCCATCCACCTGATGATGGCGCTCAAGCAGATGGGCGTCTCCATCCCCGACCGGGTCATGGTAGCCGGATTCGACGGCACGCCCCAGTCCGCCGTGGTGGAGCCGTCCCTCACCACGGTGCAGATACCCGGCGCCGAGATCGGCCGGCTGGCCGCGGACATCCTTCTGGAGCGGATCGAGAATCCCGGCCGTCCCTTCCGCAGCACCTATGTCCGCACTGTCCCCATCTGGCGGGCCTCCACCATGCGGAAATAAAGGCAGGCCCGTCCTTACAGTGGGGAAGGCCGCAAAAGCTTGACCCCAATTTGTCTCGCCTGGGGCCAAATTTTCGTCCCAAAAAAGATCCACTTCCCTCCGCAGACGCTTCCGTTCGCTGCGCAGTGCCTGGTTGGTCTTTAAGCCGCCTGCTTTCTTGCTGCGCAGATAGCCGCGTCTGCGTGCCTTCTGTCGGCTTCGCTCAAAGTATTCTTTTACCTGCCCTTTTCGCAGACCTACTGCCGAGGCGATCTCCCGGTATGTTTTCCCCTCCCGCCGGAGCTGCTCCATTTCCTGCCCCTTCTGCTTTACTTTCATGTATAGTTCACCCCCTGGTGTTTTCTATCTTACACCAAGGGGTGGCTTTTTCTGTTGTCTGTTTTTCCCGGTACAGTTCAATGGCGGGCCGGGGGCACCCTTTTGTCAGGAGATGACCATCTCCACCTTATCCACGTTGCTCTGTATCTGAGCGCGCAGCTCCGTCTCCATGCTCTCCGCCAGGTCTTTGGCAAAATCGCTGTCGGGGTCCGTCAGCTCATTTTGCAGAGCCACCCGGATCCATCTGCCGGCACCCACGGGAGGAACAAAAGGAAGATGGATATGAAGCCAAGACAGGACCGCCTTCATCAACAGTGTCGGCAACAGGGCGCGGCGGCCCGCGAGGCCCTCCAGTTTTACATTCACACCGATCCTGGACATGGACATATCCGCCTTCTCCATATCGTTGCGGACGCATATCTCGTCCAGATGCTGCTGGGTCCCGGTCAGCTCTGTGCCGATCCAGTCGGCGATGATCGCGTCGGTCTCGGTGGTGCGGCTCTGGGCCTGGAATTCCTTCTTTATGTTGTCATGTATAAGCGTATCCAGCTGCTCCCAAGTCTTGAAATCCTGCTGCAGCGCGGGGGTGACGCAGCGGGTCATGATCCGCTGCTGCAGGACGGGGGTAAGCTTTTCCTGCAGCGTGGGCAGATGGGCGTCGATGTCCTTGCGGAGGGCCCCTCCGGCAAAGAAGGCCTCTATCTCCTGCCGGAAGACGGCCAGCTGCCAGTCCATCCTGGCGGCGATGGCCAGACCCCGGGCGATGGAGAACTCCGGCTCCTTGCAGCAGACCACGTTGGCCTGGGGGAAGGCGTCCCGGCAGGCCTGCCGGAAAAAGGCCATCCGCGAGGCGCCGCCCGTGAGGATGAGGAGCATGGGCGGGTGTGTGGCGGTGTTCTCCGCCGCCAGGGCGAGGGCCTGCCGCAGCTTCTCAGGGAACGAAACGTCCCCCAGCTCCGTCATCGGCGCCTTCAAAAGCCGCTCCATCCGCGCCCTGTTCAGGGAGATGGCAAGGCTCAGTCCCGCGTTCACGTCGGCGTATATGGGGACCTTGGTCACGCAGGGCCGCTCCGCCCACTGGGCCTCGTCGGAGAAGTATTTTTCCTTGAGCTTTCGGGCCTCCAGCTCGCACAGGCTCCGCCAGGAGGGGTACTGGCTGAAGACCGCCCGGATCTGGTCGCATTTGGGCGAGCCGTCCACGGCGTCGTCCAGGATGAGCCGGTCCAGCAGTCCGCCGCCCAGACGGACGTTGCCGAACACGCCCACCTCGCTCTCCTTGCCGTCCACGATATAGGCGAAGTCGGTGGTGGAGGAGCCGATGTCGATGACCAGCGCCGGCTGGCGCAGAGCCTCCGGGGAGAGGCCGATATCCGTGTCATACCGGGCGTAGAGGAAGGCGGCGCGGGATTCCGCCGCCGTGTGCAGGTTCGGGAAGCCCGCCGCCCCCACGATCGCCGCGTACTGCTGGCGCTCCTCCTTTGTCCAGCCCGCCGGCACCCCCAGCGCCACGCTGACCTCCGAGGCGCCTGCCATATCGCCCTTTACGTGCTCGTACAGGCCCCGGGCGAACAGGGACACTGTCTGACCCGCGTCGGGGTCCGTGAGGAAACGGCTCTTGAAGCGGGCCTTTATGTCCGCCACGCCGGGCTGGAGAAGCGCCTGATCCCCGACCACCGGCTTCCCGTTCAGGTTGCCCGCCACGGAGAGCATGCTCTTCGTGCTCCCCAGGGTGACGACGTGGGGGAGCAGAGCAGCGTCCGCCGATACCCAAGCGGCGGCGGTCTCGCCGTCGCCTATGTCTATGCCGTAAAATCTGGTGTTGTTCATAAGCTCAAACCGTCCCTATCGTTTCCGATCTCACGCAGGCAAGGCCCCGCTCCAGCAGGACCGTCTGCTCCGTGCCGTCAGCGCCCCTGACCTTCCGCACCAGGGCGGGACGGATCGTGCGCTCGCCGTTGGAGGGCATGAGCTGGAACAGCTCGCTCCGCTCGGGGGCGTACTGTATCGCCTCGATGCCCTGGCCGTTCAGATACACCCGCAGCTCCGTGCGGATGTCCTCCGGGACCTGAGCCTCCTGGCAGTCCCAGTCCAGCAGCGCCTTCGCCAGCGCCATCCCGTCCGGGGTGCCCGGGGCGCTGTTATACTGGGAGATGTGGGCGTACAGCGCAGCGGCATATTTGTCCGCCGCCGAGGCGATGCGCTCCAGGCTGCTCCACGCCGCCGGGACGTTGACGCGCTGCTCCACGTGGACAGAGCCCGTCGGGCCGGCCTTCAGATCGTCCGATATGGCCAGAAAGACGCCAGCCAGAAGCAGCGCTAGCGTCACCGCTGAGAGGGCGATGGTGACGGGCCGGCGGGTCACCTGGCCGCTGAAAACGCCCCAGACGAGCAGCGCCGCCGCCGGCAGGGGCAGCACATATTTGATGGGCCGGACCTGTCGGCGGCTCTCTCCGGATACGTAGCCCTTTGGCTGACCCAGCCACTGAAAGTCCACGGTGGAGGCCCTGGCCTGGTTGAGCACGCCCCGGTATGCCCCGGCAAGGACACTGTCCCCGGCGGTGCGCTCCGCCACGGCGGTGATGACCCGGTCCCAGACCGCGCCCACGGCGGCGGAAAAGGCCTCCGGGCTCATGTCCGCGGACAGGGCGTTCCCGCCCCGGGCCTGTTTCATCGCGTTGTACGCATAGTCCATAACGATCCCTCCGATGGTATTGTCTTATGTTTAAAAAGCGTGTGGATCTGTATATCACGCCTTGCTAAGGGCTTCTGCCTCTTCCTCTGGGTTTTCCTCCGCCAGGGTCACCAGAAGCTCGACGACGGCATCAAACACTTTGGCAAGATCGCAGAGGCTGGTCTGCTGGGGGCCGGACCGCTCCTGGAATAGCTGCTCGGCGATGGCGTCGTACGCCTCCGCCGCAGCCTGTACGGCCTTTTCCTCGAGCTTTTCCCGGTATTCGTCCAGCGTCTCCTTGAACGGAGCATCGCGTATGGCCGCGATATAGCCGCTGCGCTCGACCGTGTCGGCAAAGGCGCGTATGCCGTCGGTGAAGGCGATAAGGTCCTTCGTTTCCAGCTGGCTGAGCGCACCCTTGGTCTGGACGTTGATAGCGGCCAGCAGGGCCCTGTTAAAGATCTTGGCTTCCGCACGGCTGGCCAGGGGCCGCCCGGGGCCGTCGTCCATCACCACCGGTACAGCGTCCTCTCCCGGCGCCCTTTCGTCAGCGAGCAGGGGGTGGCGGCCTATGCCCCGTGTGGCCTCCTCGATGTCTACATTGCTGGTGAGGTCCTTGGAGACATCCCTGTCGTATTTTTTCATCAGCCTGTTCGCGGCCTTTTCTGGTTCGAGCTTGCGGATGGAACCGCCTCCGATGAGCTCGTTCACTCTTCCCGCCAGGTGGTTGTAGTCATTCCCGAGATTGGCCAGGATGTCCTGTATATCGATGCGGCGAATGGCCTTGCTGTCGTCCAGCAGAAACGACTCTCCCGTGAGCTTGCCCTGCCAGTGCTGGGATAAAAACCGGACGCGGAGGCGGAGGCGGTCGACCATGCCCTGGGCGTCCTTGCGCAGAGCGGACATGCTCGTGTCGACGTTCTTGAACAGCTCCGAGGCAGGGGCGAACTTCGTGCCGGCGGCGGTCTTCAGGTAGTCCGCCGCCTCGCCCAGCCGGCTTTTGACGTTGTCCACATCCGCCAGAAGCTTTTGCTGCTGCTGGCATATCTCCTCGGACTTCTGGTCGAAGGCATTCAGTTTGCCCAACCGTTCGGAAAACTCGGGAGAGTAGGAAATCAGCTCTGTACCGTCTATCTTGCGGGCGTCCTCTTCCGCGTTCCGTCTGATCTCGTCGAGCTGGCTCGTCAGCGCCTGTTTGATCTGCCCAAGAATGTCGCTGAGCGCACTGAGAACAGGCGTGCATGTCCGCTCCTTTTTGGCGTAAAGCGTCCAGGCCCGGCGGCGCAGGGCATCCGTCAGCCGCTTCATCTCCGGGCCGGGCGGGGTGTCCTTCAGCAGGTCATACCCGTAGGGCCTCTGTCTGGCGCCCACGGTATAGCCGTGCTTTTCCCGGTGCTGGTCCGCCTTCAGCTTCTGGATCTCTTCCGGGCTGCTGATATTCAGAGGGGCCCAGTCGTAATAGCGGTAGGGCTCGAACCGCTGCCGCTCCTGGAGCATGTCGATGGAGTACAGCCGCTCGTTCGTGTCCAGCTTCCCGTCGGTCAGCTCCCGGATGCTGTCGACCACGTTGGAGGGTGGGTCGGGGTTGCCGGGCATCACGTTGTACACGGAGAACACGTCGCTTTGCATATCGAGGCCCAGGTCCAGCTCCCCGTCGGGGAAGAGCTTTTTGAATAGGGCCGTCTCCTGCTGAGAAAAGACGTTGCTGCGGATGATCATCAGTACCATCTCCGCGCCCAGGTCCGCCGTCCGCACCGTCATATCAGTGTCGGCATCCGTCTGGTCCACGCCGGGGGTGTCCAGGAGCATCAGTCCGCTGTCCGCCAGAAAGCCGCCCTCCACATCCGCGATGACCGCGTAGTCGTCCGGGTTGGTGTTCTTATCCTCCGGGGGATGGCAGTACATCTTCAGGTAGGCGGGCCGGGCCATGTATCGCGTGGTCATGTCCCGCTTCATGATGTTGTATTCCACCTCTCCGTGCAGATCCTTGTCCACGGAGCGGATCCAGGCGGGGATGAGGGTGCTGCTGTGCTGCGCCTCGGGGGAGACTATCCGCCCGGTCAGGGCGTTGACGAGGGTGCTCTTGCCGGCGCTGGACGCGCCCAGCACCAGCAGGCGCACAGGCTCCTGCATAAGGCGGCAGCGCACCTTTGTCAGCGCGGAGAGAAGATCCATCTTCTGTGTCTCGTCCAAGGGGCTGTCCGTGACGATCTGGACCAGTTTATCAGTCAGAGCCCTGTATTGGTCAAACTGCTCCAGGATCCATTCCCGGTCGCGCCGGGCGTCGGCGCGCTCCTGCTCCAGGACCTCCTCATCCGACGGCAGGCCGTCATCCTTCAGGCCCACGGATGACCAGAAATCATCAAACTCGTCCATATGCGTTTCCTCACCCGGCCATGTTCAGGAACCGGTCGCTCCACTCGTTGAGCTCCTGGATCAATGCCTGGCAGCGCTCCTTCAGGGCCTCGTAGCGGGCCAGCTCGCCGTCGTTTTTGCGCTCCTGGCGGGCGATCTGCCCTTCCAGCTCCGTCACACGGAGCGTGACGAGCGTCAGAAGGCTGGTCAGGTTATCGCGCAGCGTGCCCTCCATGGCGGAGAAGCTGCCGCTGATCTGCACGGCCAGAGCGGACTGGGGCTCGTCGGCGTTTTTGGCGATGACGGCCACCTCCTCCGCCAGTTGTTCCGCCAGCGGGACGAATACCCTTTGCCGGACCCGGTCCCAGAAGGCCGCCTTGCCGTGGGGCAGGAAATCGAACAGTCCCAGCATGCCCCATCGGATGGAGCGGATATACCGGGTCATCTTCTGCTGGAAGCGGCTGCCGGCGTCGGCGATGCTCTGCCGGATGGCGCCGGAGACGCCGTCCTCCAGGTCCTTTCTCAGCTGTCCGTTCAGCGCCTCGATGGACTCCTGGGTGGGCAGGGGGATGCCCAGGGCATTGGCGCCGCAGTCCTTCAGCCCCTGCACATACGCGTTCAGGCTCTTGCCCGTGTCCTGGATGAACCCCCGGGTCTTTTCCAGGGCCAGGCCGGGGTCGTTGACGTCCATCTTGCTCAGCACCACCTCGATGCAGCGGGCCTGGATGGCGTCCTTGAGCCCGGGCAGGAACAGCTCCAGGTACTGCTGCTTGCGCTGGTCGTCCAGATGGCGGAACTGATTCCAGTGGACGTCGAAATCCTGGGGCATGGGATAGTTCCTGGCGCGCTCGACGCAGTCCTTTTCCATCTGCTCCGCCGTGTCGCTGTAGACCTTCGCCATGGCGCTTATGTATTCGTTTTGCAGGTTCTGCACCGCCTTGCTGATCTGCGTCTTCTCCCGGGAGATAGAGGACTCCTGGACCGCGAGAACGGACTTCGTGGCGTTCAGCTCCGATTGGACGGCCGTGGCGGCGGTGAGCCGGTTGGAGGCGGCCAACTGCAGCTGGCCGGCCAGGGACGACAGCTCCCGTATCCGGCGGACGACGGCGGAGTCCGCTCCAAAGCTCTGCCGGCGCACATGGGACGCCAGCCCATCCAGCAGCGCGCCCACGCCGGAGGCGTTCCACAGCTGCTCTTTGCTGTCGCAGGAGAGGATGTCCTCCTCGTCGGCCTGCTTCCGGGCCAGGCTCTTCTTGTCCCGCTCGGTGGAGCCGGCCGGGGCCAGCGCCGCATAAGGATAGGAGCCGCAGGCGGCGTAGCGCCCCTTCAGAGCGTTGATGTAAAACACGTTGTCCCGCAGGAGAGCGGCCATGTCTTTATCGCCGAGGCCACATGGCGCCAGCACCTCCCGGATGCTGCTCTCCACAGCGGTGCGGTCGGGCGCGGCCAGGCCGAAAGGATTGACCGCGAACAGGATGTTCCGGGGCGCCACGGGATGATAGACCTGGTGCTTTTCTGGCCGGACGCCCAGTAGGTAGTCCTGGATGAAATCCCGTTCTGTGCTGGTGAAGGAGTTGTTCTTCGTCACGAACAGCACCAGATCGACGCCCTCCTCCAGCACGCCGTGGGTCTTGGCGGTGTCTATGGCGGAGGCGGCGATGCCCAGCGTGTCGATGAATACGGCACCGTTTTGCAGACAGCCGCTCGAGACCGACACCGCGCCGTAGCGGATATCGCTGAAGTGGTCCTCGTCACGCTTCCGGAAATGCTCCGCATTATAGCAGTATTGGACCTGGAACGTTTCGATGGAACAGTCCTCTGTCTGCATCTGATCCGGCGCGTCGGCAGGGGACTTATAGATCTTTACCGCCGGCTCCCCTTCCCGGTACCCGATCCACACGGGGATGGGGGAGGACACGTTGGGGTTCTCCGGAACCACCAGACGGCCGAGCATGGCGTTGATAAGGGCGCTCTTGCCGGAGCTGGTGGCGCCGATCACGGCCACACGGACCAGGCCCTGACGGAGCCGGGGGATAAGGAGGTGAAGACCAGCGGCGTTGAGCTCGTCGCCCATGTCATTGGCCGCGGAGGCCAGCCCCTCGGCGGCCCGGACCAATTCCTCCCGCGCGTCCAGCATCATGCGGCTGTTTGCCCCTGTATTGCGATCCATGGTTGTCTCCTCTCTTTCCGATCATTATAGTGTGTACGCTTCCAGCTGCGCACTGATGTCGTCCAGCGCCTGCATCCGGCCGGTCAGATCATCCGCCTGCTGGATAAGGGCGCCGCCCTGTTCCTCCAAGACGGCGCAGCTGCGCCCGATCATATCCTGGAAACTGGCGCGGATGTCGCTGCTGACCTGGGGAAGGATGGTCTCATCCAGGGCCTTGTACATCGTCGGCATCAGATCGTCCAGCTTTGGGATCAGCCGGTCCCGGATAAAATGGTTCACCAGCGCCTTTGTGGGTATCGCCTTGATCGCCAGACTGGAGATGAACTGCTCCAGCTTCCGGCCCAGGGTGAAGGCAAAGCCGCCCAGATACTCATCCAGCGCCAGCCCGAAGGCCAGCACGAAGACGTTGCCCAGGGTCTCGGCCAGCGGGCCCTTGGGATCCACGTGGCCGACCTGGATGGTCTTGAGGATCTCCGTGTCCCGTTCCGATGTCCACTGCGCCACCGGTATGGGCGCCTGACGGACAAGGGTCCTGTAGCCCTCCGTCGCCTCCAGGAACACAGCCTCCGCCTGGGGGCGGAAGAGCCTGTCGGCCAAATAGCGGGTGGCGAACTCCATATAGCTGTTGCACAGGGCTTCCACATAATCCCCAGCCAGGTTGAGCGCGTCGCTCTTGGCCTGAGACCCGTTCTGCGCCACCAGCTCTGCGGCCATGCCGGGCAGCTCCGCTTTCAGCCGCTCCTTCAGGCCGTTGACATTGGCGTTGAGGAGCGCCTTCTGCTCCTCGTTCAGGCTGATGGTCATGGCCGTGCAGGCTATCTGCATCTTGGCGCGGAAGACATCCGCGCTGTTATAAAACCACTTGGCGTCCTTGCGCTTCTGACCGGCCTCTTCCTCCAGCCGGGAGCGGCGGGCCTTCAGCTTCCCGAGGGCCGCCGCGGCACACTGGGCTTGCGCGCCAAAGGCGCCGGCGTCGCCGCCGGGCAGCGCGTCCATCGCCGCCGCCAGCGCCCCGGCGGGATGCTTTGCCGAGCCCGGCGCCGCCGTATAGTCGCAGGGCACCGTTTCCACCGGTTCCACGTCCAGCATGGACTCCAGCATCCAGTTGACGGCGCCGGTCTCCGTGTGATTGAGCAGCAGGCATACGCTGCCTTCCAGGCCGGCGGCGTCCCGCAGCCACTGGCACAGACTGCCGACAGCGGGTTCCGGCGCTCCGGCGGAGCTGTCCAGCGTCAGGATCACGCCGGAGCAGTCGCCGGCCAGCCGGCCCAGGTCTGCCAGCGTGTCTTCCGTCACGGTGATGATGCGCAGGCCCGCCCTGCGAAGGACGGGCGCGTCCGACGTGACGGTGAGCTTTTTCACGTCCCCGCCGCCGTGGGCCAGGAAGGAGGGGATATCGTAGAAATGGTGCCGCTCGCCGCGGCTGTCCGTGGCAGTGAGAGTCAGCGCATCTCCGTAAACGCACTGTACAGGGTAGGGCAGGAACTGCCCCGCCGGACACAGCGGCGCAATGCCAAGCCCCCTCAGCAGGTCCAGCGGCTGACCGGGCTCGTCGCCGGCGACGAGCAGGACCGGCTGCTCCCCGGCTTTTTCCCTCTGCCGCAGGAGCAGCATCTCGGCAGACGTGTCCACACCCTGATCCTGCAGGGAGCCCAGTATGGTCATAAGATCAGTCATTTTTCCGCCCCCCTACTTTTTTAGCAGTGTGTTCATGAAATGCCGCAGCTGGCTGTCGGTGAGCAGCCCGCCCTCCGGCGTAAGGTCCAGCAGACGCCAGAGCATCTCCGACTGGCTGAAGTGGTAAAGGGCCAGCGCCCGGCGCTCGTCGCAGGGGTGGGTGGCCGAATCCGCCGGCAGCTTCCCCGGGTCGTCCAGCCAGGTCTGGAGCTTCTGCTCCAGGGCGTCGTAGTCATAATCCTTCCAGTTCGTATGGCCCTTGTAGGCCAGACCCAGCTTGTCCAGCGCCGCCACGCAGTACAGCACCGCCCGGCCCAGCGCCTGACGGGTGTCCATCTCCGGGTGCAGCGCGAGCGCCCGTTTGGCGCATACGATCATGCCCGCCCGGTCCGCGGAGTACTCCACGTTGCTCCCCAGGTCCTTGTCGGCCAGAAGGCGGATCACCGTATGGCGGCACTGGGCGTGGCCCAGCTCGTGGCCCAGGACAAAGCATATCTCCTCGTCCCGCAGCATGTCGGTATTGCTCTGCATGAAGAGGTGCTCGGAGATGAATAGCCACGCCTTATTCAGGTAGCTGATCGCCTGTGCCTGGTACAGGTCCCCCTTGGACTTGGCCCGGTAGATCTGGATGAGCACATCCAGGTCCGCAAACTTTTTTTCCGTCTGGACGGTGAACTGCGCGGCCCGGTACAGCGTGGGATATTCCCGGTAAGGGACCGGCCGCAGGCTGCCCGACTGGAAGTTATTGCTGAACTGCTCCAAAGCGATGTTGACGGTGTCCCGAAGCTTATAAGGCTCATCGTGGATGATGTCGGAGACCTTCTTCACGGGCTCCGCCTCTCCCGCAATGGCGTATTCCGGCAGGGAAAGGGGCTTCTGGAGCTCCTCCCGGGTGCGCTGCACAAAATCGTACAGGGAGGGAAAGCAGAATTTCGGGATGTTCTGGCCTGTCCCGGCGTAGACGAATTCAGACAAAACGAGCGCCTCCTATGCACATTATAGAAAAAATGACAAAACCGTGCTGAATATCCTTTATTCTAACATAAAGAATCGCCGAAATAAAGAGTTTTCTATTTTATAATGTGTCTGCTGATTGCGTACTTGACACTGTCCGGCAAGGCAGACTAGAATAAAAGGAAACCATGGAACAGGGGAGGTGCGGGTGTGATCCGGCTGCAGGTCCAATGGGAACGCCCCGGCGGCGCCGACGGGCTGTATACGGTCCATGCCGCGGGCAGCCTTATGGCGGGCCTCTGGTGGGCAGATGACGCGGGCCCGCTGGCGGACTGGACGGCCTTCGCCTTTGTACCCATAGACCCGGCGGGCCGGGGCGTGTTCCGCTTCACCGGCGGCCGGGCGGTGCCCCGGGAGGCCACCCACATCTTCATCCGGGCCGTCACGCCGGATATGGCGGCGGAGGAGGCTGTCGTCCCCCTGCCGGACCGGTGGCCCGCGCCGCCTATGGAGGGGGCTGTCCGCCTGGGCTTCGTCACCGACCTGCACCTGAGCGGTAAGCCTTGGCAGGTGGGCCGGGCGCTGGCCATGGCCGGGACGGGCGGCGGGGTGCTGTGCGCCGGGGATATGGTCAACGACGGCACACCGGAGCAGTTCGCGCTTTTGCGGCGGCTCATAGAGGACCGCCTGCGTCCGGAAACGCCCATGCTGGCGGTGGCCGGCAACCATGATCTTCCCCTTCTGCCTGATACCGGGGATGGCTACTACGCTCTGCAGGAGCGGCTGCTGGACCGGGCGGAGCGGCTGGGCCTGGCCGTAGAGTGGGACCCGAGCGGCGCCTGGGCCGTACGGCTGGGGGATATGGATATCATAGGCCTCAACGCCGCCCAGCCGGGCCGGAGGCTGGCCTTTCAGAGGCAGGGGCAGCTCCCCTGGCTGGACAGGCATCTCACGGACACGGCGGCCGCCTGGCACGTGGTGCTGTGTCACGGGCCGCTGCTGGCCCATAATCCCCAGCGCCGCCGGCCCAACGACATGCCCTACTTCAGCCGGGACGGGCAATTGCAGGATATCCTTGAGGCCCACCGGAACATCCTGTTTCTGTCCGGGCATACCCATATATCCATGAACTGTCCGGCCGGCTGTGTGGAGGTGGACCGGGGCAGGAACATCCTGTACGTCAACGGCGGCAGCGTCCGCACCACCACCCTGAAGCCGGAGGAGACGCTGCAGCCAAAGGAGTGGACGGAAGGGAACATCCTCTGGCTGGACCTGGCCCCGGGCCGGGCGGAGATCACGGCGGTGTCGCCGGCCAGCGGCAAGCGCATCGCCAGAGGCTATTATCGCTTTGACGGAGAAGAGGATGATAAGCCTGAATGATGCTTCCAAAAAGCACCTGGACAGGCTGGAGCTTCGAAACGTCATCGATCAGGTGGCGGAGGACCTGTGGCACGACTGCCGGATGGACAAGTACGATAAGCGGGACCCGGTATGGGAGAGCAAGTATATCGCCATGACCTACCGGCCGGAGGGAAGAGCCGATGTTTAAAAAGCTGTTTACAAACGAGGGAGCTCTGCTTAAAAAGGGCCTGGCCTTTGAAAATGCCGGAAAGCTGGACGAGGCCTTCAACGCCTATAAAAGGGCGGCGGACGCCGGCAGCGCCGCGGGGATGTTCGCCATCGGCAACCTGTATCTCTATAAAAACTATCAGGCCCTTGCGTTGCCGTCCCTCATGCCCTGGGGCCAGAACAAACTCATCCCCAACATGAAGGAGGCATACGCCTGGTTTCTGAAGGCCGCCGAGGCGGGCTTCCCCGACGCCATGAGCAACGTGGGCGTGATGCTCTATAGCGGCAGAGGCTGCCCCAAAGACGAGGCCAGGGCCCGCCAGTGGCTGGAAAAGGCCGCCGCCGCGGGCGTGGCCCAGGCGCAGAAGGCGCTGCATGATCTGTTTGATGTGGACAGCGGCGAACATCTGCCGGACGAAAAATACGATGAGCTCCTGGACGGCTTCTGTGGCCTTATCGAAAAACAGGAGGAGGCGCGGCCGGTATACGAAGTGCTCATGAACGGCACGGAGGAGCAGCTCTCCCGCCTGGGCTGGCGGCTGGCCGAGGGCCGGTACCGGCTGGGCGGGGACTATTTCAAGTACCCCTTCCCCAACCTCAGAAAGAACGTCTCCTGCGCACCGGTGAGTTCGTTCCGGTGCGGCTGGGCGTCGGCGGTGGTGGTGAACCTGCGGGCGCTGCCTAGAGACGGGGCCATCACCTTTGCCCAGCCTAACCAGGTCGTCCCCATCTGGGGGATCCAGGAGACGGACGAGCAGGTGCGATACGAGGGGTCGGAGTTCGGCTGGATGAGCGAGCGTCGCTGGGCCCGGGTCCTGCGGCCCGCGCCGGGCTTCCGGGATCTGGAGGCAGACAAGAAAGACCCGCTGAAATACTGTGGCGTTGATCTGCCGGGGCTGCCGGGGCTGCTGGACCATCTGAAGCTGACAGAGCACGAGGCTCTGTTCATCGAGACCGGGGAGAAGGAGTACTCCATCGAGATCGGCTGCCTCACCGGCGGGGACGTGAAGGTGCTGCTGCGCTATACCGTGGATGGCTGGGACCAGGGAGAGACCCCCGCCCATGTGACGAATGTCATCTACCCCTCTGCGGAGGAAGAGGAATGATGACACACGATGGGATGTATGAGCGCCTGGCCGCAGCGGCGGTGCGGGGCCATGCCGTCCGCGAGGGGCTGCCGCTGCCCGCGCCCCTGGGGGAAAAGCCCCTGGCGGCGCTGACAGAGGAGGACCTCACGGCCCTGCTGGATTTAGGGCGGGCCTGGGGCGTGAAGCTCTACCGCTTCAAACGGGGTCATGAGGATATGCCACGGGTGAAGCAGATTTTGGGCTTCCTCCGGGGCGTGCAGCCGGAGAGTCTGCTGGACGTAGGCAGCGGCCGGGGCGTGTTTTTATTCCCCTTTCTGGACACTTTTCCCGGCGTGCCGGTGACCAGCCTGGACCTGCTGGACTACCGGGTGGATTTTTTAGAGGACATCCGCCGGGGCGGCGTGGACCGGCTCACGGCCCTGCGGGCAGACGTCTGCGCCTGCCCATTGCCGGAAAAGAGCGCGGACGTGGTGACCATGCTGGAGGTGCTGGAGCACATTCCGGACGTGCAGGCCGCCGTGACGGCGGCGGTGCGCATCGCCCGGCGGTATGTGGCCGTGACAGTACCCAGCAAAGAGGACGATAACCCCGAGCACATCCACCTGCTCACCAAGCAGGTGCTGACGGAGCTTTTCCGAAACGCCGGGTGTGACCGGCTTCACTTCGGCGGCGTGCCGGGCCATCTCATCCTTATGGCCGCCATAGGCGAGGAGGCATAGCCATGGACCTTATCAAATACCCTCGCACGCCCCATCTGGAGGGCTCCCGGCTCCAGCCGGGAGACGAGGACCTGCGCCAGGTCCCTTTCGACGTCATCGCCGGGCGGCATCTGGTGGTGGAGGAGAAGTGCGACGGAGCCAACTCCGCCGTATCCTTCGACGAACATGGCGAGCTGCTCCTCCAGAGCCGTGGCCACTACCTCACCGGCGGCTGGCGGGAGCGGCATTATAACCTCTTCAAGCAGTGGGCCAGCGTCCATCGGGAGGCGCTCCGGGTCGTGCTGGGGAGCAGGTATGTCATGTACGGCGAGTGGCTGTACGCCAAACACACGGTGTTCTACGATATGCTCCCCCATTACTTTTTGGAGTTCGACATTCTGGACCGGGAGACGGGCATATTTTTAGACACCCCCACTCGCCATGGCATGTTGGCCGGACTGCCGGTAGTATCTGTGCCGGTACTGGCAGAAGGGGCTTTCACGGACAAGGCGACGCTGACTGCCCTTCTGGGTCCGTCCAACTACATCAGCGGCGAGAGCCACTTGGACGCTCTGCGCCGGACCAGCCGCCGGCTGGGGTTGGATGAGGAGCGGCAGGTCCGGGAAACGGATCCCTTGCCTCTCATGGAGGGGCTTTACATCAAGGTGGAGGAGGGCGGCCAGGTCACGGACCGGATGAAATTCGTTCGGCCCACTTTCTACCAGGCGGTGCAGCTATCCGAATCCCACTGGCAGAGCAGACCCATCGTGCCGAACGGGCTGGCCGTGCCGGTGGAGTCCCTTTTTGGCGGTGACAGCCATGATATCCCTTGAAAACCTGGAGCCGTTTCTGGCGGACTTGGCGGGCGTTCAGCAGGACCCGGTCTGGCACGGAGAGGGGGACGCGCTGGCCCATACCCGGCTGGTGACAGCGAGCATGGCGGAGCAGCCGTCGTTCCTCGCGCTGGATGGAGACGACCAGCAGATGCTGCTGGCCGCAGGGCTTCTCCACGATCTGGGCAAGGCCCGGTGCACCGTGTGGGAGGACGGCCGGTGGACCGCCCCCGGCCACAGCGCTGCGGGGGCGAAGATGGCCCGGGAAAGGCTGATGACCGGGCTGGGCCTGGCCGGTACGCCGGAGGCTCTTCGCCTGCGGGAGGTGGTATGTCTGCTCATCCGCTGGCACATGCGGCCGCTGCATATCTTTGAGAGGGACGACCCGGCCCGGACCCTGCGGCAGATGGCGTCGGCGGGAGAGCTGACGGAGCTTTTCACGCTGGAGAAACTGGCGGTGCTGGCCGAGGCGGATATCCGGGGCCGGATCTGCCCCGACCGGGCGAGGCGGCTGGAGGACGTGGCGCTGTTCCGCGCCTTGGCGGAGGAGGCCGGCTGCCTGCGGGGGCCGTTTCCCTATCCTGATGCCTCCAGTCGCTGGGCGGATATGACCGGCAGAGCTGTGGTACCCGGTCAGAAGGTCTACGATACCGCCTGGGGCACGGTGGTCATGGTGAGCGGCCTGCCCGGCACGGGCAAGGACACATACATCGCCGCCCGGTACGGCGGCATGCCCATGGTGTCCCTGGACGCAGTGCGAAAGGAGCTGGGTGCAGCCCCCGACGACGGAGGCGGCGCGGTGGTCCGGGCCGCGCAGGAGCAGGCCCGGACGCTGCTGCGTGCCAAAAAGCCCTTCGTATTCAACGCCACCAACCTGTCTCCGGCCAACCGGGGCCGGTGGACAGACCTCTTCCACCGCTACGGCGCGGCGGTTCGGATAGAGTATCTGGAGGCAGGATGGGAGGAACGCCGGCGGCGGAACCTGTCCCGGCGGGACAGCGTGCCGGAGAGCGTCGTGGCCCGGATGTTGCGGAGCCTTGAGCCGCCGCTTCTCACCGAGGCGGAGGAAGTGGACTGGATAACGGTATCTCCGGCATGACCTTTGAACGGCACGACTTTCTGCGGATGCAGCAGATGGCGGAGGACGGCGCTGTCAGTACCGTGATCGTCAAAGACCTGTCCCGCTTTGGCCGCAACTATCTGGAGGTGGGCGAGTACCTGGAGATAAAGTACCCCACGCTGGGCGTCCGATTCATCGCCATCCAGGAGAATGTGGACACGCTCCGGGAGAGCGGCACAGAGATGATGCCCTTCAATAACATCTTCAACGAATGGTACCCAGGAGGAGAATGGGCATAAGCGCATCCGAGAGTTGGATATACTTAGCGGCAATGCGCGGAACTGAAAGAACTCACGCCGACCATAGTGAACTCCCTGATGCAGCGGATAGAGGTCCCCAAGAGCGAGAAGCCCCATAAACACGATCGTGTCAAGGTGGATATCTGCTTCAAAAATACTTCCTTATCCGCCCCGGCCGTTCAGGCCGGGGCGCTCTCATTCCTCCGGGCCGCCCTTGGTCTGGTTGGCCCCGAACACATAGCCCAGGACCGTGACGGCGATGAGCTTGAACGCCTCGAAAGCGTCGCTCACCAGCGTCGCCCTGTCCGCGGGGAGCACCGCCTCCAGCACCACCAGCGCCACCATGGCGCCCATGGCCGCGAAGAGCACGGCCATGCCGTTTTGCAGCCGCAGCCGCCGCAGGGACCTGCCGCCGCCGTCCGCCGCTTTTTCCTCCCGGTCCGTATCCGTCACCCCCGGACCAGTATATGCCCTCCCGGCTTGCGCCGGAACCGCGCGACATGGTATAATAGCAGCAAAGTTGCTATTATACCTCAAAATAAGCTGAGTAGTTTCCCCGTCCCGTCCAAAGGAGGCCGTCCATGTCCCGGACCCTGGAGCCCTGCCAGCGCATCGAGCGGAGCATCATAACCAAATACCGGAAAACGCTTTGGCGCCCATTCGTGGAGGCGGTGAAGCGCTATGAGCTGGTCCGATCGGGGGACCGGATCGCCGTGTGCATCTCCGGCGGGAAAGACTCCATGCTCCTGGCCAAGCTCATGCAGGAGCTGCACCGCCACTCCGACGTGCCCTTCGAGCTGGTCTTTCTGGTGATGGACCCCGGCTACACCGCCGCCAACCGCCGACGGATCGAGGAAAACGCCGCGCTGCTGCAGATACCGGTCACGGTGTTCGAGACGGACATTTTCGCCGCCGCGGACAGCACCGACCGCAGCCCCTGCTATCTGTGCGCCCGGATGCGCCGGGGGTACCTCTACAGCAAGGCCAGGGAGCTGGGCTGCAATAAGATCGCCCTGGGACACCACTTCAGCGACGTGATCGAGACCACGCTCATCGCCATGTTCTACGGCGCCCAGCTGCAGGCCATGATGCCTAAGCTGCACAGCACCAACTTCCCCGGCATGGAGCTGATCCGGCCGCTCTACTGCGTCCACGAGGACGACATCATCGCCTGGGCGCGGTATAACGGGCTGGAGTTCCTCCGGTGCGCCTGCCGTCTGACGGAGGGCACCGCTACCGGCGAGCTCACCTCCAAGCGCCAGGAGGTGAAGGAGCTTCTGCGCTCCCTGCGGCAGACAGAGCCCAACATCGAAAAGAACATCTTCACCGCCCTCCACGCGGTGTGTCTGGACACCTTCCCCGGCTATAAGTCTGGCGGCCAGGCGCATTTCTTCCTGGAGGACTATGACCGCCGGGCCGGAGACGGACCGGAGAGCTGACATACGCAAAGACGCCGCGATGCGGCCCGCCCCCCTGCGTTGCAGGGGGGCGGCGGCTATTCATCCAATTCGAGGAGGGACTTCCTCGAGCTCCTCTTGCGTGATCTCCTGTCAATATCCCCTGGAAACATCCACCAGATGGGCCAGCGGCCGGCCGGCGATGTAGTTTTCCAGATCCTCGCAGAACAGCTTCACGTTCAGCTCGCAGGTATACGGCAGGGTGAAATTGCCGGACACATGGGGCGTGAGGATCAGGTTCTTCGCGGTCCACAGGGGGTGATCCTTTGGCAGCGGCTCCGGCACCGCCACATCCAGCGCCGCGCCGGCGATGCGCTCCGCCTCCAGGGCCTCGACGAGGGCATCCTGGTCGACGGCGGAGCCCCGGCCCACGTTGATGACCAGCGCCTTTTCCGGCAGCAAGGCGATCCGCTCCCGGCTCAGAAGCCGGGTCGTCTCCGCCGTGCCGGGCACCGCCAGGATGAGAAGCTCCGTCGAGGGCAGCAGCGCGTCCAGCCCGCTCACCGGCACCGTCCCGTCAAAGCCCTCTGCGGGCCGGCCGCTGCGGTTCACGCCGGTGACCTTGGCCGCGCCCAGGGCGTGCAGCCGGTCGGCGATGCACCGGCCGATCTGGCCCGTGCCCACCATCACCGCCTCGATGCCGTGGATGGACCGGATGGGCAGACCGCCACGCCAGGTCTGTTCCCGCACCCGCCGCTCATAGGCGGGCATCTGCCGCAGCAGCATGAGCGCCACCATCAGGGTGTGCTCGGCGATGGTCAGGCCGAACACGTTGGAGTTGGTGAGCAGGCACCCCTCCGGCAGCAGCCCCTGGCTGCAGATATCGTCCACGCCGGCCGTGCAGCTGCAATACCATTTTATGTGTTTGGCCGCTTTCAGGAACGCCCGGTCCATGGAGTAGACGATCTCAGCCCCCTCCGCGCAGGCCAGGGCCTCCTGCCGATGGTCCTGATCAAAAAACCGCGCCGTCATCCCCCCGGACCGGGCGATGGCTTCGATCCGCTCCCTATGCGCCGGGGCAAGAAATTCCACACAGACACAAATATCTCTCGTCATGGGTAACGCCTCCTTCTTCTGGGAGTATAGCATACAGCTCTTTCGCGCGCAAGGCGGTCCGCCGGCGATGGGTCAGCCGATCCCGTGGCCGGACTTCTCCTCCGTCCGGCGCCTGCGCAGGATCGAGAGCGGCGGCGCCTGGCAGGGCAGGGTCATATGCAGCTCCATTTTCGGGTGGCTGGCCGCCTCCACCGGCGCGCCGAATGGGTCGCGTATCTCCCCGGCGGTGAAGGCCAGCGGCGCCCGCCCCGGCATGAGCAGCTCCAGCTCGTCTCCCGGGAAGAAGCGGTTTCGCTGGGTGAGCACGGCGCGGCCGCCGCCGTCGCAGGACTCCACCACCGCCATCACGTCATAGCGGGAAAAATAGCGCGCGTCGTCGGTGTACTGGCCCGGCTGGCCAAAGAGGAAGCCGGTGGAATAGGGCCGGTGGCTGACGGAGTATACCTCGTCCCGCCATACCGGGTCCAGCGCCCGCCCGGCCAGGGCCGCGTCCACCGCGTGGCGGTAGGCGTTCGTCACCGCGGCGGCATAGTAGGAGGACTTGGTCCGGCCCTCGATCTTGAGGCTGGTCACCCCCGCGGCCAGCAGCTCCGGCACGTGGTCGATGAGGCACAGATCCCGGGAATTGAAAAGATAGGTCCCGCCGTCCTCGGTCAGCTCCAGATACTCCCCCGGCCGCTTTTCCTCCACCACATGATACCGCCACCGGCAGGGCTGGGCGCAGGCGCCCTGGTTGGCGTCCCGGCCGGTGAGGTAGTTGGACAGCACGCATCGCCCGGAGAAGGACACGCACATGGCCCCGTGGCAGAACGCCTCCAGCTCCAGGTCCGCCGGGACCCGGCTCCGCAGCTCGGCGATCTGGTCAAGGCGCATCTCCCGGGCCAGCACCACCCGGCTCGCGCCCAGCTCATGGAACGCCCGGGCCGCCTCCGCGTTCATCACCCCCGCCTGGGTGCTGATGTGGATGGCTGCGTGGGGCGCGTATCGCCTGGCCAGGGCCAGCACCCCCAGGTCGGAGACGATGAGCCCGTCCACCTGGTACGCGTCCAGCCTTTCCAGGTATTCGGGAAGGCCGTCCATCTGCCGGTCCGTGGGGATGGTGTTCACCGTCACATAGACCTTCACACCCCGCGCATGGCAGTACGCCGCCGCCCAGGCCATGTCCTCCGGCCCGAACGTGCCCGCGCCGGCCCGCATGCCGTAGCCAGGCCCGGCCAGATAGACCGCGTCCGCGCCATAGGCTGCCGCCATGATGAGTTTTTCCCGATCGCCCGCCGGGGAGAGCACCTCCGGCCGCCGCATACCGTCCATATCCGCCGCCTCCGCGATCCTGTCCTACCGCGATTATACTCGCAAGGGCCCGCATACACAACAAAAAAGCGCCCCGATCCCATAAGATCGGGGCGCTGTGACGTTCAGATCAGAACCCGAAAAACTCCCGGAAGAAATCGTCCATGCCGAAACCGTAGGAATACTGCCGCTGGGGCGCGGGGGTGGGCTCCACGGGCTGCTTGCTCTGGTCCAGCACCGCGGACAGCGTCAGCGTCTCGCCGGCGCGCCAGACCGTCAGCTCCACCGTCTCGCCCACGTCATAGCGCCGGACCATGGCGGTCAGCTCCGTGGAACCGGGCACCGCCTCGCCGTTCAGGGCGGTGATGATGTCGTTCGGCTGCAGGCCGGCGGCCTGGGCGGCGCCGCCGTCGTCCACCCCCAGCACGATGGCGCCGGGCACCAGCCCATACTGGGCCGCCACGGAGTCCGGCACGGTCTTGGTGGTGACGCCCAGGGCGGCCCGATCGGTCACATAGCCATAGCGGATGATCTGGTCGGCCACATGGGCCGCGTCCTCGATGGGGATGGCGAAGCCCAGGCCCTCCACGCCGCTCTCGCTGCTCTTGGCGGTGACCACGCCGATGACCTGGCCGGCGGCGTTGTACACCGGCCCGCCGGAGTTGCCCCGGTTCACGGCCGCGTCGATCTGGAACATCCGGATGGGCAGACTGTCGGCGTCGGTGGTGATGGTCCGGTCGGTGGCGGAGATGATGCCCGTGGACATGGAGAAGTTCAGCTCGCCCAGAGGGTTGCCCACCGGATAGACCTCCCGGCCCACCACGATGTCGTCCGCGCTGCCCATGGTCACGGGGGTCAGGTCCTCCGCGTCCACCTTCAGGACCGCGATGTCGTTTTCCTTGTCATAGCCCACGATCTCGGCGGTGTACTCCGTGCCGTCATACATCAGCACGGACACCTCATAGCCGCCCGTCCGGGCGTCCTCGATCACGTGGTTGTTGGTCAGGATATAGCCGTCGGCGCTGATGACGAAGCCGGTGCCGGAGACGCTGGCGGGGCTGACCTGGCCGAAGAAATTGGTATAGGTGATGTCCGTGGTGACGCCCACCACCTGCTTTTTCGCCAGCTCATAGACCCTCGCGCCCACGTCGTCGGCCGGGGCGGCCGTCCGTTCGGACACCGCGGTCCCGCCGGCCGCCGCCTCCGGCAGGGCCGCCGCAGGCTGGGGAGAGGGGAGCGCGTCGGCGGTGACTGGCCCATGCAGCAGCCCGCTCTCCAGCGCGAGATAGGTCCCGCCCACGCCCAGGGCCGCCGCCAGCACGGAGCAGGCCAGGCACAGGGCGACGACTGCGCCGGTGCCCATCCCCTGGCGGGACTTCCGCCGCGGCGTCTCGGCGGGCTGGGACGGGGAACAGCCGTTGAAGCCCCCGGCATAATGGGCCGAGGCGTCCGCGCTGTAATCACTGTCAAAAGAGCTGTTGTCGTTCATGATAAGACCTCCCAAGGAAGGATGTTCTTTCGATCGATCATACTGTAACCGTTTCCCGCCGCCGTTTCCATAGAAATCTGTAAATAAATTATGGATATTTTATGACGGAGCGAAAAGGGCGGGCCCGCGCCCGCCCGTTCCGGTGATGATCCGTCACTTATCCGCCAGATAGGCGATGAGCCCCCGCCGGGTCAGGATGCCGCACAGCATCTGCCGGTCGTCCACGATGGGGACATAGTTTTGGTTCAGGCAGGCCGCTACCGCCGCCCCCTCCTCCGCCTCCACGTGCAGGGCCGGGCAGAAGTCTTTCCGCAGGATGCTCCCGATGGTGTACTGTTCCAGCAGCTTCTTGTCCGTCGTCCCCGCCGCCAGCAGGCACCGCAGGAAGTCCCCCTCGGAAACGCTGCCGATGTACCGGTCGTTCCCATCCAGCACCGGCACCGCCGTATAGCTGTGGGTGGCCATGGTCTCCAGCCCCTGGCGGACCGTCTGGTCCTCCCGGAGGAACACGGTCAGCACCTTGGGGATCATGATCTTCGCGATGTTCAATCCTCGCGCCTCCTTTTCCTGTGGATGGACCCATTTTATCCCTCCGGGCACCGGTTGTCAACGTCCCGGAGAAAGGGGCTTGACAGCGCTGGGCGCGGGATGTATAATAACAAACGATATATAACACATGTTATTTAAAGGAGATGTTCTTATGCCGCTCAAGACGAAGATCACCCGGGAGAGCATCGTTGCCGCGGGGCTGGAGCTGGCCCGGCAGGCCGGGCCCGAGGCCATCAACGCCCGGGCCGTGGCATCCAGGCTGGGCTGCTCCACCCAGCCGGTGTTCTCCAACTACGCCGCCATGGAGGCGCTGCAGCAAGACGTGCTGGCCGCGGCGGCGGCGCTGGCTCAGCGCTATATGGACCCGGCGGCGGCGCCGGAGCTGCCCCCCTATAAGGCGGCGGGCATGGGCTATATCCGCTTCGCCGCGCAGGAGCCGGCCCTGTTCCGATGGGTGTACATGCGGGACCGGTCCGCCGAGCGGCCCGCCGACGACCGGGCGGAGAACGGCTGGGTGGTCCGGCTCATCATGGAAAAGACCGGGCTGGACGAGGAACAGGCGTGGCTGTTCCATCTGGAGATGTGGCTTTTCGTCCACGGCGTGGCCGCCACCATGGCCACGGGATACGTGGACTGGGACGAGGCGCTCGTCAGCGCCATGCTGACGGACGTGTTCCAGGGCCTGCGGGCCCGGTTCGCGGAAAAGGGGGGCGCGTGAGATGGACGGCATCGCGGCGATGGGCCTGACCAAGCGGTACGGGGACCTGACGGCGGTGGACGCGCTGACTGTGACCATCGCCGCCGGGGAGCGGTTCGCGCTGCTGGGCGTCAACGGCGCGGGCAAGACCACCACCATGCGGATGCTCTCCTGCCTGGCCCGGCCCACGGCAGGGGACGCCCTGGTGGGCGGGAAGAGCGTGGTCCGGGATCCCGGGGCCGTGAAAGCGCGCATCGGGCTCTCCCCCCAGGAGACGGCGGTGGCCGCCAACCTGACGGCGGAGGAGAACCTTCTGTTCATGGCCGGGGTCCACGGCATGGGAAAGGCGGACGCCAGGGCCCGGACGGATGAGCTGACGGAAGCGCTGGGACTGGGGCAGATCTCGCGCCGGCGGGCGGGAAAGCTGTCCGGCGGCTGGCAGCGGCGGCTGTCCATCGCCATGGCGCTCATTTCCCAGCCAGAAGTCCTCTTTCTGGACGAGCCCACCCTGGGGCTGGACGTGCTGGCGCGGGCGGCGCTGTGGGAGGTGATCCGGGGCCTGGAGGGGGTCACGACCGTGCTGACGACCCATTATATGGAAGAGGCGGAGGCCCTGGCGGACCGAGTGGGGATCATGGCGGCGGGACGGCTGCTGTGCGTGGGCGCTCCCGCCCAGCTGATGGCCCGGACCGGGACGGACAGATTCGAGGACGCGTTCCTCGCCGTGGTGAAGGAGGCGGGGCTGGGATGAGGACGCTGACCTTTGCCCGCCGGGTGGCGCGGGAGATCCTGCGGGACCCGCTGACGGTGTTTTTCGGATCGGGATTCCCGCTCCTTTTGCTGCTGCTTCTGACGGCCATCCAGAAAAACGTCCCCGTGGCGCTGTTCGACCTGGAGCGCCTGACGCCGGGGATCGCGGTGTTCGGCCTGGCCTTTCTCACGCTCTTCGCCGCCACGCTCATCGCCAGGGACCGGAGCTCCAGCTTCCTGCGGCGGCTCTATACCACGCCCCTCACCGGCGCGGACTATATCCTGGGCTATGCCCTGCCCCTGGTGCCTATGGGCCTGGCGCAGAGCGCTCTGTGCTACGCCGCGGCCGCAGCGCTGGGGCTCAGGGTCACGGGAAATATCCTTTGGGCCATCCTGGCGGCTCTGCCGGTCAGCCTCTTCTTCATCGGGATGGGCCTGCTGTGCGGGACGGTGTTCACGGACCGACAGGTGGGCGGCCTGTGCGGCGCGCTGCTGACCAACCTGACGGCGTGGCTCGCCGGGATCTGGTTCGACGTGGACCTGGTGGGCGGCTGGTTCCGGCGGCTGGCGGAGGCGCTGCCCTTTCTGCATGCGGTGGAGCTGGGCCGGGCGGCGCTGCGGGGAGATACGGCCGGGTATGCGCCCCATCTGCGGTGGGTGCTGGCATACGCGGTCCCGGTTTTGATCCTGGCGGCGGCGGTGTTCGCGGGAAAAATGCGGAAAAACGACTGACCGGGCGGCATGAGCCGCCCGGTTTTTCAATCTGTTAACAATTTCGTTGGGTGAAAGTATTATAGTATCCTTATGGTATCATTCGCTATGTATGCGCGCGGGGAGGCGAAGCTTTGAACGACGACCGGGAAAACGGGTCCTTCGACCAGGAGGACGCGGAATACCATCTCGTCCGCCCGGAGAGGGAGCGGTCGGCGTACAGCGACGCCTATTATCGCTCCGCGCCCCAGGATGGCAGACCGGACTACGGCTATAACCCCGCCCGGTATTACGGCCGGAAGGACGCCTCCCGGCACCGGGGCCAGATCGGCATGCGCGCCATCCTGATCCTGGCGCTGGTGTGCGTGCTGGCGGCCGGCGCGCTGGGCATCGGGGGGCTGTATCTGCTGGGGTGGGGCCGATCCGCCCCCAATTCCGCCCTGCCGGATTTCTATGTCCAGGCCCGACTGCCCCAGGAGACCGCCGGCCCCATCCTTACCGTGCCCCAGCCCACCGGCGACGCGCCCATGAGCGGAGAGGACATCTACGTCATGGCGTGCCCGCAGGTGGTGTGCGTGTCCTGCTACGGCTCCGACGGCTCTGGCATCGTCCTCAGCGCCGACGGCTATATCCTCACCAATTACCATGTGATCGAGAACGCCTATCTCTGGGGGCGGACCATCTCCGTGGTCACCTGCGACGGCGTCAGCTACACGGCCCAGGTGACGGGCACCGAGACCGACAGCGACCTGGCGGTGTTGAAGATCGACGCCGAGGACCTGTCCGCGGCGGAATTCTGCGACCTGGAGGACGTCAGTGTGGGCCAGCAGGTCTATGCTGTGGGCGACCCCCTGGGCGCGCTGGATTATACCATGACCCGGGGGACCCTCTCGGCCATGGACCGCCAGATCGCCGCCGGGGAGAACGCCACAGCCAATATGTTCCAGTTCGACGCCGCCGTCAACCGGGGCAATTCCGGCGGGCCGGTATACAACGCCTACGGCCAGGTCATCGGCGTGGTCACCGCCAAGTATTCCGCCAGCGGCATCGAAGGCCTGGGCTTTGCCATCCCCGCCCCCGACGCCTGCGCCATCGCCAATGAGCTCATCACCAAGGGTTATGTCTCCGGCAAGGCTTACCTGGGCATCACTCCCGACTCGGTGTCCCCCGCCGTGGCCCGGTATTTCCATATGACGCCGGGTGCCTTCGTGAAGGCGGTGGAGCCGGGCAGCGCCGCCGAGACCGCCGGGCTGCTCCCCGGCGACGTCATCACCGCCGTGGACGAGGCGCATGTAGACGGCGCGGATCAGCTGGTGGCGGCGCTGAAGCGCTATAAGGCCGGCCAGACCGCCCAGCTCTCCGTCAGCCGGGGCCAGCAGACGCTGACCCTGTCCGTCACCTTCGACGAGGCGCCGCCCCCGGCGCAATGAGAAAAATTTTTCCGCTTTCGACGCAATAAAACGCCTTTCCCGCGCATTTCTTGATTGACAGGAGAACGAGAGGCAATGCAGACGAACTCCGTACAACAGATCGGGGCCGCCGCCCCGGATACGGTCTTGCTGCGGTCGCTCCTGGCCGGTGTCGCCGGCGGCGACCGGCAGGCTCTGGCGGAACTGTACGCCGCCGCCCGCGGGGCGGTGTACGCCGCGGCGCTGGGCATTTTGAAAAACGCCCAGGACGCCCAGGACGTGACCCAGGACGCTTTCGTACGGATCTGGGAAAACGCCGGCCGGTATGAGCCCACCGGTTCGCCCATGGCCTGGATGCTGTCCGTGACCCGAAACCTCGCCCTGATGCGCCTTCGTCAGAGCAGCCGCACAGCGGAGCTTTCCGAAGGGGAATGGGACGCCATCCCCATCGCCGCGCCCGCTGTGACATCGGAGGACCGGATCGTCCTGCAGACCGCGCTGGCGGCGCTGTCCGACATCGAACGGCAGATCGTCCTGCTCCACGCGGCCTCCGGGCTGAAGCACCGGGAGATCGCCGCGCTGCTGGATATCCCGCTTCCCACTGTCCTGTCAAAATACCACCGCGCGATGAAAAAAATGCGTGCCCAAATGGAAGGAGATGAGGCCCTATGACCGATCGGGAGCTGGAGCAGCGGCTGCATACCGCGCTGGATCACGCCGCCCCCAATGATCTGCAGGGCATCCTCTCCCGCTGTGGGACCGGGAAAGGAACAGTGATCGATATGAATGAAACGAGGAATCCTGTCAAACGCAAGTCCTGGAAGGGACTGATCGCCGCGTGCCTGGCGCTGGTGCTGCTGGCCGGAGGCGGCGGGATATTCTATCAGCAGGCCTATGCCGTGGCCTCTGTGGTCAGTCTGGATGTGAACCCCAGCATCCAGCTGGAAGTGAACCGGAACGAGAAGGTGCTCTCCTGCACCGCCCTGAACCAGGAGGCCGTCACCGCGCTGGCGGACATGAACGGCGGCAAGGACCTGGAGGGGGCCAAGCTGACCGTGGCGGTGAACGCCATCGTGGGCGCGCTGGTGCGCTGCGGCTATCTGGACCGGATCGACTCGGCCATCCTCATCTCCGTGGAGGACAAGGACGCCGACCGGGCCGCCCGGCTGCAGCAGACGCTGGTCTCGTCCGTAGACGGGGTCCTGCAGGAGGCCGCCGCCCAGGTGTCCGTGGCCAGCCAGATCGTGTCGGCCGACGCGGATCTGTCCGCCCTGGCCCAGCGCAACAATATCTCCACCGGCAAGGCCAATCTTGTGGAGCGCGTCATCGCCTTGAATGGCGAGCTGGACTTCGACGCGCTGGCGGCGCTGGGCGTGGACGAGCTGCAGGATCTGCTGGAGATCGGCGCGCCGGCCATGCCCATCGGCTGCGACGCCGCGCTGCAGGCGGTGCTGGACTACGCCGGCCTGACCAGAGACAGCGTCCCCTACGCCGAGGTGGACCCGGAGCTGGACGAGGGCACGCCCTATTATGAGGTGGAGCTGGTCATCGACGGCAAGGAGCAGGATTTCGGCGTGCACGCCTTCACCGGCGAGGTCATCCGGGGCGCCGCTCCCTACATCACGATGAACCCCGGTCCGGCCCTGCCCCAGGGCACCGTGACCGTGACCGAAGCGGAGGCGGAGGCCGCCGCCCTGGCCCACGCAGACCTGACCCAGGACCAGGTGTCCGGCATGCGCGTCAAGCGGGACTTTGACGACGGCCGTCTGGAGTACGAGATCGAGTTCCGGTCCGGCAGCCTTGAATATGAGTACACCGTGGACGCCTCCACCGGCGAGATCCTGAAGGCCGAGACCGAGGCCATCCCCGGCGCGCCCGCCGTGACCGCCGCCCCCACCCGCGATCCTCTCGGCAGCGCCCCCCAGCAGGCCCCCGCCTCCACGCCGGCGCCCGCCAGCGATATCGGCGCCGAGGCCGCCAAGCAGGCCGCCCTGGCCCACGCCGGTCTCACCGCCGACCAGGTGTCCCGCATGAAAGCCGAACGGGACTTCGACGACGGCCGTCTGGAATATGAGATCGAGTTCCGGTCCGGCAGCCTTGAGTATGAGTACACCGTGGACGCCTCCACCGGCAAGATCCTGAAGGCCGAGACCGAGGCCATCCCCGGGGCGCCCGCCGCACCCACGTCCGCGCCTACGTCTGCGCCCACCGCCGCGCCTACGTCTGCGCCCACCGCCGCGCCTACCGCCGCGCCTACTGCCGCGCCCACTGCCGCGCCTACTGCCGCGCCTACCGCCGCACCCACGGCGGCTCCTACCGCTGCGCCTGTGACCGACATCGGCGCCGCAGCCGCCAAACAGGCCGCCCTGGCCCACGCCGGTCTCTCCGCCGGCCAGGTGTCTCACATGAAGGTCGAGCAGGATCGCGAGCACGGCCGTCTGGAATACGAGGTCGAGTTCAAGTCCGGCGGCTATGAGTACGAGTACACCATCGACGGCGCCACCGGCGCTGTGCTGGACTTCGATAAGGACTGGGACGACTGAGAGGACAATGGACATGAAACGAACGCTCTCTCTGTTCGTCGCGGCATGTCTGCTGCTGGGGCTGGCCGGTCCGGCCGCCCTGGCGGCGGAGCCCACCGCCGAGGACGGGGCCGCCGCCTTCATCTCCGGCATGAGCACGCAAACGGGCGTCGGATTTGACGCCATGGTCCCCCTCTCCGCCGAGGAACGCGCCGCCGGGCTGGAGACCATCGGCCTGACGCCGGAGACGGTGCTCGAGGCCGTCTGGTACCGGACGGAGCCGGACCGGCCCGACGGGCTGTATCTGGAGGTGCTGTCCCTGCGGCTGACGGAGGATGTCTCCGACACCACCGCGTCCAGGACGCTGTCCCAGTACGGCCTGGACCAGTCCCGGGAGGCCCACGACGCCTACCTGGCGGCCCAGGGGCAGGAGGGTCGGCAGCTGGGTTACTGGACCATGGCCCACGACGGCTACGCGGTGCTGGGCATCTTCAGCTTCGACAAGGACGGCCTGCCCCTGGGCAGCTCCCGGGAAAGGACCTTTCCCACCCAGTGTATCCATGATTACACCGAGGCCTGTCTGGGCGGCATGGTGGTCACCCAGCAGACCGAGACGACCATTACCCTGGAATATCCGGGCGTGAATCTCAGCGGCGGGTTCATCACCTACGACGGCCAGCTCGCCAGCGCTCCCACCCCCACGCCGCCCGTGGACCCGGCCACCGGCCGGACGCTCTTCCTGGACCCGGAGAAGGTGGATATGACCGTGTACGACACCTCCGCCATCCTGGACGCCTGGCAGAAAAGGGACCCCGCCGGACTGGATGATTACGACCGGGCCATCTATGACGCGGCGGAGAAGGTACTCGTCCAGGTCCTGACCGACGGCATGACCGATCTGGAGAAGGAGCAGGCCATATACGACTGGGTGACCTGGAACATCGGCTACGACTGGACCCAGACCGACCCCCTGGCCGAGACTTCCCCCGACGCCTGCACGCCTTACGGCGGGCTGGTGAGCGGCGACGCCATATGCCTGGGGGTGGCGGCCACCTTCGAGCTGCTGATGGACATGGCCGGGATCGAGTGTATCACCGTGGTGGGCGCCAGCTATCACAGCGAGGAGGACCACGCCTGGACCATGGCGCGGCTGGACGGGGCCTGGTACTGCCAGGACCCCACCTGGGACCTGTATTCGGCATGGGGGTTCGTGGAGGACAAGCCGACCCGGGAACAGTGGGGACCGGGATGCTGGCGGTTTTTCAACGTCACCAGCGATTACATGGCCGAGAACGACCACCAATGGGATTACGCCTCCGTGCCGGAGACATGAGCCCGACACAAAAAAAGACCGTCCCTCGAGGGGACGGTCTTTTTGCGCTTTCAGGTCTCTTTACATGCCCTTCTGGGCGTTGACCTTGATGCCGGGGCCCATGGTGGTGGCGGTGACGCAGCTGCGGATGTACTGGCCCTTCGCAGCGGCGGGCTTGGCCTTCACGATGGCGCCGATCAGCGCGTCATAGTTCTCCTGCAGCTTCTCAGCGCCGAAGCTCACCTTGCCGATGGGGCAGTGGATGATGTTGGTCTTGTCCAGACGGTACTCGATCTTACCGGCCTTGACCTCATGGATGGCCTGGGTCAGGTTGGGGGTCACGGTGCCCGCCTTGGGGGAGGGCATCAGGCCCTTGGGGCCCAGCACCTTGCCGAGACGGCCCACGATGCCCATCATATCGGGAGTAGCGATGACCACGTCAAAGCCGAACCAGTTCTCGCCCTGGATCTTCTGGACCAGCTCCTGCCCGCCCACGAAATCGGCACCGGCGGCCTTGGCCTCTTCCTCGCGCTCGGGCTTGCAGAACACCAGAACGGTGCGGCTCTTGCCGGTGCCGTGAGGCAGCACGATGGCGCCGCGGACCTGCTGGTCGGCGTGACGGCCGTCCACGCCCAGCTTCACGTGCAGCTCGACGGTCTCGTCGAACTTGGCCTTGCTGGTCTTGCACACCAGGTCGAAAGCCTCCTGGGGATCGTATGCGGTCTGCTTGTCAAAGAGCTTGGCGCTCTCTTTATAATTTTTGCCTCTGAACATTCAAATTTCCTCCAAAAAATGTGGTTAAGCGGAAGTTTTCCTCCCACATAAGAAGGGTGAATCACTCACCCACAAGAACGCCCATGCTCCGGCAGGTGCCGGCGATCATGCTCATGGCCGACTCGATGCTGGTGCAGTTGAGATCGGGCATTTTCTGCTCCGCGATCTTCCGCAGGTCCTCCTTGGAGATCGTGGCGACCTTGTCCCGCTGGGGGACGCCGGAGGCGGTCTCGATGCCGCAGGCCTTCTTGATGAGCAGGGCCGCGGGCGGAGTTTTGGTGATGAAGGTGAAGCTGCGGTCGGCATAGACGGTGATGACCACGGGGATCATCATGCCCATGTCGGCTTTGGTGCGCTCATTGAAGTCCTTGGTGAACTGGCCGATGTTGATGCCGTACTGACCAAGGGCGGGACCCACGGGGGGCGCCGGGGTGGCGCGGCCAGCGGGTACCTGGAACCTGACGTATCCAACAACTTTCTGAGACATTTTTAATTCTCCTTAAATCCTCTATATAAGAGGTGAGTCAATGATCATTATTCCTTGACCGGCTCGATCTGGTCAAGCTCCAGATCCACCGGCGTCTCACGCCCGAACATGGACACGATGACCCGGACCCGGTCCTTCTCCGGCTCCAGCTCGTCCACGATGCCCAAGAAGCCCTCCAACGGACCGTCCGTGACCTTCACGGTATCGCCCACGCCGTAGCCCACCACGATCTCGTGGCGCTCCACGCCCAGGTCCAGGACCTCCCGCTCCGTCAGGGGCACAGGCTTTCCGTCCATGGAGACGAAGCCGGTGGAGCCTCTGGCGTTGCGCACCAGGTGCCAGCTCTCGTCCGTCAGGATCATCTTGACCAGGACGTAGCCGGGGAAGGTCTTGCGCTCATAGGTCTTTTCGCCGTTGTCGGTGTGCTCGGTGACGGTCTCCATGGGGATCTTGACCTCCAGGATCAGATCCTCCATGTGCCGGTTCTCCGCCGCCTTCATGATGGAGGCGGACACCGTGTTCTCATATCCGGAGTACGTGTGAACGACGTACCACTTCGCGCTGTCTGCCATTTTTATGCGAAGATGTTGATCAGCGCCTTGACGACCGCCTCGGCGGCGCTGTCAAAGCCCCACAGCACGATGGCGCACACCACGATGACCACCAGGGCCACGCCGGTGTTCTTCGCCGTCTGCTTGGGAGTGGGCCAGACGACCTTTTTCAGCTCGCTCTTCATCTCGCGGAACCATCTCTTGACCCGCTGGAAGAACTTCTCTTTTTCCGTCGTCTTCTTGACGGCCTGCTTCGGGGTGGCGGCGGCTGCCGGCTTCTTTTCCTCTGCCATTTCTCCTAACGCCCCCTTACTTCGTTTCCTGATGCAGTGTGTGCTTGCGGCAGAAGGGGCAATACTTGTTCAGTTCAAGCTTTTCCGTGGTGTTCTTCTTGTTCTTGAACGTATTGTAGTTCCTCTGTTTGCACTCGCTGCAGCGCAGTACGACCTTGATCCTTGCGTCTGCTGCCATGTTTTCGGCACCTCCTTGTAAAATTGCCTCCCTATTCCGGCCATAACGGATCAGCCCGTCCGGACGGCAGGTAAAAGTTATCTTATCATGCATCAGGGAAAAATGCAACCATATTTTCTTGGTTTTTTCGTGACTTCCTATAAAGTTCCCGATTGCGGTTGCGCCGGGCGGCCAGGCATGGTAACATGGGAGCCACAGAGTAGGGACGGCCGCGTCATGCCCGCGTCAAAACGGGCATCCAGTGCCGGGGGGACGGGAAGTTGTCCCCCGGACGAAACGGCGGCGTCCGGACCGGCGGAAAATCTTTTTCCATTCCGTCCGACCGGCGCCAATGCCTGCGGTGGCCGCCCCGCATTCCGCTGGAGGGAACTGAATATGAAAAAACTCACCCTGCGCAGTATCTGCCACCTGGCCGTGCTGGTGGCGCTGGAAGTCGTTCTCAACCGCTTCCTGTCCATCCAAACGCCCTTTTTGAAGATCGGGCTCTCCTTCGTGCCCGTGGTGATGGGCGGCATGCTTTACGGCCCATTGGGCGGCGCCATCGTCGGCGGCCTGGGGGACATGATCGGGGCGCTGCTATTCCCCTTCGGGCCCTACCATCCCGGCTTTTCCGTGTGCGGCGCGGTCATGGGCGCGGCGTACGGGTGGTTCATGTACATGGATTCGCCCCGGTTCCACAACCGGGAGCATATGCCCCTGTGGCCGAACGTGCTGGTGCCGGTGGTGTTCAACTGCGCGGTGGTAGGTCTGCTGGTCAACACCCTGTGGGTGTCCCAGCTCTACGGCAGCCGGACCTATTGGGGCTGGTTCATTTACCGGGTCCCTGACGAGATCGGCATGGCAGTGGTCAAAACGGTGATCACGCCCCTGCTGGCCCCTGTGGCCCGGCAGCTCATCAAGCAGGGCATCGTGAAAAACGGCGGCTGAGGAGAAAAAGCTTATGCGCATCATGGCCATCGATTACGGCGACGTCCGCACCGGCATCGCCGTCAGCGACCCCACCGGGCTCATCACGGGAGAGACCTTCGTCATCACCCAGTGGGACCCCGAAAAGCTGGCGGACACCGTTTCCGCCGAGGCGGCGGCGCGGGGCGTGAGCACGCTGGTGCTGGGCCTGCCTCGGAACATGGACGGCACCGAGGGCCCCCGGGCGGAGAAGTCCCGGGCGCTGAAAGCCCTGCTGGAGGCGCGGGGCCATACGGTGGTGCTCTGGGACGAGCGGCGCACCACCGTGGACGCCCACCGCATCCTCCGGGAGAACGGCAAGCGGGAGAAAAAGCACAAAGCCACCGTGGACGCGGTGGCCGCAGCCCTCATCCTGGAGGGATATCTGGGGAGATGACGACGGACGCCTTCCCCGTCCGGAGACAGCAAAAAACGGCCGGCCCGAATGGTGCCGTGGTAAAAAGATGGTAGACACGAAAAGTGCCTACCATCTTTTTGAGCTAAAATGAGGGAAAGGGGTGAGAAA
>CANQOA010000019.1 GCA_947625355.1 uncultured Oscillospiraceae bacterium | reverse complement strand
CTCACTTGTAACTGTCTTGATCAAGGGCCAAGAGAAGCCCGCGCAATAAGTTTCTCATTTAGGGCTGAGATACACCCGCAGATATATTATATGCGAGGCGACGAGGCGTGTCAACCGCTTTCTTTTATTTCCCTTGGCAATTTCTATGCTGCCGGAAATGCGTCTCATGGTGAGACGAATTTCCAGCACCGGGCCGGGGCCAGCACCCAGCCTCCGGCGGTGCGCCCGCGCTCCCACTATGCCCAAAGCCCGCGAAACGCGGGCTTTGCTGCTGTTATCCCCTTACCGACAAATGATCCGGCGCCCGGTTTCTGTCAAGGCCCGGCCAGTCCGCAGACTGGCCGGCTCGTGAGCGGCTGCGAAGCAGACGCCAGCCTTGACGGGGGCCGGACGCCGGATCACACTCCCCGCGGGGGATAACAGCCTACCTATCTGTGCGCGGTAGGGTGAACGGCTCCCTCCTTTCTCTTGCCTTGGCATGGTCTATGTTTTGATTCTTCTTCTGTGATTGTGTGTATTCCTCCACCTGTTCCCGGATGCCAGGAAGCTCTGCGGCGATCCTGTCGTAGACGCGAATTTCCTTCCGCACCGCCCAAATGCTTTTGTTGGCCAGGGCGATCTCGCCGTCCACGTCCTCGCCTCGGCGCTTGCGGCGATATAGGTCCCGACGGGCCTCTATCTCCGCCTCCATATCCGTTTGCAAAGCGTCCCGGAGCATGGATAGCTGGTCTGTGGTTTCAACGTGGTAATTGTGCAGGAGCCGGAATTGCTCTTTGTATCTGTCCAGCCTCCGTACCTCCGCCCGGACGTTGAACGGGACGGGACGGCGGCGCTGGCCCCGGACGCCTATCACGCCCAGGATATACAGATACCGCACATACAGCGCCCGGAGGCCATGCAGCTTCTGGCCGGGGCGGTGGTCTATCATGCCCCGCTTTATGGTACACCGTCTGCCGGGGACCAGAGTCACGACGGGAATATTCGGTAATTCCGGCTGCTTTTTCTGCCCGGCCCGGACGCCTTTCAACCGCTCCATGATCCCCGCCTCGGTGTAGCTGTCTCCCAGGCTGTCCAGCCGGATGAAGCGGGAGCCGCCCGGTGGCCGGACGGCGGTGTGGGTCACATTGGGGCCGCGCTTTACGGTGTAGCCCCGCTTCTCCAGAACGGCGAAAAAGCTCTGGTAGGTAAAGCTGTCCTCGATGGCCGCGTCCATGTCCTGCCGGATAAGAGCGCGGATATTGGGCTTGCCCTGGCGCTCGGCGTCCCATTCGACGTAGTGTTTGCCGTGGTTCCTCGGCTCAATGACGGACAGGCCGTTTTCCCGGCTTATGGCGTTGGACGTGCCCCGTATGTCCCCGTAGTAGGCTTTGAAGTTGCTGCGGTACTTCCTCCCGTCCATGAAGGACACGGAGTTGAAGATGATATGACAGTGGATGTGGGCGTGGTCAATATGGGTGGCAACGACGGCCTCGAAGCGATCCCCCACAAGGCGGTCGGCAAGCTCCACGCCCAGGGCGTGGGCCTGCTCCGGCTCGATCTCTCCGGGCGCATAAGAGTGGATAAGGTGATAGCCCTGGACGCCGCTCTGCTTGTCCCATCTGGCCTTGGTGTGCATCATTTCCCGGTAGGCGTCCAGCAGGTCGCAGTTCAGCCCGTATTGAAGCACAAGTCCGCCCTCTGCGGTGGTCTTGGCCGGGTCCAGGATATAGCAGATGCGGTCATAGAGCCGGGCGCGGATCGTATAGATCTTGTCGTATGCCATCACCGCACCCCCTTCACCAGCCGCCACGCCTGACGGACGAGGGCGGCGGCAGTCTCCATTTCCGGGTCGGTCACGCCTTTCCTGGCGTTGGCCCAGCGGGCGATCTGGTTGACGTTGTTGCCGATGGCGGACAGTTCCCGCAGGATGTCGTCGTAGCTGTCGGGCGGCCTGGAGGCGATCTCCCTGTCTGCGACGAGGCAGCGGATGAATGGGTCTATGCCCATTCCGGCGGCGTGAGCCTGTTGCTTCAGATGGCGGTACTCCCCGTCATTCATCCAGACGCTCACATGGCGGTTTCGTTTTCTCATGGCATCATCCTTTCGTGTCGTGATATAAATGCGTCTCACGGTGAGACGTATTTCCGTGGTGGGGTATTAGGGGGAGCGCCCCCTAACAAGGCCGTTTGTGCTACCAAACGGCATACTTGCAAGAGTGTCGGCACCGAAGGCGCCGCCACTCCCACGGGAGAAAATGATACTTTCTCTTGCCTCATGCTCGTATCCATCCATCGATCCTCCGGGGTCTGGATAGGATGGATAGATTGATGGATCAGTATTGCTCATATCAGTCTTGTTTATATTATTCTTATTTGCCTCGGAAAAATCGAAGTCTTGACCTCGGATTTTCCGATGTCTGGACATGGGAATATCCGATGTCTTGACGTGGGCTTTTCCCATGTCTGCACCTCGGCCCTCTGCGTCGTCCTCGTCTGGGGCGGGAGCCGGGACCTCCGGGGCGGTAAACTGCTTCACATAGATGATGGTGGGCTTGCCCTGGCCCTGCTTTACGCGCTCAATAAGGCCGACGCCCTTGGCTGCGTCCAGCTCGGCCAGCAGCTTGAGGGCCTTGTCGTGGCCGCAGTTCATGTCCTCCTGTATCTGCTCCATGGTGTAGTAGATGAACACCCGGCCCTGGGCGTCATACCAGCCGTTCCGCATGGAAAGGCCCATGCGGTCCAGCATGAGGCCGTACAGCAGCTTGGCGTCCGTGGACAGGCACCGAAACTCCTGCCCGGTCACGAGGATACGGGGTATGCGGTAAAATGCGAAGCTCTCCGATTGTCCGCCGTAGTAGTAATCAAATGGCATGGACTAACCTCCTATCTAACATTATTCAACCTAGATTTGTGTGCCGCTGTTGCATACAGGTACAAAATATGGTATAATTAATTAAATGCTAATCCTCCTATAAAGAGAAACGAGGGAAGTAATATGCTTAATGCTGAAAACATAGTTCATAGTCTGGCAAATGCATTTAATATCCCTATAATCGAGGAAAGTACACATATATGGTTTTTTAGGACCCAGTCTGGCAAGTATTACTTCGATTTTCATTTTAACAACTACATTGCCTTGGGCTGGGATTTAGTTTCTTCGGACCTTATCTCTGACAAGGAAAAGA
The DNA here is from genome assembly GCA_947625355.1 of uncultured Oscillospiraceae bacterium. Classification (GTDB taxonomy): domain Bacteria; phylum Bacillota; class Clostridia; order Oscillospirales; family Oscillospiraceae; genus CAJOIG01. The sequence goes on along the minus strand of CANQOA010000019.1, from coordinate 31,771 downwards.
CTGAAACGGAAAAGAAAGAGGCAATAGCTAAGTTATATCCCGATGAAAAACGCCCGGGATTGATTTATAGCCAAATGGACTCATTTTATAGGAGAATGGCGAAAGGTGATTTGGTTGTTATACCAGATTTTAGTGGCAGACGCATAGCTATTGGCATATTGGAGGATATTACTTCTGAGATTAAACATAAATACTTGAAAGATGAATACGATCAATGTGAGTACAAACATAAGCGGTCTGTAAAATGGATAAAACAAATCGAATGGTGGGCCGATGTGTATCTGTTCAGAGTACTTCGCGCACAGCAGACAATTTCTGATATAACCCAGTACTCTGATATGGTTTATCGCAATCTACACCCTTGTTACATCACTGACAGTAGAATTCATCTAACATTAATTAAAACAACAACATCTGACTTCCGTGTTCAGGACAGTCTTAATTTGCAATTGTCAGTTTTACAAATCAACAAGGCATTTGCTGACTATTTTGGCACTGAGGATACTAGTGGGCAGGTGACGATTAAAACCGCTGTTGGATCACCTGGTTTTATGGAAATGGGATTCCCTACAACGCCTGCATCTGTTTTAACTGCTGTATGGATTGGCAGAGCAATAGTAGGGAAAACAACAACTAAAGATGGTGAAGTAAGCACAGGATTGATGGCAATCCTGTCAAAAGGAAATGAGCTTGCTAACGACCACTGCGAGCGAAAAAAAGTAAAAGCAGAGATTAATCAAATAGAAGCGGAAACAAAAAAGACCGTTGCTGAAACCGCTCTTATTGAAGCGCAGGCTCGTAAGACATTAGCTGAAGCGCAGGCAATTGAACTTGCTAATCAAAAAGAGCAAGCGGCGATTAAATCTATTACCGAGAGCACAAAAACACTAATATTGGCCGCATCTCATGGTGGAATTGAACTCGACAAAAAGCTAGACAATGTCAGCTAAGTATAAAAACTATCAAGGCCCACCGTTTCGGTGAGCCTTGGTTTATGCCGATGAATGGCCGCCTTGTATCAAAATTTCCTGTTTTCCTGACCGCTTACAATAAGCGCGGTGCTACTCTAAAATGAACACAAACCCGGAAACGCCTGACACACAAGGCTTTCCGGGTTTCACTGGTGTCTTTAGACGTGAAAGAAAGCCCCCGGTTTTACCGGGGGAAGAAAAATAGCTTTAGCATGAGGCTTCCCGAAGGGAAGCAAACCCTGTGAGTGGGGCACTAAGATTTAGCACCTACGCCAAGATAGAAGCTATGACCCGTTTACGGGTGGTGGGGCGTGTGATGCGATGATAAACCTTCAGTGCCCCTTATAGGGGCTAAGCCGGCAATAGCCCCTTCTAGGGGCTCGTCATGCCACCAGTTTACTGGTGGTCATGACTTACAATTACAGCGGCGTGATACATAGGACCGGGAGATGCCGATGCGGGCGGCCACCTCCCGCTGGGGCATGGGCGGGCTGCCGTCCAGGCCGTAGCGCAGACGGATGACCTCCGCCTCCCGCCCCGCCAGTACGGTCGCCACGGCCTTGCGGACATGCTCCGCCGCCTCCATGCGGGACAGCTCTTCCAGCATATCCTGATCGCAGGAGATGGTGTCCAGCAGCGCTAGCCCCTCCCCCTCTCCGTCCGCGTCCAGCGCGTCGGACAGCGATACGTCCCCGGCGGTCTTTTTTTGGCCGCGGAAGTGCATGAGGATCTCGTTTTCGATACACTTGGAGGCATAGGTGGCCAGGCGCACGCCCTTGTCGGGCCGGTATGTGGAAACGCCCTTGATCAGGCCGATGGTGCCGATGGACACCAGGTCCTCGGCGTCGGCGCTGGTGGTGTAGTATTTCTTGATGATATGCATCACCAGGCGCAGGTTATGTTCGATGAGCGTGTTCCGGGCTTCCAGATCCCCCTGGATGGCCCGCTCGATGTACTGCTGCTCCTCCTGGGGCTTCAGCGGACGGGGAAAGGACGAGGCGTTGTCCCCCAGTCGCAGCATCAGCAGCGCGCTGGAGAGCAGCAGCATAAAAGTGGCGGAAAGCATAGCCGTCATCACCTCCGTGAGCAGACTATGCTTTCCCGGTTTGTCCTGATTCGACTTTTTGCGCGGCGCGGCGGTCAGTCTCCGCCGGCGCCCCCGGCCGGCGGTGTCGGGAACCCGGCCGCGCCCTGGGAGCCGGCCTCGATCACGCGGTATTCGTCCATGAGCTGCACGCAGCCGGCCGCGTCCGTTTCGCCGCGGAACGCGCTGTCAAAGGCGCGGGCCACGTCGTCCGCGCTGTAGCCGACGATCTTGGTGGCGGCGGTGGAGACCCGCTCGTTGGCGGCGATGGAGACCTGCGCGTCCGTCACCATATGAGACTGGATGTTGGTGGTCTGACCTTTGAAGCAGCTGACGGTGGAGATCCCGTCAAAGGCGACGTTATAGTTTTCCGGCGCGGCGCAGAAGGAGAGAAACTCCAGCGCCGTTTCCAGACGGGGGCTGTTCTTGTTGACCATCATCATATTGAGGTTGCCGCCCTCGTAGGAGCCGCTGTCGGCCGTATTCATGAACACAGGCATCAGGGCGAAATCTTCTTTGGTATACTGGCCGTCCGCCGCGAAATCCGTATAGAACCAGGTGTCCCAGATGAAGGTCATGACCGCCTCGCCGGAGCTGAGGGCAGTGCTGATCTCTCCCCATCCGGTGTCCAGATAGCTGGGGCCGAACCAGCCCTTTCGGGCGGCGTCGGTGATCCAGCGGGCCATATCCTCCACCGCCGGGATGTCGGCATAGTGGAGCTCGTTGCGGTTCAGAGCCTCCAGCAGAGAGGGATCGTCCGCGAACACCGGATCGAGGCCGAACTGGAACATCCAGGTGCAGCCGTTGGCGGGCCAGCAGATGGGCGTATAGTCGATATCGGCCAGGGCCTGGCAGAGCATGTCGAACTCCGCCTGGGTATTGGCGGGCTTGAGTCCCAGGCCGTCCAGGATGGTCTTATTGTAATAGCAGCCGGAAACGGAGCTCTCCCAAAACGGCAGGCCGAGCAGCTCTCCCTCCCCATTCTGGCAGTAGGCCCGGGCGCTGTCCGTCAGATCGTCCGCCCAGGGCTCTTCGTTGAGCATATAGAAATTGCCGGCTATGTCAAAACGGCTCAGATCCGCGTTGTGGAAGTGCAGGAACACGTCTGGCACGTTGCCCTGGGCGAACTGCTCGGCAGCGGTCTGCTCGAACGCGGAGTCCTCATAGGCGATGATGTGCAGCTCGTTCCCGGTGGTCTTTTCGTAGAGGTCGAAAATGCTGGTCATATAGCTCTTTTCCAGGTCGGTCCGCTTTCCCATCACCGTCAGGGTGACGTGATCGGGGTCGCTGGCCTGCTGCGTGCCGCCGCAGGCCGTCAGCAGGACTGCCAGCGCGAGCATCGCCGCCAGCAGAGATATCCGCCTTCTCATCCGGTCATCTCCTTCTTCGCTCTGTATTGGGAAACCCGCCCGGCAGCGGGCGCGGGATCAGGTCTCTTTCTTCCGCAGCAGCCGTCCCACCGTCTCCCGCACGGCCGCCATATCGATGGGCTTGGCCAGGTGGCCGTCCATCCCGGCGTCCATGGCGTTGCGGACGTCCTCGGCAAAGGTGTTGGCCGTCATGGCCACGATGGGGATGGTCTTTGCCTCGGGGTGGCCGCTGGCGCGGATGCGGCGGGTGGCCTCATAGCCGTTCATCACGGGCATTTGTACGTCCATCAGGATCATGTCGTAATGACCGGGCTCCGACCGCAAGAATAGGTCCACCGCCTCCTGGCCGTTCTGGGCCAGCTCGCATCGGGCGCCCTCCATGTCCAGCATCTCCGTGAGGATCTCCGCGTTCAGCTCGTTGTCCTCCGCCATGAGGAAGAGCCGCCCTTCCATCACGCCCTGCATGCCCTCGGCGGCCGCCTCCGGGGCCGGGGCATGGTCCATAAAGAACGGGCGGACGGTGTTCCAGAAGGTGGTGGCGAAGAAGGGCTTGGGCATGAACGCGTCGATGCCCGCCTGGCGCGCCTCGGTTTCGATATCGCTCCAGTCGTAGGAGGTGAGGATGAGGATCGGGACGCCCTGTCCGACGCGCTCGCGGATGCGGCGGGCGGCCTCCACACCGCTCACGCCGGGCATTTTCCAGTCCAGCAGGATCACGTCGTAATCCTCGCCGCGCTCATGGGCCCGGACCGCCTGCTCCACGGCGTCGGCCCCTCCCGTGGCGCAGACCACGTCCACGCCGGTGTCCTTCATCAGCTCCCGGATATCCAGGCAGATCTGCTCCTCGTCGTCCGCCGCCAGCATGCGAGTGACCTTGTGGCGGTACCACCGCTCCGCGTCCTCCGGCTCCGGCAGCGCGAAGGAAAGCTCCACCGTGAAGGTGCTCCCCTTCCCCGGCTGGCTCTCCACCTGGATGATGCCGCCCATCAAGTCCACCAGATTCTTTGTGATGGCCATGCCCAGACCGGTGCCCTGGATCTTATTGGTGACAGAGCTGATCTCCCGGCTGAAGGGCGCAAAAACGTGCTTTTGGAATTCCTCGCTCATCCCGATGCCGTTATCCCGGACCGTGAAGCGAAGCTTCGCGTATTGCTCCACGGCGGAGGGCAGCTCGCTCACCAGAAATTCGATCTTTCCCCCGTCCGGCGTGTACTTGATGGCATTGGAGAGCAGGTTGATCAGGATCTGGTTGAGCCGCAGCTTGTCGCCGACGATCTGCTCGGCGGGGGCGCCCTGGACGTGGATGGTGAAGCTCTGGTGCTTGGCCTTGGCCTGGGGCATGAGGATGATGTTCAGTTCCTCCAATACCTCGGGAAGGCTGAACTGGTCCACGTTGAGGCTGGTCTTGCCGCTCTCGATCTTGGACATGTCCAACACGTCGTTGATCAGGCTCAGCAGATGGTGGCTGGAGGCGGTGATCTTGCGGGTATACTCCCGGACCTTGTCGGGATCGTCCGCGTCCTTCTCCAGGAGCATGGAAAACCCGACGATGGCGTTCATGGGAGTGCGGATATCGTGGGACATATTGCTGAGGAAGTTGCTCTTGGCCTCATTGGCGCTCTGGGCGGCGTTGAGGGCCTCCTGGAGCTTCTGGTTCATCTGCTGCTCCAGGGTCCGGTCGCTGAGAACGATGATGTATTTATGGACCTCCTGGATGCTCATGTGGTACACGGTCATCCGGTACCAGCGGCGTTCGCCGGTGTCCTGGTGCATGTACTCGCATTCCCAATACCGGTTGCCGTTGAGGGGAATGGCGGCCAGCTCCGCCTTGGGGATCACCACGTCATAGTCGACCGCGCATTTTTCCATGACGCGGATATCCTTTCGGGCCTCCTCCACCGGGATGCCGAGAAGGCGCTGGATGTTGGGGCTGATGTACTCCACGTTCTGGTCCTGAGCGTTGAGCATGATAAAGATGTCGTCCACGCTGCTGGAGAGCACGTCGAACATCCGATCCCGATATTGCAGCTCCAGCCGGTTGAGGCGGGACACCTTCCGGTTGCGCAGCAGGATCAGCGTGAGCGCCGACGCCCCGACCAGCAGGAAGATCACGATCAGCACGTTCATGGTGGCCTTCTGCACGGATAGGAACCCGCCGCTGACGGCGCTCTGCGGCACCACGCTCAGGATGGTATAGTCCTTATAGCCGATCGGCTGATAGAGTATGCAGTGGCTGACCCCGCCGATCTGGCATTGGAGCAGACCGGAGGTACCGTTGTGCCAGTCGTTTTGGATGGCGCTCAGCGCCTGCTCGTCCAGATCGGAGGCGGCCCGCAGATAGACGAGATAGTTGGCGAACACATTGCCGCCGGTCTGGGTGGACAGCAGCACGCTGCCGTCGTCATGGATCACGAAGCACTTGGCCTTGCCGGAGAAGGCGTTCACATTCAGGGAGCTGGCAAGGTCCGCGTTCGTATAGCTGACGGCGATGGCGTCATAGGAAAAGCCGCTGTACTCCCCCGGCTGTACCGGGGCGGCGAACACGGTGATCTCCTTGCCGCTGGGCAGCTTGGAGCCGGCCATGACGGGATCGCCCTGGGCCGCAAGGTCGTCCCACGCGCCGTCCAGCAGGATGCCGGCGTCCTCGCCCTCGGGCGTCAGGCAGGTCTGATCCGCGGAGGACAGGAAGTAGAACTCCGAGAACCGCCAATATTCCTTTTTCCTGGCGACAAAGTCGCGGACCACCTGGTCGTCGGCGTCTGACAGGAGCGTGAAGTATTCGTCGCAGCTGTCCAGCAGGCCCCAGTTTCGGTCCAGGAAAGCGCCAAAGGCCCGGTTCACCTGGCTGTATATCTCCTCCAGGTGCCCGGTGCTGTCCTCATAGATTCGCAGGGAAATAAACCGGAAGTAGACGATGCCGATCAGCACGACTGCGATGGCGACCGCTCCCACCAGGGCCACCGGCAGGACTCTCCCAAAACGCTTTCTCATCGAAGGCCCGTTCTCCTTGCTCTCACAAAAGTTTTTCTGCTGCTTTCCCACAGTTATTCTATCACGGAACAAAAAGGAAATCAATCACAGACAGACGCATTCATCCGAGAAGAGCCCGATATATGTCAAAATTCTCCTGGCTGTGGACCGTGAATACCACGGACATTTCCGGCCGCCGGCAGGCCCGCACCGTCGATACGGCGATCTGAGCCGCCAGCTTCTTCGGGAAGCGGAACACCCCTGTGGAGATGCAGCAGAAGGCCACGCTCCGGAGCTGCTTCTCCGCTGCCAGCTCCAGACAGGAGCGGTAGCAGCTGGCCAGCAGCCGCTCGTCCTCCTCTGTCACGTCCCCCTCCACGATGGGCCCGACCGTGTGCAGGATATACCGGCACGGCAGGTCATAGGCGGGGGTGATCTTCGCCCTGCCCGTCGGCTCCGGGTATCGCTGCTCCGCCATGAGCCGGGCGCACTCCAGCCGCAGCTGGATGCCGGCATAGGTGTGGATGCAGTTGTCGATGCAGTGATGCCCCGGCACGTAGCAGCCGGTCATGCCGCTGTTGGCGGCGTTCACGATGGCGTCTGCCGCCAGGGCGGTGATGTCCCCCTGCCAGAGGTACAGCCCCGGCTCCGCCGGGGTGAGATCGGAGAGAGTCGTGATCCCCTTCCGGGCGGTCTCCGAGCGCAGGTATTCGTCCTGCACCGCGAGGAAATCGTCCCCGATGGGGGCAGGGGCGCGGACGTTCATCAGGGCCCGCAGGAGCCTTTTCTGGTCCACGGCGTCCACCGGCACCCCGGCGGTGCCGTATGCCGGCTGTTCGGCCAGGAGCCTTTGAATGAGCCATTGCCTCCGCTCGCGCTGCGTCATGTCCATCCCCTCCTTACTGTGCGGCCATTATAGCATACTTTTTTCATTTTTCTATGGTGCAAAACGATATTCTTTCCGCGCACCCCGCCGATATCGTGCAGAAAAAACGGCGATGCCCCTTGTCCGGGGACCGGTCGCGTGCTATAATACTGAAAATCAAAAAATAAATATCAGTAGGAGATGCAACATGATCACTAACGCATACCTCAAGAAAGTCTATGACGACGTTTGCCGCCGGGACGCCCATGAGCCGGAGTTCCTCCAGGCCGTGCAGGAGGTCTTTGAGTCTCTGGAGCATGTGGTGGACCAGCATCCCGAGTGGGAGCAGGCGGGCCTGCTCGAGCGGTTCGTGGAGCCCGAGCGGGTCATCGAGTTCCGCGTCCCCTGGGTGGATGACGCCGGCGCTGTGCGCGTCAACCGCGGCTACCGCGTCCAGTTCAACTCCGCCATCGGCCCCTATAAGGGCGGTCTGCGGTTCCATCCGTCGGTGAACCTGTCGGTCATCAAGTTCCTGGGCTTCGAGCAGATCCTGAAAAACTCCCTCACCACCCTCCCCATGGGCGGCGGCAAGGGCGGCTCCGACTTCGATCCCAAGGGCAAGAGCGACGCGGAGGTCATGCGTTTCTGCCAGAGCTTCATGACCGAGCTCTACCGCCACATCGGCCAGTTCACCGATACCCCCGCCGGGGACATCGGCGTGGGCGGCCGCGAGGTGGCCTATATGTACGGCCAGTATAAGCGCATCGTGGACCGGCACGAGGCCGGCGTGCTCACCGGCAAGGGCCTGACCTTCGGCGGCTCCCTGGCCCGGACCCAGGCCACCGGCTACGGCCTGTGCTACTACGCGGCCGAGGCGCTGGAGCACCTGAAGGGCGAGAGCTTTGCCGGCAAGACCGTGGTGATCTCCGGTTCCGGCAACGTGGCCCAGTATGCCGCCGAGAAGTGCATGCAGCTGGGCGGCAAGGTGGTGGCCATGAGCGACTCCCAGGGCTATGTCTACGATCCCCACGGCATGGACCTGAAGGTCCTGTTCGACATCAAGCAGCGCCGCCGCGCCCGTATCAGCGTCTATGCCGACGAGGTCCCCGGCAGCGAGTATCACGAGGGCTGCCGGAACATCTGGAACGTGAAGTGCGACATCGCCATGCCCTGCGCCTCCCAGAACGAGATGGACGCCGAGGGGGCCAAGGCCCTGGCGGCCAACGGCTGCATCGGCGTGTTCGAGGGCGCCAACATGCCCCTGACCCCCGAGGCCATTTCCACGGTCCAGGGCGCCGGGCTGCTCTACAGCCCCGGCAAGGCCTCCAACGCCGGTGGCGTGGCAGTGTCCGGCCTGGAGATGAGCCAGAACTCCATGCGCCTGAGCTGGACCTTCGAAGAAGTCGACCAGCGGCTGCACGACATCATGAAGAACATCTACCGCGCCTGCTACGACGCCTCCGTCCAGTGCGGCCAGCCCGGCAACCTGATGCTGGGCGCCAACGTGGCCGGCTTCCTGAAGGTGGCCGAGGCCATGATGGCCCAGGGCATCGTGTGATCATCCCTTAAAAGCGCAAAGCCCCGGAGAGGAAGTCCTCTCCGGGGCTTATCATATCCTTATTCCGTTGCCCAGCCCCGGGCCCTCTCCACGGCCCGGTGCCAGCCGGCCATCAGGCGCGCCGCCCTCTCCGGCTCCATGGCCGGCTCGAACCGCCGCTGGGTCACGCGCAGGTCGCGGACCTGGGCCATGTCCGTCCACACCCCGGCGGAGAGGCCCGCCAGGAACGCCGCTCCCAGCGCGGTGGTCTCCACGGTCTGGGGCCGGTCGATGGGCTTTTGCAGGATGTCCGCCTGGAACTGCATCAGGATGTCCGACACCGACGCGCCGCCGTCCACCCGCAGCACGTCCAGCCGGTGGCCGCCCTCTGTCTCCATGGCCTCCAGCAGGTCCGCAACCTGGTAGGCGATGCCCTCCAGCACCGCCCGGCAGATATGCTCCCGCCGGGTGCCCCGGGTGATGCCGGACAGGGAGCCTCTGGCATAGGGGTCCCACCAGGGCGCCCCCAGGCCGGTGAAGGCGCTGACCATATACACCCCGCCGGTGTCCGGCACGGACGCGGCCAGGATATCGCACTCGTGGGCGGTGGAGATGAGCCCCAGCTCGTCCCGCAGCCACTGGATGGAGGAGCCGGCGTTGAACACGCTGCCCTCCACGGCATAGCTGACAGCGCCCCCTGCCTGCCAGCCCACGCTGGTGAGAAGGCCCCCGGCGCTCTCGGGGACCGTGTCCCCCACGTTCATCAGGGTGAAGCAGCCGGTGCCATAGGTGTTTTTCCCCTGCCCCGGGAGGATGCAGCCCTGGCCCAGCAGCGCCGCCTGCTGATCGCCCGCCGCGCCGCAGATGGGGATGCCCTCCAGCCGCTCCAGACCGGGGATGCCCCGTTTCACCGTCCCGAACCGGCCGGAATTGGGCACAACGCGCGGCAGCATGACCATGGGGATGCCCAGCACCCGGCACAGCTGCTCGTCCCAGCAGAGCTTTCGGATGTCAAAGAGCATGGTCCGGGAGGCGTTGGACGGGTCCGTCACATGCTCCCCTGTCAGGTTCCAGATGAGCCAGGAGTCCACCGTGCCGAACAGCAGCCGACCTGCCTGAGCCTTTTCCCGGGCGCCGGGCACGTTATCCAGGATCCAGCGGATCTTCGTGCCGGAGAAATAGGGGTCCGGCACCAGGCCCGTGGTGCGGCGGATGGTGTCGCTGAGGCCCTCCTGCTCCAATCTGCGGATCATCGGCGCGGTGCGCCGGCATTGCCAGACGATGGCGTTGTATACCGGCTCCCCCGTGTCCCGGTCCCAGACGATGGCGGTCTCCCGCTGGTTGGTGATGCCGATGGCCTCCAGGTCCGCCGCGGACAGGCCGGACTTTTCAAAGGCCGCCCCCAGGGCGTGGAACTGGGTGCCCACGATGTCCATGGGGTCGTGCTCTACCCAGCCGGGCTTGGGATAATGCTGCTCGAACGGGCATTGGGCCTGGCTGACGATATTCCCCCGCTGATCGAAGATGATGGCGCGGGAGCTGGTGGTTCCCTGGTCCAGAGCGATCACGTAGCCTTTCATGGCAGCTGCCTCCTTGTTGACGGACAAATGGGAATATTGTAAAATGGATACACGAATTATACCATACAGGAGGGCGTTTTTCTATGGTACGGGCAGAGGATTTTACATTTCCCTCCACCGACGGCGTACATACCATCCGCGCCCGCCGCTGGACGCCGGACGGCCCCGTCCGGGCGGCGGTACAGCTGGCGCACGGCGTGGCGGAGCACATCGACCGCTATGACGCCTTCGCCCGGTATCTGGCGGAGCGCGGCTTTGCCGTGGCGGGCGACGACCATCTGGGTCATGGCAGGAGCGTCGGGGACGAATCGGAGCTGGGATGGTTCGCCGAGGAAAAGGGCTGGGAGCACCTGACGGAGGACGAAAAGGTCCTGCGGGACAGGTTGAAAGAGGACTGTCCCGGCGTGCCGCTGATCCTGTTCGGCCACAGCATGGGCAGCTTCATCGCCCGGACCTATCTGGGCTGGCACCCGGACGATTTTTCCGCATGCGTGCTGTCCGGCACCGGCTGGCAGAGCCCGGCCGTCTGCGCTATGGGACGGTTCCTCTCCGGCCGGGAGGTCCGCCGCCATGGCGGCAAATACCGCAGCCCTGCCCTGCAAAAGGTCGCTTTCGGCAGCTATCTGAAGGGCATCGAGTCCCCGACGAGCCCCAACGACTGGATCAGCCGGGACCCGGCGGTGGTCCGGGCCTATAACGCCGACCCGCTGTGCGGCTTCACAGCCACGGCGGGGCTCATGCGTGACATGGCGGAGGGTCTCACCATCATCGGCGACGCCGGCCACCTGGCGAAGATGAAAAAGGACCTGCCGGTGCTGTTCGTCGCCGGGGCCAAAGACCCGGTGGGCAGTTGGGGCAAGGGCGTGGAGCGGGCGGCCGCGGCGTTCCGCAAGGCCGGGATGCATGACGTGACCGTGAAGCTCTATCCCGACGACCGGCACGAGATCCTCAACGAGCCGGACAAAGACCGCGTCTATGCCGACGTGCTGGACTGGATGGAGCGGCAGTTATAAAAAGATGTGCAAAAAGCCCGGGAGGCGCGAATGCCTCCCGGGTCTTTTCATGCCTTCATCTGACGGCGGCGGGCCAGATTGATCATGCCCTCCTGCATGTCGTTCAGGTTCTGGAGCATCCGCCCCGCGCCATACGCGGTACAGCTGAGGGCGTCGTCCACCAGCACCGCCTCGATGCCGGTCTTTTCCGTGACCAGCTTGTCCAGGCCCCAGAGCTGGCTGCCGCCGCCGGACAGGACGATGCCGTTCTGGGACACGTCTCCCACCAGCTCCGGAGGCGTGCGCTCCAGCACGGTGTGGATGGCCTCCATCAGCTGAGACATGGGCTCCTCCAGGGCCTCGATCATGTCGGCGGAGCTGACGGTGACGCTCCGGGGCAGGCCCGTTACCAGGCACCGGCCCTTCACCTCTTCGTAGGTGACCTCCGGCCGGGGATGGACGCAGCCGATGGAGAGCTTCAGCTCCTCCGCCGTCCGGGTGCCGATGAGCAGGTTATGCTTGCGGCGGATATAGCGGACGATGGCCTCGTCAAAGGACGCGCCGGCGGTCTTGATGGACTCCTGCTCCACCACCCCGCCCAGGGATACCACCGCCACCTCCGTGGTGCCGCCGCCGATGTCCACGACCATGTGGCCGTCGGCCTTGGAGATGTCGATACCGGCGCCGACGGCCGTGGCGAGGGACGCCTCCTTCAAATAGACCTTCCGGGCGCCGGCCTCGATGGCCGCGTCGATGAGCGCGCGCTCCTCCACGCCCGTGATGGAGCCGGGGACGCAGATGAGCACCCGCGGCTTGAACAGGCTGAAGGAAGTGATGCGGCTGATGAACTCCTTAAGCATCTGGGCCGTCATATCGTAGTCGGAGATGACCCCCGCCGCGATGGGGCTGATGGGCACGATGTTGGCCGGGGTCCGGCCCAGCATCTTCTTGGCCTCCTCGCCGATGCGCAGCAGACGCCCGTTGGTACTGTCCAGCGCCACGAGGGTGGACTCCCGCAGGCGTATGCCCCGGCCGCGCACATACATGAGCGTGGTCATGGTGCCCAGATCGATGGCGATGTCTCTCTCAAAAAACAGCATGGTCTTTCCTCCTAGCGCGTGCTGGCAAGGGTGGCGCACCGCACGTCCTCCGCTCCCGCCAAGAGCAGCGTCTTGGCGCACTCCGAGAGCGTGGACCCGGTGGTCACGATATCGTCGATGATCAGTATCCGTTTTCCGGCAACGGCCGCCGGGTCGATGACCCGATAGGCCCCCGCGATGTTGGCTTTGCGTTTTTCCGGCGCGCCGGTGCCGGATTGGGGCTTCACGCCCCGGCGCTTTTTCAGCAGTTGGACCGGCTCCCGCCGCAGGCGCACGCCCGCGTTTCGGGCCAGAAGCTCCGCCTGGTCATAGCCCCGGCGGCGCTTTCGTCCCGCGTCCAGGGGCACCCAGGTGAGGATGTCGTACTCCCCCTCCAGCTGCTCATAGACGAGCGCGGCGATCAGCTCCCCGAAAAGCGGCGCATATGCCTGAACGCCGCCGAACTTATAGCGGTGGATGGCCTCCCGCACGTCACCCTCATAATAGAGGGCCGACACGCACTCGGAGAAGAAATCTCCCCGCCGCCGGCGGCCGTCCTCCGTCCGGGGCAGCTTCTCCCCGCAGGCGGGACATGCCCGGGGCTGTCCGGGCCCGATGAGCCGGCGGCAGAATACGCACCGTGTGGGATAGACCAGGTCCAGCAGCCAGTCCGTCAGCTTACCCATCGTCCACCATCCGCAGCCGCAGGCCGCTGTACCGCTTGGCCCGGCGGGCATTCTCGGTCATGACGCGGATCACCTCGTCGTCCCCCACGATCACCAAGAGCTCCGCGGCCCGTGTCACGGCCGTATAGAGCAGGCTCCTGTACATCAGCTGTGGCGCCGCCCGCACGGCGGACAGCACCACCGCCCGGTATTCGCTGCCCTGGGACTTGTGGACCGTGGTGGCCCAGGCGTGATCCAGCTCCGAGGCCTGCTCGTAGACATACTCCGCCCGGCGGCTGTCAAAGCGGATGACGAAGCTCTCTGCGGCGGGATCGATGGAATCGATGTAGCCGATGTCGCCGTTGAACACGCCGTAGCCGCTCTCGCCGCTGTCGGCGTGCCAAAGGATATCGTAGTCGTTGCGCACCTGCATGACCCGGTCGCCCTCCCGGAAGATGCGGCCGGCGAAGGCGAATTCCTGTTTGCCCACCGCTGGAGGATTGAGGGCCTCCTGCAGGCGGCGGTTCAGCTCCTCCGTGCCCGCCGGCCCCTTTCGGGTGGGCGTCAGCACTTGGATCTGGTCGGGCCGCATGGCCATATTTTTGGGCAGCCGCTCCCGGCATAGCTCGATGATCGTCTCCGCCGCGGCGTCCGGCTCCCGGCGGCGCAGGAAGAAAAAGTCTCCCTTGTTGGCCCGCAGATCGGGGATCTCTCCCCGGTTGATCTGGTGGGCGCCCACCACGATCCGGCTGGCCTGCTTTTGGCGAAAGATCTCCGTCAGACGTACCGTCTCGGCCACGCCGGAGCGGATCACGTCCCGGAACACCGCTCCCGGCCCCACCGACGGCAGCTGGTCCGCGTCGCCCACCAGCACCAGCCGGCAGGAGGGGCTGACGGCGGCCAGTACGGCCCGCATCAGCGTCATGTCCACCATGGAGCACTCGTCCACGATGAGCGCCCCGCAGCGGAGCCGGTCGCTCTCGCACTTGCGAAAGACGGTGCTGTCCGTCTCCGGGGAAAAGCTGGCCTCCAAAAGCCGATGGATGGTGGAGGCGTCCCGGCCGGTGAGATCGCCCAGGCGCTTGGCCGCCTGGCCGGTGGGCGCGGCCAGCATGGTCTCCAGGCCCATGGCGTCGAACAGCGCCAGCACCGCCCGTACGGAGGTGGTCTTGCCGGTGCCGGGGCCGCCGGTGATGACCACCAGCCGCCGCGATGCGGCCGCCTCCAGCGCCCTGCGCTGCAATGGCGCGAAGCGGATGCCCTGTTCCGACTCGATCTTCTCGGCGATGCGCTCCACATCGACGCTGGCGGTCTCGGCCGGCTCCAGGGCCATCTCCCGCAGCCGCCGGGCCACATACACCTCCGCGGCGTAAAGGGGCGCCAGGTAGCAGGCCGTCACATTGGACACCGGCTCGCATACCACGTCTCCCGCGTCCAGCAGGATGTCCAGCCCCTCGCCGACCTGCTCTGCCTCCACACCGATGAGCTGGGCGGTGGCGGCGGTGAGCTTGTCCACGGGCAGGAAGCAGTGGCCGTTATCGGCGTTGTGGCGCAGCTCAAAAAGCAGCGCCGCCGCGATCCGCTGGGGCGAGTCGGCCTCGATGCCGTTGGCCAGGGCCAGGGCGTCCGCCTCGGCAAAGGTGGCGCCGATCTGCACGCCCGCCAAAAGATAGGGGTTTTCCCGGACCATATCCAGCGCCTCGTCCCCGTAGCAGCGGTACAGCCGCAGCGCCAGCAGCGGCGCGATGCCCGCCGCGCCCAGATATTCCATCAGGGAGCGCATGCCCGTCTGGTGACGGAAGGCCGCGCTCATCTGCTCCGCCTTTTCCCGGCTGATGCCCCGCAGCTCCGCCAGCTTTTCCGGGTGGTCATGGAGCACCTCCAGGGACGCGTCCCCGAACTTTCCCACGATCAGCGCCGCCGTAGCCGGACCGATGCCCTTGATGGTCCGGCTGGACAGATAGTCGAAGATGGCCGCCGCGCCGGTGGGCATGGTCCGCTCGGTATAGGCGGCCCTGAACTGCTCGCCGTGGGCGGCGTGGCGGGTCCACTCCCCCCACGCGGTCAGGCTCTCCCCCGGCGCCGCCAGGGGGATGCACCCCACGACGATGGCCTGGGAGCCGTCGTCCACACGCAGGCGCAGCACAGAATAGCCGTTGTCCTCATTGAAATAGATGACAGCGGCCACCTGGCCCGATATCCGTTCCAACGGCTTTTCCTGCATATCACACCAGCAGCTTGATGACCCCGGCCGTGGCCAGGGACACGATCAGTCCCGCGATGAGCACGCCCAGCAGGATCGGCGGCAGGGCGCGCTTCATGCGCATGTTGAGCAGCGCGGCCACCAGCGCGCCCGTCCAGGCGCCGGTGCCCGGCAGAGGCACCGCCACGAACAGCAGCAGCCCCCAAAACTGGGTCTGCCGGACGCGCTCCGCCTTTTTGCCCGTGCCCTTCCGCTCCAGCCACGCTACGAATCGCCGGGCATGGTCGGACTTTGTCCGCAGCCAGTCCATGATCGTGCGCACGAAGGCGATGATGAAGGGCACCGGCAGCAGGTTGCCGATCACGCTGATCAGCGCCGCCTGCCACACAGGCAGACCGAGGCCCACCCCCACCGGGATCGCGCCCCGCAGCTCGACCACCGGGAGCATGGACACGATCAGCGTGGCCAGGGCCTCCCCCGCGCCCATATTCGAGATCAGACTGGCTATTTCCATAGAGCTCCTTTATCCCTTACAAGGACCCGGCGCAAAAACTGCCCCGTATAGCTGCGCGGATCGGCCGCGCAGGCCTCGGGCGTACCGGCAAAGACCAGTTCGCCGCCCTCGTCGCCGCCCTCCGGACCCAGATCGATGATGTAGTCGGCACATTTTATGACGTCCAGGTTATGCTCGATGACAAGCACGGTATTGCCCGCGTCGGTGAGCCGCTGCAATATGTCCAGCAGCCGCGCCACGTCGGCGGTGTGCAGCCCCGTGGTGGGCTCGTCCAGGATGTAGAAGGTGCTGCCTGTGCTGCGCCGGGCCAGCTCTGTGGCCAGCTTCACCCGCTGGGCCTCGCCGCCGGAGAGCGTGGTGGAGGACTGGCCCAGCTTCACATAGCCGAGGCCCACGTCCCACAGGGTCTGCAGCTTGACGCGGATGGCCTCCTGGTTCTGGAAAAAGTCCAGCGCCTCCTCCACGGTCATGTCCAGCACTTGGGCGATGTTTTTGCCCTTGTAGCGCACCTCCAGGGTCTCCCGGTTATAGCGGCTGCCGTGGCAGACCTCGCAGGGCACGTACACATCCGGCAGGAAGAGCATCTCGATCTTGATGAGCCCGTCGCCGGAGCAGGCCTCGCATCGGCCGCCCTTCACGTTGAAGGAGAACCGGCCTGACCGATAGCCGCGGAGCTTGGCGTCCTGGGTAGAGGCGAACAGCTCCCGGATGTCGTTGAAAAGGCCCGTATAGGTGGCCGGATTGGACCGGGGTGTCCGCCCGATGGGGCTCTGATCGATATTGATGACCTTGTCCAGGTACTCCAGGCCCCCGATGCCGCGGCACTTGCCGGGCCGGACCTTCCGCCGGTTGAGGTCGGCTCCCAGCTTCTTCTCGATGACCTCGTTGACCAGGGAGCTCTTGCCGGAGCCGGACACGCCGGTGACGCAGGTGAACGCCCCCAGGGGGATGTCCACGTCCAGGTCCTTCAGGTTGTTGGCCGACGCGCCCCGGACGGAGAGGAAATGGCCGTTCCCCTTCCGGCGGCTCAGGGGCACGTCGATGCGCTTGGCGCCGCTCAGATACTGTCCGGTGATGGACGCCGGGCAGGCCATGATGTCCGCCGGCGTGCCGGCGCAGACCACCTGGCCGCCGTGGACGCCCGCGCCGGGCCCGATGTCCACGACCCAGTCGGCGGCGCGGATGGTGTCCTCGTCGTGCTCCACCACGATGAGGGTATTGCCGGCGTCGGTGAGCTTGCGCAGCGTGCGCAGCAGTTTTTCGTTGTCCCGCTGGTGCAGCCCGATGCTGGGTTCGTCCAGTACGTAGAGCACCCCCATCAGCGCGGAGCCGATCTGGGTGGCCAGGCGGATGCGCTGGCTCTCGCCGCCGGAAAGGGTGGCGGCGCCCCGGGCAAGGGTCAGGTAGCCCAGGCCCACGCTGATCAAAAAGCCCAGCCGCTGGCGGATCTCCTTGAGGATGCGGTCGGCGATGAGCGATTCCTTTTCCGTCAGCTGGAGGCTCTCCAGGAACGCCAGTTCCTGGGTGACCGGCATGCGGCTGAACTGGGCGATGTTGAGCCCGCCCACCGTCACGGCCAGGATCTCCGGGCGGAGCCGGTCGCCGTGGCAGTCCGGGCAGTCATACTCGCCCATGCAGTCCTCCAGGTCCGCCCGGGCGGAGGGAGACTGGGTCTCCTTATACCGGCGCTCCAGGTTGTTGACGATGCCCTCGAAATCCTTGGTGAGGGTGCCATAGCCGGACCCGCGCTCATAGCGCAGCTCCAGCGGCTCCCCGTTGGTGCCGTAGAGGATGGCGTGGATGGCCGCCTCCGGCAGGGTCCGGATGGGGTCATGCAGGTCGAAATGATAGCGGCGCGCCAGGGCCTCATAGTACATCCGGCAGATGGAGTCGCCCCGGACGTTGGACCAGCCGGTGGCCATGATGCCGCCGTCCATGATGGACAGATTGGGGTTGGGCATGATGAGCGCCGGGTCCACCCGGAGCATGGTCCCCAGGCCGCTGCAGGTGGGGCAGGCGCCGTAAGGGGCGTTGAAGGAGAACATGCGGGGGGTCATCTCCTCGATGGAGATGCCGCAGTCCTCGCAGGCGTAGTTCTGGGAGAAGGTCAGGACCCGGTCCTCCCCCGTCAGATCCACCTGCACCAGGCCGCCGGACAGGTTCATGGCCGTCTCGGCGGAGTCGGTGAGCCGCCGCACCACGTCCGCGCGCATCACCAGGCGGTCCACCACGATCTCGATGTCGTGCTTCTTGTTCTTGTCCAGGGGGATCGACTCGGTCAGGTCATAGATGTTCCCGTCCACACGGGCCCGGACATAGCCGGAGCGCTGGGCGTCCTCAAAGACCTTTCGGTGTTCCCCCTTCTTCCCCCGGATCACCGGGGCCAGCACCTGCAGGCGCGTCCCCTCCGGCAGGTCCATGATCTGGTCCACGATCTGGTCGATGGTCTGATGGCGGATCTCCTTGCCGCACTTGGGGCAGTGGGGCACGCCGATCTGGGCCCACAAAAGACGCAGATAATCGTGGATCTCCGTGACGGTGCCCACGGTGGAGCGGGGGTTCCGGGAGGTGGTCTTTTGGTCGATGGAGATGGCCGGCGACAGGCCGCCGATGTAGTCCACATCCGGCTTGTCCATCTGGCCCAAAAACTGACGGGCATAGCTGGACAGGCTCTCCACATACCGCCGCTGGCCCTCGGCGTAGATGGTGTCGAAGGCCAAGCTGGATTTGCCGCTCCCGGACAGGCCGGTGAACACCACCAGCTTGTCCCGGGGCAGCTCGATGTCTATGTTCTTCAGGTTGTTGGCGCGCGCCCCCTGAATGGTGATCTTTTCGGGCATGGGTTCTCCTCGCTGTGGGATATCGTTAACGTCTTATTATACACTGGTCCTGCCACAAATTACAATCATAATCCGCAAAATTCGCTGTACCGTCCCGCCAGGCCGCCGAGGGCGTCCTCCCCCTTCCGGGGCAGGGCCAGCGCCCGGTCCGCCAGGGCGGTGAAGTCCTCCCAGCGCCGCGCCTTTCCCATGGGCTTGGCCAGCGCCTCCCCGCCCTCCAGGCTTGGCAGCATCAGCGCCCAGATGGCCTTCATCCGGTGGATGGCGCTGCCGGGACCGCCGAAGGCGTCGCAGTAGGCCCGGCACAGGTCCTCATGGAACCGCCGCAGAGCGTCCTGCCGCACCCGCGCGCCCCGCAGCCGGGCGATGAGCCCCGGATCGGCTACCATCCCCCTGCCGATCATCACTGCTTGCAGCCGGGGAAACCGCGCCTGGAGAGCGCGCACGTCCGCCGCCGTGCGCACGTCGCCGTTGTAGCACACCGGCGCGCGGCTGGCCGCCAGCGCGGCGGCGAAGGCGTCCGGATGGACGGGGCCGGCGTACATCTCCGCCTTGGTGCGGGCGTGGACTGTGAGCCGGACAATGGGATAGTCGTTGAAAACATCCACCAGCGCCGGGAACTCCTCCGGGTCCCGGACGCCCAGCCGGGTCTTGACGGACACCCCCACGGGACAGGCGGCAAAAATGCCGTCCAGCAGCCGGCGCAGCCCGTCCCGGTCCGCCAGCAGGCCCGCACCCTTTCCCTTGGCGGTGACGGTGCCGGAGGGGCAGCCCGCGTTCAGGTCCACCTCGTCATAGCCCATATCCGCCAGCGTCCGGGCCGCCCAGAGGAAGTCGGCGGCGTTCTTCGTCAATAGCTGAGGCGTCAGGGGCACGTCCCGGTTGTTCTCCGGCAGCACCTGCCGCAGCTCGCGGGGCGGGAAAACATGGTTCTGCGTGGGGCTGAGAAAGGGCGTGAAGTATCGGTCCACGCCGGGAAAATACCGCCGGTGCAGCCGGCGGTAGATGTGGTCGGTGATGCCCTCCAGGGGCGCGAAAAGCAGTTCCATGGGCCGTATTGTAGCATATCTCTTCCCCCGCTGCAAGCTCTTGCCAACCGTGCGGGACTATGGTAGAATCTCCGGGAGTACTGGAAAGGGGCGCGGCTTATGATCCGGGAGATCCACTCGGAAAAGGATATGGAGCGGCTGGTGCTGGAATGGGGACTGCTGCCGTTTTTCAAAAACGACATCCCCGGCTTCTCCATCGAGGAGCACACCCCGCCGGAGCTTTGGTACGACAGCGAGAGCGGCGAATGGGCGCCCTGGGACTGGAAAGGCCCGGTGGCCCGGATGGGCACCTGCGCATACGGAAAGCTCTTCTGGAAAAAGGCAGGCTTCGTGAGCATGGAGTGGTTCCCGGACCTGGCGAACTGGCGCCGGGACGGCTACGATTTCGACGCCCGGTATGACGACGAGCTGGCGTCCTATAAGGACAAGGAGATCTATGACGCCATCGCGAGAAACGGCTCGCTCCAGACCGGCCGGCTCAAGCAGCTTTGCGGCTACGGGGGCCAAGACGGCAAAAAGGGCTTCGAGACGGTGATCACCCGCCTGCAGATGCAGACCTATGTCACCGTGGCGGACTTCGACTACGCCACCGATAAGCACGGCGTCCCCTATGGCTGGGGCATCGCCCGCTGGTCCACCCCGGAGGCCATCTTCGGCTATGACGCCGTCACCGCCGCCTATGGCCGCGCGCCGGCCCAGTCCCGGCAGCGGCTGATGGAGCACCTGCAAAAGCGGCTGCCCCACGCGATGGAAAAGCAGCTCACAAAGCTGCTGAGCCTGTAAACGGTCCCTCGAATGACTGCGCTCCGCACGCTTTCCGGCCGGAAAGCGTGCGGAGCTTCTCTGTTCATGGATATCCCCTACGGATGCTCTTTGATATGGGTGACCTCCCATGTCCCGTCCAGGGTCTTTTCCAGCGACCACAGGGCCGGGATGTCCCAGCTGCCGGTGACGGTGTTCCCGTCGGTGTCCATGCCCTCCTGGCTGTACCACACCCACATGAGACCATCGCTGCCGTAAAACCGGGCGGACCAGAGCTTCAGCGTATGGCGCTCCGACACCGCCGTGGGATAGCTGTCGGCGCAGATGACGTAGCGGCTCAGGGCGCCGTATTTTTCCTGGGCCTCCTCCCTGCCGAGCCCCAGCTCGGAAAAGGCCAGCTCCGCCTTTGCCAGCACGGTCCTGGCGGCACGCCGGTCCTCCGGCGAGCCGATGTAGGCCAGCAGGGACACCTCGCCCGTATCATAATAGCTTGGCTGCCATACCCTGGCGATGCGATACACCGGGAACCAGTGCAGCGCCAGCGCCGCCAGCAGCACCGCGGTAACGCAGACGCATGCCGCGGTCCATGCCCGCCGATGCTGGGCCCTGCTCGCCCGCACCGTCTCGGTATAGACCACCGCCAGCGCCTCCCGGGGCGCCTCCGACTGCCGCTGCCGCTCGCAGCGCAGCACCTCCAGCACGCTCATGTCCAGCGCCGCGGCGATGTCGTCGAGCTTCGTCACGTCGGGCAGACACTTGCCCCGCTCCCATTTGCTGACCGCCGCCGTGGTGACGTGCAGCCTCTCCGCCAGCTGCGCCTGGGTCAGGCCGGCCTCCTGCCGGGCGTTTTTCAAAAAGGGACCAAACCGCGCCGGTTCCATATCCATCACCTCGTGACCAGCATACCACCCAAGGCCCGGTTTTGTAAATCGACCGGTGGTCGAATCGCCCTTTTCGGTCGGAACCGGGCCGTGGGCCCGTAAGTACAGGGCCGCCAGCCGCATGACCCATTCCCTGCGGAAAGAGGCCGCCAAAAAACGGGATTTTTCATTGTATGCTCCCGGCTTTTATGATAAGATAGGGACGCTATATAATCACCACATATAAGGGGAACGGCTATGAGATTTGAAAACGACAACGGCGCGCTGGTCGGCCATCACAACGGCGAGACGCTGCGCATCGAGGCATGGGGCCGGGATTCCCTCCGGGTCCGGAGCACCATGCTGGGCCGGTTCATGGACGAGAACTGGGCCCTGACGGAAAAGCCGGAGAAAACGGAGCCGACCGTCCAGATCAAAAAGGCCGACCGCTGGGCGGGCTATGGGACGCTCGACACGCATGAGATCGCCAGCATCACCAATGGCCGGGTACGGGCCGAGGTCAACTTCATGGGCGTCATCTCCTTTTACCGGGACGACGTGCTCATCCTGCGGGAGTATTACCGCATGTACGACGGGACCATCTCCCGGGGCAGCCGGTGCCTGAAGGTCGTGAACCGGCAGTGGAAGGGCGTCATCGGCGGGTCGGAATATGAGCTGAACGTGAAGTTCGACCCCAATCCCGGGGAGAGCATCTTCGGCATGGGGCAGTATCAGCACGGCTGCCTGGACCAGAAGGGCTGCGTACTGGAGCTGGCCCAGCGCAACTCCCAGATCTCCGTCCCCTTTGCCCTGTCCTCCCTGGGATACGGTTTTCTCTGGAACAACCCCGCCGTGGGCCGCGTCACCTTCGGCAAGAACTATACCGAGTGGATCGCCAGTGCCACCAGGGAGATGGATTACTATATCACCGTGGCGGATACTCCCAGGGACATCCTCTTCAACTACACCGCCGCCACCGGCCGGGCGGACATGTTCCCGGAGGACCGGATGGGGCTTTGGCAGTGCAAGCTGCGCTACCGGACCCAAGACGAGGTGCTCTCTGTGGCCCGCCGGTATCGGGACGAGGGCATCAGGATCGACCAGATCGTGATCGACTTCTTCCACTGGACCGTCCAGGGCGACTGGAAGTTCGATCCCCGCTACTGGCCCGATCCCAAGGCGATGGTAGACGAGCTGCACAGCATGGGGATCAAGGTGATCGTGTCCGTCTGGCCCTCTGTGGACCGGCGGAGCGAGAATTTCTATCCCATGATGGAGCGGGGCCTTCTCATCAGGACCGAGCGGGGCGCCGCCCAGACCTATGATTATCAGGGCGACTGCGTGGAGATCGACCCCTTCAACCCCGAGGCCCGCAAGTATATCTGGGATGTGTGCAAGCGGAACTATTACGACTTGGGCATCGACGCCTTCTGGCTGGACAACTCGGAGCCGGATTACGGCGTCTACGACTTCGACCACTACCGCTACAGCGCCGGTCCCGCCCTGGCCGTCAGCAACCTGTACCCCCAGATGTACAGCCGCGCGTTCTACGACGAGATGCGCAAGGATGGAAAGCCGGTGGTGAACCTTCTCCGGTGCGCCTGGGCCGGCAGCCAGAAATACGGCAACGTGATCTGGTCCGGGGACGTGCCCTCCACCTTCGAGGCGTTCGCCGATCAGCTCCAGGCCGGGCTCAGCATGGGCCTGGCGGGCATCCCCTGGTGGACAACCGATATCGGCGGGTTCATGACGGACGATGCGAACGACCCCGCCTTCCGGCAGCTTCTCATCCGCTGGTACCAGTTCGCCGTCTATTCGGCGGTGCTGCGCATGCACGGCGACCGGGGCCCCTATGACATCCCCGCCCTGGACGACCGGGACTGGGGCGGCGGGTATCTGCACACCGGCCAGCCCAACGAGCTGTGGAGCTACGGCGAGGACAATTACCGGATCATGCGAAAATACTACGACATCCGCGTCGGCATGCACGACTACATCAAGAGCCTCTTCGAGCAGGCCCACACCGACGGCTCGCCCCTGATCCGCACCATGTTCTATGAATTCCCTGACGATCCCAAGTGCTGGCAGCTGACGGACCAGTATATGTTCGGCGGCCGCTATCTGGTGGCGCCGATCCTGCGCCTGGACCAGTTCCGGCGGGAGGTATACCTCCCCGCGGGGACTTGGACGCTCACATCCACCGGCGAAGCATACGCCGGCGGGCAGCCGGTCACGGCGGACGCGCCCATCGAATACATGCCTGTCTTTGAGCGGCACTGACCGGGCTGTCCCGCCTTCAAAATGAAACGGAGGTAAGGTATGGATATCTTCACTGAAAAGCTGGCCCCCAACGGGGCGGAGCTGACCTGCTATCTGCAGCAGGACAGCTGGGAGATGCCCACGGCGAGCGTCCGGCCCGCCATGCTGGTGCTCCCCGGCGGCGGGTACGTCATGTGCTCGGACCGGGAGGCGGAGCCCATCGCCCTGGCGTATCTGGCCGAGGGCTTCAACGCCTTCGTGCTGCGCTACAGCGTGAACGGCAAGCCCTGGGAGCGGGCCCATGAGGACGGCGCGGCGGCGCTGCGCTATATCCGGGAGCACGCCGGCGAGCTGCACATCGACCCGGCCAAGGTGGCCGCCATCGGCTTTTCCGCGGGCGGGCACCTGGCGGCCTGCCTGGGCGCCATGGGCCCGGAAAAACCCGACGCGCTTCTGCTGGGCTATCCCGTCATCCTGCCCGAGATGGGCCCGCCCATGGGGATCGAGATCCCCGACGCCAGCGCCGCCGTGGACTGGACCACGCCGCCCAGCTTCCTCTTTGCCAGCTCTGACGACGGCTGCGTGCCGGTGGAGAACGCCCTCAGCTTCGCCCAGGCTCTGGCGAAAAACGCGGTCTACTTTGAGATGCGCGTCTATCTCCAGGCTGGGCACGGCTTCTCTACAGGCAAAGCCGCCCACGCCAACGGCAATCCCGCCAACGCCGTGCCGGACACCCAGGACTGGCTGCCGGACAGCGTGCGCTTTCTCCGCCATGTGTTCGGCGACTTCCCCCTGGACGGCAAGGCCCAGCCGGGCACGCTGCCGCCGGCGGATCGGTTCGGTCCGGACACGCCCATCCGCCGTCTGGCCGCCTGCCCCGCCTGTGTGTCCGCCATGGAGGCGGCGCGTCCCGGTCTGACGAAGGAGCTGTCGGCCGATCCCATGGAGAGCGGCAAGTCCCTTCGGATGTTCGCCCAGGAGGGCCGGATCTCCCAGGCGCTGCTGCAAACGCTGGCCAAAAAGCTGGGAGCGCTCTGAAAAACATTACAAAAAGCCCCGCCCTGGGAAACATCATCCCAGGGCGGGGCTCGTCATTGGATCATGCCACTTTTACAGCGCTTTGGTGAAGCAGATGATCCGGTTGGCTTCCGCGAAGCCCATCTTCAAATGGAACCGCAGACTGGCGTCATTGCCGAGCTCGCAGTCGCTGGCAAATTCCGCGCAGCCCTTCGCCCTCGCCCAATCCTGGCAAGCGGCAAGGAGCCGGGACGCGGTCCCCTGCCGGCGGTACTGGGGCCGGACGTATAGGCCCTCCAAATACCCCACCGGGCTGGTCCTGGTGCCCTCCACGTAGTCATGCCGGAGCTGGCACTGGGCAAATCCCAGCGGCTCATTATCGTCCTGATACGCGAGAAAGCAGGCGGCGTTCCCGCTGTTCGTGAGGCCGGCGAACAGTTCCTCCAGCTCCTGAAGGGGGCTTTCCCACAGTTCGGCGGCCAGTCTGGCCAGCGCGCCCGCCTCCGTGCCGGTGGCCCGCCTGATCGTCACAGTATCCTCTCCTCCCAATCTCATCACTTACCGTCCACCGCCGCGTAGATGCGCTCCATCAGCGCGGGATGCAGCTCGGAGTAGTTGGGCAGGTAGTTGAGCACATGCTGTACGTAAAACACGCTCAGCCGCCGCTTGGGCTCCATCAGCGCCAGCGCGCCCGCCGCGCCGTCCCAGCCGAATTCGCCCTTTGGGAAGCGGTCGTCCACCAGATGCACCCGCACGCCCAGGGCGTACCCCTCCGGGGCGGGCTTCATGGTGTTGTTGTAATCCGCCAGAGTCTGGCCGGAGAGCTGGTTTGCGCGCATCAGCTCGACGGTCTCCGGGGCCAGGATGCGCGCGCCGTTGGCCCCCACGCCGCCGCAGGCGAGCGCGTCCACGAAGGGAATGTAATCCTCCGCCCGGCAGCAGATGCCCGCGCCGCCGGAGTCATAGTCCGCCGTGAGCTGGTGGGAGTTGTCCTTTCCCGCCAGGAAGAACTCCTTCCGCTGGTCGTGCCAGCAGATCTGCGCCGGCATGCGCGCCAGCTCCCGCGCCCCCGGCCGGAAGGTGACGCCCCTGATCCCCAGGGGAGCGGTGATGTGCCGGGCGATGTAGTCGGAAAACCGCTCGCCGGAGGCCGCCTCGATCACCGCGGCCATCACGTCGTGGCACATGCTATAACAAAAATGCGTCCCCGGATCGAAAGCCAGCGGCTCGCCTGCCAGCGCCCGGATGAGCTCCCGGGTCCCAGCGTTTTTCGCCTGGGCCGCCTGGATGGCGGGCAGGGTCTGGTCGTAGGTGAAGCCGCCGGTCATGGTCATGAGATGCCGGACCGTCAGCGTGGTCCGCGCCGGCCGGACGCTGTCCCCGTCCCGGACCGTGAGCGCGCCCAGCTCCGGGATGTACTTTTCCGCCGCGTCGTCCAGACCCAGCTTTCCCTGCTCCCAGAGCTGGAGCGCGGCGGTCATGGTCATGAGCTTGGTGCAGGAATAGATCCAGTACCACTCTCCGCCCCGGAGAGGTTCGCTGGGCGCGCCCCAGCCCATATGGCCCGCCCAGTGGCGGTACAGGACCTTGTGGTCCTGGGCCACGATGCACTCGCAGGCGGGCACGCCCCAGCGGGCGTCCACGCTGTCCAGAAACTCTGTGACCGGCTGGAAGTTCACAGCCACTCGCCTCCCTCGGTCTCGATCTTCATCTCCAGAGGCCGCAGCGTGACCCGCCGCTCCCCCAGGGCAAAGCTCTTGCCGCGCAGGGTATTGTTGAAGAAGAAGCGATAGCAGCCCTCCGCGCCGCTCCGTGTCGTCACCTCCACCCCATCGGGCAGTCCGGGCACCACCGGGATGGACAGCTCCCGGAAGATCTCGGTGAGGAGCGCCCGGTACAGCGCCCGCTCGCCCACCGCGCCGACGTAGTAAGCGCGGCCCGCGCCAAAGGCGTTTTTCGTGACCGCCGCCGCGCCGGCATAGAACTTCTCCGTATAGCGGGCCCATACCTGCGCGCCCTCCGGCTCCAGGATATCGCACCAGCCGGTGACGAGATAGCTGCCGCCGTTGACCGAGGCGATGCGCATGCGCCGCTCTCCGATGGCGTCATATTCCTCCACCCGGCAGCCGCACAGCTTCCGGAACGCCGTGGGCAGCGTCTCGCCGAAGATGCAGTTGTTGTGCGCGTCCTTCACGCCGCTGCGATTCGTGAGCACCGCGGTGCCGCCGGCGGCGGCAAATGCCTCCAGCCGCTCCGCCAGGGCGCGGTCCGTCACATAATGGGTGGGGACCAGCACCGCCTTATAGCCGTCCAGCGGCGTGTCCTCGGCCACCACGTCCACGTTGACGCCCAGACCCATGCAGGCGTCGTGGAACAGCTTCAGCTGGGTCCAGTAGGCAAAATTGCGGGACTGGCGCTGGTTCTTGAGGGCGAACTCCTGGTCCGCGCCGTACAGCAGCGCCACGTCGCTGTGCAGACCGGTCTCATCCAGCGCCGGCAGCTTTTCCAGCCGGCGGCAGAAATTGCCGATCTCCGCCAGACGGCGGTTGTCCCGGTTGTCGTGGTCCAGCACGCCGTGGCCCAGCATCTCCGCGCCCGAGCAGGAAGAGCGCCAGCGGAAAAAGCTCACCAGGTCCGCCCCGTGGGCCACAGTCTGCATCGCGTAGCCCTCGATCATGCCCGGCTCCGGCGCGACGCCCATGGGGCTCCAGCAGCCGCCCGCGCCGCCCAGCTGCTCCAATATCCAGAAGTTTTTGCGCTTGAAGCCCCGGATGAAATCCAGGGCGAACGCGTTGGAATAGAGCGTCTCCGGGTCCTCCGGCACGTCCATGGGCGGATAGTTGTCATAGGCGGCCACATCCAGCTGGGCAAATTCCTGGTGGAAGTCCGGCATGTTGCCGCAGAAGCAGCTGTTGGTGGTGACGATGGCGTCCGGGTCAAAATGCCGGATGAGCTGGCGCTGCCACCGGACATAATCCGCCGTGCACCAGGCGGCGAAGCGCTCATAGTCCAGCATGAAAGCGGGATTGTGCCAGTCCGGCAGACAGTCCGGCGCCAGCAATGGCTGGACCTGGTCCCAGCGGGTGATCTGGCCGCTCCAGACGTCGGTGCCCCAAGCCCTGTTCAGCGCCGCCACCGTGCCGTACTTCTCCTCCAGCCAGCGGCGGAACGCCTCCCGGCAGGAGGGGCAGGTGCAGTGGTTGCTCTCCAGCTCGTTGTCGATCTGCCAGGCATAGACCTCCGGCCGGCCGGCATAGCGCCTGGCCATCTCGTCCACGATCCGGCCGGCATAGCGGCGGAACACCGGGCTCTGGATGCACCGGTGGCCCCGGATGCCGATGTCTGTGGGGCGACCGTTCCGGCCCCACTGGACCGTCTCCGGGTGGTCGGTATAGAGCCACACCGGGGCGCTGTTGGTGGGGGTGCACAGGATCACCTGCATCCCATGGCGGGCGATGACATCGATGGCCTCATCCAGCCAGCTGAAGTCGAACCGCCCTTCCTCCGGCTCCATCCGGCCCCAGGCAAATTCCGCCAGGCGCACCACATGCACGCCCAGCGCCTTCATCCGGGCGGCGTCCTCTTCCCATAGGGAGCGGTCCCAGTGTTCCGGGTAATAGGCCATTCCGACCTTGATCATATCGGTCCCTCCTCCGCTTCATTCTCCCGACTCATCCACCGTGAGCCGGCAGTCCGTACCGATCTGTTCCAGGCGCAGACCCGGCGCCTTTCCGCGGACGGTCACGGTGATCTCGTCCCCCGTCCTGGCGGCGGACAGGCGCAGCACCGGCGCGCCGGCCGTATCGCAGACCACCCGCTCCGCCTGACCTCCGTCGGCCATGGCATAGAGCCGCACGGTCAGATCCCGCGTATAGTCATAGTCCGGCCGGTCGTCACGCCCGCCCAGAGGCAGGATGGTGTTCTCCCGCACGAAAAGGGGCAGGGAGAAAAAGTCATAGCTCTCCCGCCGCCAGCCGGTGCCCTCCGCTCTCTCACCGGAGAGAAGATGGGTCCAGGTCCCATGAGGCAGATAATAGTCCACCGTGCCGTTTTCCCGCATCACCGGCGCGGCGAGCAGCGCGTCGCCCAGCATATACTGCCGGTCCAACTCCTCGCAGCCGGGGTCGTCGAACTCCAGCAGCATGGCGCGCATCACCGGCACGCCGGTGCGGCTGTTCTCCGCCGCCAGGGCGTAAAGATAGGGCATCAGGCGGTTTTTCAGCTTGGTGAACCGGCGGCACACATCCACCGCCTCCTCCCCGAACAGCCAGGGCACTCGGTAGGAGCCGGAGCCATGGAGCCGGGAATGGGGGCTCAAAAGGCCGAAGGCCAGCCAGCGCTTATACACGTCCGCCGGCGCGGTGCCCTCAAAGCCGCCGATGTCGTGGCTCCAGTAGCCGAACCCGCTCAAGCACAGGCTCAGGCCCGCCCGCAGAGACTCGGCCATGGACACATAGGTGCTGTTGCAGTCGCCGCCCCAGTGGACCGGGAACCGCTGGCCGCCCACGGTGGCGCTGCGGGCAAAGACCACGGCCTCCCCCTCGCCCTTCACCTCCCGGATGACGTCGAACACCGCCTTGTTGTACAGGAAGGTGTAGTAGTTGTGCATCCGCTGAGGGTCGCTGCCGTCGAAATATACCGCGTCGGTGGGGATGCGCTCGCCGAAATCCGTCTTGAAGCAGTCCACCCCCTGGGCCATGAGCCGGCGCAGTTTATCCTGATACCATTTTACGGCGTCGGGATTGGTAAAGTCAACCACCGCCAGGCCCGCCTGCCACAGATCCCACTGCCAGATGTCCCCATCGGGCCGTTTGAGCAGGTAGCCCTTCTCCGCCGCCTCGTCGAAGGCGGCGCTGTGCTGGGCGAGATAGGGGTTGATCCACACGCAGACCTTCAGCCCCTTTTCGTGCAGCCGTGCCAGCATCCCCTCCACGTCGGGGAACATGTCCCGGTCCCACTCAAAGCCGCACCACTCGTTCTCCCGCATCCAAAAGCAGTCGAAGTGGAACACCCGCAAGGGGATATCCCGCTCCTTCATGCCGTCCACAAAGCCCATGACGGTCCGCTCGTCATAGTCGGTGGTGAACGAGGAAGACAGCCACAGTCCGAAGGTCCAGGCCGGCGGCAGCGCCGGACGGCCCGCGAGAGCGGTATACCGCTCCAGCACGCCCTTGCGGTCCGGCGCGCCGATGAGGATGAAGTCCAGGGCATGGCCGGGGACGCTGAACTGCACCTTCGTCACCGCCTCGGAGCACACCTCGAAGGACACCGGGCCGGTGTCGTCCACCAGCACGCCGTAGCTGTTGGAGCTGAGATAGAACGGGATGTTCTTATAGGAGATCTCGCTGGAGGTGCCGCCGTCCTCGTTCCAGATGTCCACAGTCTGGCCGTTGCGCACGAAAGGCGTGAACCGCTCGCCCATGCCGTAGATCTTCTCCCCCACGTCCACCTGGAGCTGGCAGCTCATGAAGGGGCCCTCCGGCGCCTCCACATAGCTCAGCATGGCGGAGCCGAACCGCTCCCCCACGTTGGTGAGCTTCCGATCGCCATAATAATAGGTGAGCGTGCAGGGCGGCTTTTTGTGGATGAGAAGCCGCAGCTGTCCGGAGGCGATCTGCAGGGTCTCGGCGTCCTCGCACACCTCCAGCGGGCAGCGCCGGTCCTCCAGGTCGAACCGGGGCATCTTGCGCCGGACGCCCTTGAAGTGCACCGAGCGCAGCCGGAGCATATCCGGCTGAGGCGACGAGACGCTGATCTCCTGGGCCGGACCGTCCAGACTCCGGTCGTCCTGCCGGTAGGGCACCGCGAACAGCCGCACCTCCCGCCCGTCCTCGGACAGCCGGACCTGGCGGATCTGTTCGCAGTTATACGTCTTGACGCCCGGACGCATGAGCCATTCGCCATAGTGGAATTTCATGGTTCTCTCCTTTCGGAAATCACACCGTGTATTTCTCAGGCGGGTATATGCCCGCCGCTGTTTTCAGTGGATGGAATAGCCCTCCCGGTCGATGGAGAAGCCGTCGTCAGCGGCGCCGTCCTTCTCGATCTTGCGGAAAATGGGCATGATGACCTGGCTGGTGGTATAGATCATCAGGATCGGCAGGCAGAAAATGCCGATATACAAAAGCACCGCGTTGATCTGGGTGAACAGCAGCACCTGGATGACCAGGATGCCGATCAGGCCCAGGGTGCGGACGAAAAAGCGCACGAAGATGCGCCGGGAATTGGCGAGGCTGCGCAGCAGCGTATTAGCGTACCGGGCCTCCAGGGGAAACACGTAAAGATAGTGCATCAGAAGGAAAAAGCCGGCCAGGAGGCCCACGATGAGAAACCCCACCGTGTTCCCTTCCAGGTTCTCGAAAAGCTGCCAGTCCAGCCATATGCCGTAGACCACCACGGCGAAGATCAGCGTCAGGGGGATGCCGTGCTTGAGGTTTTTCCCGTACGCCGTCCAGAAGGCGGCGAACACCCCGGAGGACTCCCGGTGCTCGGCCATTTTCAGCGTGACGGTAAAGGCCGCGATGGTGGACGCGCCCGCGGTGACCAGGGGGATGCACCCCACGGCCCACAGCAGATTCAGGATCAGCAGGTCCACGATGCGGATCCCTGTCTGGATGATGGGGGAATCCACTTTCAGATTCATAGGCGCTCCTTTCGCCGCGGGGCCTCCGTAATAAAACGGCGGGAAGCGGAGCCGGGCATAAACGGGTGGCTCCGCTCCCCGCGGGAATTTGCTTTATGCTTTCAAAGGGTCCTCGCTCTTACTTGGCAGGGCTCAGGCCGGCATCGACCTGCAGCTGATACTTCAGCGCGGCCTCGTTCTCGCCCCAGGCCAGGCAGTCGGCATAGCCGTACTCCTCGCAGTCGGAGATCATCTGGGCCACGATCTGGTCGAACTCCTCGTCGCTGTTGGCATAGATGGCATTCCAGGAACCCTGCTTCACAGCGGTGGTCACCTGAGACCAGGTCAGCTCCAACTCAGAGGAACGGGTGCTGGCGGAGTAGTTCACGCCGGGGATAACGCTGTAGCTCTGGTTCTCCAGATACTCCTGGTTGGTGTTCACACCGTTGTGCTCGCGCCAATCCTTCTCGGCGTCGTTCTTGGGGTCGGTGATCATGCTCTCCCAGGAGGAGTAGTGGAAGGTCTCGCCCTC
>CANQOA010000018.1 GCA_947625355.1 uncultured Oscillospiraceae bacterium | reverse complement strand
GTCACCGCGTCCACCGCGCCCCAGGTCCAGGCAGTGAACAAGGCCGTGTTCAACCCCAAGCACGACGGCCGCTTCGGCCAGTGCATAAGCGTGAATGGGAGGCCGGCGGAGGATGTGCTGGGTCTGGAGAAGTGAGAAGAAGATGAGAAAAAGCATCCCCGGCGCCGATATGGCGCCGGGGTTCATTTTTTGCTATAGTAGGTTATTGAGAAAAGGTGGTCCAGACGGCGAGCTTTCCGCCTCCCTGCGGTATCTGAGCCAGCGCTATTCCATGCCCTATGACCAGATCAAGGCCGTCCTCACCGACATCGGCGTGGAGGAACTGGCACATCTGGAGATCGTGGGCACGGTCGTTCACCAGCTGACCCGGAACATGTCCGTGGAGCAGGTGGAGAAGGCCGGCTTCCAGGACTACTTCGTGGACCATACCGCCGGCATCTATGCCCAGGCGGCAGGCGGCTGGCCTTACAGCGCCGCCACCTTCCAGGTCAAGGGCGACGTGATCGCGGACCTGGCTGAGGACATGGGCGCGGATGGTACGACCAGGAAAGGACAACATGAGGAAATACGATAGGACAAGCTGGCCCCTAACAACTCAAGAACCACTCAAGTATTGGAAATTTTCGCTCCCATATATGTGGGAAGAAAAGCTTCTTTACAAGACTCTTCAAATATGCCGTCAATGGTATCTAACTTCTCCCATAATTGATGTATGCCCTGTATTATGTTTGCATACCGTATGGGAACTAGATCAGCACACCATGTTGCTTCACACATTTCATTATCAATATCAATTCCTTTTGCAATCAACTGCTCGTTTCTGCGTTCAGCATCTTTGGTAAAGCCATGAGATAAATAGAATTCAATTTCTTCCCTCATATCAGTCATGATCGGAAAGTAATAGCCTGCATCCCAAGCGTCATACCTAAGTAATATTTTGAGAAAGTGTTGAGCAATATCAATTAACTGTTGCCCGTAGTAATAATTTAATTCACTTTTTTGGTAATTGATTTTATTAAACAAAGCATATAGCTTTGGCCGTTTTGCGTACCACTCCAGCATACGTATGCCGGCTTCACCATTGATACAGTTTTTCGTAGGAAGGCAAACGGTTTTTGTTTGATAGTGTGTGTAATCTGGATCATCAGGGACAACAATTTTTTCTATATAGTCATTCAGACACACAAAATATATTGCTTCTGTTGTAATGTCAACAACGGCCAGTATGACCGGTACGGCGCTTCCCATTTTTTCAACAACCGATAATAATCCTGTATCAATCGGAAATGTTACTACTTCCATAGATATTAATTCTCCATCTATTGTATGATTCCCTTTTTCTACATTCACACGTGGGGGTATCTCAATTATTTTCTTGGTCAAGTTTTTTGTGCTTTTCACTTGAAAAAGCAGATGCTCACCACTAGTAATATAATCGTCCATATACGCTGTAAAGATTTCTATACTTAAATCTATACCGTAATCAGGATGATACTCCCGCACTACCCACTCTTGCGGGATTTTTCTTTTGAGTATTTCAACACCTATTTCACCGGTAATATGCGACACAGGACGAATTTTTCCGTATTTCATATTAGCATCCCATTTCTAACCATAGCAAGTATGTCATTTGTGCTACCAAATGACCTTGTTGGGGCAGACCCCAAGCCCCTGACGGCGGAGCGGTTATCCCTTGTCCTAAATTATATTCCGGCGTGCGGTCTCTGTCAAGGCTTGGCGATTGCTGTCGCAATCGCTGAACGAGCCTGCCAGCCGAAAGCTGGCAGGGCCTTGACCGAGGCCACGCGCCGGAAATTTGGTCTTTAAGGGGATAACAGCACACAAGCCCGCTAACGCGGGCTTTTCCAGCATATAATGGGTTCAGGTATTGATTTTGAAGTCGCCAAAATCAAATATGCCGTTTCCTTGTTCCAGTTTACCGGAAGCTGCCAATTCACTAAATCCTTTTTCTATTCTATCGATTAGGTCTACAGGGATATTCAGCTGATGATGGCCAGGCATGATTTTTGCTACATCGAGTTTCTGGACTCTCTTCACAGACTGCCAGAATTTCTGCGGGTCGGTTGTCGGATAAAACGCATCAAGACAGCCCCGATAGATCAAATCACCGGAATACAGATACTTTCTCTTCGCTTCATAGAAGCAACAGTGACCGGGAGAGTGTCCGGGTGTATGTATGACTGTCAACTGCCTGTTACCTAGGTCCAGACGATCCCTATCATGCAGAATTCTTTGCGGCGCACCCTGAAAAAGCTCGTAGTCATCAATAGAAAAGCCGCTTGGAAAATCACAAGTCTCACGCATCAGATTGCTCTTGACCACTGGCAATGGTATCGGAAACTTGACAGAAAGCCAATCTGTCTCCGCTTCATGTACCGCAATTCTGTCAAAATACTTGTGTCCGCCAATATGGTCCCAATGGACATGGGTGGTGACCGCCATGACGGGGAGTGCGGTAAGGCTGGCCACCACTTCCCGAATATTGGCGACGCCCAAGCCTGTATCGATCAGAATCACTTTGTCCGTTCCGCAGAGAAGATAGCAGTGTGTTTCTTCCCAATGCTTGTACTCACTGATCGCGTAAGTATCTGCGTCGATTTGTTCAATTGTAAACCAATCATTCATAGATCGTTCTTCCAGTCCTCCAGAAATGCGTGACCATTATACCACACAGGGGTCTATCCATCAATCCATCTATCATCCCCGGAAATGCGTCTCACCGTGAGATTTAATTTGTCAAAACCTGTATCATTCAGGAAAGTTTTGGCTTCTTTTGGGGATTTTCTGTTATTTTGCCCTTCCGTTGTCGTAGTAGACGACAGAGGCAGTCTCATAGGCTGTACTACCCAAACACGGAAAGGAGCAATGCTTATTTGACAAAAAATCAGCACCACGCAACGAACTGCAAGAGCGTTTTCAAAAGCGGCGGGAACGCGATATGCAGAGACACCTTCACTGCAAAATGGATAGAGCTTATCACTCGGCGAGAGAGAGAAAGACAGATAAGCGCGGAAAGCTGCCCGAAAAAATGACAAGCTGCGTTCCCTATGTTATAATATTCATAGGGAGACAGCTTGTTCTATCTCTTAGGAGAAAGGAACATGAAGGTAGCTATTTATTGCCGCTTATCCGAAGAAGATAGAAACAAACAATTCGCGACCGATGACAGCAACAGCATACAAAACCAAAAGACCATGCTGCTGCAATACGTCATGGAACAGGGGTGGGAGCTTTACAACATTTATAGCGACGACGATTACACTGGAGCGGACCGGCGGCGACCGGAGTTCAACCGGCTTTTGCGGGACGCGGAGCAGCGGAGATTTGACATCATTCTTTGCAAGACCCAATCGCGCTTTACCCGCGAACTGGAGCTGGTGGAGAAGTACATACACGGCCTCTTTCCCCTCTGGGGCATCCGTTTTATCAGCATCGTGGACAACGCCGACACCGCCAACAAGGGCAACAAAAAATCCCGCCAGATCAACGGGCTAGTGAATGAATGGTATCTGGAGGATATGTCCGAGAATATTCGCAGCGTACTGACGAGTCGCCGAGAAAACGGCTTTCACATTGGGGCCTTTGCTCTCTACGGCTACAAGAAAGACCCCGACCAGAAAGGCCACCTTATTATCGACGAGGAGGCTGCCGCCGTTGTCCGGGAGGTATTTACCCTCTATGCCCAGGGCTACGGCAAGACCGCCATCGCCCGGATGCTCAACGACCGGGGCATACCGAATCCCACGGAGTATAAGCGTCTGCACGGTCTGCGCTATATGCAGCCTGCCACAAAGAACAGCACCCTCTGGAAATACTTCGCCATCGCGGATATGCTGGAAAACGAAATGTACATCGGCAACATGGTACAGGGAAAGTACGGCAGCGTGTCCTACAAGACGAAGCAATGCCGCCCACGCCCCAAAGACCAGTGGTATGTGGTAGAGGGCACTCATGAGCCCATCATTGACCGGCCGTTGTGGGACGCGGTAAAGGCCCTGCGGGAGCAGAGAGCCAAGCCTTTTGACTCCGGCAAAATCGGGCTGTTTGCCCGAAAAGCCCGATGCGCCGGCTGTAGCTATGTCATGCGTTCATCCAAGAACCGGGGCCGCCACTATCTACAATGCTGCACCCGCCACGTGTCAAAGGACGCCTGCGAGGGCGCGTTCATCGCCGTTGACAAACTGGAACAGATGGTGCTGACAGAACTGAACCGGCTGACGGCGGAGTATTTGGACAAGGACGAACTGGCCCGACAGATCGAGTTTTGTACAGACCTGCAAGAGCAAAAGTCCAGTCTACAGTCCGAGATAACGGCATATCAAAAGCGGATCGCCGAGTACACCAAAGGCATCCGGGACCTTTATCTGGATAAGGTCAAGGGTCTGTTGTCCGAGGGCGATTATCTGGACATGTCACGTGATTTCACCGAGGAACGCAAACGGTTAGAACTGGCCGTCGCCGACACGGAAAAGCAGATCAATGCCATTGACGCCAGGATCGCCGCAGGCGACAACCGCCGGGAACTCATTGAGCAGTACACCAACCTGGAACACCTTGACCGGGAGACCGTGGAAGTGCTGATCGACCACATCACCGTGGGCAAACGCATTCCCGACACACGGGACGTACCCATCGAGATACACTGGAATTTTTAAGTTGTCTTTATCCAGTCGCACCAGAGCAGAAGGCCCGGGTGACCTATGACAACATCCTGCGCATGGCGGACGATCCGGACGTGATCGACGTGATGCGCTTTTTGCGGGAGCGGGAGGTGGTCCATTTCCAGCGCTTCGGCGAGGCCATGGGCATCGCCACCGCCAAGATGGACCAGCGCAACGTATACGCCGTCAACCCGGCGTTCGACAAGAAGAAGTAAACCACACGGCAAAAGGCCCGGCCGGGGATATCCCGGCCGGGCCATCTGTCATATTGTAACCTTTACGCCAGGACCTTCTTGAGCTTGGCGTAGCGGGGCAGGGAGCACTCGGTGGGGCGCTCCGGTTCGCCCTGGATCAGAGGCAGGGCATAGTCGATGAAATCCTGGGTGACGAAGTTGTGCTCGGGGGTGATCCACTCCAGGGGGACCTTCTTCTCCGCGTTGGCCACGGAGGTGAGGGGCAGGAGGATATATTTGCACAGATACTTGCCCTCCGCGTCGGCGGCGCGCTCGAAGGCCACCATCTTGCCGGTCTCGCCGGCAACGGCAGCTTCCACCGCCTTGCGCCCGGCCATCTCGGCCTCTTCCACATCGGTCTTGGAGGCCAGGTGCGCGCCGCAACGCTGCAGCAGGCTCAGCTCGATGGGGCGGACCTTCGCGCCGGTGCGCTCCTTGACCATCTCGCCCAGACGGGCGGCCAGACCGCCCAGCTGGGCATGGCCGAAGCCGTCGGTGGAGCTGGTCTTGGCCTGGGAGACGAAGGTGCCGTCGGCGAAGTGCAGGCCCTCGGACACGGCCACCAGGCAGCTGCCCTTTTCCTTATAGATGCGCTCCACATCGCTGAGGAAAGCGTCCTGGTCGAAGTCCGTCTCCGGCAGGTACACCAGGTCGGGACCCGCGCCGAAGTGGGTGGCCAGCGCCGCGGAGGCGGCCAGCCAGCCAGCGTGCCGGCCCATGATCTCCATGATGGTCACCTGGCCGGTGGGGTAGACCCGTCCGTCCTTGGACACTTCCATGGCGCTGGTGGCGATATACTTGGCCGCGGAGGCGAAGCCGGGGCAGTGGTCGGTGCCCCACAGGTCGTTGTCGATGGTCTTGGGGATGCCCATCACACGGCAGTCCCAGCCGGACTTGGCCATGAAGCGGCTGATCTTGTCGCAGGTATCCATGGAGTCGTTGCCGCCGTTATAGAAGAAATAGCGGACGTTGTGCTTTTTGAAAACCTCCAGGATGCGCTTGTAGTCGGTGTCGTCCACGTCGGGATCGGCCAGCTTATACCGGCAGGAGCCCAGCTCGGAGGCGGGGGTGTTTTTCAGGTAGGCAAGCTCCTGGGGGTCCTCCAGACCCATGTCGTAGAGCTTGTCCGAGAGCACGCCGGTGATGCCGTGGTCAGCGCCCAGCACCTGGGTGATCTCTTCCGCCTCCAGCGCGGCGCTGATAGCGCCGTAAGCGCTGGCGTTGATGACCGAGGTGGGCCCGCCGGACTGGCCGATGACGCAGGCGCCGACAAGTTTATTTGCCATTGATGAATTCCTCCCAAAACATGTTAATGTACAAAATGTTTTTATTGATTATACCATGAAACTGCGGTAAAATAAAGGCCATAGAAAAAATAAACTAAAAGGAGTTTTTTGCTATGCCTCTGGTAACTTCTACCGAAATGTTCAAAAAGGCTTACGACGGCGGCTATGCCATCGGTGCCTTCAACGTCAACAACATGGAGATCGTCCAGGCCATCACCGAGGCCTGCAAGGAGGAGCACGCTCCCGTCATCCTCCAGGTCTCCAAGGGCGCCCGCGCCTATGCCAACCACACCTACCTGGTGAAGCTGGTGGAGGCCGCCGTGATCGAGTGCCCCGAGATCCCCATCGTGCTGCATCTGGACCATGGCCCCGACTTTGAGACCTGCAAGAGCTGCATCGACGGCGGCTTCACCTCCGTCATGATCGACGCCTCCTCCAAGCCCTTCGCGGAGAACATCGAGATCACCCGCAAGGTGGTGGAGTACGCCCACGACCACGGCGTGGTGGTGGAGGCCGAGCTGGGCACCCTGGCCGGCGTGGAGGACGAGGTGAAGGTCTCCGCCGAGGATTCCTCCTACACCCATCCCGAAGAAGTGGAGGAGTTCGTCACCAAGACCGGCTGCGACAGCCTGGCCATCGCCATCGGCACCAGCCACGGCGCCTATAAGTTCACCGCCGCCCAGTGCACCCGCAACGAGAAGGGCATCCTGGTGCCGCCTCCCCTGCGGTTCGACGTGCTGGAGGAGGTCTCCCGCCGTCTGCCCGGGTTCCCCATCGTGCTGCATGGCTCTTCCTCCGTGCCCCAGGAGTATGTGAAGATGATCAACGAGCACGGCGGCAAGATGCCTGACGCCGTGGGCATCCCCGAGGAGCAGCTGCGCAAGGCCGCGACCATGAGCGTGTGCAAGATCAACATCGACTCCGATCTGCGCCTGGCCATGACCGGCACCATCCGGCAGTTCTTCGTGGAGCATCCCGACAAGTTCGATCCCCGCGAGTACCTCAAGCCCGCCCGCGCCAATATCAAGGAGCTGGTGCGCCACAAGCTGGTGGACGTGCTGGGCTGCAGCGGCAAGGCCTGATCCATGGGCTTTATCCGGGAGATCAAAGAAGCGATATCCGGCCACGGCCATGACTGCACCTGCGACGACTGCATGGCCGAGCATCACCACGACCATCACGGTTTTGACACCGTGATGGTCTGGCGCCTTATCACCGCCGTGGCCTTTTTCATAGGAGGGGCAGTCGCGGAGAGCACGCTGCCCCAGTTGGCGCTGGGCCTGAACGCGGCGTCCATCCTGTGCGCCGGCTATGACGTGTTCATCAAGGCGGTGGCCAACATCATCCGCCGGCGGCTCTTTGACGAGAGCCTGCTCATGAGCGTGGTGGCCGTGGCGTCGATGATCATCGGCGAGGCCAGCGAGGGCGCCAGCGTGATGATCCTGTACCAGTTGGGAGAGCTGTTCCAGGGCTATGCCGTGGCCAAGGTGCGCCAAAACATCGAGGGGCTGATGGAGAACCGGTCCCCCGAGGCCAGCGCCGCCCTGGCGGAGGTGCGCTCCGACAAGGGGCCCAAGGGCCGAACGGAAGAGTTCATCACCCATTTTGCCCACTTCTATACCCCGGTGGTGCTGGCCATCGCGCTGGTCATCACCGTCATATCGCCGCTGGTGCTGCACACCACGATATCGGAGGGGGTCTATCGGGCGCTGGTGCTGATGGTCATCGCCTGCCCCTGCGCCATCGTCATCTCCGTCCCCCTGAGCTATTTTGCCGGCCTCGGCGGCGCCACCCGCCAGGGCATCCTCTTCAAGAACACCTGCGCCATGGACGACGTGGCCCGGGCCAAGGCGGTGGTCTTTGACAAGACCGGCGCGCTGGAAGGGGAGGGGCTGCGGGTCAGTTCCGTGAAAAGCGAGAAGATGGAGGCAGACGTGTTCCTGCGCATCGCCGCCCACGCCTGCGCCTATGCCGACAGCCCCTATGCCGACGCCATCAAGGCCGCCTACAAGGGCGTCATCTATATCGAGCTCATCCAGAGCTTCCAGCAGCAGGAGAAGGGCTTCGGCATCACGGTGGAAGTGGATGGCGTGAAGATCATCCTGGGCGAGGCATCCTTCATGGCGGCGCACGGGGTCGATCCCGGACCGGACGAGAGCCGGGAGAACTGCGCGTATCTCGCCATCGACGGTCAGTACGCCGGCCGGATCGTGTTCGGCAGCGTGGCCAAGCCGGACGTGTCCGGGGCGGTGACGGTGCTGACCTGGGAGAAGGACCGGCAGGTGGCCATGATCACCGAGGACAGCCCCGCCGCCACGGAAAAATTCGCCCGCCAGGTAGGGATCGGCGAGTTCTATCCGGACTGCCCGGCGGATGAGCAGGTCGCCGTGGTCAGGGAGATCCAGAACCGCCAGATCAAGCGGGGGACGCTGATCTTCGTGGGCGATGCGGAGCGCAGCGCCGAGTGCATCCAGGCGGCCGACGTGGGCATGAGCCTCAACGGCGCCAGGTCCGACGCCGCCATCCAGGCGGCCGACGTGGTCATCATGGGCACCGCGCCCTCCAAGGTGGTATCGGCCATCGAGGCCGCCCGCCATACCCGCCGCATCGTCTGGCAAAACATCCTGTTCGCTCTGGCCTTCAAGGCCATCATCCTGGTGCTGGACATGTTCGGGACCTGTCCGCTGTGGCTGGCGGTGTTCGCGGACGTGGGCGTGGCGCTGCTGGCGGTGCTCAACTCCCTGCGGGCCTTCGTGATGAAGGAACCGGTCCTGCCGGAGGAAGAAAAATGAACCAAGACGCCCCGGACCGCCCGGGGCGTCGTTTTATGGGGAATTAAGAAAATCTTAAGATTTCCCCCCTTTTTCCGTCCGGCGGGATGTGCTATCCTGAGGAAGAGGGAGGCGATGGATGTGTATACCGTTCTGGTCTGTGACGACGACCGGGATATCCGCCGGG
Organism: uncultured Oscillospiraceae bacterium; assembly: GCA_947625355.1. Lineage (GTDB taxonomy): Bacteria > Bacillota > Clostridia > Oscillospirales > Oscillospiraceae > CAJOIG01. The sequence goes on along the minus strand of CANQOA010000018.1, from coordinate 26,653 downwards.
CGCTGAGTATCTATCTCACGGGCGCCGGATACCGGGTGCTGGAGGCGGCCAACGGCCAAGAGACGCTGGACATCGTCGGCAGGGAAGAGGTCCACCTGGTCCTGCTGGACATCATGATGCCGGAGCTGGACGGCGTCAGCGCGCTGACGCTGCTGCGGGAGCGGAGCAACATCCCCGTGATCCTGCTGACCGCCAAAAGCGAGGATGAGGACAAGATCATGGGCCTGGAGCTGGGGGCGGACGACTATGTGACCAAGCCCTTCAACGCCCAGGAGGTGCTGGCGCGGGTGAAAGCCCTGCTGCGGCGGTATATGCGCCTGAACGAAGCGCCCAAGGGCACGGCGCTGACGCTGGGCGGCATCGAGCTGGACGACAGCACCAAGACCGTCACCGTGGAGGGGGAGGAGATCACCATCACCCCCAAGGAATACGACATTTTGAAGTTTTTTATGGAAAACCCCGGAAAGGTGTTCTCCAGCCGGGAGATCTACCGCCGGGTGTGGCAGGATAAGCCCATGGGCGCGGAGGGGACGGTGGCCGTCCACATCCGCCACCTGCGGGAAAAGCTGGAGATCGATCCGGCGGAGCCCCGATACCTGAAGGTGGTCTGGGGCAAGGGCTATAAGATCGAGGGATAACGAATGAGAGCACTGATGCAGAGGACCTGGTTTCGGGCCCTGATGCTGGCGCTGTACTGCATATGTGCCGGCGTGGCGGTGTTTGCCGGGTCCCTGTTTCGCTATGTTTTGATGGACGGCTGGTATTCTGACCAGGAGGACTTCGGTTTTACCCAGAGCGGCCTGTGCAAGAGATATGTGGAGGAGTGCCTGAGCCATCTGAACAGCAACCTGCAGTGGCTCAAGGACCCGACCAGCCCGAGTCTGGGCGGCTGGGGCGGCAGCGCGTTCGCTTACCGGATCGTGGATGAGAATGGGCAGGTGATGAGCGACACCACCGGCGGCGCGTCCGAATTTGTGACCAGCTGGACCGTGGCGGTGGCGGACCCGATCCTGCGCCCGCCGACCGTGGAGGAGGCAGCAAAGGATACTTTTTCCGGAGCGGGGATGACCGCGCTGCCTACCCCCGCGCCGGCGAGCGTTTCCCTCGCCAGCGAAACGGATGCCGGCCAGGATGGATCGGAGACGGAGCCGGACCGTCATGCTCCGGTCGTCATCGATGCGTTGGAGCCCGAGTCCATTGACCCCCAGAGCGTGATCCAGGTCCCGGGCGCTTCGGGGACCGATGAACAGCTTTATGCCTTCACCCTGGAGGGCTATGTGAATCTGCCGGTGGAGCCCTATGACGGCTGCTACCGGGAGTATTACCTCTTCTCGCGCCTCTATCCGCTGCGGGAGTTCTTCCTGCCGGTGACCGTGGTCTGCGCGGTGGCGGCGGCGGTCTGCATGGCGTTCGGCATAGCGGCGGCGATCCTGTGCGGCCGGCGGGGAACGCTCACGCTCCTGGGCCGGGTGCCGACGGATGTGGCGGTGCTGGCGTGGGTGCTGGCGGCCTCATTCCTGGTGGATCAGAGCTACGAGTTCTCGGAGCTGTGGAGGGTGACAGCGCTGCTGGACATGTCCCTTCATGAGATGGAAGAGATCGTGGTGGAGCTCTGGGGAGCCGGCGTCCTGGGCTGTCTGCTGGCGAACCAGATCGCCGCCAAGGTGTGGAAAGAAAAGCTCCTGCTGCGCCGGATGATCCAGAAGCTGTCCGTGACGGTGCTGATGCTGGCGCTGCTGTGCGTCCATGGCGCCGTGGTGCTGCTGTGTGCGGCGTTTTTCGACCACCTGGGCGAGCGGGTCATCTTTCTGCTACTGGCGTTGGCGGACGCGGTAGTGCTGCCCTGTGTGCTGCGCCGGGGCGTGGAGGAACGGCGGGTCCGGCAGGCGTCCAAGGCCCTGGCCGCCGGAGACCTGAGCTATAAGGTGGATACCCGGCATCTGCACTCGGTCTGGAAGGAGCTGGGCCAGGACCTGAACCGGATCGGCGAGGGCATGGCGCTGGCCGTGGAGGAGCGGATGCGCTCCGAGCGGATGAAGACCGAGCTCATCGCCAATGTGAGCCATGATCTGAAAACGCCGCTGACCTCCATCATCAGCTATATCGAGCTGCTGAAAAACGAGGACCTGCCCGAGCAGACCCGCCGGGAGTACCTGGAGGTGCTGGACCGGCAGGGAGCCAAGCTGAAGAAACTCACCGAGGACGTGGTGGAGGCCTCCAAGGCCGCCAGCGGCGCGGTGAAGGTGAACAGCGAGGTATTCGATGTGCGGGAGCTGGTGGAGCAGACGGCGGGGGAGTACAGCGAGCGGCTGACCGCCGCCGGCATCGAGACGGTGCTGCACCTGCCGGAGCAGGAGGCGCTGATCCTGGCGGACCCGCGGCTGCTGGGCCGGGTGCTGGACAATCTGACCGTCAATGTGCTCAAGTACGCCCAGCCGGGCACCAGGGCCTATTTCGACCTGGAATGCGGGACGGAGCAGGTGGCCATCGACATCAAAAACACCTCCCGCGAGCCGCTGGACATCCCGGCGGAGGAGCTGATGGAGCGCTTCGTCCGGGCGGACAGCTCCCGCAGCACCGAGGGAAGCGGCCTGGGGCTCTCCATCGCCAGGAGCCTGTCGGAGCTGATGGGCGGCCAGTTGACGCTCATTTTGGACGGGGACCTGTTCAAGGCCCAGGTGACCTTCCCCAAGGCGGCGCTGCTCCTGGAGCCGACAGCGGGGGAGGCCCCGCCGCCGACAGTGGAAGAAGAGAATAAGGAAAACCAGGTGTGACATGAGCCGCACCTGGTTTTTTTCTATCTTATTCCCGCCGGCCGGGGCGGAGAAAGGGCGGGGACACGGTCCTCTCCACCAGAGAGCCGTATTTTTCCGGCCGCCGGAAGGCGTTGCCATGCACCTCCCGCGCCCGGTAGGCCCGCAGCTGGTCTAAGTCCAGTTCGGCAAGATAGACGCCTTCCTCCAAACCTGCCTGGAGGATACATGTGTCCCGGGAGCCGGCCGCGTCGGGCAGATAGGCCACGCCGTCAAAGACGCTGGAGCCGCCGTTGCAGTCGGGGACGGATGCGGGATAGTTGCAGGTGGCGATGGCCAGCATGTTCTCATAGGTGCGGGCGCGCAGTTGGCTGAGGCGGTTGATCTCCATGGGGCAGGCGTTGGGCACGAGGATGAGCTCCGCGCCCCGGAGCATGAGGATGCGGGCGCTCTCGGGGAATTCCCGGTCGAAGCAGATCATGGCACCCACCTGCACCGGCCCCTGGGCGGTATCCAGAGCGGAGACGAAGAAGTCCTCCCCGGGCGTCAGCGCCCGCTCCGCGTCAAAGTCGCAGGTGTGCACCTTCGCGTACAGAAGCTGCCGCTCGCCGCGGCGGTCATAAAGGGCCAGCGTGTTCCGGGGCCCGCCCGGATGCCGTTCCAGGAAGGTGACGCTGATGGCCATGTCCAGCTCCGCCGCCAGCCGCCCGAAGGCGCGGACAAAATGGCTGTCGGCGTCGATGGCGTCGGCGGTCCAGTCCGGGGCGGGGCGGCCGTAGATGTCATAGCCGTTGCTCCACATCTCCGGGAACAGGGCGATGTCCGCGCCCAGCCGCCGGGCCTCCCGGCAGCCGCGCAGGCCCTTTTCCAGGTTTCCCTCCAGGCTGCCGGTGGGCGCGATCTGCAGCAGCGCGATGCGAAGCACGCCGCTCATGCGCCGGTGCTCCCAAAGCCGCCGTCGCCCCGCTCCGTCTCCTCCAGAGCGTCCGTCAGCTCCAGCTCCGGCGTCAGGATGGGCAGGATCACCAGCTGGGTGATCTTCATCCCCGGCGTCACGGCCACGTCCTCGAACCCGTGGTTATAGAGCTTGACCACGATGGGGCCGGTATAGCCGGCGTCGATGACGCCCTCGGAGAGGACGTTCCGTTTCACGTTCAGGCCGCTCTTGCTCTTGAGCATGCCCACCGCCCCGGCGGGGATGGATACGTGCACGCCGGTGTCGATGACGGCGCTGCCGCCGGCGGGGATGACGCCCGCCTCCCGGGCGTAAAGGTCCAGGCCCGCGTCCAGCGCGTGGGCCCGGGTGGGCATGATGGCTCCGGGGTCTAAGGTCACTTTCATGGCGTCCTCCTTGTTCACAGTGAGAGCAGGAATAGGTTCAGGTCCGTGGTGAAATTGGGCACGCTGTAGAGCACCAGCACCGCGTCAAAGCCGTTCTGAGCGATGTAGGCGGAGAGGGAGCTGGCATAATAGCGCAGGTCCACCAGGTCGATGCGGGAGAAATGCTCCAGCAGGAAGGGGGCAAGGCTGTCGGAATAGGAGTCCCGGACGATCAGAAGGCTGGGCCCGTCATGGCCCGTCTCGATGCTGCGCAGGGGCGCGTTGCCGCCCAGGAACATGGAGTATTTGTCCTTCTTAGCCAGATAAGAGGTGTCGTAAAGCGGCGTGGCGAGCTGCTCCCGGCCGTTGAAGAGGGTGATGCTGGCAGTGCCGTCGTCGGGCACGAAGGTCTCGATGGTGTCCGGGGGGACCCAGGTGAAGCCGGAGGAGGACCAGGTGGTGCCGCAGAAATCCTCGCTGACCGTCTGCCGGTCGTAGGCGGACAGGGGGGAGGGGGTCAGGCCCATGGCCTCGCAGATGGCGGTGTAGCCGTAATAGGCGCCAAGGCTGGTCCAGTGGTGGTCGGTGCGGTAATAGATGTATTCATCCTTGTGAGCGCCCAAAGCGGAGGCGAGGTCGATGTTGGCGGCGGCGCGGCTGCGGTGATAGGCCCAGTCCAGGACCGTCTGCTGGTCGTCGGTGGGGGCATTTTTGGGCAGGAGGGAGGCGTTGATCATCGTGGGACCGGGGATGAGGCCAAAATAGACCGGCGCGTCGATCTTTTCCGCCAGGGCGTTCACATAGTCCACCCGGCGGTCGATATCGTCCCTGCCGGGATTCTCATAATCGGCCAGGATCGTGTCGCCGCAGTAATAGGCGCCGTTGTTCTCCTTTTTCCCGCTGAGCAGCTCGCACCGGGCTTTCATGGTGATCCAGTGGTCCCGGAAGGGGAACTGATCGGTGGTATAGGTCTCGAATTTGGAGGTGAAACTGCCGTCGAACAGCGCCCGGAAGGAGAATTCCGGTGTCTCTTGCAGGTATCGGTTCTCCTGTTCGGAGAATTCCCGGTCGGGGATGGCAAATTGAAGGACGAAAAACGCTCCGATGAAGATCAAAAATACGGCCGCAACGGCGATATTGGCTGCTTTTTTCATGGATGCCACCTCAAAACTTGAAATAGAGGAAGGGGTTATAGGTGGAGTCCACCAGATAGGCGGTGGACACGGTCAGCACCGCCAGGATCAGCACCGGCACCGCCACGGACTGTGCCTTTTCCGGCAGCTTGGCAAAAAGCGCCTTGCCCGCCGGCAGGCTGGCAAAGCAGGCCGCCAGCAGCACCGGCCCGAAGCCGGCCAGATAATAGAGGTCCTGCCCGGCGCAGAAGCCGGCCGGGCCGAGCCCGCACATGGCCTGGAAGAACACCAGCGTCTGGCTGACGCTGGTCTGCTGGAAGATGACCCAGCCGGACACCGCCACCAGGAGGGTATAGACGTGGCCCACCGTATGGTGCCTTTCCAGCCATCGGAGCAGGAAGAGCTTCTCCAGGATCAGGAAGAAGGCGTAATAGAGCCCCCAAAAGAGAAACGTCCAGCTGGCGCCGTGCCACAGGCCCGTCAGCGCCCAGACGATCAGCAGGTTCACGATCTGGCGGGGGAGGCCCTTTCGGCTGCCGCCCAGGGGGATATACACATAGTCCCGGAACCAGGTGCCCAGGCTCATGTGCCACCGGCGCCAAAACTCGGTGACGGACTTGGAGATATAGGGGTAGTTGAAGTTCTCCAGAAACTCGAAGCCCAGCATCCGGCCCAGGCCGATGGCCATGTCCGAGTAGCCGGAGAAATCGAAATAGATCTGCAGGGAAAAGGCGATGGCCGCCAGCCACGCGCCCAGGAAGGTCAGCTGGCCGGGGGCGGCGTCGGCGTAGACGTCCCAGAGCATGCCCACGTTGTTGGCGATCAGCACCTTTTTCGCCAGGCCCACGATGAACCGCTGCACGCCGGAGGCGAACTTGTCCAGCGTCTCCTGCCGCTCGTCCAGCTGGGCGGCGATGTCCTTGTAGCGGACGATGGGGCCGGCGATGAGCTGGGGGAAGAGGGCCACGAAGGTGCCGAATTTGATGAAATTTCGCTGCACATGGCCGTCGCCCCGGTACACGTCGATGGGGTAGCTCATGGTCTGGAAAGTATAAAAGCTGATGCCGATGGGCAGCGACAGTCCCAGGGTGGGGATGTCCACGCCGGGGATGGCGCTGAGGGTGCGCGCCATGAGGTCGAAATATTTGAAGAAGAACAGCATCGACAGGTTCAGCACCGTGTTGATGACCAGTACCCGCCGGGCTTTTTTCCGGTCGGCGTCACGATGCTTTCCGATGAGCAGGCCGCTGACATAGTTCAGGCAGATGGAAAAGACCATCAGCAGGATATACACCGGCTCGCCCCAGCCATAGAACACCAGGTTCACGGCGAACAGCCACACATTGCGCCAGCGGGAAGGGACCAGGTAATAGACCGCCAGTGTCACCGGCAGATAGAGGAACAAAAACAGGATGCTGGAAAATACCATAGCGGGTCAATCCTTTCCGCCCTTTGCCGGGGCAAAGCCCGCCAGGGGATTGGCGGCGGCGGCCTTTTTCAGCTCGGCGTTGGCGATGTGGGTGTATATCTGGGTGGTGTTCAGGCTCTCGTGGCCCAGGATCTCCTGGAGCGTGCGCACGTCCACGCCGTTTTGCAGCATCAGAGTGGCCGCCGTGTGGCGCAGCTTATGGGGGGAGATGGAGCCCGCGTCCAGACCGGCCTTCAGAAGCGTCTTGCGGACCATCACCTGGATGGCGTCCACGCTGACCCGCTTGCGGCGGCTGGAGAGGAAAACGGCGTTTTTGTCGGCCGTGGCGATGTCCTTTCGGATGGCCAGCCAGTCGTTCAGGGCCCGGACGCAGGCGTCGTTCAAATAGACCACCCGTTCCTTGTTGCCCTTGCCGTGGATGAGCAGGCTGTCGGACCGGATGTCCGTCAGGTTCAGCCCTACCATCTCCGAGATACGCAGCCCGCAGTTGAGGAACAGGCATAAGATGCAGTAGTCCCGCTCCTTGTTGGCGCCATCCACGGCGCTGAGCAGGCGCTGGCTCTCTTCCAGCGTCAGATAGTGGGGGAGGGACTTTTGCAGCTTGGGCGTGTCCAGGTCCTGGACGGGGTTTTCCGCCAGCTGCTTGGTCTTGATGGTGAGGTATTTGTAAAAGCCCCGGATGCTGGTGATCATCCGCGCGCGGCTGGCGGCGTTCAGCTCCCGGTCCCGGGAGAGATACGCCAGATAGTCATAGACCTCCGCCAGCGTCACCTTGCCGTAGAAGTCCAGGTCGGCGCCGCGGATGTCGATGTCCTCCAGCGGCGTGTCCCTGGGGACCAGGTCCCGGCTGATATAGAGATAGCGCGTAAACGTGCGCAGATCCATGAAATACGAATCCACCGTCCGTTCCGACTGACCTTTGATGGTGTCGTGATACACCAGAAATTCCCGCAGCACGCGGGGCGCCTCGGTCTGATAGCTCATAAGAACGCCTCCGATCCCTGCCTAATCATACCAGAGGGGACAGGACCTGTCCAGTGGCAAAATACACAAAAAATTCGGCATAATTAATATTATGCCGAATTTAGGGGAGGGCTAAACAGGGATCGCGCCCCCGATATCAAAAATGGGCCGGTCCGTGAGGAACACCGGCTTTTTGCCGCGCTCCGCGATGAAACGGATGATGCGGTCTCTGTCCGGATGCTCATCCAGTGTTCCGGTGAAGTACACATTATTATTTAATAGAAACGACGCGCCGCCGATGAAGCCGGTATCGTAGCCGTCCAATGCAATGTGTCCGGCGGCGATGTCCAGCACGTCCATCCCCGCGTTTTTCGCGGCTCTGGAGACGCCAGCGTCCGCGGTGATGATGGAATGGTCATCCACGACCGCCGCAGCGCAACGGGCGTAGCCCTGGCGCACGGCCACCGGGACATCGTCCAGTATGTCCAGCACGGCCGGGTCGACCGTCTCAGGATCATATATCGTATATTTCCCCGTGCCGCATACGCACAGTCCCGCGTCATTGGGATAGACCGGTCCCTGCCTGTTCGATCGACTGACGGTGTATTCCCTATTAGTTAAAAAGTTCACAATATGGGGATAGATCCCCTCCGCGGCGACGGCTTGGCGGCCGCTGACGAACACGCTCAGATCGGCATGGCCGGCCAGACGGGGGTCCACGGCGGCGTTATCGGGGAGCCAAAATACCGCGAGCCCTTGCGCCGCAAGACTTTGCGCCAGAAGCGGCCGGTACCTCTCCCCTATCAGCAGCGTCACAGCGTCTTTTCCACGGCTTCCCGGAGGGTCTTGACATAGATCAGCTCAAGACCCTTGGGCGCCTTCAGCTGGCCCCGGATGCGGGCGGGGATCACGCATTGGGCAAAGCCCAGGCGGGCGATCTCGGCCAGGCGCTGCTCCAGCGCCTGCACCGAGCGGATCTCCCCGGTGAGCCCCACCTCCCCCACGGCCGCCAGCTTGTCCGGCAGGGGCGTATCCCGAAAGCTAGACGCGATGGCCAGGCACGCGGCCAGGTCGGCGGCGGGCTCGTCCAGCGTCAGGCCGCCCACCACGTTCACATAGGCGTCGCAGGCGTTCACATTCATGCCGCCGCGCTTTTCCAGCACCGCCAGCAGCAGGTATAGCCGGTTGTAATCCAAGCCGTTGGAGGTGCGCCGGGGCGCGGTGAAGCCCGAGGGCGTCAGCAGCGCCTGGACCTCCGCCAGGATGGGCCGGCTGCCCTCCATCACGCAGGCCACACAGGTGCCGGGCACGCCCACCGGCCGGCCGGCCAGCATCACCTCCGAGGGGTTGGGCACCTCCCGCAGTCCCTCCCGGACCATCTCGAACACGCCGATCTCGTTGGTGGAGCCGAAACGGTTCTTCTCTGCCCGGAGGATGCGGTAGCTGAGGCTGCCGTCGCCCTCAAAATACAGCACGCAGTCCACCATGTGCTCCAGCACCTTGGGTCCGGCGATGGCGCCCTCCTTGTTCACATGGCCCACCACAAAGGCGGTGAAGCCGGCGCTCTTGGCCAGCTGCATGATCTCCATGGCGCACTGCTTGACCTGGCCCACGCTGCCGGGGGCGGTGTTCTGGGCGGGATCATAGACGGTCTGGATGGAGTCGATGACGACGATCTCCGGCTCCAGGTCCTCGATGGCGGCGATCACATCATTGATGTCCGTGCCCGCCAGCACATGCAGCTGCTCTCGTTCCACCCCCAGCCGGCGGGCGCGCATCTTCAGCTGGTGCTCGCTCTCCTCGCCGGTCACATAGAGGATCGACTCGTCCGGGGCGATGCTCCCGCAGGCCTGCAGCAGCAGTGTGGACTTGCCGATGCCCGGCGCGCCGCCGAACAGCACGATGGAGCCCCGCACGGCCCCGCCGCCCAGCACCCGGTCCAGCTCCGCGATGCCGGTGGAGAACCGCAGCTCCTCCGTCTCGTCCAGCTCCGCCAGCTTTCTGGGCATAGCCCGGCGCACGGGCCGGGCCTTTTCCGCCGCCTTGGGGGCCGCGGGGGCCTCCACCAGCGTGTTCCACGCCCGGCAGCTGGGACATTGGCCCTGCCAGCGGGAGGTCTCATAGCCGCAGGCGGAGCAGTAAAACATGGTCTTGTCTTTCATGCGATCGTCCCTCTTATGTATTGCAGATAGCTGCCCAGCAGCACCACGGCCAGCTGTGTGCGGTACTCCGGCGTTCGCAGTTTGGCCAGGTCGCCGGGATTGGACAAAAAGCCGCACTCGGCCAGGATGGCCGGACAGGCAGTCCTCTTCATGAGAAATACGCCCGGGTCCGCCGGGGCGGCCACGCGCCGGTTTTCCGGCAAAAGGCACGCGGTGAGGTTTTCCTGGGCCAGCGCCGCGAAGGCGTCCGCACCGGGCGAGGCGTTGTAGAAAACCTGGATGCCTCTGGGCGCGGCGGCGGGATAGTTATTTTGGTGGATGCTCACCAGCACCGCCCCCGGCGTGCCGTTGATGAGGGCCAGACGGGCGTGCTGATCGGCGACCTTTTTCTTGGCGATGGTGTCCGCGCCGGCGGGATAGCCGATCGACTCTTCCCGGCGGGTCATCACCGGGTCCAGCCCCCAGAACCGGGCCAGCGCCTCCAGCCGCAGAGCGATGTCCAGGTTGATCTCGCTCTCCAGCGTGCCGTCGGCCGCCACAGCGCCGCCGTCCGCGCCCCCATGGCCGGCGTCGATCACCAGCACCGGCGGCTGTGCCGCGCCCTCCGCCGCTAGGTCCGCCTGCCGGCCCGCCAGGGCAGCCGCCGCCAGCACCGCCGCGGCCGCCAGGGGAAACCACCACTTGATCCGGTTTGCCATATCCGTCCCACCACCTCGCTGTAGCTTATGTCGCCGGTGGGACAGCTATGCGCAGGCAGAAAAACAAAAAGCGAGGTATATGGCCGCCAGACCATTATACCTCGCGAAAGCGCTTTGACGCAACGGTTTTGTCGTTCACAGAACGATGCAGATCAGCCCGTAGCCTCCGTCGTTCACCAGCCGCTGTATGGTCCCCTGCAGCCGCTTGCGGATATTGGGCGGCATCCGCTGCAGTTTGGCGGTCAGGCCCTCCTCGGCGATATCGTTCAGGGATTTGCCAAAGATATTGGACTCCCAGATGCGGTTGATGTCCCCGTCGAAGCCCTGCAGGAGGAAGTTGACGATCTGCTCCGACGCCTTCTCCCCGCCCACGGCGGGCGAGACCTCGGTCTCTACCTGGGTCCGGAACAGATGGATGGCCGGCGCGCTGGCCTTCAGGCGCACGCTGTAGCGGCCGCCCCGGCTGATGATCTTGGGCTCCTCCAGCTCCATCTCGTCGGGGCCGGGCATGATGATGCCATAACCGGTCTGGCGGGCCTGCTCCAGCGCCTCATGGACGTGGTCATACTCGGTCTTGACGCTCTTTAAGGACCGCAGCAGCTCCATCAGGTCCGTGTCGTCGCGGATCTCAAAGCCGGACTGCTCGCTGACGGTCTTGTAATAGAGCCCCGGCTCCAGCTCGATGACGGCCGTGGCGGTGCCGGCCCCCGCCTGGACGGAGGAGATGCGCGCCGCGCTCACCAGCTCACTCTGGCTCAGAAACTCCATGCAGCCGTAGGCGTCTGTGAGAGCGTTCATGGTCTGTCCGGCGGAGAGCAGCATCCCGTACAGGGTCTTTTTCAGCTCGCTGTCCTCCGGCAGCGCTTCCGCCCAGGGCGGCAGCCACAGACTCAGCTCCTGCAGCGGGAACTGGAACAGCACCGCCTCCATGACCGCGTGGATGTCCTCTTCGCTCAGCTCCTGGCAGTTCACCGCCATACAGGGCACCCGGTACGTCTCTGAGAGCTGCCCTGTCAGCGCGGCGGCCGCCTCCCCTTCGGGGAAAGCGCTGTTCACCAGCACGGCAAAGGGCTTGCCGATGTCTATCAGCTCCCGGATGACCCGCTCTTCCGCCGCCGCGTAGTTCTCCCGTGGGATGTCGCCAAAGGTGCCGTCGGTGGTGATGACCAGGCCGATGGTGGAGTGCTCGGCGATGACCTTCCGGGTCCCCTCCTCTGCCGCCTGGGTCATGGGGATCTCATGGTCGTACCAGGGGGTGGTCACCTTCCGCTCGGTCCCGTCCTCATAGAGGCCCTCCGCTCCCGGGACCATATATCCCACGCAGTCGATCAGGCGCATCCTGGCGGCGGTCTGCCCGGCGAAGGTGAGCTCCACGGCCTCTTCCGGCACGAACTTTGGTTCGGCCGTCATGACGGTCCGGCCGGAGCCGCACTGGGGCAGCTCATCGCGGGCCCGTTCCTTCTTATATACGTTCTCGATGTTGGGGATGACCAGCGTCTCCATGAAACGCTTGATAAAGGTCGATTTTCCCGTCCGCACCGGCCCGACGACGCCCAAATAGATGTCCCCGTCCGTCCTGCGGGCAATATCCTCATAGATGCTGTCCACAACTTATCCCTCCAAGGCATGTTTGGTAAAACATACGCCCGGGAGGGATGGTTTATGACATTTTCAAAGAAACTGCGCCGTCTGCCGGTGGACCTGGCTGACGCGCACGTCCACATCGGGAAAAGCGGCGCGCAGCCATCCCGCCAGCACCGGCACCACCACGTTCTCCGTGCAGAAGTGGTCCCCGTCGATGAGGTTGATGCCGCGCCATGCCGCCTCCTGGAACTGGCTGTACTTCACGTCCGCCGTCACGAAGGTGTCGCAGCCCGCCGCCGCTGCCAGGCCGATATCGCCGCCGCCGGAGCCGCCGCATACTGCCAGGTACTTGACCGGGCGGCCGGCGTCATGGTAGCGCAGGCCGTTGGAGCGTAGCGCCTGCTTCACAAAGGGCAGAAAATCGGCAAAGGGCACTGGCGCCGGGAGAGTGCCGACCCGGCCGATGCCGGTGTCCGGCTCCAAAATGCCGGTGACGGCACCGCCCAGGGCGGCCATCAGCGCGTCGTTCACGCCGCCCGCCGCCGCGTCCAGATTGGTGTGCATGCAGATGGCGGCGATGCCCCTTTCCGCCAGGGCCAGGACGCGGCTGCCGTTCTGGTCGCCGTCCGTGACGGACTTCAGCTCGAAAAAGATGGGGTGGTGGCTCACGATCAGCTCCGCCCCCAGGTCCGCCGCCTCTTCGATGACCTGCTCCGTCACGTCCAGCGCCGTCACGATCCGCGTGACCGGCCGGCTCCCCCGGCCCACCAGCAGTCCCACGTTGTCAAAGGACATCTTGGTCTCCACCGGCGCTTTTTCATTCAGCACGTCAAAAACATCAGAAACTGTGGTCATGGTCAAGCTCCCTCCTGATCCGATCATATTCCTCCAGCGATTGCGCGGCGCCGCTGTCGAATGGCGCGGCTTTGGCCGCCTGGGCGCGGGCCGCGTCCAGGACCCGGCCAAACAGCGGGTCCGTCCCGATCTGCTCCAACCGCCCCAGGTGAAGCTCCGCCTCGCCGTAATCCAGCGATACGCCGCCCCGGGCGGTGAGGATGGGATAGACGCGCCCGGCGTCGGCCGCCAGGCGCTCCGCCGTGATGACATAGCCGTTCTTTACAAGGAACCTCCGCAGCTGCGCCTGCTTGCTCTGGGGCGCCAGGATGAGAAGCACGCCGGAGCGTGTCCAGGGCGCGGCGGACAGGATGGACGCCATGGTCTCCCCACCCATCCCGGCGATGATCACGGTGTCGTACCCCTCCGGGGCGATGCCGGCCAGGCCGTCTGTCTGCATCAGGCGGATGCGATCCCCCGTACCGGTGCGCTCCAGCAGGGCGGCGGCGCTCCGCAGCGGCCCCGGGCGGATATCCGTTGCCAGGACATGCGGGCAGATCCCCGCCTGGACGAGCCAGACCGGGACCATGGCGTGGTCGGTGCCCACGTCGATGACGGACGCGCCGGGCGGCACCAGCGCCGCCACCGCGGCCAAGCGGGCAGAGAGACGGATCATAGCGTGCTCCTTTTGCGCAATAAAAAACGGCGGGGTCCTCCCCCGCCGCGAGGTGTCCGTCAAGCGCCGACGCCGTTGGCGGCGATGAAGGCGTTGACCTTCGCCACAAAGGGCTCTACCTCCACGCCATGGGCCATGCAGGCCTGCTCCACGCTCTCGCCGGTGGCGAAGGCGCAGCCCAGGCAGTGCATCCCGATCTCCAGGAACAGGGGCTGGGTCGCGGGGGCGTTCACCATGATATCGTAAACGATGGTATCTTTCGTGATCTGATACATAATTTCGCTCCTCCGAAGAAGTACTGATTTGTAGGCTTATTATATCCGTTCCGGCGGGAGATTTCAACAGAAATTTCGCGATCCAATAAAACAGAGGAAGCCCGCCGGACTTCCTCTGTTTTCCCTTGTAAACTTAACGATCAAAGTTCACCGGTGCGCATCTTCGCGAAGCACTCGCTGCAATACACGGGGCGGTCGCTCTTCGGCTCGAAGGGGACGCGGGCCTCGCCGCCGCAGGCAGCGCAGGTAGCGGTGAAGAACTCCCGGGGACCGCGGGCAGCGGCCTTGCGGGCGTCGCGGCAGGCCTTGCAGCGCTGGGGCTCATTCTGGAAGCCGCGCTCAGCATAGAACTCCTGCTCACCGGCAGTGAACACGAACTCCTGTCCGCATTCCTTGCACACAAGGGTCTTGTCTTCGTACATTTCGGTTCCTCTCTTTAGATGAAAATTTCCCTTTAGGGCAGTATATTGCGATCAGCTTTCGCTGTTTTCGCCTGAGGTCAGCTTCGCCAGTTTGCGCCGGATGCGCTGGACGGCGTTGTCTACGGCCTTCACATCTCTGCCTGAGGCGGCGGACATCTCCTCATAGGAAAGGCCCTCCAGATACAGACGGAGGATCTGGGATTCTAATTTTGACAAACACCGTGAATAGGCGGTAATGAATTCCTTTTCGGTCTCTCTGGCCAGAACCTGCTCCTCGGGACTGCGCTGAAAGTAGTGGGTACCTAGGGACTGGGATTCATCTGAGAGGACATCGTCTAAGGGGACGCCGTCGTTCAGCGGGGCGTTTTTCAAACGCTGGGCGCTGCGAACGGCCGATCGGATGCGGTTATGGATACATGCCTGGGCATAGGTCCTGAAGGACGCGCCCTTTTCACTGTCGTATTCCCGGATGGCTGCCAGCAGGCCGATCATTCCCTCTTGGATCAGGTCCTCGCTGTCACCGCCGATCAAAAAGTATGGGCGGGTGCACATGCGCACGGTGCGGGCATACCGCTCCGCCAGGGCTTCCTCCGCCCCAGCGGCCTGTTTTTTTGCCAGTGCCTGCAACTCTTCATCCGGTATTCCACTGTAACTAGAATAACACACTAAAGATTATAGCTCTTTCCTACAAGAAGTCAAGCATTTTTTACAAAAGTTCCGCATTATAATTGAATATTTTTGACAATTACTGGATATTTCTGACGAGATCGGTCACATGTCCAGCTTTTGTTGGCCCAAATACTCGATCCCGAGGTGTTCGTAGGCCTTTGGGGTGACGCAACGGCCGCGGAGGGTGCGGGTCAAAAAGCCCTGCTGCAGCAGGAACGGCTCATACACATCCTCCAGCGTGACGGCTTCCTCGTTGATGGTGGCGGCCAGCGCCTCCAGACCCACGGGGCCGCCGCCATAGAGCTCGATGATGGCCCGGAGCATCCGCCGGTCCACGTTGTCCAGACCGGCCTGGTCCACCTCCAGGCGCAGGAGCGCCTCGTTGGCGATGGCGCGGGTGATGACCCCCTCCCCTTTCACCTGGGCGAAATCCCGGACCCGGCGCAGCATCCGGTTGGCGATCCGGGGGGTGCCCCGGCTGCGGGAGGCGATCTCCACGGCGCCGTCCGGCTCGATCTCCACGCCCAGGATGCCGGCGCTGCGTTCCACGATGCGGCGCAGATCGTCGGTGCTGTACAGCTCCAGCCGCAGCACCACGCCGAAGCGGTCCCGCAGCGGCGCGGACAGCTGTCCCGACCGGGTGGTGGCGCCGATGAGGGTGAAATGCGGCAGGCCGAAGTGGACGGAGCTGGCGGAGGGACCCTTGCCCAGGATGATGTCGATGGCATAGTCCTCCATGGCCGGATAGAGGATCTCTTCCACCGACCGGTTCAGCCGGTGGATCTCGTCCAGAAAGAGGATGTCGTTCTCCTGCAGGTTGGTCAGCAGCGCCACCAGGTCGCCGGGCTTTTCGATGGCGGGGCCAGAGGTGATGCGCATGTTGACGCCCATCTCGTTGGCGATGACCCCGGCCAACGTGGTCTTGCCCAGGCCCGGGGGGCCGTGGAGCAGCACATGGTCCAGGGGCTCGTTGCGGAGCTTGGCCGCCTGGATGAACACCGCCAGATTCTCCTTGGCCTTCTCCTGGCCGGTGTAATCCGCCAGGCGCCGGGGCCGCAGCGACGCCTCGGCGGCGTCCTCCGGCTGATAAGCGGCGGTCAGGATCTCCTCATCCGGACCGTCTCCGGAAAAGTTGATGCTCATAGGCTCCCTCCCCTCACTTCATCATGGCCCGCAGGGCCGCGCGGATGGCCTCCTCCAGGCTCATGGCCTCCAGGTCCAGCCCCCGCATGGCGGCGGCGCACTCCGCCCGGGTATAACCCAGCACGGTCAGCGCACTCATCAGGTCCGCCTGCATGCTCTGGCCGGCGGCAGCGGCGGGCACAGCGGTGCCGGACTGCTTGATGGCCAGTTCGTCCTGCTGCTTGCCCAGCTTGTCCCGCAGCTCCAGGATGATCCGCTGGGCCAGGCGTTTCCCCACGCCCTGGGCGGCGGTGAGGGCGCGTTCGTCCTCGCCCATGACCGCCATGAAAAACTGCTCCGGCGTGTTGACGGACAGGATGGCCGCCGCGGCCTTGGGACCCACGCCGGACACGGAGATCAGCATCTCGAAGCACCGCTTCTCCCCCGGCGTGGCGAAGCCATAGAGGTCAAAGGCATCCTCCCGGACCTGCTCGCAGATATAGAGCTTGGCCTTCTCCCCCCGGCGCAGCTGGCCCACGGTGTTGGCGGTGGTGTTCACGGCAAAGCCCACCCCGCCGCAGTCCACCACCGCGAGGCCGGGCTCCAGATCGGTGACGACGCCGTTCAAATGGTAGAACATGGGTTTTCTCCTCCTTCCGGCGCAAGGCGGCTGGCCATGCTCCGGGCGTGGCATATGGCCAGGGCCAGGGCGTCGGCCGCATCGTCGGGCTTGGGCGGCGACTTCATATTGAGGAGCCGCTGGACCATGTAGATGACCTGATGCTTCTTGGCGTTTCCGTAGCCCACCACGGCCTGCTTCACCTGCATGGGCGTGTACTCATAGACGGGCACGCCGCTGCGATAGGCGCTCAGCAGGATCACGCCCCGGCCGTGGGCCACGGCGATGCCAGTGGTGATGTTCTTGGAAAAGAACAGCTCTTCCACGGAGATGGCGTCCGGGGAAAAGGTGACGATCAGCTCGTTCAGATCGTTATAGATCATATCCAGCCGGGGCGACAGGGCCGTGTTGGGCGGCGTCGTGACGGCGCCGCAGGCCACATAGGACACCTGCCCGTGGACCGCGTCCACCACGCCGAACCCCACCGTTCCGATGCCCGGATCGACGCCGAGAATGCGCATCAGACGCCCACCTCCCGGTCGCGGAAATACCGCCGGGTATTGTCGATGTCCCGCCGGATCTGCTCCGCCAGAGCCGCCTGGGAGGGAAAGCGGGTCTCGTCCCGCAAAAAGGCCAGAAAGTCGATCCGCACGTTCTGGCCGTAGAGCTCCCCCGCATAGTCCAGCAGATTGGTCTCCACCGTCACGCGGCCGTCCCCGGCAAAGGTGGGGCGCACGCCTACGTTCGTGACGGCGCACTGCGGCCCCGAGGCCAGATGCGCGCAGGTGGCATATACCCCGTACCGGGGCACGATGATCCCCTCCGGGATGGGAAAGTTGATGGTGGGGATGCCCATGCGCCGGCCCCGCTGGCAGCCGTGGACCACCGCATGGCTGACGCTGTAGGCATGCCCCAGGAACCGGGCGGCGCGCTCCATGTCCCCCGCCGCCACCAGCGAGCGGATATAGGTGGAGCTGACCGGCGTGCCGTCCAGCGTCACCTGCTCCACGATGTCGCAGCCCATGTCATGCTCTCCGCACCAGGCGGCGATGCGCGCCGCGGTGCCCTCGCCCCGCCAGCCGCAGCAGAAATCCCAGCCAATGACCAGATGGACCGCGCCCAGTTCGTCCTTCACCTGGCGGACAAAGTCCTCCCAGGCGACACGCATGAATTGCCGATCAAAGTGGAACACGTGGATGTCGTCGATGCCGCCTACCCGGGCGATGAGGCTCTTGCGTTCCTCCAGGTCCCCCAGCAGGGCCACGTCCATGCCGCGGACCACCGCATCCGGATGGGCGTCGAAGGTGATAACGGACGGGACGGCGGCAAGCTGCTCCGCCCGCTCCCGGGCGGTCATCATCAGAGCCTGATGGCCAAGGTGGACCCCGTCGAAAAAGCCCAGGGCCACCACTCGGCGCGGTATCTGCATCAGCGCTCGCCTCCCTGCAGGATCCGGTCCAGGGGCAGCATGCAGCCCGTCGGATCGGAACGGATCTCTTCCAAAGTGTGGGCTTCCGCGATGGTGAACTGCCCTGCCCGGACCCGGCGCAGAGCGCTCATGCACCCGCCGCAGCCCAGCGCCTGGCCGATATCGTGGCACAGGGTGCGGATATAGGTGCCCTTGGAGCAGGTGATCTCCAGCCCCCAGTCCCCCGCCCCGTCCCGGTCGGTCAGTTCTAGGCGGCGAATGGTGATGGGCCGGGGCTCCCGCTCCACGTCCCCGCCCCGGCGGGCGATCTCATAGAGCTTCTTGCCCCGGTGCTTGATGGCCGAGTACATGGGCGGCAGCTGCAGGATCGGGCCGCGAAACCGGTCCAGCACGGCTTCGATCTCCTCCCGCCCGACGGCCGGCTCCTCCCGGCGCAGCACCGTGCCCCAAATGTCCTGGGTATCGGTGACGGTGCCCAGCCGGAGCCGGGCCGCATATTCCTTTTCGTCGTTCTCCGCGTATTTGGCGGCCTTGGTGCCCTTGCCGGTCAGGACCACCAGCAGACCCGTAGCGTTGGGGTCCAGGGTGCCGGTGTGGCCGATGTGGCGCTCATGGAGCACGCCCCGCAGATGGGCGCACACGTCCATGCTGGTCCACTCCATGGGCTTGTCCACCAGAAGCAGGCCGTCCATCAAAGCGCCTCCAGGATATCCCAGACGATGGCGTCCCGCGCCTCGTCGGGATCGGAGCGGATGGTGCAGCCGGCCGCCATCTTGTGCCCGCCGCCGCCGTGGAGCGCGCAGATGGCGGCGGAGTCGAAGTCCTCCCCGCTGCGCAGGCTGATTTTGCTGACGCCCTTCTCCAGCTCACGGACGGTGACGGCCACCCGGTTGCCGGCCACCCGGCCGGCCAGGGACGCCAGATCCTCGCAGTCCGCCTCGGTGGCGCCGCTCTCCTCCAGCATATCTAGCGTGATGGTGGCCACCGTCACGCAGCCCTTGTCGCCGAAGCGCTGCATCCCCGCGTAGATCATGCCCTCCAGCTTCAGCCGGGCATAGGAGAAGGTGCGGAAAAAGAGCTTATTGAGGGCTTTGTAGTCCGCCCCCGCCTCGATGAGCGCGGCCGCCGCGCGATGGGTGTCCGCGTTGGTGTTGGCATAGACGAAGCAGCCGCAGTCGGTGGCCGTGGCGATATAGAGCAGGTCCGCCGTCCTCTTGTCCAGCAGGTCCAGCGCCTGGGCCAGCTCCAGGATGATCTCGCCGCAGGAGGCCTTCTCCGGCATGCAGAGCAGATTCTCCGCATAGCGGCTGTTGGTGGGATGATGGTCGATGCACAGGTCGATCTTCCCCCCGCCGAAGCCCTCGGGGAAGAGATTCTCCGCCGCCAGGTCCACCGCCACCGTACACAGGGGCGTATATCCCTCCAGGGCCAGGAACGGCTCCAGGAACGGCGCGTAGGTGTCCGTCATCTGGGGGTTGTCGTAGACGAAAGCCACCTTCCCCATCCGGCGCAGGATATGACAAAGGGCGGCGGCACTGCCAAGCGTGTCGCCGTCCGGGCGGATATGCGTCAGGAGCAGGTATCCGTCGTGGTCATTGAGAAAAGTTATGCAGTCATTGAGGGTCATCATCGTCGTCATGTTGTATATCCAGATCGTTGATCAGCCGGTTGATATAGGCTCCATGGGCGATGGAGTCATCCAGCTGGAAGTGAAGCTCGGGGGTATACCGCAGGTCCAGGCTCTGGCCCAGTTCGTGGCGCAGATAGCCGGATACGGACTTCAGTCCGCGCATCAACTGCCTTTCGTCCGCCTGGCCCAGCACGCTCACATATACCTTGCAATGGCGCAGATCGGCGGAGGTGTCGGTGTGGGTGACGGTGAGCATAGCGCCCTGCTGGATGCGCGGGTCCTTGACGTCCCGCAGCTTTTCGGCCAGGACCCGGCGGATATCGTCATTGATACGGTCGATATGGTGGTTAGGCATTGATCTGCTCCATCACAAAGCACTCGATGACATCCTGTTCCTTGATGTCGTTGAACTTCTCCACCTGCATGCCGCACTCGTAGCCCGCGGCCACCTCGCGCACGTCGTCCTTGAACCGGCGCAGGCTGGCCAGGTCGCCCTCGTATACCACGATGTTGTCCCGGAGAACCCGGACCTTGCAGCTGCGCTGGATCTTGCCGTCCAGCACATAGCAGCCGCAGACGGTGCCCACCTTGGAGACCTTGTAGGTCTGGCGGACCTCGGCGTGACCGATGATCTTCTCCTGGAACTTGGGCGCCAGCATGCCCTTCATGGCCGCCTCGATCTCGTTGATGCAGTCGTAGATGACCCGGTACAGCCGGATATCCACATGGTCGCGGACGGCGCTGTCCCGGGCGGCGTTGTCAGGCCGCACGTTGAAGCCCACGATGACCGCCCCGGAGGTGGAGGCCAGCATCACGTCGGACTCGTTGATGGCGCCCACGGCGCAGTGGATGACCCGCACCCGGACCTCCTCGTTGGAGAGCTTCTCCAGCGAGGCCCTCACCGCCTCGGCGCTTCCCTTCACGTCGGCCTTGACGATGATGTTGAAGTCCTTCATCTCGCCCTCCTGGATGCGGGCGAACAGGTCGTCCAGAGAGACCTTCTTGGGAGCGGCGGACGCGGACAGCTTCTCCTTGGCCTTGCGCTCCTCCACCAGCTCGCGGGCCATGCGCTCGTCGGCCACGGCGTTGAAGGTGTCGCCCGCGTTGGGCACCTCGCCCATACCGGCGATCTCCACCGGCACGGAGGGGCCCGCCTCGGTGACCCGCTGGCCCTTGTCGTTGATCATGGTGCGCACGCGGCCCACGGCTGTACCGGCGATGATCACGTCGCCCTGCTTCAGCGTGCCGTTCTGCACCAGCACGGTCATGATCGGGCCGCGGCCCTTGTCCAGCCGCGCCTCGATGACGGTGCCGCTGGCGGCGCGGTTGGGGTTGGCCCGCAGGCCCAGCATCTCGGTCTGCAGCGCCAGCATCTCCAGAAGATTGTCGATGCCCTGGCCGGTCTTGGCGGAGATGGGACACACGATGGTGTCGCCGCCCCATTCCTCGGCCACCAGGTCGTACTCGGTCAGTTCCTGCTTGACCCGCTCCGGGTTGGCGCCGGGCATATCCATCTTGTTGATGGCCACCACGATGGGGATGTTGGCGGCCTTGGCGTGGTTGATGGACTCCACGGTCTGGGGCTTGATGCCCTCGGTGGCGGCCACCACCAGGATGGCCACGTCCGTCACCATGGCGCCGCGGGCGCGCATGGAGGTGAACGCCTCATGCCCCGGCGTATCCAGGAAGGTGACGGGGCTGCCGCCGATCTCCACTACATAGGCGCCGATGGCCTGGGTGATGCCGCCGGCCTCTCCGGCGGCCACCTTGGTGTTGCGGATATAGTCCAAAAGGGACGTCTTGCCGTGGTCCACGTGGCCCATGACCACCACCACGGGGGCTCTGGGCACCAGCTCTTCCTCGGTATCCACATGGTCGTCGATCAGCCGCTCCTCCACGGTGACGACCACCTCATGCTCGATCTTGCAGTTGAACTCCATGGCCACCAGGGCGGCGGTATCGAAGTCGATCACGTCGGGCAGACCGGCCATGACACCCATCTTGACCAGCTTGCGGACCACCTCGGCGCCGCTCTTTTTCATGCGCACGGCCAGCTCCTGCACGGAGATCTCGTCGGGGATCTGGACCCGCGTGGGGGCTTTCTTGGCGATCTCGAACTGGAGCCGCTGCATCTTGTCCCGCTCCTCCTGCCGGCGCTTGGCGCTGGCGGCGGCGGTGTTCTGACGCTGCTTGTTGCCCTTGCCGATCTTCTCTTTGCCGCGCTTCATCTTGTCGGCCTTGTCGCCGGCCATGCGGTCGAAGCGCTCGTCGTATTTCGAAAGGTCGGTGTTGGTGGAGCCGCGGGTGTCCACCACCTTCTTCTGGGGCTGCTGCTTGGGGACATGGGGCTTTTCCGGCTTGGGCTGCTTGACCTGATTCTGAGGAGCGGCGGACCCGCTCGGGCTCTGCTGAGGCGCGGCCTTCTTCTCCTGGGCGGGCCGGTCCTCCTTCGCGGCGGGCTCCGCCTTGGACTGGCTGGCGCCTTCCGCGAACACCTCCGCGATGCTCTCCACCTGGTTATGCTGGGTCAGATATTCGAAGATGATGCTCAGTTCCTCATCCTCCAGGACCTGCATATGGTTCTTGGGCGTGGTGGCATATTCCGTCAAGATCTCGGTAATGACCTTGGAGGTGACGCCAAAATCCTTGGCCACCTCATGCACACGGTATTTCATCAAGCTCATACTCGCTCCTCCTCTTCTCCTCGATCCAATTGGGCGGACGCCGCAAAAGCCCTTGCCAGCCCCTCGTCCGTGATGAGGACCATGGCAACGGGGACAGCCCGGCCGACGGCGCGGGCGATCTCGTTTTTCGTATAGGCCGTGAGCAGCACCGGGCATCGCCCCTGCGCCAGGGCTGTCACATGGCCCAGCGCGGCCGATCCGGCGTCGGACGCTGCGGCGAGCAGCCTCCCCTTCCGGCCCCGCAGGACCTTTCCGCAGTCCTCCGCGCCGATGGCCAGCCGGCCGGCGCGTGCCGCCAAGCCCAGATAGCCCAGGGCCTTATCCATCGGCACGCTCGACGGCCTCCGCCAAAGAGGCATACGCCTCCGGTGCGATGGTCACTTCCAGCATCCGCTCCAGCGCCCGGCTCTTCCGCGCCTTCTCCAGGCACTCCGCCTTCCGGCAGATATAGGCGCCCCGGCCAGGCAGCTTCCCCTTGGCGTCGGCTACCACCTCGCCCGCCGGGGTGCGGACGATGCGGATCAGCTCCCTCTTGGGGGCGTGGGTCCGACAGCCCACGCACATCCGTACGGGCTCGGCCATATCAGTCCTCGCTCTCCGGCTTGATGTCGATCTTGATGCCGGTGAGCTTCGCGGCCAAGCGGGCGTTCTGGCCCTCCTTGCCGATGGCGAGGGAGAGCTGGTTGTCGGGCACGATGACCCGGCAGCTCTTGCCTTCCTCATCCATATATACGTTCAGCACTTCCGCCGGAGAGAGGGCCGCGGCCACATACTCCTCGGGGATCTCGCTGTACTTGACGATGTCGATCTTCTCGCCGCCCAGTTCGTCCACCACGCTGGAAACGCGGCCGCCCCGGGGACCGACGCAGGCGCCGATGGGGTCCACGTCCGCCGCCGTGCTCCACACGGCCATCTTGGTGCGGGAGCCCGCCTCCCGGGCGATGGACATGATCTCCACGGTGCCGTCGGCGATCTCGGGCACCTCCAGCTCGAACAGGCGCTTGACCAGCACCGGATGGGTCCGGCTGATGAGCACCTGGGGGCCGCGGGCGGACTTGCGCACCTCGATCACATAGACCTTCAGCCGCTTGCCCTCGGTGAGGACCTCGTCGCGGATCTGCTCGTTCACGGAGAGCAGCGCGTCGGTATACTCGGAGTTGGAGCTGATCTTCAAAGAGGCGTTGCCGGTGCGCGGGTCGATGCGGGCCACCTCGCCGGTGAGGATCTCATGCTCATGGGAGGTGAACTCGTCATAGATGAGCCCCCGCTCCGCCTCGCGGATCCCCTGGATGATGACCTGCTTGGCGTTTTGGGCGGCGATCCGGCCCAGCTCCTTGGTGTTGACGGGGACCTTGATCTGGCCGCCCACCTTGGCCCGCTTGTTGATCTTGTGGGCCTGCTCCAGGGTCATCTCCACCGCGGGATCGGTCACCTCTTCCACCACGTTGGTGACCACGTACATCTCGATCTTCTTCTTGTCCTCGTCAAGCTCCACCACCACATTGTCCGCCGCGGCGGGGTTATCCTTCCGGAAAGCGGTCAGCATGGCCTGGTTGATCTTGTCGTACATATATTCCCGGGGGATGCCCTTCTCGCGCTCCAGGTCCTCGATCGCTGCAAAGAATTCCGCGTTCATCACATATCCTCCGTCACATTTCCAGCCGCAGCCGCACGCTGGCGATTTGATTCTTTGTGAACCGGCGCTCTCCGCCGGCGTCGATGACAATGGCTCCGTCCTCGTAGGCAAGCAGCTTCCCGATCCATTGCTTGGCCCCGTCGGCGGCGCTGTAGAGCTTTACCTCCACCAGCGCGCCCATGAACCGCTCGAAGTCTCCCGGACGCTTCAGCTGCCGCTCACAGCCGGCGGAGCTGACCTCAAAGGTATAGCTGTCCGGGATCGGGTCCGCCTCGTCCAGCATGGGGTCCAGCGCCCGGGACACCGCCTCGCAGGCGTCCAGGTCCACCCCGTCCGGACCGTCCAGATATACGCGCAGGACCCGCTGGCCGGCCTCGGTGACGTACTCCACGTCCCAGAGCTCCAGCCCCATCTGCTCCACCACCGGTTTTGCCAGGTCCCAAACAGTCTTTTCGATACGGTTCATTGAGTGATTTCCAATTTCTGACAAATCTTTTCAAATCAAGAAAAAGAGTGGGACATGACCCACTCCAGGAAAAGAGACATTTGCTGTTTTGAATATACCACAGTCATACGTATAAATCAAGCACTTTTTCAATTCTTTTCCTATTATTTGTGTCCCTGTCCGGGCGAGACCACCATATTTCGTCCTCTGTCACTCCAATTGGCCCCGCAATTTCTCCAGCGCCCGCTTTTCGATGCGCGATACTTTCCGCCGCCGGGATTGTAAGCGATGGGGCCTTGAAAACGCGCCGTATGGCGTGGTTGTGTGTCACTGTACGTCGTTCAATTCACAGAACCGAAACCGTATAATGATCTGTTTGTTCTCCGTGAGTTCTACCCTTTCAATGAGACTCACTAGCAGTTCCCTGTTGACCCAGGCCGTGTCTATGAAACGGCGTACAAGCGCCTTTGCCTGCTCCTCCCGCTTTTCCGGCGTGGCGTCCGGCTCCTCCATGCTGGCCAGTTGGTCCTCCAGAGAGCGCCGCTCCTGCTTGATGCGGCCATATATGCGGTCAAAGTCTGCCTCCGCTAAAAGTCCGTTCAGCTTATCCATGTACGTCCTGTCCAGGTCGGCGGTCAGCTTTTCAATCCTGCACCGAAGGGTCTGACGCTCGTTTTCATGGCGTTCTGCTTGTCGTACCTTTTCAACTTCCGCTTCTGCCACGGGAAGCAAGGCGTCCGCGTCCAGGTACTTCTGGCAGACCTTCTGGATTTGGTCGATGACCGCCGCTGTGACTGTACTCTCCTTGATGGCGTGGCTGGTACATACGCCTGCCTTTGTGAACCGTTGGTAGGTCCGGCAGACAAAGTAGAGAACGTCCTCCCCTGCTGCGTTCTTGCGGTTTATCACGCATAGCGGATAGCCGCACTCATGGCAGAAGATGAGCCCTTTCAGCAGAAAGTCATATTTTCGCACCTGCGTGGTCTTTCGGCTGCGGACAAGCATTTGCACTTTCTGAAACGTCTCCGTGTCTATGATCGGCTCGTGAGTGCCCTCCACCACCACCCATTTATCCCTGGGCTGTTTCACGCATTTCTTGGACTTGTAGCTGATTTTTACCGACCGGCCCTGGACCATGTTGCCGATGTACGTCTCATTCTGGAGCATATCGGATATGCGCTCACTACTCCAAAGGCCCGTATAGGGGCCAGGATTGGAAATGGTCAATCCTGCATAGGTGGCCGGGGTGGGCACATGTTCCTCGTTCAGCCGGGCGGCGATCTGTCGGCAGCTCATCCCCTCCAATGCCATAGCAAATATCCGTTGCACCAATGGGACGGCCAGCTCGTCCGGCACGATACGGTTTTTCTCCGTAGGGTGCATTTTATAACCGAACAATGGCTTGCCGCCGATAAACTGCCCCTTGCGCTGTTTGTCGTGCTTGACGCTGCGTATCTTTTTGGATATGTCCTTGGCGTACATATCGTTCATAACGGCCCGGAAAGGCGTGATGTCGTTGGCGCTGGATTCAACGCCCGTGTCGATGCCGTCCAGCAAGGATATGTAGCGAACACGGTTTTCGGGGAAATACCGTTCCATGTAATGCCCGGTCATTATGTAGTCACGGCCCAGGCGGGACAGGTCTTTGGTAATTACCATGTTTACCTTCTTGTCCTCGATGTCCCCGATCATGCGCTGAAAGGCCGGGCGGTCGAAGCTGGTGCCGCTCCATCCGTCGTCGATATAGGTATCATACACGGTCAAACGGTGCTGTCGGACAAAATCATCCAGCAACGATCGTTGGTTGGTGACGCTCTCTGACGGTCCCTCGTTCTCATCCTCCTTTGAAAGCCGAATATAAAGTGCCGCGTGGTAGGCCATGGGGTCGCTTATCTCGAAGTACATATCTCGCCTCCAGAAATAAGCGGCCATTCATCAATATAATTGTACGGCCTCATAGCGCTGTTGTCAAATTTTCGCGGTGCGCTCGGAGTTCTCTCTCAATAAAAACGCGCAGGCTCCTTTGGATGGAGTTTGCCGCGCTCTCCCCTTTCTCTGCATATTGGCATATCACGTCAAGTTCACGTTCTTTTTTTGCCAAGACCATCCCTCCCATCACAATAGGTTATGTACCCGGCGGGCTGTTCTTGCCAGAAAATGCGTCTCACGG
>CANQOA010000017.1 GCA_947625355.1 uncultured Oscillospiraceae bacterium | reverse complement strand
GCGCATCTTCACCACCCGGTGCGACACCCTCTTCGGCGTGACCTACATGGTCATGAGCCCGGAGCACGCGCTGCTGGAAAAGTGGATGCCCCTTCTCAAGAACGCCGACGCCGTGCGCGCCTATCAGGCCGCCGCCGCCCGGAAATCCGAGCTGGAGCGGACGGAGCTTTCCAAGGAAAAGACCGGCGTGCGCCTGGAGGGCGTGGCCGCCATCAACCCGGTGAACGGGGACGAGATCCCCATCTTCATCTCCGACTACGTGCTGGCCACCTACGGCACCGGCGCCATCATGGCCGTGCCCGGCCATGACAGCCGCGACTGGGACTTCGCCAAGAAGTTCGACCTGCCCATCATCGAGGTGGTCAAGGGCGGCGACGTGGAAAAAGAAGCTTATACGGACTGCGAGACCGGAGAGCTGGTCAACTCCGGGTTCCTCAACGGCTTGCCCGTGGAGCAGGCCAAGGAGAAGATGATCGCCTGGCTGGAGGAAAAGGGCGTCGGCACCCGCAAGGTCAACTATAAACTGCGGGATTGGGTGTTCTCCCGCCAGCGGTACTGGGGCGAGCCCATCCCCATGGTCAGCTGCCCCAAGTGCGGGTGGGTGCCCGTGCCTGAGGACCAGCTGCCCCTGCTGCTGCCGGAGGTGGAGAGCTATGAGCCCACCGACGACGGCGAGAGCCCCCTGAGCAAGATGACCGACTGGGTCAACACCACCTGCCCCTGCTGCGGCGGTCCCGCCCGGCGGGAGACCGACACCATGCCCCAGTGGGCCGGCTCCAGCTGGTATTTCCTGC
This sequence comes from uncultured Oscillospiraceae bacterium, assembly GCA_947625355.1. Classification (GTDB taxonomy): domain Bacteria; phylum Bacillota; class Clostridia; order Oscillospirales; family Oscillospiraceae; genus CAJOIG01. The sequence continues at coordinate 35,845 of CANQOA010000017.1, read as the reverse complement.
GGTATACGGACCCCCACAACCCCGACGCGCTGGCCTCCAAGGAGGCGCTGGAATACTGGTCCCCGGTGGATTGGTACAACGGCGGCATGGAGCACACCACGCTGCACCTGCTGTACTCCCGGTTCTGGCACAAGTTCCTCTATGACATCGGCGTGGTGCCCACCAAGGAGCCCTATGCCAAGCGCACCAGCCACGGCATGATCCTGGGCGAGGGCGGCATCAAGATGTCCAAGAGCCGCGGCAACGTGGTCAACCCCAACGACGTGGTGGCCCAGTACGGCGCGGACACCCTGCGGCTGTATATCATGTTCATCGGCGACTTTGAAAAGGCCGCCGCCTGGTCCGACAACGCCGTCAAGGGCTGTAAGCGGTTTTTGGACCGGGTCTGGGCCCTGGCCGAGGCCGGCCCCCAGGGGGACGACATCTCCCCGGCCAATGAGCGCATCGTCCACCAGACCATCAAGAAGGTCTCCTCCGACATCGAGGAGATGAAGTTCAACACCGCCATCGCCGCCATGATGGCCATGGTGAACCAGTTCTATGACACCAAGCCCTCCCGGGGGGACATGCGGGAGCTGATCCTGCTGCTGAGCCCCTTCGCCCCCCATATCGCCGAGGAGCTTTGGGAGATGCTGGGCTTTGAGGGCCGGGCCATGGCCCAGAGCTGGCCGACCTACGAGGAGGCTAAGACGGTGGAGCAGACCAGGGAGCTGGCCGTGCAGGTCAACGGCAAGCTCAAGGGCACCGTTACCGTCCCTGCCGGCGCGGACAACGACACCGTGGTGGAGGCCGCCAAGGCCGACGGCAAGGTGGCCCGTGTCCTGGAGGGCATGGAGATCGTCAAGACCATTGTGGTGAAGGACCGGCTGGTGAATCTGATCGTCAAGCCAAAAAAGTAAGAATTTCTTGACAACCGGCCATAAAACCTTTATAATATCCAAGGTCCGTAAGGGAAAGCACATAAAAAGCATTAGAGGCGTATTCGGAGGGAGGGAAAACAGAATGTCGGAAATCTACGTCAAAGAGAACGAATCTCTCGATAACGCGCTCAAGCGGTTCAAGCGCAGCTGCGCCAAGGCTGGCGTCATGAATGACCTGCGGCGGAAGGAGTACTACCAGAGCCCCAGCGTCAAGCGCCGCAAAAAGTCCGAGGCGGCCCGCAAGAACAAACATAAGCGGTATTATTAAGAAATAAAAGATCTCCAGCCTCTCGGCTGGAGATCTTTTCGTCTCAAAAGAAGAACGGTATGGAGCTCACTTTATCAGGATGCGGAAGGAACCGTTCTCGATGGTGATCGAGGAATAGTCCAGCACGGCGCTGAAGCGGCCCTCGATGAGCAGTCCCTGGGGAGTCTCTTCTTTGGTGACGATCTTCATCTGGAAGTAGTCTGCGCTGCCGCCCCACTCGCCGTTGCGGGTAAAGGACTGATAGTTCATCAGGATGCTGCCGGTATATACGTAGAGATACTCCGGGGGAGAATCCGGCGTCCAGGTGTAGTCGTCCCCGGCGCGCATGGACTTGGGGAAGCGCATCTCGAAATAGGAGGGGCTCTGCTCGGTGTCGAAGTACTCGAACTTGTACTGATAGGCGTCGTAGGAGCGCATGAAGTCCATCTCGTCCGTCAGGACCTCCCGGCCGTTGTAGGTCATGCGCAGGTAATACTCGGGCAGGGGCTCGCCGAACACGATGCCGTTTTGCACCAGCAGCATCATCACGCCGTCGTAATCGGGCAGCAGAAGCGCGCCCAGGTCGTCGTACTCCAGGCTGTAGGCCTGATAGCCCTCCACCGTGGTCTCGGTCGCCGTGAAGCCGTTGGCCTCCACCAGGTCCAGATAATCGCTGAGGAAATCGTCGTCCGCCGGGTCGTAGGTGTACACGCTGCAGATGAAATCCGGGGCGAAGTTATAGTCCTCGGCGTACAGCGTGCCCTCGTCGTCCAGCAGCTCCGCCGGGTCGGGCAGCACGCCGGGATCGCCGCTGGGGGTGTCCTGGAGGTCCGGCAGGCCGCCGATCAGGCCGCCCAAGCCGCCCAGCCCCTCCGCCAGCGCGGCGCACGGCATGCAGAGCAGGAAGCAGAGGAGAGAACAGAGCAGGGAAACGGAGATCTTCTTCATTTTATATCAGCTCCTCAAGTAAAATCGTTTTGTGGCTCGCTGGTTTCAATATAGCATGTTACGGGGAAAAATGCAAGAAATTGCGGATGGAGGCGGGCCGGTCAGAGCGGGAGCCGCATCTGCGGGTACGGATCGGGGAGATGGCGCAGCCAGGCGAAGATCTCGTCGGTGTCGGTCATGACATGATGGGCGCGGCAGGCGGTCACGATGAGCTCCCGCAGCCGGGCCGCGCGGGGAGAGGGCAGCTCATAGGCATTGCCGTAATTTTTTATGTAAACCTCTTTCAGTTCCGGAAAGTGCCGGTCCAGGGCGGCGTAGTAGTATTCCCGGTCGCCCTGGCGCAGGGTCAGGCCGCAGCCGAAGGTGAGGACGCCGCGCACGCCGGCGTCGAAGCAGAGGTCCAGGATGGCGCGGACGTTTTCCTCCGTGTCGTTGATGTAGGGCAGCAGGGGCGTCATCCACACCACCGTGGGGATGCCCTCCCGCTGGAGGACTTTGAGCGCCTCATACCGCCGGCCGGTGGGGCACACGTTGGGTTCCGCCACCCGGCACAGCGCGTCGTCCGCGGTGGTCAGCGTCATCTGCACGACGCATTTGGCCCGGTCCCGGATGCGGACGAACAGGTCCATGTCCCGCAGGACCAGGTCGGATTTTGTCTGGACCGCCGCGCCGCAGCCGTGCCGCGCGATGATCTCCAGGCACCGGCGGGTGAGAGCGAGCTCCGCCTCGCAGGGCATATAGGGGTCGCTCATGCCCCCGGTGCCGACCATGCAGGGCCGGCGCTTCCTGGCCAGGGCCAGGTCCAGCAGCTCCGGGGCGTTTTGCTTCACCTCCACGTCCTCGAAGGCGTGGGGCATCTGGTAGCAGGCGGAGCGGCTGTCACAGTAGATGCACCCATGGGTGCATCCCCGGTAGATGTTCATGCCGTTTTGGGCGGACAGGATGCCCTTGGCGCTGACAAAGTGCATGGCGGCCTCCTCAAGATCGTTTTACCGCTCCGCGAAGGAGCATTTTTCGTGGGGCAGTTCCTCGCTCTTGGCGGCGCCCAGGTAGCGGATGGCCTTCTTGCCGTATTTGGCCCGGATGGCGTCCACCGCTGCGTCGATGCGCCGCTGGCCGTCCCGGGCGGCATAGTCGGTGAACAGGTCCATCTGCTCCGGCCCGCCGGAGGGGCGCAGCGCCGCCGTGCGCAGACCCAGCCCCCGCAGGGCCGCCGGCCAGGTATGGAGCTGGTCGAACAGGGCCATGGCCCGCTGGAAGAGCTCCCGGGTGATGTCCGTGGGCCGGTCCAGCACTGCCTGGTGGCCGGTCCAGCGCAGGCTCACCGCGTCCCGCACCGCGACCTCCACCTGCCCGGCCAGCATCCGCTCCGCCCGCAGCCGGCCGGCCACCTCCTCCGCCAGCGCCAGCATCACCCGGCGCACATCCGCCTCGCAGTGCAGGTCCCGGGGCGGGGTGGTGGAGTTGCCGATGCTCTTGACCTCCGGCGGGCAGTCGAACCGGCGCACGGGGCTCTCGTCCCAGCCGTTGGCGTAGCGATAGAGGGTGAGCCCGCCCTTTCCCAGCCGCAGGCGCAGCGTCTCCGGGTCCGCCAGGGCCAGCTGGCCCACGGTGCGGATGCCCATGGCCCCCAGCGCCCGGCAGGAGGCGGGGCCCGCGAACAGCAGAGCCCCTACCGGCAGCGGCCAGACCAGCTCTTTGAAGTTGTCCCGGCGGAACTCCGTCACCGCGTCGGGCTTTTTGTAGTCGGAGCCCAGCTTGGCGAAAGCCTTGTTCCAGCTGACCCCCACGCTCACCGTCAGGCCAAGCTCCCGGCGCATCCGCCGGCGGACCTCCTGGGCGGCCAGATAGCCGTCCTTCCAGGCGTGGCAGCCGGTGATGTCCAGCCAGCTCTCGTCCAGCCCGAAGGGCTCCTGGCGGTCGGTGAAGTCCGCGTAGATGGCCCGGGCGGCACGGGAGACGGCCTCGTATTTTTCATAGTGGGGCCGCAGCACCGTCAGCTCCGGGCACAGCTGCCGGGCCTGCCACAGGACCATGCCCGTCTTTACGCCGCAGCGCTTTGCCTCCTCGCTCTTGGCCAGGATGATCCCGTGGCGGGCCTCCACGTCCCCGCCCACCGCCACCGGCCGGCCCCGCAGCTCCGGCCGCTCCAGCAGCTCCACGCTCACATAGAAGCTGTTGATATCCGAATGTAGGATGACTCTCTTCATGCGGCCATTATATATCGCCTGTTTGGAGAAGTAAAGAGAAAATTTCTCTTATTAAGAGAAACCTCTTGCGTTTTCTCTCCTGTTCCTATATACTGGAAATCACCAAAACGGAAGGGGGCGCGCCATGATGGACGACATCGGCGGAAAGCTGGCCGCGCTGCGAAAGCAGGCGGGGCTGAGCCAGAAGGAGCTGGCCCAGCGGCTGACGGCGCTGGGGGAACCGGTCACGGACAAGGCGCTCTCCAAATGGGAGAAGGGCGCCACGCTCCCCTCGGCGCGGCAGTTTTTGCTGGCGTGCCAGGCGCTGGAGGTGGCGGACATCTCCGGAGAGTTCATGGGCGGCGGCCTGGGAAAGGGCCTGGACGCCGTCGGCCGGCAGAAGCTGGCGGAGTACGCGGAGCTTTTGCGGTGCAGCGGCCTGTATGAGCCCAAGCCGGAGCGGGGCCGGGCCATCCGGCTCTATACCCTGGCGGCCAGCGCCGGTCCCGGCCAGTTTCTGGACGACGGGGACTACCAGTGGACGGACGCGGCCGGCGCCCCGCGCCAGGCGGATTTCGCCGTGCGGGTGGCGGGGGACAGCATGGAGCCCCGGTACCACGACGGCCAGGTGGTGTATGTGAAGCAGACGCCCACGGTGGCGGACGGAGAGGCGGGGCTCTTCTCCTGGCAGGGCAGCGGCTACATCAAGATCCTCCGGGACCGGCCCCAGGGTATAAGCCTGCACAGCCTGAACCCCAACTATGAGGACATCCCCATCCCGGAGCCCGCCCAGCTGCGGGTGTTCGGACGGATATTGTAAAGGGAGGGAGCCTATGAAGCTCACGAGAAGGACATTCCTGCAGATCGGGATCACGGCGTTCGTGCTGTATCTGGCGATCCGCTACTGGCCTGTGGCGGCCAAGCTCATCGCCGTGCTGCTGGGGGCGTGCCTGCCGCTGTTTTTGGGCGGGGCCATCGCCTATGTGATCAACATCCTGATGGGCTTTTATGAGCGGCTGTGGTTCCCCAGGACCGCCAACAAGGGGCTGATCAAGGCCCGGCGGCCGGTGTGCATGGTGGGGGCGATCCTCAGCGTGGTGGCGGTGCTGGCGGGCGTGGTGCTGCTGGTGGTGCCGGAGCTGACCGCCTGCATCAAGGCCCTGATCGGCCAGGCGCCGGCGGCCATCGAGTGGCTGCTGGAGCAGCCGCTGGCGGAGCAGCTGATCCCGGCGGATATGGAGCAGCGGCTGGCGAATCTGAACTGGAGCGAGCTCATCGAAAAGGCCCAGGGCATCCTGGCGTCCGGCGTCAGCGGCGCGGTGGGCGCGGTGTCGGGCCTGTTCTCCGGGGTGGTGACGGTGTTGTTCGGGCTCATCTTCGCCATCTATCTGCTGCTGGGCAAGGAGACCTTGGGCCGGCAGTGCCGTCGGGTGCTGGACGCATATCTGCCCGCGGTGTGGCGGGACCGGGTGCTGTATGTGCTGGGCCTGCTCAATAGGAGCTTCAGGAACTATGTGGTGGGCCAGTGCACCGAGGCGGTGATATTGGGGAGCCTGTGCATCGGCGGGATGCTGCTGTTCCGGATGCCCTACGCCACCATGATCGGCACCCTGGTGGGGGTGACGGCCCTGATCCCCGTGGCGGGGGCCTATATCGGCGCGGGCGTGGGCGCGTTCATGATCCTGTCCGTGTCCGCCAAGCAGGCCATCTGGTTCCTGGTGTACATCGTGGTGCTCCAGCAGCTGGAGGGCAACCTGATCTATCCCCGGGTGGTGGGCTCCTCCATCGGCCTGCCGGGCATCTTCGTGCTGGCGGCGGTCACCGTGGGCGGCGCCATGTTCGGCGTGCTGGGCATGCTGCTGGGTGTGCCGCTGACGGCGGCGCTGTACCAGGCCATTCGTGACGACGTGTCCCGCCGGGAGCTGCGCCGGCAGTGAGCCGCGGGCGGGAAAATGGATATGACGAGCGCAAGAGGCGTCCTCGGAATGAGGACGCCTCTTTGCCGCCGGTTTTGAGACGGCGGAAAGTCCCATAGTTTTGCTCAGACATCGACCCACACGTCCACTTCCTCTTTGGACGGTGGCTCAAACCTCGCTGCAAATTTCGCGGCAAGGGCGCTGTCGACGATGTACGCCGTCGTTTCGCCTGCCATGACGGACCGGTTCCTTTGGCTTATGCGCGCCCGCCAGACCTCGTCGCCGATATCGAGATAATGCAGCTGGCATTCTATGCCACGGCTCCGGTAAAACGCCTTCGCCTCGTCTCTCCCGGCCTTGGTCCAAAAGCCCCAGTCGAGGACCACGCTGACGTCTGCCCGGATGAGCTCCAGCGACTTTCCGAACAAATACGCCCGCACGTTCGCGGCATACTCGTCGTGCTTTTCGCCCGCATACAGCCCGAATACCGCGAGCATGATCTCGTCCGCCGACAATACGACGGCCTTATGCGCTGCCAGCAGCGTTTTTGCGTAGGTGCTTTTGCCGCAGCACAGTTTCCCACAGATAAGATAAACGGCGGCCATGGTGCTCTGCACCCCCTTGGATAGGATCGGTTTGGAAGAACGGGACGGCAAAAGGGGAAGCCGCCTATTTCCTGCGGCGGTAAAAGTTGAAGCAAATCATGCACCAAAGACCTGGGATCACTGCATACCCCACATTCACCTGTCCGCGATCCATAATGACATATGCCGCGCCGATCAATGTTAATATCAAGAATATGATCCCTAAGATCAATGCCGCCTTTTTCATGGATGGCCTCCTCAGTAGACCCTGATCTGTCGGGCGAGACCCCCGCGGCTGTCAGGCCCGGCGCCAGAGGAGCGTGTTGTCCTCAAAGAAAGCGGTGAGGCGGCCGGTGTCCTTCATCCAGGCCAGGTAGGACCGGACCGTGCTGCCCACCAGGGCGTGCTGCTCGAAGGTCATGGTCAGCGCATACCGGATGAAGAGCGCGCGCAGCAGTCCATCGAAGGCCATGGGCTCGGCGCACAGCGCTTCGATGGCGTCGGCGACGGCGTATACCGCGTCGATGTTGCTCCGGGCCAGAGGGGCGATGTCCTCCGCCGCGGGGGCGTGGGACGGGACGAACAGGGCCGCGTCCATGGTCTTGACCCGCTCCAGGGTGTCCAGATAGGCCGCAACGTCCCAGAGATAGCCGATCTTATACTTGGCAAGGGTCTCCGCGCTGGACAGGCAGTCGGCCAGATACACCACCCCGTCCGCCGTCCGGTAGCCGGTCATGTCGAAGCTGTGGCCGGGCAGGGGGATGGCCTCCATGCCCGCGGGCAGATCCTGGGGCGTGAGGAGCCGGGCCTCGCAGGGCTGGGCCATGAGGAATTTATGGCGCAGCTCCCGGAAGGGATAGCCGCCGTACAGGCCGGCGGGCTCCAGCACCGTGTGGCAGGTGAAGTCCCGCTCGATGCCGGGGGCGTAGACCGGGCAGCCGGTCTGGCTTTGTAGGTATTTGGCCCCGCCAATGTGGTCGGCGTGGGAGTGGGTGGCATAGATGGCGGCCAGGCGCCAGCCGTTGGCGTCCAGCTGCTGGCGGACCTTCCGGCCGGCGTCCTTGTCGGAGCCGGCGTCGATGAGGCACACGTCCGCCCCCTCCAGCCGCACCAGGCCGATCTTGGCCGGGCACTGGAAGTAGTGGCTGCGGCCCGCGGCTTGGATCAGTTCATACATTTCGGTCCCTCCTTTGACGGGGCCTCCGCGGCCCCGAAAATGGCCGTGCCGCCGGTCTCCCGGCGGCCAGGCTTCAGTCGAACAGCTTTTTGTTATAATATCTCCGGTCCAGGATCACGCTCAGCTCCGTCAGCACCACGTCCATGCCGTCGCTGCGGTATTGGACCTGGGGGCACCGGGCCTTCATCTCGTCACACTGGCGGTAGGGAAGGCTCACCCGCACGCTGGTGCCCTGGCCGGGCCGGGACTCCAGGATCACGGCGCCGCCGTGGCGCTCGGCGATGCCCCGGGCGATCAGCAGCCCCAGGCCGGAGCCGAGGGTGGGGTCCGTGCTGTCGGAGGGGATGGCCCCGTTGAAGAGCGCGGACAGCCGCTCGGGCGGGATGCCGCTGCCGGTGTCCCGGACGGCGATGATGAACCGCTCGCCCTGGCGGGTGAGCTCCACCTGCACCGTGTCGCCGGCCTTGCAGTGGCTGAGGCTGTTGGTGAGAAGGTTGGCCAGCATGGTCTCCACCAGGGTGCTGTCCGCCATGGTCAGGTGCATGCCGAAATCCGCCTGGAAGAGGACGGCGATGCCGGTGTCCTCCGTCAGGCGCGCGACGGTGTCGCACAGCTCCCGGCACAGGGCGCCCAGCTCCACCACATGGGGGGAGTAGGCCAGCTCGCCGTGTATCGCGCCGGCGGCGTAGGTCATGTGGCGGCTGAGCCGCTGCAGGCGGAAGAAATTCTGATACAGGATGGCGCTGGTCTCCGCCGTGACCGGGTCCGCCTCGGCGTTGGTATGGCGCACCAGGGCGTCCATGGCCATGCGGGCGTTCATCAGGCAGGAGCTCATCTCCTGCAGCAGCCGCTCCTGCCGGGCGTCCGCCGGCTCGCGGCGGAGCAGGGAGAAGGAGCAGACGAGCAGCCCCTCCAGGCGTTTGACATAGATGTTCGCCGGCGCGGCGCCCACCTGGGCGGTGGTGATGAATTCCCCGGCGGGATCGCTGAGGACATGCTCCGGCACCGCGTCCCCGGCGCTGTCGCCGGCCCGCGCGCCCAGCAGGGATACGGCGGCGGGGTTGGCGAAAACCACCTGCCCGCAGCCGTCCACGCCGAGGACAGGGTCACGGCTCATCTCAAAAAGCGCTCCGATCGTCTCTGGCCGTATGCTCATCTCTTTACCCATGCTTTCTCTTTTATGTGGCCGGTCATGTCCATATTCGCTGACGCGGGGCCGGTCTTTTTTACCATATCATATCAAATCCTTCCGGAAAGAGCAATCCCAAATGAGAAAGTCCGCCGGCTCCGGAGGCCGTCCGGCCGGCCGGGCGGCGCTCCCTGAAAAAAGTTACGCTTTTTTTCTGAAAAGGCTGGAAATACGGCAATGATTGGTGTATAATCACTGCGGCTGACCGTGGGGAGAGAGATACCGGCGGCAGCGCTGAATGTGTTCAAAAATACTTTTAGGAGGATATTATCATGGTTAAAATTGGTGTCAACGGCTTTGGCCGTATCGGGCGGCTGGTGTTCCGTGCCGGCTGCGAGCGCGGCGATGTGGAGTTCGTCGGCGTCAACGCTCCCGACAAGACCCCCGCGCAGCTCGCGCATTCCCTGAAGTATGATACGGTCCATGGCCGCTTCAACGGCACGGTCGAGTATGACGACAGCCACCTGATCATCAACGGCAAGAAGGTCCCCCTGCTCAACAGCCGCAAGCCCGCTGAGCTGCCCTGGAAGGACTTGGGCGCCGAGTACGTGCTGGAGTGCACCGGCAAGTTCCTGACCACCGAGAGCGTGCAGGATCACCTGCAGGCCGGCGCGGAGGTCGTGGTCCTGTCCGGCCCCTCCAAGGACGCCACCCCCATGTTCGTCATGGGCGTCAACAACGACAAGTACACCCCCGACCTGAAGGTCGTCTCCAACGCCTCCTGCACCACCAACTGCCTGGCGCCTCTGGCCAAGGTCATCAACGACAACTTCGGCATCGTCGAGGGCCTGATGACCACCGTGCACGCCGCTACCGCCAGCCAGAACATCGTGGACAACTTCAACAAGAAGAGCCTGCGCCTGGCCCGCAGCTGCTTCGACAACATCATCCCCACCACCACCGGCGCCGCCAAGGCCGTGGGCAAGGTCATCCCCGAGCTGCAGGGCAAGCTGACCGGTATGGCCATGCGTATCCCCGCCGGCGACGTGTCCGTGGTCGACCTGACCTGCCGGCTGGAGAAGTCCGCCACCTATGACGAGATCTGCGCCGCTGTCAAGGCCGCCGCTGAGGGCCCCATGAAGGGCATCATGCTGTACTCCGACGACGAGTGCGTCTCCCAGGACTTCCGCACCGATCCCCACACCTCCATATTCGACGCCAAGGCCGGCATCGCGCTGAACGGCAACTTCGTGAAGCTGATCGCCTGGTACGACAACGAGTGGGGTTACTCCAACAAGATGCTGGACCTGACCAAGTATATCGACTCCGTTCGTCACGGCAAGTAAGACGCTTTTTCTCCACAAGGGCGGCGTGAGCCGCCCTTGTGCTTTGCCGGGAGTTCATCTTATAAGATATCCCGGCATATATTCGTTTATCCGGCACTGTTGAGGAGCTTCTATGTCTGAGAAAAAGGGTCAAAACTTTTTGCATGGCGCTGCCATCTACACAGTCGGCATCATCCTGGTGAAGGTGCTGGGGGCGGTCTATAAGATCCCCCTGGGGAACATCCTGGGGAACGAGGGCTATACCCACTTCGGGATGACCTACCGCATCTATAACTTCTTCCTCACCATATCCACCGCCGGCTTCCCGGTGGCCATGAGCCGGCTCATCTCGGAGTCGGACACCCTGGACCGGGAGAACCAGGTCTACCGGGTGTTCCGGGTGGGCATCTTCAGCTTCCTGGGCCTGGGCGCCGTGGGGACTCTTTTGATGATGCTGTTCCCGGCGGAGATGGCGGCGATGGCGGGCGACGTGCAGGCGTCCCGGTCCATCTTCATCATGGCCCCCAGCGTGCTGCTGGTGTGCGTGACGGCGGCCTACCGGGGCTATGCCCAGGGCCACGCCGACATGATCCCCACCGCGGTCAGCCAGGTGGTGGAGACCGCCGTGAAGGTGATCGTAGGGCTCGGCGCCGCCGGTTGGCTGGCCAGCCGGGGCTACGGCCTGGACGTGTGCGCCGCCGGCGCCATTTTGGGTACCACGGTCAGCTCCCTGGCGGCCATGCTGTACATGCAGATCAAGGTCCGCCGCAAGTACCGGGTGAAGCCCTCCGCGGAGGCGAAGGACGTTCCCGACTCCGGCCGGAAGATCCTATGGGACCTGCTGCGCATCGGCGTGCCCATCACCATCTCCACCTCGATCATGAGCGTGATCCAGCTGCTGGACGGCATGATCACCCTCAACCAGCTCCAGAACGCCGCCGGCTATGAATCCACGGCCGCCAAGGTGCTGTTTGGCGTCTACGACAAGGCTATGACGGTGTATAACGTCCCGTCGGCCTTCGTGGTGCCGTTTTTGTCCAGCATCGTTCCGGCCGTCGCCGCGGCCCGGACGAGGAAGGAGCTCGCGGGCGCGGCCGACATCGCCGAGAGCTCTCTGCGGATGTGCACGCTGCTGTGCCTGCCCATGTCCATCGGCATGGCCGTGCTGGCCGAGCCCTGCATGAAGGTGCTGTATCCCGAGAGCACGGGCCAGGGCCCGCTGCTGCTGTTCGAGCTGGGCATCACCTGCTACTTCATGACCATGAGCCTGATGACCAACTCCATCCTGCCGGCCAACGGCAACGAGCGTCTGCCGCTGATCTCCATCCTGCTGGGCGGGACGGTGAAGGTGGTCGTGACCAGCGTGCTGGTGGGCAACCCCAACGTGAACATCTATGGCGCGCCGCTGGGCACGCTGTGCTGCTATATCGTGATGCTGAGCAGCAACCTCTTCTTCATGGCCCGGCATATGGCCCGGCCCATGAACCTGTGGCGCATCGTGGGCCGCTCCGGCATCAGCTGCACCGTCATGGCGGTGGCCGCCTGGTCGGTGTGGAGCCTGCTGCACGGGCTGATGGGGGGCGTGACCGCCACCGTGGCCGGGCGGGCGGTGAACATCCTGGCGCCCTTCGCAGTGGCGGTGATGACCGGCGTAGTGGTATACGCGGTCATGGCCATCGCCCTGCGGGCCATCACGCTGGAGGACATGAAGCTGTTCCCCAGAGGGGAAAAATGGGCGAAAAAGCTGCATATCCGCTGAAAAATGTACAAAACCCTTTGCAGATCGCGGTTTTTTTGAATTTCCCTATTGCAGAGGACCAAAATATATGATAAATTTTGAGTACAAAGAAAAGTACGGTCTGGATGACCTGCGCGCCATTATGGCGATCCTCCGGGGCGAGGGCGGCTGTCCCTGGGACCGGGAGCAGACCCACCGGTCCATCCGCCGCGATCTGCTGGAGGAGGCGTATGAGACCGCCGACGCCATCGACTCAGGCGACGTGGCCAACCTCCGGGAGGAGCTGGGCGACCTGCTGCTGCAGGTCGTGTTTCACGCCCAGATCGAGGCAGAGTGCGGCCGGTTCGATTTCGACGACGTGTGCGACGGCATCTGCCAGAAGCTGATCCGCCGGCACCCCCATGTGTTCGGGAAGCTGGAACTGGATACCCCGGAAGAGGTGCTGGCCACCTGGGACGAGGTGAAGCGCCAGGAGAAGGACCAGAAGTCCACGGCCCAGGCCATGGACAGCGTGGCCAAAGCCCTGCCGGCCTTGTGGCGGGCGGAGAAGGTCCAGAAGAAAGCCCGCAAGGACGGCTTCGACTGGCCCGACTGGCACGGCGCCAGGGAGAAGCTCACCGAGGAGCTGGGAGAGCTGGACTGCGCCATCGACGAGGGAGAGCGGGTCGAAGAGGAGCTGGGGGACGTGCTGGCGGCGGCGGTGAATCTGGCCCGGCTGCTGGGCGTGGACCCGGAGAAAGCCCTCAACGGCTCCACCGACCGGTTCGTGAGCCGGTACACCCAGATGGAGCGGCTGGCCGCCGAGAGCGGACGAGCCCTCCCGGAGCTGGACCTGGCCGGCCAGGAGGCCCTTTGGCAGCAGGCCAAGGCCATGGAAGATCTGTAAAAGCTTTGCGTTTTGCAAACTTTGAATATGACATCACAAAAGAGGCGGGAGACCGTCGAAAATCAGGAGGTTTACTATGAACAAAGCTGAACTCATCACGGCCGTGGCGGAAATGGCCGATCTGTCCAAGAAGGATGCCGAGAAGGCTGTCAACGCGGCTGTCGACGCCATCACCGCGGCGCTCCAGAAGGGCGACAAGGTCCAGATCGTCGGCTTCGGCGCTTTTGACGTGAAGGAGCGCGCCGCCCGCATCGGCCGCAACCCCCAGACCAAGAAGGAGATCAAGATCCCCGCTTCCAAGGTCCCCCAGTTCAAGGCTGGCAAGGCCCTGAAGGACGCCGTGGCGAACTGATCGTCCCGGGATATGGCTTAGCGGCGCGGCTGGACCGCGCCGCTTGCCTTTCAGGAGGACAAGATGCGACTGGACAAGTTTTTGAAAGTCTCCCGGCTCATCAAGCGGCGCACGGTGGCCAACGAGGCCTGCGACGGCGGCCGGGTCACGGTCAACGGCGCCCCGGCCAAGGCGTCCCGGGAGCTGAAGATCGGCGACGTGATCGAGATCCGCTTCGGCGAGCGGGCCACGAAGGTGGAGGTGCTGAGCCTGGCGGAGACCGTCTCCAAGGCCGACGCCCCGGCCATGTACCGGGAGCTGTGAGGACAAAGCGGACGGAAGCGTTCATATTTTGGGCCATGCCCCCATATCCATGTGGATATGGGGGTGTTGTATTTTGCTGCATGTGAAACGAATCCTATCCTTTTTGCTGGCGGCCTGCCTGCTGACCACGCCGGCTCTGGCGGTGGATACCCTGCCGGAGGATGCCATCACCATCCAGGCGCCCTACGCGGTGCTGATGGAGAAGTCCACGGGCACGGTGATCTATGAGAAGGCGTCCCATGAGCGCTGCCCGCCGGCCAGCGTGACGAAGGTGATGACCATGCTGCTGGTGGCGGAGGCCGTCGAGGCGGGGACCATCCGCCTGGACCAGACGGTGACGGCCTCGGAGACGGCCTGCTCCATGGGGGGCAGCCAGATATGGCTGGAGCCGGGGGAGCAGATGAGCGTGTCGGAGATGCTCAAGTGCGTGGCGGTGGTCAGCGCCAACGACTGCGCCGTGGCCCTGGCGGAGCTGATCGCCGGCAGCGAGGAGGCCTTTGCCCAGCGGATGAACCAGCGGGCGGCGGAGCTGGGGATGAAGGATACCCACTTCACCAACTGTACCGGGCTCTACGATGACGACGACCACTATACCTCCGCCTACGACATCGCGCTGATGAGCCGGGCGCTGATCGCCCACGACATGATCAAGGAGTATACCACCGTGTGGATGGACTCCATCCGGGACGGGGCCTTCGATCTGTCCAACACCAACCGGCTCATCTATGGCTACGAGGGGGCCACGGGCTTAAAGACCGGGTTCACCTCCAAGGCCATGTACTGCCTGGCCGCCACGGCGGAACGGGATGGGGTGGAGTACATCGCCGTGATCCTCCACGGCCAGACCTCGCCCCAGCGGTTCGAGGACGCCCGGACGCTGCTCAACTACGCCTTCGCCAACTATGGCCTGGCGTCCCTGCGGCCGGGGGAGGCCCTGCCGCCGGTGCGGGTGCACCTGGGCCGGGCGGACTGCGTGCAGCCGGTGTATACGGGGGATGAATACCTGCTCATGGAGAAGGGGTCCCTGCAGCAGCTCAGCTATGAGACGGACCTGGCGCCGGAGCTGTCCGCGCCGGTATACCAGGGCCAGAGCCTGGGCACGCTCACGGTCAAGGCGGGGGACCAGGTGCTCGCCCGGATCGACATCGTGGCCGCCGACGCGGTGGAGCGGCTGGGCTTCTGGGCGGTCTACGGACGGCTGATGGGGATGCTGATCGGGATGAAACAGGAATAGTTCCCCCATTTCACCGGTAAAAATGCGGGTTTTATGAAAGACATTCCCCACTTTGATGGGAAATGTCTTGAAAAAACTTGACCGTTGGAGTATAATGACAATAAAGTGACCGCCTGGCGCGGCACCAACGAATGATACGAAATAAGGAGTGCTGAATATGGTCAAAGTCGATCTCTCCGGAGCGCTCAGCTTCCTGGACAGCACAGGACCGGATTACGGCGCCGCCGGGCAGGCCCATCGGGCCCTGGCGGAGGGAAAGGGCGCGGGCGCGGATTTCACCGGCTGGCGCGAGCTGCCCCGCCGCGTGCAGGGCGAGGAGCTCAAGCAGATCGTCACCGCCGCGGAGCGCATCCGCGACAACAGCGAGGTGCTGGTGGTGATCGGCATCGGCGGCAGCTATCTGGGCGCGCGGGCCGGCATCGAGCTCATCAAGCCCAAGAACGGACCGGAGATCATCTTTGCCGGTACCGGTCTGTCCCCCGACGATCTGAACGATAAGCTGGATCAGCTGGGCGACCGGGATTTCTCCGTGAACGTGGTGTCCAAATCCGGCACCACCCTGGAGCCGGCGGCGGCGTTCCGCATCTTCCGGGGACTGCTGGAGAAGAAATATGGCGCGGGCGCCCGCAAGCGCATCTATGCCACCACCGACCGGGCGCGGGGCGTGCTGAAGTCCATCGCCGACAAAGAGGGATACGAGACCTTTGTGGTGCCCGACGACGTGGGCGGCCGCTACAGCGTGCTGTCCGCGGTGGGCCTGCTGCCCCTGGCGGCGGCGGGGTGCGACGTGCGCGCCATGGTGGGCGCGGCGGCGGAGGCCCTGTATGAGCTGGACCGGCGCAGCCCCGACAACCCCGCCTGGCAGTATGCCGCCACCCGCAACGCCCTGTATTCCAAGGGCAAAAAGATCGAGATCCTGGCCAGCTATGAGCCCTCCTTCCGGTATATGGCCGAGTGGTGGAAGCAGCTTTACGGCGAGAGCGAGGGCAAGGACGGCGTGGGGATCTATCCCGCCAGCGTGGAGTATAACGCCGATCTGCACTCCATGGGCCAGTACATCCAGGACGGCCCCCGGGCGCTGATGGAGACGGTGGTCAGCTTCGACCGGCCCCGCCGGGACTATGAGATGCCCTTCGTCATGGGCGATCCGGACGGGCTGAACTATCTGGCCGGCCGTGGCCTTGGGGAGATCTCCCGGGTGGCCATGGAGGCGGTAAAGGCCGCCCATGTGGCCGGCGGCGTGCCCAATATGGGCGTGTCCGTGGCCCGGCGGGACGAGGAAGGCTTCGCGGATCTGGTGTGCTTCTTCGAGGTGGCCTGCGCCATCAGCGGTTATATGCTGGGGGTCAATCCCTTCGATCAGCCCGGCGTGGAGGCCTATAAGAAGAACATGTTCCGGATGCTGGGCAAGCCAGGGACATGACGTCAAAATGGCTCCGAAGATTCACGGTCCCCGCAGGCGGGGCCCGTTCATCGGTCGGAGCTATTTCTCCTTTTCCCCGCGCGATTCGCTTCGCTGGATTCGCGCGGGGGCCCCGGAGACGGAAAAAATCACCGAAAATTAACATCTTTCCCGTTGCAGTGCGGCGGGAAAGATGTTAGAATAGATGAAACTCACAGAAGGGAGCGTGATGATCTCTTGGTCAGATTGATCATGGGTCTCAAAGGAACCGGCAAAACGAAGCAGCTGGTCGAATTGGTGCGAAAAGCGGTGGATGAGGAGCACGGCGATGTGATCTGCATCGAGAAGGACAAGGTCCTTACATACGACATCCCCTATCAGGCCCGTCTCATCCATGCCTCTCAGTACGGCATCAACTCCATCGATCTGATGCGGGGCTTTATCAGCGGCCTGGCCGCCGGGAACTTTGATATCACCCATGTGTTCATCGACAATCTGTTCAAGATCATCCGTCCGGCCTCCGGGGAGGAGCTGAGCGGGTTCCTGTCCTGGCTGGAGAAGTTTGGCCAGTCGGAGAGCATCACCTTCACCGTGACCGTCTCCGCCGATCCCAGCACCTTCGGCCCGGAGATCACCAAATACCTGGCGGAGTAAAGATCGCATAACAAAAAGACGGGGGACGCGCCCCCGTCTTTTTTGCATGCCTACAGCGTTTTATAGAGCTTTTCCCGCGCCTGGAGAAGCCCCTGGCAGAACCCGTCCGCGTCGGCCTCCGTGGTGAAGCGGCCCAGGGAGACGCGGATGGCCCCGTCGATGACCCTGGCCGGCAGGCCCATGGCCTCCAGCACGTGGCTGCGGGCGCCCTTTTTGCAGGCCGAGCCCTTGGATACGCAGATGCCCATCCCGTCCAGGTAATTGAGCAGCACCTCGCTCTTATAGCCGGGCAGGCTCAGACACAGGATATGGGGCGCGCCGCCGCCGATGAGGACCAGGTCCGGGATGGCGGGGGAGAGGGTGTCCACGATTCGCCGGCGAAGCGCCGCCATGCGGGGCGCGGCGTCCCTGTCCGCCCGATAGGCGTCCACCGCCGCGGCCAGGGCCAGGATGCCGGGCATGTTCTCCGTACCGGAGCGATAGCCGCTCTCCTGGCCGCCGCCCAGCACCAGGGGCGGCAGGCGCACCCCGGTCCGGATGAACTGGGCCCCCACGCCTTTGGGGGCGTGGATCTTGTGGCCGGAGACTGTCACGATGTCCGCCCCCAGGCTCTTGACAGAGAACGGCACCTTCATGTATCCTTGTATGGCGTCTGTGTGCAGCAGGGCGGGGCATTTGGCGGCCTGGATGGCCTTCGCCACGGCGGGGATGTCCGTGATGGCGCCGGTCTCGTTGTTGACCAGCATCAGACTCACCAGCGCCGTGTCCGGCCGCAGCGCCGCCGCCACGTCCGCCGGGGACACCGCCCCGTCGGGACCGGGGGCCAGGCGGGTGACCTCCCAGCCCTGGGCCTGCATATGGTCCAGGGTCCTGCGCACCGCGTCGTGCTCGGTGAGGGAGCTTATGATGTGCCTCCCTTTGTGGCGCATGAGCGCGCACGCCCCCTCCAGGGCCCAGTTGTCCCCCTCGGAGCCGCCGGAGGTGAAAAAGACCTCCTCAGGCTTCGCGCCCAGGCTGGCCGCCACCGTTTCCCGGGCCGCTTTCAGCGCCTGGCGGGCGTCCCGGCCGGGACCGTGGGTGGAGCTGGGGTTGCCAAAACCGCCGGTCATGGCCTCCACGGCGGCCTGCGCCGCCTCGGGGCAGACCTGGGTGGTGGCCGCGTTATCAAGATAGATCATACATCAATCACCGCAACGATTATAATCCGCGGGATGGGAAAAGGCAAGGCTTATGACATACGCTGTGTATACCTTGGGCTGCAAGGTGAATCAATACGAGACCCAGGCGCTGGAGACGCTGCTGCGGGAGCGGGGCTTCCGGCCGGCGGAGAGCAAGGCGGACGTGGTGATCGTGAACACCTGCGCCGTCACCGCGGAGAGCGGACGCAAGTCCCGCCAGGCCATCCGGCGGCTCCAGGGACAGAACCCCGGCGCGCTGACGGTGGTGTGCGGGTGCTATTCCCAGCTGGAACCGGAGGCGGTGGCCGCCCTGGGGGCGGACATCGTGTTCGGCAGCGGGGATAAGCACGCCCTGGCGGACGCCATCGAAAAGGCCCTGCCGGCGGTGATGGTGGACGATCCCTTCCAGCGGCGGGCGTTCGAGCCGCTGCCCGCCGGAGCGGTATCCGGCCGGACCCGCGCCATGCTGAAGATCCAGGACGGGTGCGACAACTTCTGCACCTACTGCGTCATCCCCTACACCCGCGGCCGGGTGCGGTCCCTGCCCCTGGAGGCATGCGCCGCCCAGGCGGCGCAGCTGGCCGGGGAGGGCTTTGCCGAGATCGTGGTGACCGGCATCGAGATCGCCTCCTATGGCAAGGACCTGCCGGGAAAGCCGGGCCTGGCCGACGCGGTGGAGGCCATCGCCCAGGCCGCGCCCCATGTCCGGGTCCATCTGGGCTCTTTGGAGCCCACGGCTGTGACGGAGGCGTTCTGCCGGCGGCTCGCGGCGCTGGGGAACGTGTGCCCCCACTTCCACCTGTCCCTCCAGTCCGGCTGCGACGACACCCTCCGGCGGATGCACAGAAAGTACGATACCGCCGCGTTTTTGGCGGTATGCGGCCGGCTGCGGGCGGCGTTCCCCGGCTGCGCGCTGACGGCGGACCTGATCTGCGGCTTTCCGGGGGAGAGCGAGGCGGATTTCGCCCAGACGCTGGCCTTTCTGGAGCGGTGCGGCTTTTTCTATGTCCACGCCTTTCCCTATTCCGTCCGCCCCGGCACCAAGGCGGCGGCCATGCCGGGCCAGCTGACCCGGGAGGAGAAGGAGGCCCGGGTGCGCCGGGCGGGAGAGGTCATCGCCCGGCTCCAGCGGGCGTATCTGGCCGGCTGCGTGGGAAAGGCCCTGCCGGTGCTCTTTGAAAACGCCCGGGAGGGCCACGGGGACAACTACTGTCCGGTGCGGATCAAGGAACAGGCCGTGCGCGGGACGGTGGAAAATGTGCGCATCACGGCGGTGGATGGAGACGTGCTTTTGGGCGAAGTGACGAATCGGCCGGAACCGATTGCAAACACCGGGGAAAAGGTATAATATCACGGTATATCGTCGATTTATAGGGGTAAAACCATGAAGAGGGAAGAAGTGTTCAATTTCTCGGCGGGACCGTCGGTCCTGCCTCGCCCGGCGCTGGAGCGCGCCGCGGCGGAGATGCTCAACTACAACGGCAGCGGCATGTCCGTGATGGAGATGAGCCACCGCAGCAAGTTCTTCCAGGAGATCTTCGACAGCACCAAGGCCAAGCTGAAGGCGGCCCTGAACGTGCCGGACAGCCACGAGATCCTGTTTTTGCAGGGCGGCGCGTCGGCCCAGTTCTCCATGGTGCCGCTGAACCTGATGGAGGGGGGCACGGCGGACTACGCCGTCACCGGCAATTTCGCCAACATCGCCTGCAGGGAGGCCGGCAAGTACGGCACCGTCCATGTGGCGGCGGACACCCTTCGTGCGCCGCTGGCCTGCATCCCCAGCCAGTCCGAGCTGGACCTGAGCCCGGACGCCAAGTATTTTTATTACTGCGCCAACAACACCATCTACGGCACCGCCTGGGGCTATGTGCCCGAGACGGCCGCGCCGCTGGTGTGCGATATGAGCTCGGAGATCCTCTCCCGGCCGGTGGACGTGTCGAGATACGGCCTGATCTTCGCCGGGGCCCAGAAGAACATGGCCCCCGCCGGGGTGACGGTGGTGCTCATCGACAAGGCCCTGGCGGGCCATGAGGCGCCCTATACGCCGCTGATGATGAGCTATAAGACCATGATCGACAAGGACAGCATGTACAACACCCCGCCCTGCTGGTGTATCTATATGCTGGGGCTGGTGCTGGACTGGCTCCAGACCCAGGACGGCGTGGCCGGCATGGAGGCCATCAAGCACGAGAAGGCGTCCATCATCTACGACATCATCGACAACAGCCGGCTCTATCGGCCCTGCGCCCGGCGGGAGGACCGCAGCGATATGAACGTGACCTTCCGCACCGGCGACGCGGATCTGGACGCGGCCTTCGCCAAGGAGGCCCAGGCCCAGGGCCTGATGAACCTGAAGGGCCACCGGAGCGTGGGCGGCCTGCGGGCGTCGCTCTATAACGCCCAGCCCATGGAGGGAGTGCAGGCCCTGGCGGCATTTATGAAGAAGTTCGAGGTGGAGCACCATGTATAAAGTCAAGACCATGAACAATATCGCCCAGGCGGGCCTGGATGTGCTGGCCGCCCGGGGCCTGCGGGTGGACAACGACGCCGCCGATCCCGACGGGCTGCTGGTCCGTTCCGCCAAGCTGCACGACATGAGCTTTAACCCGGAGCTTCTGGCCATCGCCCGCGCCGGCGTGGGCACGGACAACGTGCCGGTGGAGCGGTGCACGGAGCGGGGCGTGGTGGTGTTCAACACCGCCGGCGCCAACGCCCAGGCGGTGGTGGAACTGGCCGTGTGCTCGCTGGTGCTGGCGTCCCGGGACCTGATGGGCGGGGCCCTGTGGGTCCACTCCCTGGCCGGGCGCGACGACGTGGAGGCCGCCGTGGAGGCGGGGAAGAAGGCGTTCGTGGGCCCGGAGATCCGGGGCAAGACCCTGGGCGTCATCGGCCTGGGCGCCATCGGCGCGCGGGTGGCCAAGAGCGCGCTGAACCTGGGCATGAACGTGCTGGGCTATGACCCCTATCTGTCCGTGGAGGCGGCCTGGCATCTGCACAGCGACGTCAAGCACGCGGAGAACCTGGGCACCCTGCTGCGGGACAGCGACTACATCCTGGTCCAGGTCCACCACAACGAAAAGACCCACCACATGATCGACGCGGCCGCCATCGCCCAGATGAAGGACGGCGTGCGCATCATCAACCTGGGCCGGGGAGGGCTGGTGGACGAGGACGCGGTGCTGAACGCGCTGGCCTCCGGGAAAGCCGCCCGGTACGTCACGGACTTCCCCAGCGCCAAGCTGGCCGGCGCCAAGGGCGTGGTGGCCTTCCCCCACCTGGGCGCCTCCACCCCTGAGAGCGAGGAGAAGTGCGCCATCATGGCGGCCCAGGAGCTGGCCGACTACCTGAAAAACGGCAACATCCACAACTCCGTCAACATGCCGGAGCTGACCCTGGAGCGGGAGGGCGTGGCCCGCATCTGCGCCATCCACGAGAACATCCCCCGCATGCTCAACAGCTTCCTGGACATCATCGGCGGGGAGAACATCAACGTGGAGCACATGCAGAACAAGGCCCGGGGCAGCGTGGCCTACACCGTCATCGACGTGGGCAGCCCCATCAGCCGGGAGCTGGCGGAGCGCATCGCCGCCGTGCCCCATGTCCATCGGGTGCGGGTGCTGTGAGAAAAAGATCGAACGCACGAAATCAAATGCCGGGGGAGCGATCCCCCGGCGTTTTTATAGCCGCGCTGTTAACATAATTACAAAATCACGGGTATTATTTACATTCCGGAAACAATAATTGCAAGAATCCCTTGCAAATGGTGACAAATCATGGTATAGTAGCACCATCTATAGGTTGTGAAGCCATGTCCGCTGAACGCGATAGGGAGGAAAAGATGGCCGTTTTGAAAAGAACGCTAGCATTTTTGCTTGCCTTGATCATATTCGCATCTCTGGGAGAAGAGGCGGTGTTCGCCAGCCCCGGGGAGGACCTCCCCAGCATTCAGGAATGGGACGGCACGATTCCGCTGCCGGAGGAGGCGCCCCCGGCGGAGTCCGCTCCGGAGACGGAGGCGCCTCCCCAGGCGGACGAGCCCGCCGCGCCGCCCGCCGAGGAGCCGGCCGCGCCTACGGAGGAGCCGAGCGAGCCCACGGAGGAGCCGACCGTTCCGCCCACCGAAGAGCCCATCGCGCCGCCCGCGGAGCAGAGCCCGGCGCCGGAGGCCCCGGAGAACACGCCGGAGCCCACCGACGAGCCGATGGTCCCGCCCGAAGTGGAGGAGCCGGGGACCACGGAAGAGCCGGAGGCCACGGAGGAGCCGGAGGATCTGCCCGAGACCGCCGAAGAGCCGGTCCATAAGGACTGGCCCTGGACGGAGCCCGGCAACGACGTGGCGGCTATCCTGAACGGCGGCCGGACGCTGTATGACGGCAGCCGGTTCTACTTCTTTGAAAACGGCCTGTGGCTGGAGCAGGGGGGCGCGCGCACCCAGCTGTCCGGCGCGAACGGCAAGAACCTGAACCTGTGCGGCCAGTGGCTGTACTACACCGAAAACGATATCGTCTGCCGCATGGATACCTACGGCGGCGGGGTGGAGACCGTCTATACCGCCGGCGGCAGCATCAAGCAGATGTACGTGATGGGCGACGAGCTGCGCATGGTCGTGTCCGGCGCGGTGTACTCCTATGATATGGGCACCGGCCTCCTGGAGACCCTGGCGTCTCCGGCGGACGTGAAGGGCCTGATCCCCACGCCCTACGGCAACCTGTTTTTGACAGGCCAGCTGTTCTATTACGATCTCTGGGCCGGGCAGACCCATCTGCTGTCCAACGTGGACAGCGCCTATCCCGACGGGGACTGGCTGGTGGTGGTCACCGGCGGCGAGACCTATCAGACGGACCTGGCCGCCCTGTTCAGCGGCAGCGTCTCCCTCCAGAGCTATTGGCTGCATCAGGAGGGCGCAGTCGCCGCCAGCGCGGATACGTCCGCGGAGGCCGCCTATCTGGAGTCGGCGGAATATTTGGCCAAGCAGCAGGTGCTGCGGGAATATAACAACAACGGCATCGCCACCGTCAGCGCTTCCACCGTCCTGACCAAGAGCCTCACCGCCAACCAGCAGAACATCGTCCTGCGGGCACAGCAGATGGCCGAGGTCAAATGGAAGTGCCTCAAGACCATCTATTCCTGGGGCGGCAACGACCGCAACTATGTCAGCCAGAACGCCTCCTGGGGCTCCAAGGTGACGGCCACCGACGGGACCTGGACGCTGGGCGAATTCACCGCCGGCAAGACCTATAAGGGCGTCCCGTATTCCCAGGCGACCCAAGGCGGCTATGTGGGCTGGGACATCACCCTGGGACGCTTCCTGGACGCCACGGCCGACACCCAGAGCCTGTTCTATACCAGCAACTCGACCTTCGGCCGTCTCGCCCCCTATTACGGCAGCGACTGCTCCGGGTTCGTATCCTATGCCTGGGACCTGCCGTACCGGTGCACCTGCTCCACGCTGGTGAACTTTTCCGAGCTCATCGGCGCTCCCGACAAGAACAACCTCTATAAGCTGCAGGTGGGCGACTGCCTGAACTATACGGCGGAGCATGTGGTGCTGGTCACCGACCTGGGCTACAACAGCAGCGGCGAGCTGGTCTCCGTGGAGATCACCGAGCAGACGCCCTCCAAGATGCGCGTGACGGTGTACGGCGAGATCATCTCCGGCCGCAGCTATGACTATACCGGCCAGCTGAGCTACCTTTCCAGCTATTATCTGAACAGGGGCTACAAGATCTATCGGCGCAAGTGCGCCAGCCGGCCCAACGTGCAGCGGCCCGCCGACGACGCCAAGCTGAGCTACGCCCCCGCGCCCACCATGACGGTGGCCGCCTCGGGCCCGGCCTCCGCGAAGGTGACCCTGTCCCACGAGACCAAGGACACGGTCATCTACTATACGACCAACGGCTCCGCGCCGACCACCTCCAGTACCAAATATACCGGCCCGTTCACCGTCTCCAAGGGCACCAATATCCGCGCCATGGCGGTGGTGCCGGGCTATGAGAACAGCTTCCCCCTCAACGAGCAGATCGAGATGGCCGTGGCGCCTACGCTGAAGGTGGCCGGCTCGGGAGACGGCAGCGGCGTATTTCTGAGCAACAACGTCTATTATGCCGACCCGAGCAAAAAGCTGACTCTGGAGAGCCTGGACGGCGGCACGATCTACTACACCACCGACGGCTCCAACCCGACGCTGAACAGCAGCAAGGTCACCGGCTCTACCGCTATCACGGTGAAGGACGGCATGACCATCAAGGCGTTCGTGGCCCAGAGCGGCAGCGTGCCCAGCATCGTGGCCAGCTTTGCCGTCAAGAGCGGCAAGCTCTATACCATCACGGTGGACGACCCCTATGGCTTCATCTCGCCGGCGGGCAGCGCCAGCGTCCTGGAGGGCGGCAGCGTCACCTTCCGCATCGGCTCCGCCAATGGCTATACCCTGGGCAACGTGAGCGTGGACGGCGTGAAGCAGGGCGCCATCAAGGAATACACCTTCTCCAACGTGAAGGCGGACCACACCATCCGGGCCGAGGTGAAGCTGCCCTTTGACGACGTGCAGCCCAACAGCTGGTATGTGGACGCCGTGGCGTTCTGCAGCAACAAGGGCCTGTTCAGCGGCCTGTCCAGCAATCAGTTTGGACCCGAGGACCCCATGAACCGGGCCATGTTCATCACCGTCCTGGGCCGCTACGCCGATCCGGGCAGCACCATCGCCAACTGGAAGGGCACCATGGGCCAGACCCAGGGCACGGATATCTACATGCGCAGCAGCACCACCACCAGCACCACCGCCAACCGCGTGACGGTGCTGGCGGCCGCCGGCCAGTACGTGCAGATCACCGGCACTGTGCCGGCCAGTCAGAGCCAGGACGGCGGCGTCTGGTACCAAATCAGCTACGGCGGCAAGAGCGGCTATGTGCGCAGCACCATGCCCAGCAGCGGCAAGGTTTTGGTCACCGTCTGCCCCTTCACCGATCTGAGCGGTTCCTCCGTCAGCTACTGCAACGGCTACGCCCAGTGGGCCTATCTCAACGGGATCATCAACGGCATCGGCGCCACGTCCTTTGGGTCTTCCAGCAACATCTCCCGGCAGGATATCTGCGTGATCCTGTACAATTACCTGACCAAGAACCTGGGCATGCGCCTGTCCGGCAGCAAGAGCTTCTCTGACAGCGGCTCCATCAGCGACTATGCCAAGACGGCGGTGGGCGCCCTGGCCAACATGGGCATCATCACCGGCGACGAGAAGGGCTGCTTCAACCCCAACAGCAGCGCCACGCGCGCGGAGGTGGCCGCCATCTTCATGCGCCTGGACAATTACCTGAACAAGTAAGCCGCGGCCGCAAAAAACCATTCACCCCCTCCGCAGGGCCCGCATAGTATGGGTCACGCGAAGGGGGTGTCGTTATGGACTTGGAGGAGTATGCCCGCCAGGTGCGCCGGAACGACCGGGACCAGGCGCTGGAGAAGCTGGCATCCTCGGCCCAGGGAGAGCGGCTGCTGGCCCGGGTGGACCGGGAAAAGCTGGAGACCGCGGCCAGAGCGGGGGACATGAAGGCCCTGGGCGGACTGCTGCGGGACATCCTGGCCACGCCGGAGGGGCGCGCTTTTGCCGCGCAGGTGGAGAAGGCGGTGAAACGGGATGGACGGTGATCTGGCCGCGCGGCTGGAGGCGGTGCTGTCGGACCCGGGGCAGATGGAGAAGCTGGCCAAAATGGCCGGAGAGCTGCTGGGGGGAAAGGATGCGGCCGCCCGGAGCGGGGAAGGACGGCCGGACGCCGTTCCGGCGCCGCCGGTATCACCGGCCCTGGACCAGAAGGTGCTCTCCGCGCTGAGCCGGAACTTCGGCGGCGGGGAGAAAAACCGCTCCACGGCGCTGCTGCTGGCCATGCGGCCCTACATGAAGCCGGAAAAGCAGGAGAAGCTGGACCGGGCCATGCAGATCGCCCGGATGGCCAGGATCGCCGGAACGGTGATGGAGCAGCTGGGAGGGAGCGGCCATGGCCTATAGCGGCGCTTTTCGCCGGGAGTCCCCGCCGCCGTCTCCGGCCCCGCTCCGGCAGCGAAAACCGCCCCAGGAACAGGAGGGCCTGTCCGGGGCGGTGGGAGCGCTGATGCGGAAGATCGAGTCCATCCACATGGAGACGGACGACCTCATCATGGCGCTGATCCTGTATCTCATGTACCGGGAGAGCGGCGACAAGGATCTGCTCATCATGTTAGGCGCCATGCTTTTGACATGACGCCTTTTTTTCACGCCGTGTGGGTCTCTTAAGATCTCGGTACCAGGCCGACTTTTTTATAGACCTTGCGGAGGGTCTTCATGGCGATGTAGGAGGCCCTCTCCGCGCCGGTGCGGCAGAGGTTTTCCAGATAGCCCTTGTCCTTCATCAGCCGCTGGGCCTCTTCCCGGATGGGACGGAGGGTCTCGATCACCGCCTCGCCCACGGCGGTCTTGAAGTCGCCGTAGCCGTGGCCGGCGAACTCCGCCTCGATGGCGTCGAAGCTGCGGCCGGTGCAGCTGGCGTAGATCTGCATCAGGTTGGCCACGCCGGGCTTCATCTCCCGGTCATAGCGCACGCACCGCTCGCCGGTCTCGCTGTCGGTGACGGCGCGCTTGAACTTGCGGGCGATGTCCTCCGGCGGGTCCATGAGGCACACGCGCCCGTTGCCGATGTCGTCGGACTTGCTCATCTTGCTGGTGGGGTCCAGAAGGTCCATCACCCGCGCGCCCACCTTGGGGATGTAGGGCTCGGGGATCTTGAACACGTCGCCGTACACGCCATTGAAGCGGTGGGCGATGTCCCTTGTCAGCTCCACATGCTGGCGCTGGTCGTCCCCCACGGGCACGTAGTCCGGCTGGTAGAGCAGGATGTCCGCCGCCATCAGGGAGGGGTAGGCGAAAAGCCCTCCGTTGATGTTGTCCGCGTTCTTGGCGGATTTGTCCTTGAACTGGGTCATGCGGGAGAGCTCGCCGAACATGGTGTAGCACTGCAGCACCCAGCCCAGCTGGGCGTGCTCGGGCACATGGGACTGGATGAACAGAGTGTTCTTCTCCGGGTCCAGCCCGCAGGCCACATACTGGGCCAGCTGCTCCAGCGTCCGCCGGCGCAGGTCCGCCGGGTTCTGCCGGGTGGTCAGCGCGTGCAGGTCCGCCATGAAGTAGTAGCAGTCGTAAGTCTCGGCCCGGGCTCCCCAGTTCTTGATGGCCCCCAGGTAGGAGCCGAGGGTCAGGTCGCCGGAGGGCTTGATGCCCGAGAGCATCACTTTTTTCTTCTCGTCCATGTATCTCACACTTTCCGCGGCGGTCGCCGTCCGATGTGGTATGTTTTTTACAGCAAATAATAATAACACATCCGGTTATCCCTTGACAAGCGGGTCAGAATAAAATATGCTAATATGAGTTTTGAACAAGTGAGGAAACTCATATGGACGAGAAGTTTTTCGACGAGCTGGAAGCGCGCATCCCCCAGGGGGAGGTGCGCACCCGCTTTGCCCCCAGCCCCACGGGATACATGCATGTGGGCAACCTGCGCACGGCGCTTTATACCTGGTGCATCGCCCGCCACTACGGCGGGAAATTCATCCTGCGCATCGAGGACACCGACCAGAACCGGCTGGTGGAGGGCGCGGTGGACGTGATCTACCGGACCCTTGTGGACTGCGGCCTGGACTGGGACGAGGGCCCGGACAAGGGCGGCCCCGTGGGACCCTATGTGCAGACCGAGCGCCGGGGGCTCTATCTGCCCTTTGCCCAGCGGCTGGTGGAGCGGGGACACGCCTATTACTGCTTCTGCGACAAGACGGAGAGCGAGGAGGAGTCCGGCAGCTTTTCAAAGGCCGACGACCCCTGCCGGGACCTGCCCGCCGACGAGGTGCGCCGCCGTCTGGACGCCGGCATGCCCTATGTCATCCGCCAGAAGATCCCCAAGGAGGGGACCACCACCTTCCACGACGAGGTGTTCGGCGACGTGACCGCCCCCAACAAGGACCTGGACGACCAGGTGCTCATCAAGCGGGACGGCCTGCCCACCTATAACTTCGCCAACGTGATCGACGACCACCTGATGGGCATCACCCACGTGGTCCGCGGCTCGGAGTATCTGGCCAGCGCGCCCAAGTATAACCTGCTCTACGAGGGCTTCGGCTGGCCCATCCCCAAATATGTGCACTGCTCGCCGGTGATGCGCGACGCCCACAACAAGATGTCCAAGCGCCACGGCGACCCCTCCTATGAGGACCTGGTGGAGAAGGGATATCTGCGGGCGGCCATCGTCAACTACGTGGCGCTGCTGGGCTGGGCCCCCGGCGGGGAGCGGGAGATCTACTCCATCCGGGAGCTGGCGGAGGCCTTCGATCTGGCCGGCATCTCCAAGAGCCAGGCCATCTTCGACATCGAAAAGCTCACCTATTTCAACGCCGAGTACATCCGCGCCATGGCCCCGGAGGACTTCGCCAAGGCGGCGGAACCCTATATCCGCCAGGCGGTGAAGGATCCCGCCATCGACCCGGCGGCCATCGCGGCGCTGCTGCAGCAGCGCACGGAGGTGCTCACCGATATCCCCGGCAAGCTGGGCTTTTTCGATGCGCTTCCCGACTATGACACGGAGCTCTATGTGCACAAAAAATCCAAGAGCGACAAGCAGAGCGCTCTCGCCATGCTCCAGGCGGCGCTGCCGGTGCTGGAGGCGCTGCCGGCCTGGGACGACGAGCACATCCATGACGCGCTCACGGCGCTGGCCGAGAAGCTGGAGGTCAAGAACGCCAAGCTCATGTGGCCGGTGCGCATCGCCGTCACCGGCACGGCCGTCACCCCCGGTGGCGCGGTGGAGATCTGCCGCATCCTGGGCCGGGACGAGACCCTGCGCCGGATGCGGGACGGCATCGAACGGCTGAACTGACAAAAAATTGACAGCGCGAATACACCTCTTTGCGGACATGCTATCCGGGAAGAGGTGTTTTTTTATGAGACGAAGGACCACGATCCGCGTGATCACGTTTTTATCCGCGGCGCTGCTGACGGCGGGCATCTTCGCCGTGCGCGGCACCCGCAAGGCCAACGCCCTGGAGCGGTATGCCAGGGCCAGTACGGAGCGCTCCTTTGCGGAGCTGGTGACCAGCGTGAGCGAGCTTTCCAACGCGCTGGAAAAGAGCCAGTATCTGTCGGACCCGGCGCTGGAGAGCACGCTGTGCACCCAGATATCCGGACGGGCCATGACCGCCCAGATGGCCATGGAGGGGCTTCCCTATGCCTCCCGGGAGCTGGAGCAGACCGCCAGCTTCGTGGCCAAGGTGGGGGACTATGCCAACGCCCTGTCCCGGACCGTAGGGGAGGCGGGCGGCTACTCCGACGAGGAATTGAAGAATCTGAAGAGCCTGGCCGAGACCGCCTCCGTCATGAAGCTGAACCTGCTGGATATGCAGAGCCGCATGGCGGCGGGCGAGATGACCCTGGAGCAGGTGTACCAGGCGTCCGCCGGCGGCGAGGGCGGGGAGGGCAGCCCGCCTCTGGCGGGGGAGAGCTTCCAGACCATGGAGCAGGAGTTCCCCGAGCTGCCCACGCTGATCTATGACGGGCCGTTCTCCGAGACCATGACCAGCCGCCGGCCCCTGAGCCTGGCGGGGATGGACGAGGTGACCCGGGAGCAGGCCGCCCGGACGGCGGAGAAGTTCCTGGGGGCGGCCGAGGGCGACCTGGACGCGTCCGGCGAGTGCGGCGGCGATGTGCCCTGCTGGGTCTGCTCCGGCCGGGTGAACGGCGGCATGTGCACGGTGTACGTGACCAAGCAGGGCGGCAAGGTCTGGTCCATGGACACGTCCCGCCCGGTGGGGGAGCAGAGCTTCACCGTGGACCAGGGCCTGGACAGGGCGGCGGACTATATGGCGCGCTGGGGCATCGAGGGGCTGGAGGAGAGTTATCACGCCGTCAGCGGCGGCGTGCTGCTGGTGAATTACCACCATGTGCAGAACGGCGTGCGCTGTTATCCCGATCTCATCAAGGTGGGGGTGGCCCTGGACAACGGCAGCCTCGCCAGCTATGACGCGGCGGGCTATATCTGCGCCCACACCAAGCGGAACATCCCGGCGGCAAAGATCAGCGCCCAGCAGGCCCGGGAGGGCGTGAGCCAGGAGCTGACGGTGCAGGAGCAGGCTCTGGCCATCATCCCGACCGCCGGCGGCCGTGAGCGGCTGTGCCACGAGTTTTTGTGCGCCTCCGCCTCCGGGGACCGGTATCTTTTGTATGTCAACGCCCTCACGGGAGCCGAGGAAAAGATCCTCATCCTGCTGGAGGACGACACCGGAACGCTGACCGTTTGATGTTTTTTGAAAAATTTAAGAAATATTTCATAAAAAAGTTCATGCAAACGGCAAAAAAGGGTTGTATCATTCTGTAACTTTTGTTATAATTAAGCTGCTACAGAAAGGTGTGATCCGAAATGAGCTTCATTCCCAATACAACTTGCCGGCGCTGCCACCGGCAGTATCCCGCTTTCCGGGGCCGCTGCCCCTATTGCGGCACCAAGAAGGCAAAGGAGGTCCGCAGCGCCATCCCGGAGACGGACAGCGCCGTTCCCGGCACCCAGGCGGCCCGGAGCGCGGCGGAGGCCGTCAACTGGCAGATGCTGATCGGCGGCATCCTGCTGCTGGCGGTGATCATCGCCACCATCGTGATGGTCTCCTACAACGTCGGCCGGGACGTGGGCGACCAGCAGACCGTCCAGCAGAATCAGCAGCAGACCCAGCAGGATTCGCCGCCGACCGCCTATCCGGTGATAACGCCGGTGCCCTCGCCGACGCCGACGCCCGCGCCCAGCATCCAGACCATGCAGATCACCTGGATCGGCAACCAGACCGTGACGGACTACTCCGGCCTGTCCTTCGGCGCGCGCAAGGGCGACGTATACCAGAACTTCAAGGTCAGCTGGTTCCCCATCGACGTGGTGGCCATCCCGGTTTGGAGTAGCTCGGATGAGAACGTGGTCACCGTCGATCCGGCGGAAGGAGTCGAGACCACGCTGCGGTTCATCGGCAACAGCGGCGACACGGCGACCATCTCCGTGGATGTGAACGGATCGGTCCGCTCCTTCGACATCCGCATCAACTGAGCCGACGGCGGCGCTTTTCAGCGCCGCCGCCTCTCTGGCAAGATTTCGATTTTTTGTCTTGACAACGGACAGAGAATGCGCTAAAATTAGCAAGCTGACGGACGATTGGCGCAGCTGGTAGCGCATCCGCTTGACGTGCGGGAGGTCACAAGTTCGAGTCTTGTATCGTCCACCAAGGACCCCGGGGACCGTTTGGTCCCCGGGGTCCTTTTTGTCCGTATCACACGCCGCTCGCCCCGTAGTTGGCCAGGACGCGGGCGCTGGGATCGTCCACGTCGCAGCCGGCCCAGGACTTGTTGGGCATCCAGAAATCCTTCACCATCTCCGCCTGGCCGGGATAGTATTTCTCGAAGATCTCCCGGTAGAGCAGGCTCTCCTTGGTGAAGGGGCGGGCGAAGTCATAGCGCATGCGCTTCTGCTCGAATTCCGCGTCGGTGTACCGGCCCGCGGCGTATTCCTTCAGGTCGTCCACCATGGAGTGGCCCACCGCGTCGGAGAAGGCCGCCTTCTGCCGCCAGAGGATGGCGTCCGGGAGGATGTGGTCGTTCTCGAACGCCCGGCGCAGCAGATATTTGCCCATGTGGTAGCTGTTCACCTTCAGCGCCGGGTCCACCTGCATGACATACCGGACGAATTCCAGGTCCCCGAAGGGCACCCGTGCCTCCAGAGAGTTGGAGCTGATGCACCGGTCCGCCCGGAGCACGTCGTACATGTACAGCTCATCCACCCGCTTTTTCGCCTCCTGCTGGAAGGCCTCCGGGGAGGGGGCGAAGTCGGTGTACTTGTAGCCGAACAGCTCGTCGGAGATCTCGCCGGTCAACAGCACCCGCACGTCGGAGTGGTCGTGGATGGCCTTGCAGCACAGGTACATCCCCATGCTGGCCCGGATGGTGGTGATGTCGTAGGTGCCCAGCATGGCGATGACCACCTCCAGCGCGTCGATCACCTGCTGGCGGGTCATGTACACCTCCGTGTGGTCCGCACCGATCCAGTCCGCCGCCTGGCGGGCGTATTTCAGGTCGATGGCGTCGGTGTCCATGCCGATGGCGAAGGAGCGGATGTGCCTGCCCAGGATGCGGGCGGAGATGGCGCACACCAGACTGGAGTCCAGCCCGCCGGACAGCAGGAAGCCCAAGGGCGCGTCCGCGTCCAGCCGCTTGTCCACCGCCAGGATCAGCTTTTCCCGGATGTTCCGGCACACCGTGTCGATGTCGTCCGGCAGATACTTGTCCACGGTGGTCAGGTCCGCGTAGCGGACGAACTTCCCGTCGGCCCAGTAGTGGCCGGGAGGGAAGGGCGTGATCTTTTCGCACAGGCCCACCAGGTTCTTCGCCTCGCTGGCAAAGACCATGGAGCCGTCGGAGAGCTGGCCGTAAAACAGCGGCCGGATGCCGATGGGGTCCCGGGCGGCGATGAACCGGTCCCGCTGGCTGTCGTAAAGGATCATGGCGAACTCCGCGTCCAGCATTTTGAACATGTCCAGCCCGTACTTGCGGTACAGCGGCAGGATGATCTCGCAGTCGGACTCGCTGACGAAATCATACTCCTTCGCCAGCTCCGCCTTCAGCGGCCGGAACAGGTACAGCTCCCCGTTGCATACCGCCATGTCCCCGCCCAGGTGGAACGGCTGCATCCCGTTGGGGTGCAGCCCCATGATGGCCAGCCGGTGGAAGCACAGCCAGCCGGGCCCCGCCGGCTCGATCCGGCTCATATCCGGCCCCCGGAAGCAGGTCCTGTCAAAATACGGCCGCAGCTCGTCCCGGGTCAGCGTCCGTTTGGTGAATCCCATGATACCGCACATCGTTTTCTTCTCCTTGCCCTTGATGAAAAAAGAGCAAAGACGCCCTGGGTACAGAACGTCTTTGCTCTTGGGGTGGATTATAAGCGATGCTTCTTGTTTTGTCAAGAATAATTTATCTTTATTTTTCCCCGCCCAGGTGCAGCTGCTGGAAATACTTTTCGTAGTTGGCCCGGAACATGCGCTGATAGGCGGCGTTGTCGGAGTGGTGCAGCTCGTGCAGGTAGTGGTGCTCCTGGCCGGAGATAGCGGCGTCGGACCGGCCCAGCATATATACCGCCAGGTCCGAGCACTGGTCGGACACACGCTCCAGGTTCTGGAGGATGTTCTCATACTGGATGCCGCTGAACATGTCGCAGCTGCCGCTGGTCATGCGCTCCACATGCCGGGCCTTCATCACCTCGATGATGTCGTCGATGACCTCCTCCAGGGGCTCCACGGCCCGGGCCTTCGCCAGGTCGTCGGACTGGAACACGTCCACCGTCATGGCCAGGATGTCCCGCACCACGGTGAAGGTGCCCTCCAGGTCCGTCATGGCGTCGTCGGACAGGGGCTTGCCTCTTTCGGCGAGCCGCTCCTGGTCGTGCTGGATGTTCTGGGCCAGGTCGCCGATGCGCTCGAAGCAGGTGAGGGCCTTGATCTGGAAGTTCTGGGCCTGGTTGTCGATGGCGCGCTTCACATAGGGGGACAGGCTCACCACGTATTGGTTGGCCGCGTCGGCCATCCGGTCCAGCAGCTCCTCCCGCTGGGCGATGCGCTCGGTGCGCTTGGGATCGAACTCGAACAGCTGCTGGCGCGCGGCGTCGTAGTTGTGCAGGGCCACGTCGCCCATGTGGCCGATCAGGTGGGCGGACTGGGCCAGGGCCAGAGAGGGGCTGGTGACCAGGTGGCTGTCCAGCTCCCGCAGGTTCTCCAGGATGTCCCGGTCCTCCTCGTCCATGGGCTTGTCGGGCACCAGCTTTTCCGCCAGCCGGGCGAACTGCCCGCTCATGGGCAGCAGCAGCACCGCCGGCACCAGCCGGAACAGGCCGTGGATGTTGGCCACGCCGCCGGAGTCCAGGGAGCTGTACCACAGCCCGTCGCCCAGCACGCCCGCCGCGCGCAGCACCGTCATGGCCAGGGCGATGAGCACCGCGGCGCAGAGGTTATAGATCACGTGCACGGTGACCGTGCGGATCTGCTCGGGCTTGGCGCCGATGCGGCTGACCGCATAGGCGGAGATGCTGTCGGCCACGTTCACGCCGATGATCACGGCGAACACCCCGCAGAACCGCACGCCCACGGAGCTGGCTACCGACTGGAGGATGCCGATCACGGCGGAGGAGCTCTGGATCACGGCGGTGACGCCGGCGCCGGCGAGAAAGCCCAAAAAGTAGTTGCCCTCGAAGGCGGTGAGCATCCGGCTGAGGCTGTCGCCGAAGGAGCTGACCGCGTCGCTCATGGAGATGAGGCCCATGAACAGCACCCCGAAGCCCACCGCGATGGTGCCCACGTTTTTGGAGGCGCCCCGCTTCACGAACATGATCAGCACGATGCCCGCGATCAGGGCCATGGGGGCCAGGTTCTTGGCGTTGAAGAAGTAGAGGACGCTGCCCGTGCCCGCCTGCACGTCCATGAGCCGGATGATCTGGGCGGTGATGGCGGTGCCCACGTTGGCGCCCAGCACGATCCCGATGGACTGGCGGAAGGTGAGGAACCCCGCGCCCACCAGGCCCACCGTCAGCACGATGGTGGCGTGGGAGCTCTGGATCATGCAGGTGACCAGCGCGCCCAGCAGAAAGCCCAGCGCCGGACGGCTGGTGACCTTCTCCAGCGCCGCCTTCATGGCCCCGCCGGAGCAGCTGCTCAGCCCGTCTCCCATGACCCGCATGCCATACAGGAACATGCTCAGTCCGCCCAGCATGGACACGATCCTATAAAACAGATCCATATCCGACCCCTCTCTTCCGGGGAACGTTCTCCGGCGCGGACGCCCTATCCCCTCAAGTATATACTATAGGATACATCCGTTCGGTACAAGTTAAAAATAAGTGTCATTTTATTACGCTTTCCACGAAAATGCGCCGGCGGCATTGACTTGTCCTTGTGGGCCATGATAGAATACTGCCCAAGATATTGTACAGGCTCCCGCCGCCGGCCCGGCGGCAGTTCCTGCTATTTGTGTGTGACAAGGAGGTCCCCATGGCACATTTTTATGAAGAACCGTCCCATACCTTCAACGAGTATCTGCTGATCCCCGGCTACACCTCGGAGCAGTGCGTGCCCGGCAACATCTCGCTGAAAACGCCCCTGGTGAAGTTCAAAAAGGGCGAGACGCCGGCCATCACGCTGAGCATCCCCATGGTCAGCGCCATCATGCAGTCCGTGTCCAACGACACCCTGGCCATCGCCCTGGCCCGGGAGGGCGGCCTGTCCTTCATCTACGGCTCCCAGTCCATCGAGGACGAGGCGGCCATGGTGGCGCGGGTGAAGAACCACAAGTCCGGCTTCGTGGTCAGCGCCTCCAACGTGACACCGGACGCCACCCTGGGGGACATCCTGCGCCTGAAGGCGAAAAACGGCTTCTCCACCGTGGCCGTCACCGAGGACGGCTCCCCCAACGGAAAGCTCTTGGGCATCGTCACCAGCCGGGACTACCGGGTCAGCCGCATGACGGAGGACGCCGTGGTGCGGGATTTCATGACCCCCTGGAGCAAGCTGGTCACCGCCCCCGAGGGCACCAGCCTCAAGGAGGCCAACGACATCATCTGGGACCACAAGCTCAACGCCCT
>CANQOA010000016.1 GCA_947625355.1 uncultured Oscillospiraceae bacterium | reverse complement strand
TTCTCACCCCTTTCCCTCATTTTAGCTCAAAAAGATGGTAGGCACTTTTCGTGTCTACCATCTTTTTATCACGGCAGACCCCGGGGCGCGGCTGATATTATTTTTGTCGTTTCAGCGAACAGCCGGCGCAGCTTGCAGCAAACAGGCCGACCCAGATCAGAACATACATAGGCCATACGCGGCTGACAAAAGGACTTATGACCGAAGAGGCCAGCGTGAGCCATGGCAGGAAAAACATCTGTGTGGCTAATCCGAAGGTGTTTCCCCAGTACGCTTTCAGAACGAGCTCCTGATAGAGAACGAGCAGCAGCATCACAAGTCCGAACGCACACATGAAAAACGACTGCATGGGCAGGCTGCGGTCAGGATCTGACAGCTTGCATGCCAGATATCCCCAGCCGATCAGAAGCAGAACGGACACCATTACAGCGACGAAGCCATGAATGGGAAAAACCGGCAATATCCAATTCAGCAAAAAGCCCGCGAGCAGCGGCAAAACACCGACGCAGATCAGACGCACCGTCTTAGCCATGAGCTCACCTCCGTATCACAATGTTCGTCTCTCTGTCGTCATTATAGCACAATCCAGCGGGAAAAGAAGACCTCTGAGATTTTCAGAGGTCTTCTTCCATTCTGGTCGGAGTGAGGTGACTTGAACACCCGGCCTCTTGGTCCCGAACCAAGCGCGCTACCAACTGCGCTACACCCCGATACATTGTTCCCCCGTTGGGGCCCCCGCGAAAGCCCAATGCAATGGGTTTCGCGGGGAGAAGGAGGAAGTTTTCCGACCGATGGAGAGGACGCGCTCGCGCGGCCGCGACATCTTCGGGAAACTTCCGACGTGGAGCAGGTGAAGGGAATCGAACCCTCGTATTCAGCTTGGGAAGCTGATGTTCTGCCATTGAACTACACCTGCAAGGCTTTAAGATTATAGCACCGACCTCGCCATAATGCAAGCATAAAATTCCGAAGCGGCCCATAGCCTGTACCGGGAGGGATGAAAATGACCGGAACGAGGGCGCTGATCGCGGCGGCGCTGTTTTTGGCGGCGGTGTGCGCCAGGATCTTCTGGCCGCCGGCGGAGGACCTTCTGCCGGCGGTGCGGGAGCGGATCGACCGGAACACCTTCGCGCTGCCCCTGCCGGCGGAGGCGGCGGCATGGCTGGACTGGTCCTGACGGTCAGCCCCGGCTTTGTGCTGCTGGCCGCGGCGGTGTACTTCGCCGGGGGGATGGGAGCGCTGGCCGCCATGGGTGCGGCGGCGCTGGCCCACGAGCTGGGGCACCTCACCGCCATGTTTTTGGCCGGCGCGGCCATCCGGGGCATCCGCGTCACGGCCTGCGGGCCGGTGATCGACTACAGCGGCGATCTGACGGCGCGGGAGGAGATGGGGATCGTGGCGGCGGGGCCCCTGGCGGGGCTCTTTTTCGCCGTGCTGTGCTTCATCACGGACATCCCCTTTCTCCTTTACACGGGGGCCATCGCGCTGCTGGCGACCCTGTTCAACCTGCTGCCGGTGCTGCCCCTGGACGGTGGCCGCCTGGCACAGTATCTGCTGGAGACGGTGATGCGCCGGGAAACGGCGGAGGCGGTGCTGCGCCTGACGGGCACGCTGTGCGCGCTGGGGGCGCTGGTCACGGGGCTCTGCATCCGCTCCGCCGCGGCGGCCGCGGCGGGAATTTGGATGGGAGCTCTTGCCAATTTCCCGCAATTGCGGTAAACTACCGGATATGGAAATGAACGAAAAGATCGACGCCCTGCTCCGGCAGGTACAGCGTCCCGCCCGGTACGTGGGCGGCGAATACAATCAGGTGGTGAAGGATAAGGCGGACGTGGACGTGCGCTTCGCGTTCTGCTTCCCTGACACCTACGAGATCGGCATGTCCAACCTGGGGATGAAGATCCTGTACGGCGTGCTCAACGACATGCCCGGCGTGTGGTGCGAGCGGGTGTTCGCCCCCTGGGGCGACATGGCGGACAGGCTCCGTCAGGAGCATATCCCTCTGTGGGCCCTGGAGAGCGGCGATCCTTTGGAGGACTTCGACATCATCGCCTTCTCCCTGGGCTATGAGATGGCCTATACCACCGTGCTGGACATGCTGGATATGGGCCATATCCCCCTGCGGGCCAAGGACCGTCCCGGCCTGGAGCATCTGGTCATGGCCGGGGGCGGGTGCATCTGCAACATCGAGCCCATGGCCGACTTTTTCGACCTGTGCTTTTTGGGCGAGGGCGAGGATGTGGACCGGGAGGCCGTGGAGCTCTACCGCCGGGCCAAGGCCGAGGGCTGGACAAAGGAGCGGTATCTGCGCGAGGCTGCCCGGATCGAGGGCGTCTATGTCCCCAGTCTGTATGACATCTCCTACAACGCCGGCGGCACCGTGGCGGCCATCACGCCAAAGGACGGCGCGCCCGCCAAGGTGCGCAAGCGCATCGTGGAGGACTTCGACGGCTGCTATTATCCCACCCGGCCCGTGGTGCCCTCCACGGAGATCGTCCATGACCGGGTGAGCCTGGAGGTGTTTCGGGGCTGCATCCGGGGCTGCCGGTTCTGTCAGGCGGGCCATACCAACCGGCCTGTCCGCTCCCGCTCACCGGAGACGCTGCTGCGGCTGGGGAAGGAGACGTTGGAGAACGCCGGCTATCAGGAGCTGAACCTGTCCAGCCTCAGCACCAGCGATTACCGGGGGCTCTCGGAGTTGTGCGACGGCCTTTTGGACTACTGCCGGCCCAGGGGGATCAGTCTGAGCCTGCCGTCCCTGCGGGCGGACAACTTCTCCATGGACATCATGCAGCGGGTCCAGCAGGTGCGCAAGAGCGGCCTCACCTTCGCCCCTGAGGCGGGGACCCAGCGGCTGCGGGATGTCATCAACAAGAACGTCACCGAGGAGGACCTGCTCAATTCCTGCCGCATCGCCTTCGAGGGCGGCTGGAACAATGTGAAGCTCTACTTCATGCTGGGCCTGCCCACCGAGACGGACGAGGACGTGCTGGGCATCGCGGAGCTTGCCAAGAAGGTGTTCTGGACCTGGAAGCAGCACGCGGCCAACAAGAGCCGGGGCGTGCGCATCACGGTGAGCACCTCGGAGTTCATCCCCAAGCCCCACACCCCCTTCCAGTGGGAGGCGCAGATCAGCCGGGAGGAATACCTGCGCCGGGTGGATCTTCTCACCGACGCGCTGTCCCGGACTAAGAGCGTCACCTACAACTGGCATGATGCGGAAATGAGCTTGGTGGAGGCGGCGCTGGCCAGAGGCGACCGCCGGGTGGGCGCGGTGATCGAGGACGTGTGGCGCCGGGGCGGACGGCTGGAGAGCTGGAGCGAGTATTTCCGGCTGGACCGGTGGCTGGAGGCGTTCCCCGCCTGCGGGCTGGACATCGATTTTTACGGCACGCGGGAGCGGCCGGTGGACGAGCTGCTGCCCTGGGAGCATATGGACTGCGCCGTATCCCGCCGCCATCTGGAGCGGGAGCGGGAGCGGGCCTATGAGGGCGTGCTCACCCCGGACTGCCGGGCCGGCTGCGCCGGATGCGGGGCGGCCAGCCTCTTAAAGGAGGGTGTGTGCCGTGGATAAGCTGCGACTGAGATTTTCCAAGACCGGCCGGGCGGTGTATATCTCCCACCTGGACCTGATGCGCACCATGCAGCGGGTGTTCTCCCGCGCCGGCGTGCCGCTCAAATACAGCGAGGGCTTCAATCCCCACGCGAAGATCTCCCTCATCCTGCCGCTGAGCGTGGGCACGGCCAGCCTGTGCGAATATATGGACTTTGCGCTCACCGAGGACCGGGACCTGGCGGCGCTGCCGGCGGCGCTGAACCCCTATATGCCCGAGGGCATCGAGGCGCTGGAGGCCTATGAGGCGCCGGGCAAGGGAGCCGAGCTGCGGTGGCTGCGGCTGGCGGGCGTGATGAAGGGCGGCCGGGACGCGGCGTTTTATCGGGACTTCTTCGCCCGGAGCTCCATCCCGGCGGAGCACCGGGCCAAGCGGGGCATGCGCACCGACGACATCGCCCCGTCCATAAAAATGGCCCGGTTCACGGACATCGACGGCGGGGCGGAGGCCGAGCTCATCCTCCACGCCCAGGAGCCCACCGTGAGCCCGGAGCTGATGATGACGGCGCTGGGGGAGGACGCCCCGGCCTATTTCCGCTTCACCCGCCTGGAGGCGTACAGAGAGGATATGACGCCGTTCCGGTAAGGGAAGAGCGGCGAAAAATTTTTGCAAAAAAGCTTGCAAATCTTTGGAAACTGTGCTATGATACCCGAGCATGTAATGCGTCTAATAAGGCGGTCCGCTGCCGGATGAGTCATTCCCGGTAAGAACGTCTATGCAAGGAAGGTTATTACCATGGATCTCATCAATGCGCTGACCCAGCAGTATATGAAGCCGGAACTGCCCGAGATGAACGTGGGCGACACCGTGCGTGTCACCGTCCGCATCAAGGAGGGCAACCGCGAACGCAACCAGGCGTTCGAGGGCACTCTGATCGCCAAGAAGCACGGCGGCATCAACGAGACCATCACCGTGCGCCGCATCTCCTACGGCGTGGGCTGTGAGAAGGTCTTCCCGGTCCACTCTCCCACCATCGTGAGCGTGGACACGGTCCGCAAGGGCAAGGTCCGCCGGGCGAAGCTCTATTACCTGCGCGACCGGGTGGGCAAGGCCGCCAAGGTCCGGGAGAAGCTGTAAACAGAAGTCCATCATGGCTTACAAAAAAGAGGCGGAAAGCCTCTTTTTTGTTGCCTTTTGTGGGACGGGCATTGTATAATATACCCTTAAGCGAATCGGAACGTTTTTCCGCGGCAGGACCGCGGCCCATGGATAGGAGGCGGATGCTATGGGATTTAGAAGCAAACATGCGCCCGGCGGGGAGCCGGAGCTGGCGCCGGACCAGGAGGCGGCCGTTCCCGAGGAACAGCCTGCGGAGGAAAAGGCAGCCGATCCCTTGCGGGATACCTACGAGTGGATCCACTGCATCGTCGTGGCGGTGATCGCGTGCGTGCTGGTGTTCATCCTGGTGGCCAGGGTCATCGACGTGCGGGGCACCTCTATGTACCCCACCCTGGAGAATGGGGACAAGATCGTCATCACCCGCCTGGCGGGGGACTATGAGCAGGGCGACATCGTGGTGCTCCAGGCGAAAAACTACAAGCAGGAGCCCCTGGTGAAGCGGGTCATCGGCACCGCCGGACAGACCGTGGAGCTGAACTATATCGACCGGACCGTCAGCGTGGACGGCCAGGTGCTGGATGAGCCCTATATCTTTGAGCGCATCTATGAGCGGTACGAGATCATGAACCCGCTCTACTTCGACGTATACGGTATCGACAAGGACGAGGACATCGGCGACGGCTGGGTGCGCGTCACGGTGCCGGAGGGCCATGTGTTCGTCATGGGCGACAACCGCAACAACTCCAGCGACAGCCGCATGTCCAAGATCGGCTTTGTGGACACGCGGGATGTGATGGGGAAGGCCGTTTTCCGCATCTTCCCCTTCAATAAGCTGGGCGCCATCAACGTGGATACCGGCGTCAATGGCTGAGGTGCAGTGGTTCCCCGGCCATATGAAAAAGGCCGAGCGGATGATGCAGGACAGCCTCAAGCTGGTGGACGCGGTCTGCGAGATCGTGGACGCCCGCATCCCGCGCTCCAGCCGCAACCCGGATCTGGACAGCATCATCGCCGGGCGCAGGCCCAGGCTGCTCATCCTGAACCGGGCCGACCAGGCGGACCCCGCCGTGACGGCCCAGTGGCGGGCCTATTATAAGGCGCAGGGGACGCCCTTTTTGGAGTGCGACGCCCTGTCCGGACGGGGCGTGAAGGAGCTGCCCCGCGCCCTGCGCGCCCTTCAGGGGAAGCAGGGGCCCATGCGGGCCATGGTGGCGGGGGTGCCCAACGTGGGAAAATCCACCTTCATCAACAAGGTCAGCCGCCGCAAGACCGCGGCGACCTCCGACCGGCCGGGAGTCACCCGGGGCAAGCAGTGGGTCACCGTGGACGACCAGCTGGAACTGCTGGATACGCCGGGCATCCTCTGGCCCAAGTTCGACGACCCGGCGGTGGGGGACCGGCTGGCCTTCACCGGCGCGGTGAAGGACGACGTCCTGGACGGCGAGGCGCTGGCGGCGCGGCTGCTGGTGACGCTGCGGGAGAGCTATCCCAAGGCCCTGACAGAGCGGTATAAGATCGTGCTTTTGCCGGAGGCCCAGGGATGGGAGCTGTTGGAGGCCTGCGCGCGGAAGCGGGGCTTTCTCATGGCGGGCGGCGCGGTGGACACCGAGCGGATGGCTGCGGTGCTGCTGGACGAATTCCGGGGCGGCAAGCTGGGGAGGATCAGCCTTGAAAGACCCACATGCTGAGCAGGCTCCCGATCTGTGGGAGATGGAGCGGGCCCTTCACCGGGAGGGCGTGGCGCTCATCTGCGGCGCGGACGAGGCCGGCCGGGGCCCCCTGGCGGGACCGGTGTGCGCCGCGGCGGTGATCCTGCCCGAGGGGGCGGACCTGCCGGGGCTGAACGACTCGAAAAAGCTGACGGAAAAGCAGAGAGAGGCCCTGTTCCCGCTGATCCGGGAGAGGGCCGTCGCCTATGGCGTCGCCTTTGCCACGGTGGAGGAGATCGAGCAGATGAACATCCTCCGGGCGGCGCTGCTGGCCATGGACCGGGCCATCGCCATGCTGGACCCGGCCCCGGCGCTGGCCCTCATCGACGGCAACACCGCCAGGGGCATCTCCGTGCCGGCCCGGAGCGTGGTCCACGGGGACGCGCGCTGCGCCGCCATCGCGGCGGCGTCGGTGCTGGCCAAGGTGACTCGTGACCGGCTGATGGACGAGCTGGCGGCGCAGTACCCCCAATACGGCTTTGAAAAGCACAAGGGCTACGGGACGAAGGCCCACTATGCGGCGCTGGAAAAATATGGTCCCTGCCCGGCGCACCGGCCGTCGTTTTTGAGGAAATTCTATGCCCAGCGATAAAAAGCTCCTGGGCGCGTTCGGGGAGGACGCGGCCTGCGCGTACCTGCGGCGCCGGGGGTATCGGATCCTGGGTCGCAACTATGTCTGCCGGTTCGGGGAGATCGACATCATCGCCCGGGACAGGCGGTATGTGGTGTTCGCGGAGGTCAAGCTGCGCAAAGACGGCTCCCACGGCGCCGCCGCGGAGTTCGTCACGCCCGCCAAGCAGAGGCGCGTCATCATCGCGGCGGAGCGATGGCTGCAGCAGAACCCCACGCAGCTGCAGCCGCGGTTCGACGTGATCGAGGTCTATGCGCCGGAGGGGCTGGAGACGAAAAAGCCCCAGATCAACCATATGGAGGATGCGTATCAGCCATGATGTATGTGAGCACAAGGGGACAGAGCGAGGCCGTCACCGCCTCCCAGGCGATCATCCGGGGCATCGCCCCCGACGGGGGCCTCTATGTGCCCGAGACCATCCCGGCCGTGGACGAGGCGTTCATCCGCGCCCTGTGCGGGATGAACTACCGGGAGCGGGCCGTGGCGGTGCTGGGCCTTTATCTGGAGGAATTTTCCAAAGAAGAGCTGAACGGCATCGCCGCCGCCTCTTACGGGGACAATTTTGACGATCCGGCCATCGCGCCGCTGCATGTGCTGGACGACGACACCGCCGTGCTGGAGCTTTGGCACGGGCCCACCAGCGCGTTCAAGGACATGGCCCTGCAGATCATGCCCCGGCTGCTCACGGCCAGCCTGCGCAAAAACGGCGAGGCGCGTACGGTGAGCATCCTGGTGGCCACCAGCGGCGACACCGGCAAGGCCGCTTTGGAGGGCTTCAGGGACGTGCCCGGCACGAGGATCATGGTGTTTTACCCCCGGGACGGGGTCAGCCAGGTGCAGAAGCTGCAAATGGCCACCCAGGAGGGGGAGAACGTCAACGTCGTGGCCGTGGCCGGGAACTTCGACGACGCCCAGACCGGCGTGAAGAAGATCTTCGGCGACAGGGACTTTGCCCGGACCCTGGCCGAGCGGGGATACTTCCTCAGCTCCGCCAACTCCATCAACTGGGGCCGCCTGGCGCCCCAGATCGCCTATTATTTCTCCGCCTACTGCGACATGGTCGGGGCCGGGAAGCTGGCGATGGGGCAGAAGCTGGACCTGTGCGTGCCCACCGGGAACTTCGGCGACATCCTGGCCGGCTGGTACGCCTGGCAGATGGGGCTGCCCGTGGGCCGGCTCATCTGCGCGTCCAACGAGAACAACGTGCTTACCGACTTCATCGCCACCGGCGTCTATGACAAGAACCGGCCCTTCCACCTGACCAGCTCTCCCTCCATGGACATCCTGGTGTCCTCCAACCTGGAGAGGCTGCTCTACTGCCTGACCGGGGACGCCGCCCGGGTGCGGGGGTATATGCAGGCGCTGGCCGAGCAGGGGCGCTATGACGTGGGGCCCCAGCTGGGGGCCGATATCCGCGCTGACTTCACCGGCGGGTACTGCCGGGACGACGAGGCCAAGGCCGAGATCGGCTTGCGCTGGCGGGAGCAGGGCTACCTCATGGACACCCACACCGCCGTGGCCAGCCGGGTGCTGCGGGATCTGCGGGCGCGGGAAGGGGCTGCGCGCCCCACCGTGATCGTGTCCACCGCCAGCCCCTTCAAGTTCGGCGCCGCCGTGCTGGAGGCGCTGGGCGTGGTCACCGACGAGACCGGCCCGGCCCTGGTGGACGAGCTGGCCGCCGTCACCGGCATCGGCGCGCCCCGGCCGCTGTCCGGCCTGGGCAAAA
Organism: uncultured Oscillospiraceae bacterium; assembly: GCA_947625355.1. Lineage (GTDB taxonomy): Bacteria > Bacillota > Clostridia > Oscillospirales > Oscillospiraceae > CAJOIG01. Next base: position 31,509 of record CANQOA010000016.1, on the reverse strand, counting down.
AGCCCGTGCGCTTTGTGTCCTGGGTGGAGAAAGAGGACATGGAGAGCGCCGTCAGCGCGTTCTTGGCGTGAGCTGACGCGCGGCCGCGGCATAGCGCGCGACGTATGTAGGAGCGGCCCGACGGCCGCTCCTGAGGTCACACATACTGCCAGGTGTCCACAGGCGCGAAGGTGCCGCAGAAGGTCTCCGCCTTGGTGAGGGCGTCTTCGCTCTTGACGTTGATATGGGTCGCGGTGCACTGGTCGCCGAGGGTGTGGTGTCTGCAATTGGACACAGTGCAGCACACGCCGTTGATGCAATCCCGGCCGCCGCAGTTCTTTTTCTCTTCCATCCTCTGATCACCTCGGGGGTAGTATCTGCGCGGAGGGGACGATTATTCGATGTCACTTTATGCCATTGGGGATATGCACCTGTCCCTGGGGACGGACAAGCCCATGGATGTGTTCGGACCCAAGTGGAAGGACCATGTGCGCCGGCTGGAGGAGGGGTTCTCCGCGCTGGGACCGGAGGACGTCTGCGTGCTGTGCGGGGACACCAGCTGGGCCCTGGACCTGGACGGCGCGCTGGAGGACTTCCGGTTCATCGACCGCCTGCCGGGCCGGAAGATCGTCCTCAAGGGCAACCACGACTATTGGTGGACCTCCGCAGCCAAGATGAATGCTTTTTTTGAAAAAAATGGGATCTCCACCGTCTCCATCCTCCACAACAACTTCTATCCCTACGGCGAAAACGCCGCCGTCTGCGGCACCAAGGGATGGTTCTATGACGAGGCCCGGGGCACGGAGCACGACAAAAAGCTCATCAGCCGGGAGATCCTGCGCCTGGAGGCGTCGCTGAAGGCCGCCGGAGAGCGGGACAAGTATGTCTTTCTCCATTATCCGCCCAAATACGGCGCCTATGCCTGCCCGGAGATATTGGCGCTGCTGCGGGAATACGGCGCGAAAACGTGCGCCAGCGGCCATCTGCACGCGGAAAGTCTGCGTCTGGCCTTCAATGGGTACTATGAAAATACGCGCCACCTATGCGTTTCCGGCGATGCGGTGGATTTTAACCCTTGCAAGATACTGTAATATTTGGTAAAATAAAACGCTGTGTCATTATGCGATCGATAATTTATTATATTTCCCCCGTAATCTAGGAAGGAGAAGTCAGTCCATGATCGTAAAGAACGTAGAAAAGAAAGAAAAGAGCACCGTCACCTTTGATGTGGTGATCGATGCCGCCGCCTTCGAGAAGGCGGTCAACGGCGCCTATCTGAAGAACAAGAGCAAGATCTTCGTCCAGGGCTTCCGCAAGGGCAAGGCCCCCCGCATGGTCATCGAGGGCATGTACGGAAAGGACGTGTTCTACGACGACGCCGCCGACGACCTGGCCCCCGAGGCGTTCACCTTCGCGGCCAAGCAGGAGGACCTGCGCGTCGTGGGCACCCCCGCCGTGAAGGCCGTGAATGTGTCTGAGGACAAAGAACTGACGCTTTCCTTCCTGACGGCCGTATGGCCGGAGGCCACCCTGGGCCAGTATAAGGGCCTGGAGGCCCCCAAGGCCAAGGTGGAGATCACCGACGAGCAGGTGGACGCGGAGGTGGAAAAGACCCGCCGCCGCAACAGCCGCATCGTGACCGTGGACCGAGCCGCCCAGCAGGGCGACACCGCCGTCATCGACTATGAGGGCAGCGTGGACGGCGTGCCCTTCGACGGCGGCAAGGACGAGGGCCACAACCTGGTCCTGGGCTCCGGCGCGTTCATCCCCGGCTTCGAGGACCAGGTGGTGGGCATGTCCGCCGGCGAGGAGCGGGACGTCAACGTCACCTTCCCCGAGGACTACCACGAAAAGTCCCTGGCCGGCAAGGCGGCGGTGTTCCACGTCAAGTGCAACGAGGTCAAGGAGAACCAGATGCCCGACCTGGACGACGAGTTCGCCAAGGACGTCAGCGAGTTCGACACCCTGGACGAGTACAAGGCCTCCATCCGCGAGAAGCTGACCAAGGCCGCCGAGGCCGACGCCGAGAGCGCCTATCAGTCCGCCCTCATCGAGAAGGCCGGCGACAACATGACCGCCGACATCCCCGACGCCATGATCGAGGAACAGCTGGACAGCATGGTGCGGGAATATGACCGGAACCTGCAGATGAACGGGCTGAACCTGGAGCTTTACCTGAAATATCTGGGCCAGGATGTGAACAGCTTCCGCGCCCAGGTCCGTCCCACCGCCGAGCGCCGGGCCAAGACCGACGTGGTCCTGGACAAGATCGCCGAGGCGGAGGATATCCAGGTCTCCGACGAGGAGATCGAGGAGGAGTACAAGAAGTTGGCCGAGCAGTACAATATGGAGCTCGAGCAGGTGAAGGCGTCCCTGGCGAAGGAAGTGCTGGAGGGCGACATCAAGACCCGCAAGGCTGCCCAGCTCATCTTTGACACCGGCGTGCCCACCGAGCCCGCGGCCGAGGAGCCCGCGCCGGCGGAGGAGCCCGCGGCCGGGGAGAGCGCGCCCGCCAAGAAGCGCAGAACGGCCAAGAAGGCCGACGCCGAGCCGGCCGCCGAGGGCGAGACGGAGAGCGCGCCCAAAAAGCGCGCGCCCAGAAAGACCGCCAAAAAGGCCGAGTCGGCCGAGGCCGACGCCGATCCCAAGGCGGAATAAGCCAGGCAGTTTTTGGATAGGCTTTTAAAGCCGCTTGACAAAAGCCCAGCGCATGGAAAGGAGCGTCATGAACATGAGCTTAGTACCGTATGTGGTGGAACAGACCTCCCGCGGGGAACGGTCCTACGACATCTTCTCCCGGCTTCTCAACGACCGGATCATCATGCTGTCGGAGGAAGTCAACGATACCACCGCTTCGCTGATCGTGGCCCAGATGCTGTACCTGGAGGGGCAGGACCCGGACAAGGACATCCAGTTCTATATCAACTCCCCCGGCGGCAGCGTCACGGCCGGCATGGCCATCTATGACACCATGCAGTATATCAAGTGCGACGTGTCCACCATCTGCGTGGGGCTCGCCGCCAGCATGGCCGCGTTCCTGCTCTCCAGCGGCGCTCCGGGCAAGCGCATCGCCCTGCCCAACGCCGAGATCATGATCCACCAGCCCTCCGCCGGCACCCAGGGCCAGATCACCGATATGGCCATCCATCTCAAGCGCCTGGAGACGATCAAGGAGCGGCTGAACCACATCCTGGCCGGCAATACGGGCAAGAGCTACGAGGAGATCGTGGCCGCCTGCGAGCGGGACAACTTCATGACCGCCCAGGAGGCCCAGGAATACGGCATCATCGACAAGATCATCACGAAGAGGTAAGCATCCATGCCGAGAGAGGGCGAGAAAAAAACGCTTCGATGCAGCTTTTGCGGCAAGCCCCAATCCCAGGTCCAGCGGCTGATCGCCGGCAACGACGCCTATATATGCGACGAGTGCGTGCGGCTGTGCCTGAGCATCCTGGGGGAGGAATTTCAGGAGGACTATCAGGACTTCACCCTGGACGGCCCCGCGGAAAAGGCTATCATGGACCCCAAGGATGTGCCCGTGCCCCGGGAGATCAAGAAGGCCATGGACGACTATATCATCGGCCAGGACCGGGCGAAGGTCTCCCTTTCGGTGGCGGTGTACAACCACTATAAGCGCATCCTCCACCGGGAGCAGAACGACGTGGACCTGCAGAAGTCCAATATCCTGCTGGTGGGTCCCACCGGCAGCGGCAAGACGCTGTTTGCCCAGACCCTGGCCCGGATGCTGAACGTGCCCTTCGCCATCGCCGACGCCACCACTCTGACGGAGGCCGGCTATGTGGGCGAGGACGTGGAGAACATCCTCCTGCGGTTGCTGCAGGCGGCCGACTTTGACGTGGAGCGGGCCCAGCAGGGCATCATCTACATCGACGAGATCGACAAGATCTCCCGCAAGAGCGAGAACACCTCCATCACCCGGGACGTGTCCGGCGAGGGCGTCCAGCAGGCGCTTTTGAAGATCCTGGAGGGGACCGTCGCGGCGGTGCCGCCCCAGGGCGGGCGCAAGCATCCCCACCAGGAGTTCATCCACATCGACACCAGCAATATCCTGTTCATCTGCGGCGGCGCTTTCGACGGCCTGGAGAAGATCATCGAGAACCGGCTGGACCGCAAGAGCATGGGCTTCGGCGCCCAGGTGTCCTCCCGGAAGGAGAAGGATGTGGGCGAGGTGCTGCGCCATGTCCAGTCCCAGGACCTTTTGAAGTTCGGCATCATCCCCGAGCTCATCGGCCGGCTGCCGGTGGTCACCACCCTGGACAGCCTGGACAGGGAGGATCTGGTGCGCATCCTGACGGAGCCGAAAAACGCCCTGGTGAAGCAGTATCAGGCCCTGCTGGCCTATGACGACGTGAAGCTGGAGTTCGACCCGAACGCCCTGGAGGCGGTGGCGGACAAGGCCATCGAGATGGACATCGGCGCCCGCGGTCTGCGGAGCATCATGGAGAGCTTGATGACCTCCATCATGTATGAGGTGCCCTCCGACGACACCATCGAGCGGGTCATCATCACCGCCGACAGCGTCAAGAGCGGCTCCCGCCCGGTCATCTACCGGCGCAGGAAGCTGGCGCAGGACGCGTCGTGACCGACGTTTTTTCAGATAGGAGCAGGCCGCACGCACGTGCGGCCTTTTCCCGATAAGAGGTATTTGCTATGGATACTGAAGCGACCACCGTATCCCGCTATCAGACGCTGCCGCTGATCCCCCTGCGGGGCATCAGCGTGTTCCCGGGGATGCGGCTCATATTCGACGTGGAGAGGGCGGAGTCTCTGGCGGCGCTGGACGCGGCCATGGAGGCCGACCAGGTGCTGTTCCTGGTCGCCCAGCGGGACCCGGCGGCGGAGGCCGTCACAGGGGCGGACAGCCTCTATAAGGTCGGGACGGTCTGCCGGGTCCATCAGGTGCTGCGGGTGCCCGACGAGGAGGGCGCCAAGGTGATGGTGGAGGGCACAGAGCGGGGCTACCTGGCCCGGCTGGGCCCCATGAAGCCCTATATCACCGCCCAGGTGGAGCTGCTGCAGACGGAGACCAGTCCCCGCACGGCGGTGAAGGCCGAGGCGCTGATCCGCCAGTGCTACGGGCTGCTGGAGAAGTATGCCCAGGGCTCCGGGCTGGACCTGGAGGACCTGATGCGGGATATCCTGGGCAGCTCGGACGCCGGCTATGTGGCCGACTATGTGACCCAGAACATCTACATGCGCGCCGACCAGAAGCAGCTGGTGCTGGAGGAGCTGCGGCCCATGCGCCGGCTGGCGCTGGTGAACCGGCTCATCCGCTGGGAGCTGGACATCCTGGACGTGGAGCAGTCCATCCATGAGGAGGCCGCCAAGCGGATGAAGCGGGTGCAGCGGGAGATGTTCCTGCGGGAGCAGCTGCGCACCATCCAGGCGGAACTGGGGGAGGAGGACGGCTATACCGACGACACGGAGGAATACCGTGCCGCCGTGGCGCGGGCCAAGCTGCCCCGGGAGGTGGAGGCCAAGCTCAACAAGGAGATCGGCCGCCTGGCCAAGCAGCCCTTCGGCAGCGCCGAGTCCGCCGTGATCCGCACCTATCTGGACATCTGCCTGGAGATCCCCTGGGAGCGTTCCACCCAGGACAACCTGGACATCGACGCGGTGCGCCAGGCGCTGGACGCGGACCACTTCGGTCTGGAGAAGATCAAGGAGCGGGTGCTGGAGTATCTGGCCGTGCGCCGGCTCACCCCGGACCAGAAGGGCTCGATCCTGTGCTTTCTGGGCCCTCCGGGAACGGGCAAGACCAGCATCGCGCTGTCCATCGCCCGGGCCATGGGGCGGAAGCTGTGCCGCATCAGCCTGGGCGGCATCCACGACGAGGCGGAGATCCGCGGCCACCGCAAGACCTATGTGGGGGCCATGCCCGGCCGGATCATGGCGGGCATCCAGCAGGCCGGCAGCCGCAATCCGGTGATGGTGCTGGACGAGATCGACAAGCTGGGCTCCGATTACCGGGGCGACCCCTCCGCGGCGCTGCTGGAGGCGCTGGACCCGGAGCAGAACAGCCAGTTCCGGGACCACTTCCTGGAGCTGCCCTTCGACCTGTCCGAGGTGTTCTTCATCACCACCGCCAACAACGCCGACACCATCCCGCCGGCGCTGCTGGACCGGATGGAGGTCATCGAGTTCGCCAGCTATACCGACGAGGAAAAGCTGGCCATCGCCCGGGACCACCTGCTGCCCAAGCAGCGGAAAAAGCACGGCCTGAACGGCAACCAGCTGCGCATCAACGACGGGGCGCTGCGGGAGATGATCGCCCAATACACCAGGGAGAGCGGCGTGCGCCGTCTGGAGCAGCAGATCGCCGCGGTGTGCCGCAAGACCGCCGCCGGCATCGTGGAGGGCAGGTTCCGGTCCAAATATCTGCGGGCCGGCTCCCTGGAGGAGCTGCTGGGCCCGGCCAAATACAAGGACACCGCCTCCGTCGGCGAGGCGAAGGTGGGCCTGGTCCACGGGCTGGCCTGGACCTCCGCGGGCGGCGAGATGCTGGACGCCGAGGTGGGCGTCATGGACGGCTCCGGCAAGCTGGAGCTGACCGGCAACCTGGGCGACGTGATGAAGGAGTCGGCCCACGCGGCCCTGACCTATATCCGCGCCCATGCCGCGGAGCTGGGGATCGACCCGGATTTCTATAAGACCAAGGACATCCATATCCACTTCCCGGAGGGGGCGGTGCCCAAGGACGGCCCCTCGGCGGGTGTCACCATCTGCACGGGCCTGGTGTCCGCCCTGGGCGGCATCCCCGTGCGCCAGGACGTGGCCATGACCGGCGAGATCACCCTCCGGGGCCGGGTGCTGCCCATCGGCGGACTGCGGGAAAAGACCATGGCCGCATTGCGCGCCGGCATCCACACGGTCATCATCCCCGCGGAGAACGAGCCGGATCTGCGCGACATCGACCAGACCGTCCGCTCGGCGCTGAATTTCGTCACCGCCGATACGGTGGAGCCGGTGCTGCAGGCCGCTCTGTGCCGGGAGGAACAGCATGATACGCACTGATCCGGCCCAGTTCGTGAAGTCCGCCGGCAAAAAAGCGGATTTCATCCGGGATGACCGGCCGCTGGTGGTGTTCGCCGGCAAGTCCAACGTGGGCAAGAGCTCTGTCATCAACTGCCTGCTGGGCCGGAAGAACCTGGCGTGGGTGGGCTCCGCCCCCGGCAAGACCACCAATATCAACTACTTTTTGGTGGGCAGCGCGGTCTGGTTCGCGGACCTGCCCGGCTACGGCTACGCCAAGGTGTCCATGGACGAGCGGGAGCGCTGGGGACGGCTCATGGAGGACTTTTTCGCCGAGAGCGAGCGCATCGCCCTGGGCATCCATGTCCTGGACGGCCGCCATGAGCCCACCGCCCTGGACCGGCAGATGGCCGGCCTGTTCGCCGGGTGCGGCTGCCCCTTCGTGGCGGTGGCCAACAAGTGGGACAAGCTGAAAAAGTCCGAGATGGAGCCCAATCTGGCGCGTATCCGCCAGACCCTGGCACTGTCCGAGGACACGCTGCTGGTGCCTTTTTCCGCGGAGAAGGGCACGGGCCGGCAGGAACTGCTGGGGGCGATATCCGCCCGGGTGATGTGAGATGAGCACGCTTGTCAATATCTGGCGGGGGCTGGACTGGTCCGTGCTGGGGGACATCGTCCTCTCGGTGCTGCCGGCCCTGATCTGCATCACGCTCCACGAGCTGAGCCACGGGGCGGTGGCCTACGCTCTGGGGGACCGGACGGCGAAGGACGCCGGCCGGCTGACCCTCAACCCCCTGCGGCATATCGACCCCTGGGGCCTGGTGATGATGGTGCTGTTCCATTTCGGATGGGCCAAGCCCGTGCCGGTGAATATGTACAGCTTCAAAAAGCCCAAGGAGGGCATGGCCCTCACCGCCCTGGCCGGGCCGGTGAGCAATCTGCTCATCGCGGCCGTGTTCCTGTTCCTGTACGGGCTGCTGTACCGGCCGCTGTATCTGACCGCGGACAGCGCCGCGGCCCGGACCGTGCTGGAGATGGTGTGGACCACCGCCTATCTGTCCCTTTCGCTGGCGGTGTTCAACATCCTGCCCATCTCGCCGCTGGACGGCTCCAAGGTGCTGTTCGCCTTCCTCAGCGACAGCGCCTACGCCAAGCTCATGCGCTACGAGCGCTACGGCATGATCCTGCTGATGCTGCTGGTGCTGACCGGCGCCACCTCCGGCGTCATCTCCGGCGTGGTGGGCTGGCTCTATGACAAGCTTTTCTTCATCGCGGAATTTGCATTTGAACTGGTGAGCTGAACCGATGGAAAACCCCACCTTTCACCTGGAGGGCGTCATCCGGAGCCGGGAGGAGATGCAGGACTTCGAAGGTCCGCTGACCCTGATCCTGATGCTGCTGGCCAAAAACAAAATAGAGATCCGGGACATCAAGATCGCTGAGATCCTGGACCAGTATCTTGCCTGGCTGGCCAAGATGCAGGAGATGGACCTGGAGGTGGCCAGCGAGTTCGTGCAGATGGCCTCCCATCTGGTGTACATCAAGACCAAGACCCTGCTGGCCGGCACGGAGGAGGTCTCGGAGCTGGAGCTGCTCATGACCAGTCTGGAGCAGCTCAAATGCCGGGACGCCTTCGCGGCGGTGAAGCAGAACCTGCCCGCCATGGACCAGGCCCTGGAGCGGGGGGCGCTGCTGTATTCCACGCCGCCGGAGCCCATGGCCAAATACGGCGAGTACGACTACCGCCACAAGGGCTGGGAGCTGCTGGCCGCCTTGGGCGGGATGCTGCAAAAAGGCATCCCCGCCAAGGAGGAGACGGCGTCGGTGCCGGTGCCCCGGCCCATCATCTACTCCGTGCAGGAGAAGAGCCGCCAGCTGATCGGCTACCTGCGGGAGCGGGGGAGCGCCTCGCTGCGGCAGCTGTACGCCATGGCGGAGAGCCGCTCGGAGATCGTGGCCACGTTCCTTTCCCTGCTGACCATGTGCTCCATGGGGAGCGTGGTCATCGACCGGACCGGGGAGGATTACGCCGTCCGGTTCACCGGCGGGGACACGGAAGCTATTTTGGAGAGCATGGATTATGGATGAGAGGGAACTGAAAAGCGTTTTGGAGGCGATCCTGTTCGCCTCCGGCGAGCCGGTCCGGGCCGAGCGCATCGCCGTGGTCACCGACACGGACACCGACGCGGTGCTGGCGGCGGCCGCGTCGCTGGCGGAGGAATATGAAACTGGCCGCCGGGGCATCCGCCTGGTGCGGCTGAACGACTCTTTGCAGCTGCACAGCGCCCCGGAGCACGCCGCGGCCATCACCCGCGCTCTGGAGCAGCGCCGGCCGCCCAAGCTCAGCCAGGCGTCGTTGGAGGTGCTGGCGGTGGTGGCCTATTTCCAGCCGGTGACCAGGGCCTATATCGAGCAGATGCGGGGCCTGGACAGCTCCTATACCGTGGGCGTGCTCACCGAGCGGGGCATGATCGAGCCCTGCGGCCATCTGGAGGCCGTGGGCCGGCCCACGCTGTACCGGACGACGGACCTCTTTCTGCGGACCATGGGCGTGGAGAGCCTGGCGGAGCTGCCGCCCCTGCCGGAGCTGGCAGGGAGCGACGCGGCCCGGCAGCTGCAGGAGAAGGTGGACGCCCTGCGGGCGGCGGAGGAGGATCAGCAGATCATGACGGAGGTCATCGCCCCCGGAGAGAAGGAGGCTGCGGCGCCCTGACAGGCTGGATCATCACGGCCCTGGCCGCGGCGGCGGTGCTGGCGCTGTGGCTGACGCCGCTGCGCCTGGAGTGTGCGCTGGAGCAGGGGAAGGTCACGCTCCTGGTCCGGGCGGGCCCGGTGCGGGCGAGCCTGCTGCCCCGGCGGCGGGACCCGATCAAGGATGCGGAAAAGACCGGAGAGCGGGATCTGGACCGGCTGTTGCGCCGCCTTCCTCCGGCGCCGGTGCTGGGCATCCTGGCCCGCCAGGGATTTGGCGCGGTACGGGGCCTTGCGCCCTATGTGCGGGTGCGGCAGCTTCGCCTCGCCTATCGGGCGGGCGGGCCCGACCCCTATGGGGCGGCCCTTTCTTATGCCAGGGCCGGCGCGGCCATGCAGGCGCTGGCGGCGCGGTTCCCCCAGGCGGAGCTGACCGCCTCGGCGGACATGACCGGCGGGCCCGGCGCGGTCGCGGGACGGGTGTGCCTCGCGGTGCGGACAGGGAACGCCGTCTGCGCGGCGGCGGCGTTTGGGAGCGGCTTTTTGCGGGAATACTTCCGGTATAAAAAGACGGAAGGATGACGCAGATTTGGCAGAGCAAGCCGTATCGGAGATGATGGAGGCCGCCATGGAGAAGATCCGCTCCATGGTGGATGTGAACGCGGTGGTGGGCGCGCCCATCACCACCCCCGACGGGGCCACGCTGATCCCGGTGAGCCGGCTGAGCTTCGGCTTTGCCTCCGGCGGCGGCGACAAGACCGCCTCCGCCGCCAAGCCCGGCATCTGGGGCGGCGGCGGCGCGGCGGTGAAGCTGGAACCGGTGGGGTTCCTGCTGGGAAGGGACGGCGGGGCCCGGATGCTGGCTATCCAGCCGCCGGCGTTCTCCACGGCGGACCGGTTCCTGGACATGGTGCCGGAGCTGCTGGAGCGGCTGGAGCGCTATCTGGAGAAAAACGGGAAGAACTCCTCCGGACGGGGTTAATACCGGCCCGGAGCGGTAACAATAAGCACTGCTGAAAGGCGGTGCTTATTTATGAAAAAGATCGTAGCGGCGCTGTTGGCCGCGCTGATGCTGCTGGCGCTCCCCGTGGACGGATACGCCCTGCCCGCGCCGGCGCCCACGCCCTCCGCGGCGGGGGCGGTGGTCATGGAGGCAGAGACGGGGCGGCTGCTCTATGAGCGGCGGGCGGACGAGCCCATGGGCATCGCGTCCACCACCAAGATCATGACGGCTCTGGTGGTGCTGGAGCGGTGCCCGCTGGACCGGACGGTCACGGTAGACCCTGCCTGGACCGGCATCGAGGGCTCCTCCATGTATCTGGAACCGGGACAGGAACTGACGGTGGAGGAACTGCTGTACGGGCTGCTGCTGGCCTCCGGCAACGACGCGGCGGAGGCGCTGGCCTGCATGACGGCGGGGTCTGTGGAGGCCTTCGCCGGGCTGATGAACGAGAAGGCGGAGCAGCTGGGCTGCGCCAATACCCATTTCGCCAACGCCAGCGGCCTGGACGATCCGGAGCACTATGCCAGCGCCCGGGACATGGGGCTCATCATGCGCCAGGCGCTGCAAAACGACGATTTCCGGCGGATCGTCTCCGCCCGGACCAGGACGGTGGGGGAGAACGCCCTCGTCAACCACAACCGGCTGCTGGACGAGTGCGAGGGCGTATTCGGCGGCAAGACCGGTTATACCCAGGCCGCCGGCCGGACGCTGGTCACTTGCTGCGAGCGGAACGGCCTGACGCTCATCTGCGTGACGCTGTCCGACCCGGACGACTGGAACGACCACAAGGCCCTCTATGACTGGGCCTACGGTGAGTATGTCCGGGACGACGTGCTGGCCGGGGCGGTGTGGTCCGTGCCGGTGATCGGCGGCGTGGCCGATACGGCCCGGGTCTGGGCCCCGGAGGGGCTCAGCGTCCTGCACCGGGGCGACGAGCAGATCCGCATCGAGTATAAGCTGCCCGCTTTCGTGTACGCGGACGTGCGTGCCGGCCAGGTGGCCGGGGAGGCGGACGCCTTCATCGGCGGGGTGCAGGTGGGCAGGGCCGAGCTGGTCTTTGCCGGGGATGTGGCGCGGACCGAAGGGGAGCCCACCTTCCTGGACAGGCTGCTGTCCCTGCTGGGGTGAGAGAAGGAGAGAGTATGACACAGCGACTGCAAAAGCTCATTTCCGCCGCGGGCCTGGCGTCCCGGCGGGGCGCCGAGGCGCTGATCGCCGCGGGGCGGGTGACGGTGAACGGCCGGACCGCCTCCCTGGGGGAGAGCGCCGACCCGGATACCGACGAGGTGCGCCTGGACGGGCAGCTCATCCGGGCGGACGCCCGGCGGCGGTACATAGTTCTGCACAAGCCCCGGGGATATGTGACTACGCTCCGGGACGACCGGGGCCGGCCCACCGTGGCGGACCTGGTCGCCGACGCGGGCGGCAGGCTCTATCCCGCGGGCCGGCTGGACATGGACTCGGAGGGGCTTCTCATCCTCACCGACGACGGGGCGGCGGCCAACGCCCTCATGCACCCGTCCCGCCAGGTGGACAAGGTCTACACCGCCTTTGTCCAGGGCCACGATATCCCCGGCAGCCTGGAGAAGCTGCGGTCCATGGACACGCTCGAGGGGGAGCCCATCGCCCGCGCCAAGGTGACCCTCATCGAGCGCAGGGGCGACGGAGCGGAGCTGCAGATGGTCATCCATGAGGGCAAGAACCGCCAGATCCGGCGGATGTGCGCCGCCTGCGGCCTGGCGGTCCGGCGGCTCATCCGGGTGGCGGAAGGGCCGGTCACATTGGGCTCCCTCCCGGCGGGAAAGTGGCGCGCCATGACGGCGGATGAAATTTCCTATCTGCGGAACCTTTAAAAATCCGCGGATATCCTGTCGATTTCTGACTTTTTTGCAAGATAGAGAAAAATTTGCAGATCATACTTGCATTTTTGAGAAAATGCAAGTATGATTGTTCCTGCGCCGAAGAGCGGCGCGTACAGGAGAGCAGAGATGGAAAAAGACATACTGTCCATGATGAACGACGGGGACCGCCGCCTGAGCAAGGGCCAGCGGCTCATCGCCCGCTATATCACGGAAAATTACGATAAGGCCGCCTTCATGACGGCGGGGAAGCTGGGCCGGACCGTGGGCGTGAGCGAGTCTACGGTGGTCCGTTTTGCCACGGAGCTGGGCTTCGACGGGTATCCGGGGATGCGCCGGGCCATGCAGGAGATGGTCCGCAGCCGCCTCACCAGCGTCCAGCGCATCGCCGTGGCCAAGGACATGCTGGACGGGGAGGACGTGGTGAAGTCCGTCATGACCTCCGACATCGAAAAGCTCCAGAGCTCCCTGGAGGAGATGGACAAGGAGAGCTTCTCCCGGGCGGTGGACGCCATCGTGGGGGCGAAGCACCTCTACATCGTGGGGATGCGTTCCTCCGCGTCCCTGGCGAGCTTTCTGGGGTTCTACATGAACCTGCTGGTGGAGGACGTGCGCCTGGTCCACGACACCACCGCCAACGAGGTCTATGAGCAGATCATGCACATCGGGCCGGGGGACGCGTACGTGGGCATCAGCTACCCCCGGTATTCCGCCAGCTCCCTGAAGGCCATGCAGTTCGCCAAGCGCCAGGGCGCCCAGGTCATCGCCCTGACCGACAACGGCAATTCTCCCTTCGCCGGCCTGGCGGACATCAAGCTCTACGCCAAGAGCGACATGGTGTCCTTCCTGGATTCGCTGGTGGCGCCCATGAGCGTCATCAACGCCCTGATCGTGGCTGTGGCCGCCCGGAAGCGGGACTCGCTGGACGAGACCTTCGGATATCTGGAGAAGCTCTGGAGCGAGTATGGCGTGTTCACCGGCGTTGAGAGCTGACGCGGTGGTGATCGGCGGGGGAGCCGCCGGGATGATGGCCGCCCTGACGGCGGCGGAGCGGGGGCTGAGCACGGTGCTGCTGGAGCCCAACGGCCAGCTGGGGCGGAAGGTGCGCATCACGGGCAAGGGCCGGTGCAATCTGACCAACGACTGCGACGTGCGCGCCTTTCTGGGCAATGTGCCCACCAATCCGAAATTCCTCTACAGCGCCGTCACGGCCTTTCCGCCGGCGGCGGCCATGGCGTTTTTCCGGGACCTGGGCGTGCCGCTGAAAACGGAGCGGGGCGGCCGGGTGTTCCCGGTGTCCGACCGGGCCCACGATGTGGCCGACGCCCTGGTCCGGGAGCTTGCCCGGCTGGGGGTGCGGCACGTGAAGAACCGGGCGCTGTCCATCACGCTGGATGAGGCCGGCGCTGTCCGCGCCGTGGTCACCGACCGGGGAGAGATCGGCTGCCGCTCGGCGGTGGTCTGTACCGGCGGGCTGAGCTATCCCGCCACGGGCTCCACCGGGGACGGCTATGCCCTGGCGGCGGCGCTGGGCCACCGGATCGTGCCGCCCAGGGCCTCCCTGGTGCCGTTGGAGAGCCCGGCGGCGTACTGCGCCGAGATGGCGGGCTTCGCGCCCCGGAACGTGGACGTGACCCTCTTGGAGGACGGGAAGGCCGTCTATACCGAGCGGGGGGAGATGCTCTTCGCCCATTTCGGCGTCACGGGCCCGCTGGTGCTGTCCGCCAGCGCCCACATCCGCCGGTGGGGGGAGAGGACCTACGCGCTGGCCATCGACTTCAAGCCCGCCCTGGACCGGGAAAAGCTGGACGGGCGCATCCTGCGCGACTTTGAAAAATACCGCAACCGGGATCTGGCCAACGCCCTGACGGACCTGGCGCCCCGGTCGCTGATCCCGGTGCTGCTGCGCCTGGCGGAGGTCCCGGCGGGCACCAAGGTCCACGACGTGACCCGCGCCCAGCGGATGCGGCTGGTCGGGACGCTCAAGGCGTTCCCCGTGCCCCTGTCCGGCCCCCGGCCCGTGGCGGAGGCCATCGTCACCGGCGGCGGCGTGGACGTGGGCCAGGTGGACCCCCGCACCATGGGCTCCAAGCTGGTGCCGGGGCTCTATTTTGCCGGCGAGGTGCTGGATGTGGACGGCTATACCGGCGGGTTCAATCTGCATATCGCGTGGGCCACCGGCCGGAAGGCGGGGCTGGCCCTGAAAGGAGATCAGGATGGCTGAGAGAGTCTGCGCCGTGGCCATCGACGGCCCCTCCGGGGCCGGAAAGAGCACCATCGCCAAGGCGGTGGCCGCCCGCTGCGGCTTCGTATATGTGGATACCGGAGCGATCTACCGTACCGTGGGGCTGGCGGTGCGCCGGGCGGGGGAGGACCCCCATGACGCCGGCGCGGTGGCGGCGCTGCTGCCGGGGCTCGACATCCGCTTCGACTATGCCCCCGACGGGACGCAGCGGATGTTCCTGAACGGGGAGGACGTGTCCGGCGATATCCGCACGCCCGAGATGAGCATGTACGCCTCGGCGGTGTCCGCCATCCCCGCCGTGCGGGCGTTTTTATTGGAGATGCAGCGCGCTATCGCCCGCAGCCGCAGCGCCGTGATGGACGGCCGGGACATCGGCACGGTGGTGCTGCCCGACGCGGGGCTGAAGCTATTCCTCACCGCCTCCCCGGAGGCCCGCGCCGTCCGGCGCCTGCGGGAGCTGCGGGCCAAGGGAGACCCCAGCACCCTGGAGGAGGTCGCCGCCGATATGGCCCGCCGGGACCATGACGACGCCAGCCGGGCCGCCGCGCCCCTGCGGGCGGCGGAGGACGCGGTGCTGGTGGACACCTCGGACATGACCCTGGACGAGAGCATCCAGGCGGTCTATGAACTGGTGTGCCGGACCTATCCGGAGGCGGCGCGATGACCGTGACGGTGGCCGAGAGCGCCGGGTTCTGCTTCGGCGTGGCCCGGGCGGTGGCGATGGCGGAAGAGGCTTTGCGGTCCGGACCATGTCTGAGCCTGGGAGAATTGACCCATAATAAAGACGTGGTGGCCAAGCTGGAGGCCCAGGGGCTGCGCACGGCCGGCTCGGAGGAGGATGTGCCCGCCGGCGCGACGGTCATCATCCGGGCCCACGGCGTTTCCCCGGCGGTATACCGGGCTCTGGAGGACAAGGGCTGCCGGGTGGTGGACGCCACCTGCCCTAAGGTGGCCCGCATCCATAAGATCGCGGAGGAGGCCTCGGCGGAGGGCCGGCAGGTGGTGATCTTCGGCCAGCCGGACCACCCGGAGGTCCAGGGCATCCGGGGATGGAGCCAGGGCGCGGCGGTGGTCCGGGATATGGAGCAGTTCCTGCGCTGGATGGAACAGGCCCGTATCCCCGCCGACGCGCCGCTGACGGTGGTTTTTCAGACCACCTCCAACCGGGAAATTAGTGAACAAAGTATTAATTCGATAAAAAAACTGTGTACAAATGCGAAGATATTTGATACAATATGCCATGCTACGAGTATTAGGCAGAATGAGGCTCGAAAGCTGGCCGCGGCGTGTGACGCCGTCGTGGTCGTAGGCGGCAGGCACAGCGCCAATTCCGTCCATCTGGCGGAGATATGCGCGCAGGTCTGCGGCCGCGTCCTGTTCGTGGAAAATGCGGACGAGCTGGAGAGCGGAGCCCTTTCAGGGTGTTCCCGCATCGGCGTCACCGCCGGTGCCTCAACGCCCTCGTGGATAATTAAGGAGGTAGTAAGCAAAATGAACGAGCCTGAGATCATCAAAGAAGAAACTGTCGCCGAGCCGGCCGCCGCGGAGGAGACCCCCGTGGTGGAGCAAGCCCCTGCCGCGGCTGAGACCGCCCCGGTGGAACAGGCGC
Source organism: uncultured Oscillospiraceae bacterium (assembly GCA_947625355.1). Taxonomy (GTDB): domain Bacteria; phylum Bacillota; class Clostridia; order Oscillospirales; family Oscillospiraceae; genus CAJOIG01. The sequence continues at coordinate 15,130 of CANQOA010000016.1, read as the reverse complement.
CTGCAGAGCCCGCGGCGGAGGAGGCTCCCGCTGAGAAGAGCTTCGATCAGCTCTTGGAGGATTCCATCCGCACCATCCATAACGGCGACACCGTCACCGGTACTGTGGCAGCCATCGGCGCCACCGAGATCACCATCGACCTGCCCACCAAGCACTCCGGATACATATCCGTATCCGAGTTCACCGACGATAAGCCGGGCGTGGACGTGAACGAGCTGGTGAAAATCGGCGACGAGATCCAGGCTTCTGTTGTGCGCGTGAATGACGTGGAGGGCACCGTGCAGCTGTCCAAGCGCCGTCTGGACGCCGCCAAGAGCTGGACCGACGTGGAGGCCGCCTATGAGGACGGCACCGTCTTGGAGGGCAAGGTCTCCGAGGAGAACAAGGGCGGCGTGGTCATCAACATCAAGGGCATCCGGGTATTCGTGCCCGCCTCCCAGACCGGCCTGGGCCGGGAGGAGCCCATGAGCAACCTGCTGGGCAAGACCGTCCGCTTCCGCATCACCGAGGTCAACCGTTCCCGCAAGCGCGTGGTGGGCTCCATCCGCAGCGTGGCCGTCCGGGAGCGCAAGGAGCAGGCCGAGAAGGTCTGGTCCGAGATCGAAGTGGGCAAGGTCTATCAGGGCGTGGTCAAGAGCATGACCAGCTATGGCGCTTTCGTGGACATCGGCGGCGTGGACGGCATGGTCCACGTGTCCGAGATCAGCTGGGACCGTATCCGCAAGCCCGAGGACGTGCTGAAGGTCGGCCAGGAGCTGGAGGTGCATGTCATCAGCTTCGACCCGGAGAAGCGCAAGATCTCCCTGGGCCACCGCAAGCCGGAGGACAACCCCTGGACCAAGTTCACCGCCGCTTACAACGTAGGCGACGTGGCGACTGTGAAGATCGTGAAGCTGATGCCCTTCGGCGCCTTCGCCGAGGTGCTGCCCGGCGTGGACGGCCTGATCCACATCTCCCAGATCGCCAACCGCCGCATCGGCAAGCCGGAAGAGGTCCTGACGGTGGGCCAGGAAGTGGACGCTAAGATCACCGCCATCGACAACGAGAAGCAGAAGATCTCCCTGAGCATCCGCGCGCTCATCGAGCCGGAACCGGCCCACACCCGTCAGCGCAGCCGCCGGGAGTCTGAGCCCGTGCGCGAGCGTGACCCGGAGCCGGAAGGCGACGCGCTGGTCTATGAGGTCTCCGCCACCGGCGAGGCCACCGGCATCGCCCCCGAAGAGGACGAGACCCCGGAAGAATAATTCATCCGCTGCATCAAAAAGGACGTTCCCGTCGGGAACGTCCTTTTTCTTATCCGCCGCGCGCTTTAGTTGAACGTGTCGCCGTGCAGGTCGAACAGGGCGGCGATGCGCTCTCTCAGCGGCCGGTTTTCCGGCCTTTCCAGCGCCGGGTCCGCCGCCAGCAGCGCCTGGGCCTCCGCCTGGGCCTGCTTCAGCACCCGCATGTCGCCGGAGAGATCGGCCACGTGCATTTGGGGCAGGCCATGCTGCCGGGAGCCGAAGAAGTCGCCGGGGCCCCGCAGACGCAGGTCCTCCTCGGCGATGAGGAAGCCGTCGTTGGTCCGGGTCATGATGGCGAGCCGGGACCTGGCCTCCTGGCCCTGGGCGTCGGAGAAGAGCACGCAGTAGCTCTTGTGCTGTCCCCGGCCCACCCGGCCCCGGAGCTGATGCAGCTGGCTGAGGCCGAACCGGTCGGCGTTCTCCACGATCATCAGCGCCGCGTTGGGCACGTCCACGCCCACCTCGATCACGGTGGTGGACACCAGGATGTCGGTTTCCCCGGCGGCGAAGGCGGCCATGATCCGGTCCTTGTCCCGGGCCTTCATCTTCCCGTGCACGCAGGATATGCGCAGATCTGGGAACACCTCTGTCTGCAGCTGCTTGGCGTAACGCTCCGCGCTCTTCACGCTGGCCGGAAGCTCCTCGCTGTCCTCCACCATGGGGCAGACGACGAACACCTGCCGGCCCTCGCCCACCAGCCGGCGCACGAACCGCCAGATGCGCTGCCGCATGTCCTCGCCCAGGGCGAAGGTGTCCACCTTCTGCCGGCCGGGGGGCAGCTCGTCCAGCACGGAGATGTCCAGGTCTCCGTAGATGATCAGCGCCAGGGTCCGGGGGATGGGGGTGGCGGACATGACCAGCACGTGGGGCCGGGCGCCCTTGCCGGCCAGGGCGCTGCGCTGCTCCACGCCAAAGCGGTGCTGCTCGTCGGTGATGACCAGGCCCAGGTCCCGGAAGGCCACCCCCGCGCCGATGAGCGCGTGGGTGCCAACGGCCGCATTGACCAGGCCGGCCTGCAAAAGCTCGTTGGTATTCCGTTTCTCCGACGCCTTCATGGAGCCGGTCAGCTTCACAAGGCGCACGCCCATGGGGCCCAGCAGCGCCGTGAGGTTTTTATAGTGCTGGTCCGCCAGGATCTCCGTGGGGGCCATGAAGGCGGCCTGGAGGCCGTTTTGGGCGCACTGCCAGATGAGCGCCGCGGCCACCAGGGTCTTGCCGCTGCCCACGTCGCCCTGGAGAAGGCGGCTCATGGGCCGGCCGGAGGCCATGTCGGCCAGGGCCTCGTTCACCGCCCGGACCTGGGCACCGGTGGGCCGGTAGGGGAGGGCGGCCCAGAATTCGTCCATGGGTGCCGGCCGGATCAGGCGGCCGCCTGAGGCGGTCCGGTCCCGGCGCATCTGCCCCAGGGCCGCCGCCAGCACGAACAGCTCCTCGAACACCAGCCGCCGCCGGGCCTGCTCCAGGGCCTGGTCGTCCCGGGGGAAGTGGATGTTCCGGTAGGCGTAGGGGGCCTGGGCCAGCTGCAGCCGGTCGGCGACGGAGGCCGGTAGCACGTCGGGCACCGTCCCGCCGCAGGCGTCCAGGGCCTGGGCCACGGCGGAGAGCATCAGCTTCTGGGTGACGCCGGCGGTGAGCCGGTAGATGGGCAGGATGCGGCCCGTCACCGTGCCCTGGCGGGCCTCCCGTTCAAAGACCGGGTTGGCCATGGTCAGGCGGCGGCCGTTTTGCACCAGGCGGCCGTAAAAGATATAGGTCTCGCCGGGGACGAACTGGGCCTTCAGGAAGTTCTGGTTGAACCAGGTGATGTCCACGGAGCCGGTCTCGTCCACGGCCCGGAGCTTCAGTAGCTCCATGCCCCGGCGGACGAAGCTGGCGGTTGGCCAGGAGGCGGCCATGGCCCGCACGCACACCGGCGTGTCCAGCGGCGCCTCGGCGATGGCATAGCTCGTCCGCCGGTCCTCATAGGCCCGGGGGAAATAACCCAGCAGGTCCCCCAGGGTATGCACGCCCAGCTTTTCCAGGGCTTTGGCGCGGGTATTGCCCACGCCCTTCAGGATTCGGATGTTGTCGTTCAAGTCAGCCATAGCCCGATCATATCATATTTTTCCGCGAAACACAATCGGGGCGGGTATACTTGATATTTGCACCCGAGGCTGTTATAATGAACTGCAAATGCAATGGGCAGAACAATCAGGATCGGGAGGGATATGCACGATGAAGTTTTCGGAAATGCCCTATGAGCGCCCGGAACTGGCGCAGGTGAAGGAGGAACTGGCGGAGCTGACCCGGCAGCTGACGTCCGCGCCGGATTATGAAACGGCCAAGGCGGTGTTTTTGCGCAAGGAGCAGACGCAGAAGCACATTTCCACCTTGGTCAATCTGGCCAATATCCGCCATTCCATTGATACCCGGGACGCCTTTTACGACGGGGAGATGAAGTTCTGGAACGCCGCGCTGCCGGAGTTGCAGGAATACCAGCAGCAGTGGACCATGGCGATGCTGCAAAGCCCCTTCCGGGCGGACTTTTCCGCGGAGTACGGCGATCTGATGTTCGTCAACGCGGAGATCGCCCTCAAGGCGTTCTCGCCCGCTATCATTCCCCAGATGCAGCAGGAAAACGACCTGGCGCAGGAGTACGAAAAGCTGCTGGCCTCGGCCCAGATCCCCTTTGAGGGCAAGACATACACCCTCAGCCAGCTGACGCCCTTCAAGAGCGATCCGGACGACGTCCGCCGCCTGGCCGCCTGGAAGGCGGAGGGGCAGTGGTACAAGGATAACCAGCCCAAGATGGACGAGATATACGATAAGCTGGTCCACCTGCGGGACGAGATGGGCAAAAAGCTGGGCTACGACGGCTATACCACCCTGGGATATTACAACATGGGCCGCAACTGCTATGACCGGGGCGACGTGGAGAAGTTCCGCGCCGCTGTGGTGAAGTATCTGGTGCCCGTGGCGGACAGCATCTACCGCAGGCAGGCGGAGCGGCTGGGCGTGCGGTATCCGCTGAGCTTCGCGGACGCGGCGCTGGAGTTCCGCTCCGGCAACCCCCGGCCCTGCGGGACGCCTGACGACGTGCTGGCGGCCGGCAAGAAATTCTACAACGAGCTGAGCGCCGAGACGGGCGAGTTTTTCAACACCATGCTGGACATGGAGCTGCTGGACGTGCTGTCCACCGAGGGCAAGGAGGCCGGCGGCTACTGCACCAGCCTGGCCGATTACGGCGTGCCGTTCATCTTCGCCAACTTCAACGGCACCCAGCATGACGTGGAGGTCGTGACCCACGAGGCGGGACACGCATTCGCCGCCTGGACCAATCGGGACCGCATCCCGGCCCAGTACATATGGCCCAGCATGGAGGGCTGCGAGGTCCACTCCATGAGCATGGAGTTCATGGCCTGGCCCTGGGAGGAGGAATTTTTCGGCTCCGACGCCCGGAAATTCCGCTACAGCCACCTGGCCAGCGCGCTGACCTTCATCCCTTACGGCACGATGGTGGACCATTTCCAGCATGAGGTCTATGACCATCCGGAGATGACGCCGGCGGAGCGGCACGCAGTGTGGAAACGTCTTCTGGGGGTGTACATGCCCTGGATGCGTCTGGACGGGGACATCCCGTTTTACAGCGAGGGGGAGGGCTGGCAGCGCCAGCACCATATCTACTCCAGCCCCTTCTATTATATCGACTACTGCCTGGCCCAGACGGTGTCCCTGCAGTTCTGGGCCTTGGGGCAGGTCAGCCGGGAGCAGACCTGGGCCAAATACATGGCCTACACCCGCCAGGGCGGCAGCGAGACCTTCACCAAGCTGCTGGCGAACGCCGGTCTGGACAGTCCCTTCGACGAGCGGTGCCTGCAGGGGGTGAGCCGGGCGGCCATGGATTGGCTGGAAAAATATGATCTGACGGGCATCGGGTGATCAGATGTGCAAAATCCCCCGAACATTTACGAAAAACATTTACCCCACTGGGCAATTTGACGTAAATGGTTGAAATATTGTGATTTTCCATAATGTCGCCTTGACATTATTGTACTAAAGTAATAAAATACTATAAAATACACCGCCTGTGGATTTTTGTCCGCTGACGGTGGACGGCAAAGGGGCATGCCCCTTTGTGCCTGTATCGGAGATACAGGCAATGAGTGTTGTGGACTTGGGCGGGCGCGCCCTGTTCATAAAGTGTATTGTATGACGAAGGAGGTCAAACAATGAGAAACGCAAAGAAAATGCTTGCGCTTGTCCTGGCTCTGGTCATGTGCCTGGCCCTGGCGGTGCCCGCGTTCGCTGACGGCGGTCAGCTGATGGCGGACGTCAACACTCAGGACGCCATCGACGTGGAGGCCGAAAGCGCTGCTTCCGATGAGCTCTATGACGAGATCTTCGGCGAGTACGTTGATTACTACGAGAAGGCTCTGGCCGTGGGCGACCAGGGCGAGCGTCTGGGCCTGATGGCTATCGCCGAGGCCAAGCTGCTGGAGACCGGCGTGGTGCTCCCCTATGAGAACAACGCTGGTAACTATGCTATCAGCAAGGTTATTCCGCACAGCATCTCCTCTGTTTCCTGGGGCATGGATGGCCAGGAATACCGTGCTCTCAAGAGTGTGCTGATCGCTGACCGTATTCTTCTCCCCGATGAGCGCGCTGCCCTTACCGCCAAGTGGAGCGAGTGCGGGACCGCTCAGGAGTACGTCGACTATGTGAAGCAGTGGTGCGCTGACAACGGCGTGACCCTGCAGAACACCTACACCACCACCTACATCTCCGGCTATGAGCCCGACGTGTGGGACACCCTGTCCACCAACAAGACCGCTGTGGGCGGCCCCCTGTCCTACACTTGGGAAGGTCTGCTGGCCTATGACTGCAAGAACATCCAGCAGCCCGCTCTGGCTGAGAGCTACGAGCTGTCCGAGGACGGCACCGTGTACACCTTCCACATCCGTCCCGACATGCAGTGGGTGACCTATCAGGGCACTCCCATCACCACTGTGAAGGCCGACGACTGGGTGGCTGCCGTGCAGCACGCTGCCGACTGCGGCGGTTCCCTGTCCAGCGTTATCTCCCCCATCGTCAACCTGGACGAGTACGTGTCCGGTGAGATCACCGACTTCTCCGAGGTCGGCATTTCCGCTCCCGACGACCTGACCCTGGAGGTCACTCTGAAGGAGCCCACCCCCTGGTTCGTCACTGTTCTCGGTTACTCCGCCATGGCTCCTCTCTGCCGTGAGTACTACACCTCCCAGGGCGGCAAGTTCGGCGCCGAGTTCGACAGCAGCGCTGCCGACTACACCTACGGCTCCGATCCTCAGCACATCGCTTACTGCGGTCCTTACCTGATCAGCAACTGGACCTACCAGAACACCATCGCCTACACCAAGAACCCCTCTTACTGGAATGCCGATGCCGTGACTCTGGATACCATCACCTATCTGTACAATGACGGCACCGATCCTCTGTTCGGCTGGAACGGCTTCCTGGACGGCACCTTCAACGGCGGCATCGGCCTGGGCTCCGCCGCTCTGGAGCAGGCGAAGGCCACCAAGGTGGAGGACGATCCCGACGGCGCTACTTATTTCGATAAGTACGCTTACGTGGTCCTGGAGGACGACACCTCCTTCCTGAACTGGGTCAACGTCAACCGTTACGCTTACGCCAACTTCAACGACGAGTCCGTCATGCGTTCCACCCAGACCGTTGAGCAGGCCGAGCGCACCGCCGCCGCCAAGCTGAACCACAACTTCCGCATGGCTCTGGCCCTTGGCCGTGACCGCGCCGCTTCCCTGGCTCCCAGCGTCGGCGAGGATCTGAAGTACGCTCCTCTGACCAACTCCTACACCCCCGGCTCCTTCATCGTTGCCGCCAACGAGTTCACCGTTGACATCAACGGCGAGGCCACGACCTTCCCCGCCGGCACCTACTACGGCGAGGTCCTGCAGGCTCAGCTGGAGGCCGACGGCTATCCCATGAAGGTTTGGGATCCTGCGGGCAATGACGGCGCCGGCGCCTCTTACGGCTTCGACGGCTGGTATCTCCCCGAGGAGGCTGCCAAGTACATGGACGCCGCTGTGGAAGAGCTGGCTGCCGAGGGCATCGAGGTCAGCGCCGAGAACCCCATCTATCTGGACTTCGCGTACCGTGACTACAGCCCCATCGGCTCCGCTATGGACCAGGCTATGAAGCAGTCCATCGAGACCGCTCTGGGCGGCCGGGTGATCATCAACCTGGTGTCCTCTGAGGGCGACTCCAACAACGTTTCCTACGCCGCTTACATGGGCGACTACGGCTATCAGTTCAACTTCGACTTTGGCGGCAGCTCCGGCTGGGGCCCCGACTACGGCGATGCGCAGACCTACCTTGACACCATGCTTCCCACCGGCGGCATGATGCAGAACGTCGGCCTCTGGTAATCGAGCGGCCGGCCAACTATATTACAGCAACATAAGCGGAGGGGGCGGGGTTCTTCCCTGCCCCCTTTCGCGATACAAGGTCCGCTACTTCGGTGTTGAATAAAAGGATAGAGTGGTGAAATATGACAAAATATGTGCTGAAAAGATTGCTGCACGGCATCGTGTCCATCATGCTCGTGGTCGCGATCGTCATGATCCTGGTCTACGGTCTGATGGACCGGAACAAGATCTTTGTGGCCGACGGCAACTACAACAAGCAGGCGAACAATAACCGGATCACATACCGCTACAGACGCTGGGAGGAGTTCGGCTATCTGGACTATGTGCCCTATGCCGACTACGTCAACGAGCTTGCGAGAAATGGCGAGCTGGACGAGGAGGCCCGAGCCGAGGCCGTTGTCCTTGGCAGGGCTGACGACGGTTCCGGAGACTCGGAGCTCACCGCGGAGTATGTCCAGAAGTTTACAGATTACTACGAATCCAAGGGCTACCAGGTGACCCGCCTCAAGGCGGTCGTGATCCGCAACAAGCTGGCCAACGGCGGACAGGCGGCGCTTTTCGCCTACAAGGACAACTCGCTGCTCAAGCGCTTTTGGACATATTTTACCAATCTGTTCTTTGTCGACAATGTCCACTATGTACCGGACGACATCGATATCGGGGAGAGAAAGCTCGAGTTCACGCTCTACGATCCGCTGAAGGTGGACCCGGAGACCGGCGAAAAGGTGTTCTCGCCCGCCATTATCGGCAACGGGACGATGCATAAGTACCTGCTGTACTGTAACGACAAGTTCCCCTACATCCATCAAAACCTGTTGACCGTACATCTGGGCACCTCCTTCTCGGTGAGCCAGGGCGTGGACGTGTTCCAGACCATGACCCAGAGCCAGGGCGCATGGACCCAGAGCATGATCACCTATCCCTCTGGCCTCACAGAGCTCAGCGCCGACGACCTGCACAGCGCCACCTATATCCAGGGCTCCAAGGACGCCAACGCCGTCAGCGCCGCCCGCTTTACCGATGACTACACCAACGTCAGCGCGATCCGCGCCAGCTGGTCCCGTATGGGATTCTCCTTCGTCATCGGTATCATCGCCACCATCTTTGTGTATATCATCGGTCTGCCCTTGGGCGTGCTCATGGCCCGTTACAAGGAGGGCCTGATCGACAAGGCCGGCACCGTGTACATCATGTTCATCTCCGCCGTGCCCAGTCTGGCGTACATCTTCATCTTCAAGGGCATCGGCCGCGCCATTGGGTTACCTGTGACGTTCCTCATGGACAACGCCACCAAATTGATGCTGGTCATGCCTGTGGTCTCTCTGGCGCTGCCCTCCATTGCCAGCATGATGAAGTGGATGCGCCGGTACATGATCGACCAGATGAACTCCGACTATGTGAAGTTCGCCCGGTCCACCGGCATGAGCGAGACGGGCATCTTCTTCAAGCACGTGATGAAGATCTCGGCCATCCCCATCGTCCAGGGCATCCCCGGCTCGCTGCTGTTCGCCATGACCGGCGCGCTGATCACCGAGCGCGTGTACCTGATCCCCGGCGCCGGCGGTCTGCTCATCGACGCTATCAACCAGTACGATAACGCGGTCATCGTGGGCGTGGCCATGTTCTACGCCATCCTGTCCGTCCTGTCCCTGATCCTGGGCGACGTGATGATGGCGATGGTCGATCCGAGGATCTCCTTCACGGATAAAGCGAGGTGAGCAGCATGGAGGATTTCAGCAAGAAGTATAATATGTCGGACGAGGAGCTGTTCTCCCGTATCGGCAACGACCAGTTTGCCTCAGAGAAGATCACCGCGCCCCGCTATTCCTATTGGAGAAGCGTGTTCCGCGTGTTCTTCCGCAACAAGGTCAATATCGTGGTGCTGACCATTCTGGCGCTGGTGATCGTATTTGCCTACGTGTACCCCTCGGTCATTGGCTACAATCCCGAGGTGGACCCCTTCATCAACGTCAACGACACCGCGGCGTTCCACCTTACCCCGAAAAAGGCCTTTGACCATTTCGGATTTCAACTGAAGTGGCTATTCGGTACCGGCGGCACCGGTTCTTCTACGTTCGATTCCATCTGGAACGGCTCGCGCATCTCCGTCTCCCTGGCCTTCATCTGCGCCGCCATCAACATGACCATCGGCATTCTGCTGGGCGCCGTCTGGGGCTTCTCCCGCCGGGTGGACATGATCATGAACGAGGTCTACAACGTCCTGGGCAACATCCCCAGTACGCTGCTGGTCTCCGTTCTCGTCATGATCTTCTCGCCCAGCTTCTGGACGCTGGTGTTCGCCATGACGGTGCTGGGCTGGCTGGGCATGGCCTACTACATACGCACGCGGGTCATCATCATCCGCGACCATGAGTACAATCTGGCCTCCCGGTGCCTGGGCACCAGCATCTTCAAGATCGCGCTGAAGAACATCCTGCCGTTCATGACCTCCGTCATCGTGCTGGAGATCGCCGCGGCCATCCCGGGTTACATCTCCTCCGAGGTGTTCCTCAGCTACATCGGCCTCGGCATGAGCGAGGTCTCTTTGGGCCGTTTGATCTACGAGGCGCAGAACGCCATGGTCACCCCCGGCTGGGGCTGGGAGTTCTGGGCGCCCGTGGCCGTCGCCTCCGTCATCACCGTGGTGCTGTACGTCACCGGCCAGAACCTGGGCGACGCGACCGACCCGCGGACGCACATGGAATAAGGAGGCAGCGATATGGAAGAGAACAGAAAAGTATTGCTGTCCATCCAGGACCTGACCGTCAAGTTCCGGGTCCGCGGCCGTATCCTGACCGCCATCCGCAACGTGAGCCTGGATATCTATGAGAACGAGTCCATCGCCATCGTGGGCGAGTCCGGCTCCGGCAAATCCGTGCTCACCAAGACCTTTGCCGGCATGACTGACTCCAACGGCTTCATCGAGCATGGCAAGCTCCTGTTCGACGACCCCGAGCTGGCGGAGACCTATGTGAACCTGACGGCCGGCGCCCGCAGCATGATCGACCGCACGCAGGCCAAGCTCAACGACTACAGCCGCCTTGAGCTGGGCGCGGATACCTATCGGCAGATCACCGAGCTGGAGGCCGAGAAAAAACGCCGCGCGTCCCTCACCGACGAAGAGAGAGACGCCATCGAGGGCGAATTGCAGGACCTGAAGTTCAAGCGCACCAACCTCTTTAACGAGAAGCAGACCTACGATCCCAAGACCGAGAAGGATCGTATCCGTGCCGCCTCCCAGAAGCTCAAGGAGTACGACGCCCAGATCAAGATCCTGGAGGGGAAGGAGGCCGCCGAGCAGAAAAAGCGTCAGGAGGAGGCCGCCCGCGACACCGCCTTCATCGAGCGCTACAACAAGCAGATGGCCGAACTGAAGGCCAAGTATGACAAACAGATCGCCGGCCAGATCACCGAACAGACCAAAAAGCGCAATGAGATCCTGGCCAAGGAGATCTATCTCTCCGTGGGCCGGTACGGTCTGAACATCCGGCTGCAGCTGCTCCACGGCCTGCAGAAGGCTATGAAAAAGGCCATGCTCATGGGCGTGGACCTGGACAACGAGGACCAGCGCAACGCTGTGTTCGACACGGTTGCATTCCGGGTGCGGTATCTGGATGAGACGCCGGAGAAGCTGCACGGCACCTGCGTGCTGAACCTGGCCAATGTCAAGTACGACAAGGACTGGAACCAGGTCCGCGGCCGCCGTATCGCCACGGTGTTCCAGGACCCCATGACCAGTCTGAACCCCATCATCACCATCGGCAAGCAGATCACCTCTACCATCATCAAGCATCAGGGCTGCTCCGAGGTGGAGGCCCGCAGCCGGGCCCTGGAGCTGATGCGCAAGGTGGGCATCCCCCACGCGGAGGCCCGTTTCGACGATTATCCGTTCCAGTATTCCGGCGGTATGCGCCAGCGTATCGTCATCGCCATCGCCCTGAGCTGCCAGCCGAAGATCCTCATCTGCGACGAGCCCACCACGGCGCTGGACGTGACCATCCAGGCCCAGATCCTCAAGCTCATTAAAGACCTGCAGAAGGAGTTCGGCTTCACCATCGTGTTCATCACCCATGACCTGGGCGTGGTGGCCAACATCGCCGAGCGCGTCGCCGTGCTGTACGCCGGCCAGATCGTGGAGCTGGGCACGGTGGAGGAGGTCTTTTACGATCCCCGCCACCCCTACACCTGGGCGCTGCTCAGCAGTCTGCCGCAGCTGGCGGAACGCAACACCACTCTTTATTCCATCACCGGCACGCCGCCGTCCCTTTATAACGCCATCGTGGGCGACGCGTTCGCGCCCCGCAACCCGTACTGCATGAAGATCGACACCCTTGAGGAGCCGCCCATGTTCCAGGTCAGCCCGACCCACTTCGCCAAGACGTGGCTGCTGGACCCGCGGGCGCCCAAGGTGGAGAAGCCCGAGGGCATCCATGATATCCATGCCAAGCTCATGAAGGCATTCAACATTTAAGGGGGGCGGAAACGTGTCTAATGTGAAAGGAAAGAAAGAAGGCCGCCGTTCCCACTTCCCGGAACACGGGCCTATCGCAGAAAACGGCAGAGAGATCCTTCTGTCGCTGAAGGACGTGGACATCACCTTCGGCAAGGGCGACAACGCCGTCCGCGCCGTGCAGGACGCATCCTTTGATATCTACAAGGGCGAGACCTTCTCCCTGGTGGGAGAGTCCGGCTCCGGCAAGACCACCATCGGCCGCGCCGTGATCCGCGTCAACCCCCTGGCAGCCGGCGAGATCGACTATAAGGGCGTGCGCATCTCCGGCAAGATCCCGCATTCTTTGGACCGCGAGGTGATCCGGAATGTGCAGATGGTGTTCCAGGACCCGGCCGCGTCCCTGAACGAGCGCGCCACGGTGGACTACATCATCTCCGAGGGCCTTTACAACTTCGGCCTGTTCGAGAACGAGGCGGACCGGGTGCGCAAGGTGGAGAACATAATCAACGAGGTCGGCCTGCTGCCCGAGCACCTGACCCGGTATCCCCATGAGTTCTCCGGCGGCCAGCGCCAGCGCATCGGCATCGCCCGCGCCATGGTCATGGAGCCGGAGCTGGTGGTGGCCGACGAGCCCATCTCCGCGCTGGACGTGTCCATCCGCGCCCAGGTGCTGAACCTGATGAAGAAGTTCCAGCGGGAGAACGATATCACCTACCTCTTCATCGCCCACGACCTGAGCGTGGTCCGGTTCATCTCCGACCGCATCGGCGTCATCTATAAGGGCCGGATCGTGGAGGTGGCGGACGCGGAGGAGCTGTTCGACTTCCCCCTGCATCCGTATACCCACTCGCTGATCTCCGCCATCCCCATCCCCGATCCCCAGCTGGAGAAGAACAAGGTCCAGTTCGTCTACGACCCCTCCGTGCACGACTACAGCGAGGACAAACCGGAATTCGTCTGCATCGGGCACGATCACTGGGTCTACGGCAACAAGAAGGAGATCGAGGAGTATAGGGCCATCCGCGAGGCGGGCGTGCCCATCAAGCCCATCACCATCGCCGAGGGCGAGACGGCCCAGGAGCAGCAGGCGGCCGCCATCGACGCGGCGGAGGCCGCGGCCCAGGCCCAGTTCCTCCAGGCGCCGGTGCACGATACCGGCAGCATTTGGTATTCGCTTTTGAGCTTCCTGCTGCCCATCCCCGGCTTCATCGCGGCGGCGCTCTTCAAGCGCCACAAGCACTTTAGAAACTACAAGGCCTGCAAGAAGGGAGCCATCGTCGGCATCGTCGCCTTGGGCCTCATCGCGCTGCTCTTTGGCCTGCTGCTGATAGCGGCGGTGATCTGATTGGGACGCGGCGCGAGAAAAAATGCCGAGCCGTATGTGCTCCCGGTAGAGAAGATCGAACTGTCCTCCGCCCATCCCGGGCGGAGGATGGCTCTTGCGGCGGCTTTTCTGGTGTTGGCGGTGTGCGCGTTCGTGTACGGCGTCATGCAGCTGGTGGGCACCGAGGACGGCTGGCAGCAGATCAGCGCCACCGGCGGCGGACTGAGCAGCGCCGGAGAGCTGGCGCTGCAGTATGACGTGTCCTCCGCCAGCGGCCGCAGGGAGGTCACCGCCCTCTACACCCAGGCGGCCCAAAAGGCGTATCAGCTCTTTGAGCCCACTGCCGAGACCGACTCGGCGGACGTACATGGCATCGCCTATCTGAACGCCCACCCCAACGAGCCGGTGCAGGTGGACCCGGCGCTGTACGCGGCGCTGGAGCAGATCCAGTCCTCCGGGGAGCGCTCGCTGTACCTGGGGCCGGTCACGGCCTATTATGGCAACATCTTTTTCTGCACTGACGACGGTGCGGAGGGGGAGTATGACCCCATGCTCAACGACGATGTGAGGAAGTACTTTGCCCGCTGCGCGGCTTTCGCGGCCGACCCGGAGGCGGTGGATATCCGCCTTATGGGGGAGGACACGGTGGAGCTTGCGGTGTCGGAGCAGTACCTGGCCTTCGCCCAGGAGCAGCAGGCCGATCGCTTTTTGGATTTCGGCTGGATGAAGAACGCCTTTGTGGTGGACTTCATCGCCGATGAACTGACCGCCGGCGGCTGCACCAACGGCGTGCTCACCAGCTATGACGGCTTCGTGCGCAATCTGGGCGGCAGCGGGGAGATGTTCCGGCTGGATATCCTGGACCGTGGGGGCCGGGCGGCTTACCTGGAGTATACGGGGGCGTTGAGCGCTGTGAGCCTGCGGGGCTATCCGCTGTATGACCAGGACGCCCAGCGGTTTTATGTGCGGCAGGACGGCCAGCTCCGGGGGCCCTATCTGGACCCGGCGGACGGTCTGCCCAGGGCGGCGGCGGAGGACCTGCTGGTCTATGCAAAAAACCTGACCTGCGGGGAGCTGGCGCTGCTGACGGGGCCGGCGTATGCGTCGGACAGCCTGACGGGGGAGAGCCTCGCGGCGCTCCGGGCCGCGGGCGCCGAGACCGTGCGCTGTGAGGGCGGGCAGGTGCTCTGCTCCGATCCGGCCGCGGTGACGGCGGAGGCCGGTCAGAATGGGACCGCTCTGTATGCGGTCGTGCCCGAGGGCTGACGGCAGCAGAAAAACCGAATATGAAAACGGGGCGCTTCTTTCCAAAGCGTCCCGTTTGCTGTGCGCAAAGCGAAACGGCCGGTCAGGACGAGCGTCCTGGCCGGCCGTTTTTTCGCGTTTTTGTACAAGGAGGCAGTGAAGAGCGGCCGATCCTGGCACAGGAACTGTTCCGCGGACGCGCTTTCAGCGTGAAACACTGATTTTTTGGCGCAAAAAGTAAAGGTTATGGACCAGGGAAATATTGAAATTGAAAATGATATAAGCTATAATTACGATATATGATCAGAGGCTTTTCTCATGGAAAATTTAGTTGGGGAAAATCGTTTACTTTGATCTCCGGACGCCGATGGCGGAAGGACCGCCGGCGCCCGGGCGGTGATGCGAAGTTTGGTGGGAGATA
>CANQOA010000015.1 GCA_947625355.1 uncultured Oscillospiraceae bacterium | reverse complement strand
TTCGAGATCCTGTCCAACTCCATCGACGAGGCCCGGGCGGGCTACGGCGATGTGATCACCGTCACCCGGTTCGAGGATAAGTCCATCCAGGTGGAGGATTTCGGCCGGGGCTGCCCGGTGGACTGGAACCCGTCGGAAAGCCGTTATAACTGGGAGCTGGTGTACTGCGAGCTCTATGCCGGCGGCAAATACGGCAACGACGAGGGGGAGAGCTACGAGTACTCCCTGGGTCTGAACGGTCTGGGCGCCTGCGCCACCCAGTACGCCTCCCAATATATGGACGTGACGGTCTGGCGGGACGGGACCCGGTACGACCTGCGCTTTGAAAAGGGCGAGATCGTTGGCGGGCTGAAAAAGTCCCCCATGGACCGGAAAAAGACCGGCACCACCCATCACTGGAAGCCGGACCTGGAGGTGTTCACCGACATCGACATCCCGGAGGAGTGGTTCCGGGACACCCTGCGGCGGCAGGCGGTGGTGAACGCGGGCGTCACCTTCCGGCTGCGCATCCAGCACGGGGCCAAATTCGAGACCACCGACTATGTCTATGAGCACGGCATCCTGGACTATGTGACGGAGACCGCCGGGGCCGAGACGCTGACCGCGCCGGTGTTCATCGACACCGAGCGCCGGGGCCGGGACCGGGAGGACAAGCCCGAGTACAAGGTCAAGCTCTCCGCGGCGTTCTGCTTTTCCAACCGGGTGAGCCTGCTGGAATACTACCACAACTCCTCCTGGCTGGAGCACGGCGGCGCGCCGGACAAGGCGGCCAAACAGGGCTTCGTCTACGCCGTGGACGCCTATATCAAGAAGATCGGCAAGTACCAGAAAAACGAGTCGAAGATCTCCTTCCAGGACGTGCAGGACTGCCTGGTGCTGGTGACCAACTGCTTCTCCACCCAGACCAGCTATGAGAACCAGACGAAAAAGGCCATCACCAACCGGTTCATCCAGGACGCCATGACCGACTTCTTCAAGCAGAAGCTGGAGATCTGGTGCATCGAGCACAAGGCCGAGGCGGACAAGATGGCCGAGCAGGTGCTCATCAACAAGCGCAGCCGGGAGCAGGCGGAGCGCCAGCGGCTGAACATCAAGAAAAAGCTCACCGGCTCCATGGACATCGTCAGCCGGGTGGAGAAATTCGTGGACTGCCGCAGCCGGGACCCGGAGCGGCGGGAGCTCTATATCGTGGAGGGCGACAGCGCCCTGGGCTCCTGCAAGATGGGCCGGGACGCGGAATTTCAGGGCATCATGCCCGTGCGGGGCAAGATCCTCAACTGCCTGAAGGCCGACTATGGCCGCATCTTCAAGAGCGACATCATCACGGACCTTTTGAAGGTGCTGGGCTGCGGCGTGGAGGTGGCCAAGCACGGCAAGGACCTGAACAACTTCGACCTGGCCAACCTCCGCTGGAACAAGGTGGTCATCTGCACCGACGCGGACGTGGACGGCTTCCAGATCCGGACCCTGATCCTGACCATGCTCTGGCGGCTGACCCCCACCCTCATCCGGGAGGGATACGTCTATATCGCCGAATCGCCCCTCTATGAGATCACCTGCCGGGAAAAGACCTGGTATGCCTACTCCGACGCGGAGAAGAACCGCATCGTGGACGAGCTGGGCAAGGCCAAATTCTCCGTCAACCGCTCCAAGGGCCTGGGGGAGAACTCGGCGGAGATGATGTGGCTGACCACCATGAACCCCGAGACCCGCCGCCTCATCCGCGTCATGCCCGAGGAGGCGGAGCGCACGGCCTATTATTTCGAGCTGTTCGAGGGCAACGATCTGGAGGGGCGCAAGGCCCACATCGCCCAGGAGGGCTACAAATACCTGGAGCTGGCCGACATATCCTGATCACGACATCACAAGGAGAAAGCCATGAGAGAACTTCTTTCCATTCTTTTGGCGGCGCTGCTGCTGGCCGCGCCGACCACCGCCTGCGCGGCGGAGGCGCCGGACGATACCGATCTGGTGACCGATGCGTTCTCCTACCAGACCGAGGGGGACTACAACCGCTTTGCCGTGCCCCGGATCGACCGGGAGGGCGAGGGCATCCAGGCGGTGAACGACGCCATCTGGCGGGAGCTCTACGAGGAGGAGCTCTACAGCGAGTACGGGGCCATGACCGCCATCGAGGAGGGCTGGTCGCCGGAGCCCTACAACATGACCTACGACTGGGCCGTCAACGGCGACGTGCTCTCCCTGTGGACCGTGTCCAGCTACAGCAACGATTATAACGTCTACTTCGTCTACAACGTCTCCCTCTCCGCCGGCCGGCGCATCACCGACCGGGAGCTGCTGGACGTGCTGGGGCTGGACCCGGACGAGTTTTACGGCCAGGCGGCCCTGGTGCTGTCGGACACCTTCGAGGAACAGTCCTCCATGTCCCCGGAGGACGAGTTCAAGGCCCTGCAGCGCCAGGCCAACAACGACCCCGCCAACGTCCGGGCCGTCCGGCCTTATCTGGACGGGAACGGCGATCTGTGCGTGATCGGGCGGATCTGCGCCATGGCCGGCGCCGGGGAATATGCCCAGCCGCTGACGGTGATGACCGCGGACCGGCTCCCCGCGGTCATCAGCAGCGCCTCCCTGCCCGAGACGCTGTCGGCGGAGGAACGGCTTGCCTGCTTCATCGAGCGCTGCGACAGCGAATTTTTCGCCCCGGCGGACATCGCCGGCTTCGATGAGCAGATGTGCGTCTATGCCATCAACGGCGCTTACGCCCGCGCGGGCCGCATCTTTGCCGACCCGGCTCTGGAGGAGTATTTCTCCCGGTTCGTCTGGTACCGGCCCTCCATCGAGCCCGACCAGTTCACCGACGATCTTCTCGGCCCCTATCAGATGGCAAACATCCGCCTGGTCCTCGACTACCAGGCCGAGCAGGGATTCTGAGAAAGGGCAGCGTGAACTATGGCACGGAAATCCAAGGACCAGCAGCCCCAAAAGCGGGGCCTGGACAGCAATGTGATGGGCCTCCGGGGCGAGACCATCGACCAGCCCATCACCGATACGCTGGAGCGCAACTTCATGCCCTACGCCATGAGCGTGATCGTCTCCCGGGCCATCCCGGAGATCGACGGGTTCAAGCCCAGCCACCGCAAGCTCCTGTACTGCATGTACAAAATGGGCCTGCTCAACGGCGGGCGGACCAAGTCCGCCAACATCGTGGGCCAGACCATGCACTATAACCCCCACGGCGACGCGGCCATCTATGAGACCATGGTCCGGCTCACCCGGGACAACGAGGCTCTGAACGTGCCCTTCGTGGACTCCAAGGGCAACTTCGGCAAGGTGTACTCCCGGGACATGGCCTATGCCGCCAGCCGCTATACCGAGGCGAAGCTGGCGCCCATCTGCGCGGAGCTGTTCCGGGACATCGACAAGGACACGGTGGACTTCGTCCCCAACTATGACAACACCACCACCGAGCCCAGTCTGCTGCCCACCACCTTCCCCAATGTGCTGGTCAGCGCCAACCTGGGCATCGCCGTGGGCATGGCCAGCCAGATATGCGGCTTCAACCTGGCGGAGGTCTGCCAGACCACCATCGAGCTCATCAAAAATCCGGACCACAGCATCCTCTCCACCATGCCGGCCCCGGATTTTCCCACCGGCGGCGAGATCATCTACGACCCCGGCGCCATGGCGGAGATCTACCGCACCGGCCGGGGCTCCTTCCCCGTCCGGGCCCGGTGGCGCTATGCGGAAAAGGACCACATCATCGAGATCTATGAGATCCCCTACACCACCACCGTGGAGGCCATCCTGGACAAGTGCCGGGAGCTGATCAAGGACGGCAAGATCCGCGAGATCGCCGACATGCGGGACGAGACGGACCTGGGCGGCCTGAAGCTGGCCATCGACGTCAAGCGGGGCGCGGACCCGGACCGGCTGATGGCCAAGCTCTTCAAGCTCACCCCCCTGCAGGACAACTACCCCTGCAACTTCAACATCCTCATCGCCGGCTCCCCCCAGGTGATGGGCGTGGGGGAGATCCTGACCGAGTGGATCGCCTGGCGGACCGAATGCGTCCGACGGCGGGTCTGGTTCGACATGACCCGGAAGAAGGAGAAGCTCCACCTCCTGGAGGGCCTCAAGGCCATCCTCCTGGACATCGACCGGGCCATCGCCATCATCCGGGAAACGGAGGCGGAGGCGGAGGTGGTGCCCAACCTGATGATCGGCTTCGGCATCGACGAGGTCCAGGCGGACTTCGTGGCGGAGATCAAGCTGCGCAACATCAACCAGGAGTACATCCTCAAGCGCACCGAGGAGACCGCCGCCCTGGCCGAAGAGATCCGGGACCTGGAGGACACCCTGTCCTCCAAACGGCGGCTGCGGTCCATCATCACCGACGAGCTGAAGGCCGTCATCAAAAAATACCCCTCCCCCCGCCGGACCGGCCTGGTGTACGCCCGGGAGGTGGAGGAATACGACGACGGCCCCGCCGCGGCGGAGGATTATCCGGTGCACCTGTTCCTGTCCCGCCACGGCTACTTCAAGAAGATCACCCCCCAGAGCCTGCGCATGAGCGGGGAACAGAAATACAAAGAGGACGACAGCCTGGGCTGGTACTGGGAGACGACCAACACCGCGGAGCTGCTGCTGTTCACCGACCGGCAGCAGGCGTATAAGCTGCGGGCGGCGGACCTCGCCGAGACGAAAGCCAGCGCCTTGGGCGAGTACCTGCCCGGAAAGCTGGGCTTCGACGAGGGGGAGAGCCTGGCCGCCGCCGTGCTGTGCGGGGACTACTCCGGGACCATCCTGCTGTTCTTCCAAAACGGAAAGTGCGCCCGGCTGCCCCTGGCGGCCTATGCCACCAAGACCAACCGGAAAAAGCTCACCGGCGCCTATTCCGACAAGTCCCCCCTGGCGGCGCTACTGCCCCTGGAGGGGGAGCAGGAGATCGCCGTCACCTCCGCCGAGGGCCGGTGCGTGGTGTTCTCCTCGGCGCTCCTCGCCCCTAAGACCAGCCGCACCACCCAGGGCGTGGCCGTCATGGCCGTGAAAAAACATCCGGTGGTCAAGGCGGCGTTCCTGTCGGACACCGCCATCCAAAACCAGTCCCGTTACCGGGTCCGATCCCTTCCCGCCGCCGGCGCGAAGCTCACCGACGCCGACCGGGGTGAAGAACAGATGTCGTTCATTTGAAAGGAGCAAGCTCCTTTCAAATGAGAAGGCTTCGGCCTGCTGCAGCGCACTCGCTGCGTTCGCACGTTTGCAGGCCGCAAAGAATGATTTCCGAGGTACACGCCCCCGGAAATCATATCCAACTTTATTTGCGCCTGCGGGCGCAAACTCTGCGAGGCTAGCAACTATGGAAAAGATAAAACGATTCCTCAAAACGGACGGCCGGGCCGTCCTGCTCACCCTGGCGGGGTGCGCCATCGTGGGCTTCAGCTTCTCCTTCTTCACCTTCCCCAACAACATCGTCTCCGGCGGTCTGACCGGCGTGGCGCAGATCCTGAATCTGCTGCTGGGCCTGCCGGTGGGCACGATGGTCATCGTGATGAACATACCCCTGTTCGCCGTGGCGTGGAAACAGTTCGGCCCCCGGTTCATCATCTATTCGTTCATCGGCATGGCGGGCTCCAGCGTGGCCATCGACCTGTTCAACCTGTTCGCCCGCCCGCTCACCAACGACATCCTTCTGGCGGCGGTATACGGCGGCATCACCAAGGGCCTGGGCTATGGGCTCATCTTCTCCGCCGGCGGCACCAGCGGCGGCACGGACATCCTCTCCCGGATGCTCCGGCGCAAATTCGCCTACATCCAGCTGGGCACCATCGGCCTGGTGCTGGACGCCGCGGTGGTGCTGGCCTTCGCGCTGATCTTTAAGCGGGCGGACGCGGCCATGTATACCGTCATCACCATGTTCGTCTCCAGCAAGGTGATCAACCTGATCCTCTACGGCGCCTTTACCTCCAGCGTGTGCTACATCGTCACCGTGCATCCCCACGAGATCGCCCGGGCCATTGGCGACAGCCTGCGCCGGGGCGCCACGCTGCTCAAGGGCGAGGGCGCCTACAGCGGCGAGGAGCGGGACGTGGTGCTGTGCGCCGTGAAGCGCCAGCAGATCCCGGCGCTGAAAAAGCTGGTCTCCGGCATCGACGAGCACGCCTTCGTGATGGTCACCCAGTCCCACGAGGTGTTTGGCAAGAACTTCCAAAATATCGAGAAAATAGACTGACGTTTTTCAGGAGGAACAGAGCATATGGAAAAGATCATCGGGAATCTGCGCAAAAACGGCTTTGCCGTCACGGAGTTCGACACGGCGGAGGCCGCGGCGGACTATCTGGCGGGCAGCATCCACGGCAAGACCGTGGGCATGGGCGGCAGCGCCACCCTGGGGGCGCTGGGCGTATACGACCGGCTGAAGGCGGACAACACCGTGTACTGGCACGCCGTGGACAACGGCCCGGACGTGTGCGACAGGGAGGTCAACGCCCAGGTGTTCCTCACCAGCGCCAACGCCGTCTCGGAAGAGGGATACATACTGAACATCGACGGCCGGGGCAACCGCCTGGCCGCCTCCGCCATGCGCAAGGAGCGTGTCATCTTCGTCATCGGCGAGAACAAGTTCTGCGGCCCCTTCCCCCAGGCTCTGGAACGGGCCCGGAACGTGGCGGGCCCCCTGAACGCCAAGCGGCTGCACAAGAACACCCCCTGCGCCGTGGACGGGGTATGCCACGACTGCCACAGCCCCGACCGCATCTGCAACGCCCTGCTGGTGCTCTGGGGCAAGCCCATGTGGTGCGGCAGCATGGAGGTGGTCCTCATCCACCAGGACCTGGGCTTCTAAAACCTCCCCGTTTTTTAATGGAGCTTTAATCTCCCTTCTATGGGGCTTTAAAAAAACCGTGCTATCCTCTTGGGCAGAAAGAACAAGGAGGTCCCGTCAATGGAACGGTACGAAATGGCGGAGCTGCTCAGCCAAAAAGCCGGCGTATCCCTGGAGGACGCCAAGACAGCCCTGGAGCAGAACAACTGGGATCTGCTGGACGCCATGGTGGCCCTGGAGCGGGCCAGAAAAGCGGCAGGCCCCTCCGTGAACATGGAGACCGACGCCGGCCCGGCCTATACCAACCCGGTCCGGCCCGTGAAGAACGTCAGCGTGCGCAAGAGCCAGACCTTCTTCACCAACGGCTTCGCCGTTATGTGGGAATACATCAAGAAGCTGTGGCGCATCCTGCTGGAGAACGATTTCATCGTCCTGCACCGGAACAAGCAGCTGCTGGCGGTGCCGGTGCTGGTGCTGCTGGTGCTGCTGCTGGTCAGCTTCGGACTGATGCTGGTGGTGCTGATCGCGGGGCTGTTCTGCGGCTGCCAGTACCGGTTCGAGGGCCGGCAGCTGGGCAGGGACGGCATCAACGCCGCCATGGACAAGGCCAGCGACATCGCCGAGGACATCAAGGAGTCCATCATGGGCGACGGCGACGGCGGCGACAAGCAGTGACTGACACCGCAACGCGGGGACGGGACGCCCGTCCCCTTTTTTATGAGAAAGGCAGGTGGCCGATTTGCCCACCAACATCCTGATCGTGGAGGACGAGAGCGGCATCGCCCGGTTTTTGGAGCTGGAGCTGACCCACGAGGGCTACGCCGTGGACAAGGCCGCCGACGGCCGCACGGGTCTGGACATGGCCCTGGCGGGGGAGTACGATCTCATCCTGCTGGACGTGATGCTGCCGGGTCTGAACGGGCTGGAGGTGCTGCGCCGGCTCCGGAACGAGTCGGGCGTGCCCGTCATCATGCTCACCGCCCGGGACGCGGTGATGGACAAGGTCAGCGGCCTGGACATGGGCGCCAATGACTACATCACCAAGCCCTTCTCCATCGAGGAGCTCCTGGCCCGCATCCGGGCCGCCCTCCGGTCCGGCGCGGCGGCGGAGCGGAGGACCGCTGTGCTCCGGTGCGGCAAGCTGGCCCTGGACCCGGCCCGGCACACCGCCGTCTACGGCGAGACGCCCCTGCAGCTGACCTATAAAGAATTCTTCCTGCTCCAGACCCTGCTGGAGAACCGGGACATCGTCCAGACCCGGGACATGCTGATGGAAAAGGTCTGGGGCTATGACTACGCCGGAGAGACCAACGTGGTGGACGTGTACATCCGCTATCTGCGCCAGAAGATCGACGCCGCCTTCGGCGTCAAGCTGATCCACACCGTCCGGGGCGTGGGCTACGTCATCAAGGGGGACAGCACATGAAAAACCCCGGCAGCACCGGCTCCATCGCCCGGCGCATCGCCTGGAACCAGCAGTGGAAGAAGCTGGTGCGCATCCTCTGGCAGACGGTGATGCTCTTCTGCCTGTGCATGGCGGTGTGGTGCGTCGGCGCGGAGATGGGCGCCCGGGGGGACCTGGGTCTGCGCTGGAGCCAGCGGAGCATCCAGTTCTACGACTTTCTGGACAAGTTTCTGGTCTTCCCGTCCAACATCCTGGTCCAGCTGACGGGCACGGACACGTTCGCCGGCAGCGTCCTCTACCGGATCGGGGATCAGTCGGTGGAGATGGGGCTGTTTTTCTTCTGGCTCACCTTCATCCTGCTGAATCTGACGGCGCTGCGGCTTTTCTGGTGGGTCCTCAGCTGCCTGTGGGCCACCCGGCGCATCCGGAAATTCCTCCGGCCCATCGACGACATCGCCCAGGTGACGGAGAGCATCTCCTCCCACGGCTTCGACGAGGGCAAGTTCCACTCCCTGGAGGAGGCCATCGACCATCTGAACGGCGCCTCCCCCGACGAGCAGCTGCGCATCGGCGACAGCGACCTGGCGGGGCTGGAGACGGCGGTGAACAACCTGATCGTGCGCATGCACAACGGCTACCGCCAGCAGGTCCGCTTCGTGGACGACGCCAGCCATGAGCTGCGCACGCCCATCGCCGTGATCCAGGGCTACGCCGACATGCTGGCCCGCTGGGGCTCCACCGACGAGAAGGTGCTCCAGGAGTCCATCCGGGCCATCCAAAACGAGACGGCCCACATGAAGACCCTGGTGGAACAGCTGCTGTTCCTGGCCCGGGGCGACACCGGCCGGCAGGAGCTGAAGCTGGCGGACCTGGACCTGGCGGCACTGATCCAGGAGGTGTGGGAGGAGAGCCGCATGATCGACTCCCTGCACGAATACGCCCTGGAGGCCGCCGCGCCGGTGCCCTTCCGGGGAGACGAGGCGCTGCTCAAGCAAGCGGTGCGCATCCTGGTGGACAACGCCTGCAAATACTCCCCCGTCTATACCCGCGTCACCCTGCGGGCCTACCAGGAGGGGGACGCGGCCTGCATGGACGTGCAGGACAACGGCGTGGGCATCTCCCCGGAGGACGCGCCGAAGATCTTCGACCGCTTCTTCCGCTCCGATACCGCCCGCCGGACCGACGCCGCCGGCAGCGGCCTGGGCCTGTCCATCGCCCGGTGGATCGTCACCCGCCACGGCGGCCGCTTCCAGGTCCGCTCCTACGAGGGCGTGGGCACCCGCATGACCATCGTCCTGCCCCGGCGGTCCCCGGTCCCGGCGGAGCCCGGCACAGACCGCCGATGATTTTAAGAAAAATTTAAAAGACAGATCGCTGAAAATGGTTTATACTGCGTGTTGCGGCCGCGCGGCCGTCCGCAACTTTTACGCTTTTCTTTACCGCTCGCTTTACCCCGCGTCTTTATTATCCTGACTGTAATCATCGCGAAAGAGGGAACCGACCATGTCATCCGCAGAACTGCTCCAGTACATCCTGCTGGTCCTGTCCGCCCTGGTGGGCGTGAGCTACTTTTACCAGACCGTCTATATGGCCCTGCCGATGCTGCGCCGCCGCAGGGCGGAGAAGCATGAGTCCCCCGGCGCCGGATACGACTACGCCGTGCTCATCGCCGCCCGGAACGAGGAAAAGGTGCTGCCCTATCTGCTGGACAGCATCCGCGCCCAGGACTACACCGGCGGGCATATCGTGCCCTATGTGATCGCCGACAACTGCACCGACCGGACCGCGGCGGTGGCGCGGGAGCACGGGGCCGTGGTCTACGAGCGCTTCGACCGGGTCCATGTGGGCAAGGGCTACGCCATCCAGGCCCTGCTGGAAAACATCCGCCGGGACGGGGCTCTGGGCCGGCACGACGCCTTCCTGGTCTTTGACGCGGACAACCTGCTCCGGCCGGATTACATCACCCAGATGGACCGGACCTTCGCCGAGGGCTATGAGACCGTGTGCGGCTACCGGGGCTCCAAGAACTTCATGACCAACTGGATCACCGCCGGTTACGGCCTCTGGTACGTCCACGACTGCGCCCACATGAACGCCTCCCGCAAACGTCTGGGTGTCGGCTGCGCCTGCACGGGCACCGGCTTCGGCTTCACCGGCCGGCTGCTGGAGCGGATGGGCGGCTGGAATTTCCACACCCTGGTGGAGGACATCGAGTTCGACACCTGGTGCGCCGTGAACGGGGTCCGCATGGGCTACTGCCCGGACGCGGTGGTCTACGACGAGCAGCCGGTCACCTTCCGCCAGTCCTGGGTCCAGCGCACCAGATGGGTCCAGGGCGGCATGCAGGTGAGCTTCAAATACACCGCCGCGCTGCTGCGGGGGCTGTTCCACGGCAAAGCCTGGCAGCGGTGGACATGCTTTGAGAACCTGACCCTCACCATGACCGGCTATGGCGCCTGCACCCTCTCGGCGGTGCTGGCGGCGCTGCTGGCGCTGATGACCGCCGGCGCCGCCGGACTGATCCGGTGCCTGGCGCTGTCCGCGGCGGGCATGTATATGGGCCTGCTGGCCATGGGCGCTCTGACCACGCTGCTGGAGCGGGAGCGCATCCCCGGCACCCTCCGGCAGAAGCTCGTCAGCTGTCTGACCTTCCCGGTGTTCATGATGACCTATCTGCCTGTGGCGGTATGCGCCTGCTTCTGCAAGTTCCAGTGGACCCCCACCAGCCACACCGTGGCGGTGGGCGTGGATAAGATGCCCCAGCAGGAGCGCCGCCGGATCCCCGCCAAGATCCACTGATGAGGGTGACAGGCTGTGACAAAAATGTAAGATATTTGTAATGGCCTGCCGATTGCGTCCTTGTGATTTTTTTGATAAACTATAGATAGTACCCGCGCCGATCCCATCCGCCGGACAGGAAGGAGACACCGACTCATGACTCTGCCCCGCCCTGTCCGAAAGCTGGCCGGCTCGCCGGGCCTCTGGCCGCTCGTCTTTTCGTTCGTCTTTCAGTGCCTGGTCTACAGCGGCAGCCGGCTCATCACGGCCGGCTGGGGACACACGGACATGACCACGGCGTTCGACGCGGCCACGCCGTTTTGGCCCTGGACGGTGGCCGTCTATGTGGCCGCCTACTTCTTTTGGGCCGTCAACTATAACCTGGCCGCCCTGAACGGCGGCAGCGGGGCCTGGCGGTTCCTGGCGGCGGACGCGCTGGGAAAGACGGTCTGTCTGGCCGTGTTCATGGTCCTGCCCACCGCCAACGTCCGCTCCCCCACCCCGGACGGCGCGGCGCTGGGCTGGCTGATGGGGCTGATCCGTCTGCTGGACACGCCGGACAACCTGTTCCCCTCCGTCCACTGCTTCAACAGCTGGCTCTGCTGGGCGGGCATCCGGGACCGGCGGGACATCCCGGCCTTCTGGCGGCACTTCTCGCTGGTGTTCACACTGGCCATCGGCGTGTCCACGCTGACCACCAAGCAGCACGTGATCGCGGATGTGGCCGCCGGCTTCGTTCTGGCGGAGCTGTGCTGGCAGGCCGCCGGGCATACCGGGCTGGGCGCCTGGTACGGCCGGCTCTGGGGCCGAAAAAAGAACGTCCCTCTCTGATGGGGCGCCAAGAGAGGAGCGGACGGCCGTGAGCAAAAAAGTTAAGCAGGCCGTCCTGGACGCGCTCCTCTTCGTGGGGCTGCTGGCCCTGACCTTATACATGGTGTTTCACGGGGAGGACCTGGGCGACATCCGGGACGCCATCCGGGACTGCGACGAGCGCTGGCTCATCCCCGCGGTCGCCTGCGTGCTGGTGTTCATCGGCGGCGAGAGCGTCATCATCCGGCTGCTGCTGCGCTCCTGCGGCATAAAGCTGGGCGGCTGCCGGTGCTTTCTCGTCTCCTCCGCGGGCTTTTTCTTCTCCGCCGTGACCCCCTCCGCCGGGGGCGGCCAGCCCATGCAGGTGTACTTCCTGAGCCGGGAGAAGGTCCCCGTGCCGGTGGCCGCCGTGGCGCTCATGGCCGTGACCATCACCTATAAGCTGGTGCTGGTGGCCGTGGGGGCCGCCATGGCGCTGTTCCGGCTGGATTGGCTGCGGGCCCGGTTCGACAACATGATGTTCCTGTTCTGGATCGGCCTGGCGCTGACCGTGGGCTTCACGGCGCTGCTGCTGATCCTGGTGTTCCATCCCAGTCTGGCCAAAGCGGCCATGGACGGCGGGCACCGGCTGCTGGTGCGGCTGCGCATCCTGCGCCACAAGCAGTCCCGGCGGGAGAAGCTGCTGGACGCCATGGAGCGCTACCATGAGACGGCGGCCTATTTCAAGACCCACATGGGGCTGATGGTGCTGGTGCAGCTCATCACCTTTGCCCAGCGGTTCGCCCTGTTCACGGTCCCCTGGCTGGTATACCGTGCCTTCGGGCTGACGGGCCATGGCTGGGCGGACATCGCGCTGGCCCAGGCGGTGATCGCCGTGGCGGCGGACATGCTCCCTCTGCCGGGGGGCATGGGCGTGACAGAGGCGCTGTTTCTGACCGTGTTCGCGCCGGTATTTGGGGAACTGGCCCTGCCGGCCATGGTCCTGAGCCGGGGCGCGGACTTTTACTGCCGGCTGCTGATCTCGGCGGCCTTCACGGCGGCGGCGTTCCTGGTGCTGGGACGCCGAAAAGGAAGAGAGGTGGAATCATGATCGGCATCTATGACTATACCGTCATCCTTACATACCTGAGTCTGATCTCCTCCGTGTCCGGGATCTTCTGCGCCTGCTCCGGCCATCTGCGCTGGGCGCTGGCGTGTCTGGCCCTGTCCGGGCTGCTGGACGCTTTCGACGGGAAGGTGGCCCGCACGAAAAAGGACCGCACCGACCTGGGAAAGGCCTTCGGCGTGCAGCTGGACTCCCTGTGCGACATCGTCTGCTTCGGGACGCTGCCGGTGGTCATCTGCTACTTTCTGGGGATGAACACCCTGTTCGGCATGGCCGTGCTGGCGCTGTACTGCCTGGCGGGGCTGATCAGGCTGGCCTGGTTCAACGTCACCACCGAGAGCGACCCTCCCCACGCCAACGGCCGGAAGTATTATCAGGGCCTGCCCATCACCTCCATCGCGGTGATCCTGCCCGTCTTTTACGCGGTGGGCACCCTGTGGCCGACCCTGGTGCTGTACGGGCTGCCTGTCGTCATGCTGGCGACGGGACTGCTGTTCGTGCTGCGCTTCCCCTTCCGCAAGCCCACCAACAAGGAGCTGATGCTGCTCATCGCCTTTGTGGCGGCGGTGGTGCTGTACATCCTGGCCTGTCACCTGTGGGGCAGCCCGCTGCCCTGGAAATGGGTGCTGCGCAGGGTGCGCACCCCATGAGAGCGGCGGAATTTTTATATGGCACGGCCCCGGGGCGCTTTCTGCTCCGGGGCCTGACCCGTCCCTGGTTCTCCCGCCTGGGCGGCTGGGCGCTGGATACCCGCCTCTCCGCCCTGGCCGTGAAGCCCTATATCCGGGCCCACGGCATCGACATGACGGCGTGCCCCCGGGACCGCTTTCGCTCCTTCAACGACTTCTTCACCCGGACCCTTGCCCCGGACGCCCGGCCCGTGGACCCGGACCCGGCGGCGCTGGTGAGCCCCTGCGACGGGCGGCTGACGGTCTGGCCCATCGAGCCGGACGGCCGCTTTCCCGTGAAGGGCACCATGTACACCCTGGCGGGGCTGCTGCGGGATCAGGCGCTGGCAGAGCGGTTCAGCGGCGGGCTGGTGTGGCTGTTCCGGCTGTGTCCGGAGGATTACCACCGCTACATCTGGCCTGTGGACGGGACCATAGGTCCGGCGGTGCGCATCCCCGGGCTCTATCACACCGTCCAGCCCCTGGAGCGGGGCCAGCGGCCGGTATACCACGAGAACACCCGGGAGTACCGCCTCATCGATTCGGACCGGTTCGGACCGGTGGTCATGATGGAGGTAGGGGCGCTGCTGGTGGGCCGCATCGAGAACCGGCCCGGCGAGGGCCCCGCCGTCCGGGGGATGGAGAAGGGCAACTTCGCCTTCGGCGGCTCCACCGTCATCCTGATCACCCGTGCCGGTGCGGCGGTCCCGGACGCGCCCTTTGACGAGGCATCGGCCAAGGGCATGGAAACGCCGATCCGCCAGGGCCAGCGCGTAGGCCGGATAGCCTGAACGGCCGCGGCGCAAAAAAGGTGACCGGTCGCAAAGACCGGTCACCTCATTCACGTCTCCGTTGAAACGGAGGCGTTTTTGTTTTTCAGCTCACTTGATGTCGCCCAGCTCGGTGGTCCAGGTGCACTCGCCGAAGTGGCCCTTGTGCGCGGTCTCGAACCAGCCCCAGTTGATGACGGTCGCGCCTTTCTTGTTGACGCAGGTGCCCAGCTCCTGCCAGCCGCAGAGCAGCCGGCCGTTCTCGCCGAGGCAGAACATCTTGCCGTCGATGGTCTGGAGACCGGTCTCCATGACGCCGTTCTCATCCAGATGGTACCACCAGCCGCTCTCGCTACTCATGTACCACTGGTCCTTCACCGGCTCGCCTTCCTCAAAGACGAACCACTGGCCGGCCTCGTTCTTCTCCCAGGGATACTCGCCGGCCTTGGGGGCCTCGGGGACCACGGGCTTGGGCGTCACCTCAGGCGCCGGGGTCTCGCCGGGCTCGGGCTCAGGAGTCACACTGGGCTCGGGAGTCTTTTCGGGCTCGGGGGTCACACTGGGCTCAGGAGTCTTTTCGGGTTCGGGGGTCACACTGGGCTCGGGATCATTGGGCTTCGGGTCGGGATAGTTGGGCACCAGCGGGAGGATCTCGGACTCGGTCGCGCCGCAGACAGAGCAGGTGCGCTCCTTCAGGCCCTCAGTCTGATAGTCGGCTTTCTTGACGGTCTTCCACTCGCCCCAGGAATGCTCGCCGGTGGCGGGGATGGGCTGGCTGTCCTTGGTGACAGCGCAGTTGGCGCAGTGGATGGACTTGCTGCCCTCGGCGGCGCAGGTGGCCTTCTTGTCGACGGTATAGTAGTCGTTCCAGCTGTGCTCGGCGCCGGAGGTATCGCTGATGGTCTCCACGACAGCGTTGCAGACGGTGCAGATCTTCTCCGTCACGGAGCCGCCGCAGCTTCTGATGGTCTTGGTAGTGGTCTTGTGTCCGGTAGCGGGCTTCACGTCGGCCTTCTCGGTGGCGCCGCACTTGGAGCAGACCTGGAGGGTGTAGCCCTCGCTGGTGCAGGTGGGCAGCACGGTCGTGCCGCGGGTGAAGGAGTGGGAAGCGGGGAAGTATTCAATATACTTCTCGTCACACATCGAGCACTTCCACTGTGTCCAGCCTTGCACGGTGCAGGTCCCGTTGGAGTGGTAGATCTTCACGCTGAAGTCATGGCCGACCTTGACCGTCATGCTGGCGGAGCAGCCGTCGGCCGTGACAGTGATGGTGGTGGTGCCTTCCTTGACGCCCCTCACGGTCGCGGTCAGGCCGGAGCCGGAAACAGTGGCGATGCCGCTGTCACCGCTGGACCAGGAGACATTCTTGACCCAAGCGGTAGAGGGATTGGGCTGTGCCGTCACCGAAATGGTCTCGCCCACATGGAACTTGGCCGACTTGTCCTTGTTCCAAAAATATACGCTCGTAAGGGATTTGCTCGCATCGACGTCGCTGCCCGCGTGCTCCTGGGCCGTGCTCTGGTTGATGCTGGGATCGTCGATCTTATACCAGTGGGCATAGACATTGCGGCCGATATCCGCTGTTTCGTCATCGACACGCTCGCCGCCGTTGAGGGAGGTGTACCAGCCCTCAAACACAAAGCCCGGCCATTCGGTGTCGTTCCAGCTGTAGACGAGCCCCGTGAAGGGGACGCCGTACTCACGGGAGACACTGAGAGCGCCAAACTTATTTTTCCAGCCGGAGGGGTACATTTTGTAATGGACGACCGTAGGCTTGAACATGGCGTACAGGGTGCCCACGCCGTCGTCGATCTTATCGCCGGCGGAGACGAGCTTGCCGCTGGAAGAGATGTTCCACCACCAGTACTCAGGGCTCTTGGGGTCGGACCTGTCGACATACTCGGTGACGGGGCCGTCATACCAGCCCTCGAAGGTCCAGCCGGTGCGGCTGGCACCGGGCAGGCCGCCCAAAACGCCATCGGTCACCGTGGCGGTGCCGAAGCTGGCGCCATTGGCGTCTGTCAGGTTCACCGTACGCACCGTCGGCGCGGGGTCTTCCTCCGCGGCAAACGCCGGCACGGCAAGCGCCAGCAGCATTGCCAGGGCGAGGAGAAGCGTGAGTGATCTTTTCATTTTTTGGTCCTCCTTTCAAATTTGGGCCAAGGGTGATCTCAACAGTACGGCCCGGGGGCCAGGGCGGCCCCGGCGGGCTTTCCTGCCGAGATGACAAAAGCGGCGCAGAGTCACCCCTGCACCGCAAAAAGGCGACAACACAAACCTCACCGGCTCTTGTAAAAACAACAAGGAGCGGGCATCATGAGGCGTGGCGCAGAATTCTGCTGTGTGGGAGGTTGAGCTCCTGCATAGGGCCGTGAGGCGGGCTAAACGCCTCGCGGCCTGCCCTTGTTATCTCGTGGCCATATTATAGCGGGTTTTCCTCCATAGTGCAAGGGGGAAAACGCGCCGCGGCTTCCAAATTCTGACTTGTCCCGTCTTTTTTTATGGAAATACCGGTCCGCCGGGGCCAGCGCGTAGGCCGGATGGCCTGAACGGCCGCGGGCAAAAAAGGTGACCGGTCGCAAAGACCGGTCACCTCATTCACGTCTCCGTTGAAGCGGAGGCGTTTTTGTTTTTCAGCTCACTTGATGTCGCCCAGCTCGGTGGTCCAGGTGCACTCGCCGAAGTGGCCCTTGTGCGCGGTCTCGAACCAGCCCCAGTTGATGACGGTCGCGCCTTTCTTGTTGACGCAGGTGCCCAGCTCCTGCCAGCCGCAGAGCAGCCGGCCGTTCTCGCCGAGGCAGAACATCTTGCCGTCGATGGTCTGGAGACCGGTCTCCATGACGCCGTTCTCATCCAGATGGTACCACCAGCCGCTCTCGCTACTCATGTACCACTGGTCCTTCACCGGCTCGCCTTCCTCAAAGACGAACCACTGGCCGGCCTCGTTCTTCTCCCAGGGATACTCGCCGGCCTTGGGGGCCTCGGGGACCACGGGCTTGGGCGTCACCTCAGGCGCCGGGGTCTCGCCGGGCTCGGGAGTCTGCTCGGGCTCGGGAGTCTGCTCGGGCTCGGGAGTCACACTGGGCTCAGGGGTCTGCTCCGGATCAGGCGTCTCAGTGGGCTGATCGATGACATCCTGCGACAGCTCGGGGGCGTTCAGCTTCTCGATCTGCTCGGTCTCCTTCGCGCCGCAGACGGAGCAGGTGCGCTCCTTCAGGCCGAATTCCTCCGTGGTGGGAGCCTTGGTTTCCTGCCAATCCCCATAGCTGTGTGCACCGGTGGCGGGGATGGGCTGGCTGTCCTTGGTAGCGCTGCAATGAGCGCAGTGGATGGACTTGCTGCCCTCCGCCGCGCAGGTAGCCGCCCTATCCACCGTATAGGCGGTGTCCCAGGCGTGGGCAGCGCCGCTGGTGTTGGTGAGAGTCATCTTATAGCCGCAGACGGTGCAAACATCCGTCTCCACCGTGCCGCCGCAGCCCTCTTCGATGCTCTCGACCTTCATCTCGTGGCCTTTCGGCGGGGTCTTATTGTCCGTCGTATAGCCGCAGACAACGCATATCCAGCGCTCATGACCCTCGGTGGTGCAGGTGGGTTCGGTCTTGTTGTAGGTGAACCGGTGGCCGTCGGGCGGATACGTCACATCTTCAGTTGCGCCACAGGTCTTGCAAGTGAAGCGCGCCACACATTGCTCGGTGCAGCCGCCCCACGTGATCACCCGGCCATTGTTCCAGTTGTGACCGCCTACACGCACGGAGATGGTGTCAGAAAAGTCAGTGCCAGGTATCCTGGCAGTAACGGTGGCATAGCCGTCCCCCACAGGGACCAGCTGCACCTGCAGGCCGTCGCCCTCGATCTTCACGATGTTGTCAGGACTGGCCGTCCATTCCAGTGTCTTGATGCCGGTCTGGCCGGAGGGCATGACGGCGGCCGTGACGGTCTGGGGCTTGCTGCACACCAGGCGCACTTCCTTGGGGCCGACATAGAGAGCTGTCGGCTCCTGATAGCCCAGGTATCCGTTGTCATCGGAGCTGACGGTGTTGTCATCCTTGTGCCAACGCATGTAGACGTTCGCAAAGCCGCCGACGGTATCGCTCCCCGTGACCCGGTATCCGCCGTCCTTGGAATACTGGGTGGTATACCAGCCGTCAAAGGTATAGCCTTCCCATTTCAGCTCGCTGATGGTATCACTGCCACTATTCCACGAGGCGTTCCAGCCGATGACATAGGGGTCAAAGGGCACGCCGTACTGACGGGTGCAATAGAGCGCGCCGGTGGATTGGCCCATCCAGCCGTTGGGCCACATGGCATAGGTGACGACGGTGGGCTCGAACTTCGCGTACAGGGTGGTCGTCTCGCCGATGTCAGCGCCGGCGTGGACCTGCTCACCTCCGGCTTCGACCGTCCACTGCCAGTAGTGGCCGTTGGGACTGCCGCCGGCGGTGAAGGCGTCATCGTCGAGCTTTTCGGTCACCTGGCCGTCATACCAGCCCACAAAGGTCCAGCCGGTACGAGTGGGCGTGGGCAGCTCGCCCAGGACGCCGTCCGTCGTGGTGACCGTGCCATAGTTGGCGCCATTGGCGTCTGTCAGGTTCACCGTACGCACCGTCGGCGACGCGGGGTCCTCCTCCGCGGCAAACGCCGGCACGGCAAGCGCCAGCAGCATTGCCAGGGCGAGGAGAAGCGTGAGTGATCTTTTCATTTTTGGTCCTCCTTTCAAATTTGGGCCAAAGGTGCTCTCAACAGTACGGCCCGGGGGCCAGGGCGGCCCCCGGCGGGCTTTCCTGCCGAGATGACAAAAGCGGTGCAGAGTCACCCCTGCACCGCAAAAAGGCGACGACACAAACCTCACCGGCTCTTGTAAAAACAACAGGGAGCGGGTATAATGAGGCGTGGCGCAGAATTCTGCTGTGTGGGAGGTTGAGCTCCTGCATAGGGCCGTGGGGCGGGCTAAACACCTCACGGCCTGCCCTTGTTATCTCGTGGCCATATTATAGCGGGTTTTCCTCCATAGTGCAAGGAGGAAAACCCGCCGCAGCTTCCAAATCCTGGCCTGTCCCGTCACTTTTTGGCGTGGAGCAGGTCATTTTTGATGTCCCACAGCTTTTGGGACAGGTCCACATAGTACCGGTGGGGATTCTCAAACCGGCGCACCTCGTCCCAAAGCGTGTCCGTCTGGGCGGCACAATAGTCCCTGATCTGGCCCAGCGCGGGCTTTTCATACACCAGCCGTCCCCCCAGGAAGATGGGCCGCAGCAGCTCCCTGGCTTCAAAATCGTAGACCGTTTTCCGCTTCCAGGTGGCCTCCGGGTCGAAGATCTCCAGCGTGCCGCTGTCGTCCACCGTCTCGTCCCAGAGGGTGAGATAGTCCGCCAGGGCCTTGCCCGTATCCCGGGCATAGAACCGCCAGAGCTTCTTGAAATGGGGGATGGTGATCTTGCCCACGTTTTCGCTGATCTTGATCTTGGGCGTGATGGCGCCGGAGGGGTCCTCCACGGCCACCAGCTTATAGACCCCGCCGAACACCGGCTCGCTGCGGGCGGTGATGAGCCGCTCGCCCACGCCAAAGCAGTCGATGCAGGCCCCCTGGCCCAGCAGATCCCGGATCAGGTACTCGTCCAGGGCGTTGGAGCAGGTGATGGTGCACTCGGTCCAGCCGGCCTCGTCCAGCATCTGGCGGGCCTTCCGGGAAAGATACGCCAGGTCCCCGGAGTCCAGGCGGATGCCGCATTTTTTGATGCCCAGGGGCTTGAGCACCTCGTCGAAGGCCCGGATGGCGTTGGGCACGCCGCTCTGCAGGGTGTTATAAGTGTCCACCAGCAGGGTAGCCGCGGTGGGATAGGTCCTGCAATAGGCCCGGAAGGCGTCCAGCTCCGTGTCGAACATCTGCACCCAGGCGTGGGCCATGGTGCCCCCGGCGGGGACGCCGTACATCTGGTCGCTGAGGGCGCAGGCCGTCCCGGCGCAGCCGCCGATATAGGCCGCCCGGGCGCCCACCACCGCCGCGTCGCCGCCCTGGGCGCGGCGGGAGCCGAATTCCAGCACCGTCCGGCCCTTGGCCGCCCGGACGATCCGGCTGGCCTTGGTGGCGATCAGGCTCTCATGGTTCACCATGCACAGCATATAAGTCTCCAGCAGCTGGGCCTGGATGGCCGGCGCCCGGACCACCACCAGCGGCTCCCGGGGGAACACCGGCGTGCCCTCCGGCACCGCCCAGATGTCGCCGGTGAACTTAAAGTTTTCCAGATATTTCAAAAAATCTTCGGTGAACAGCCCCCGGCCCCGGAGGTAGGCGATATCCTCCGGCTCAAAACGCAGGCTCTGCACATAATCGATGATCTGCTCCAGGCCCGCGGCGATGGCAAAGCCGCCGCCGTCCGGCACCGTGCGGAAGAACAGATCGAAATAGGTGATCTTGTCCTCCATCCCGGCGGCAAGGTAGCCGTTGCCCATGGTAAGCTCGTAAAAATCGCACAGCATCGTGAGATTGACGTTCCGGTCGTTCAGCATGACAGGTCCTCCTCTTTTGCGGATCGTTCCGGTCTATTTATAGTCGGTTTTATATTTATTTGTAATCTTAATTTTACATTATAGCCTTGAATCGTCCGGAAAGCAAATATATAATAGCTAAGTATTTATGCTATACTAGAAACAATGGCGGACCATGCCTTCGGCAGCGTGCCGGACCGGGCGGTCCGAGATGACGACAAATCCCTCCCCGTGCGGCTGGTCCGCCCGGCGGAGGCCCATATGAGGCTGCGGAAAGAAAATGACACGATTTTTCTGTCCCGGCCGCGTGGAGTTGGCCGGGAACCACACCGACCAGCAGCGGGGCCGGGTCATGGCCGCCGCTATGGATCGGGGGATCACGGCGGAGGCGGAGCCCAATGACGAGGGCATCATCCGAATATTCTGCGAGGATTTCGACCCGGTAGAGGTGGATCTGCGCCGGCTCTGGCCCGACGCCAACGAAAAGGGGCGGCCCTCCGCCCTGGTGCGGGGCATCGCCGGGTGCCTGGCAGAGACCATCCCCGACCTGCGGGGCTTCGACGCGTATCTTTTCAGCGACCTGCCCCCCCACAGGGGACTCTCCTCCTCGGCGGCGCTGACCGTGCTGACGGGGTTCATCCTGGCCACTTTTTCCGGGGCCGCGCCGGACCCGGAGGAACTGGCCCGGGCCGCCCAGAAGGCGGAATCCCGCTGGTTCGGAAAGCCCTGCTCTCTGGTAGACCCCCTGACCTGCGCGCTGGGCGGCGGGGTATATGTCGACGTGCTGGAAAACAAGGTCCGGCAGCTGGACTGCGATTTCGACAGCCTGGGGCTGGCCCTGTGCCTGGCGGACACGGGGGAGGACACCGTGGGCGCGGCGGCGGCCTTCGACCAGATCGCCGCCGACATGGCGGCCGTGGCCCAGACCTTTGGCGAGCCGGTGCTGGCCCGGGTCCGGGGCCCCGTGTTCGACGAACAGTGGCCCGCCCACCAGACCGATCCCCAGTGGATGCGGGCCCGCCACTTCTTTGACGAGACGTGGCGCGTCTCCTCCATGGCCGACGCGCTGGGCCTGCGGGACGGACAGCGGTATATGGAGCTGATGAACCAGTCCGGCCGCAGCTCGGAGAAGCTCCTTCACAACATCACGCGGGAGGGCGGCAGCGACAGGCTCGCCCGGGTGCTGGAGGCGTCCGGCAACATCCTCGCCGGCCGCGGCGCCTGGCGGGTGCACAGCGGCGGCTTCGGCGGCTGCGTGCAGGCGCTGATGCCGGAGATGCACTATGAGCTCTACCGCTCCACCATCGACACGCTCTTCGGGGCCGGGACCTGCCACCGCATCCACATCAGCGCCCGGGGCGTATGCCTGGCCCAGGAGGACAAGGCGCTGTTTTCCGGCCGGGGCTTCCCCGAGGAGGCCACCTCCCTGCTGGGATAAGCGCTCATACGCCATATTCATGAACAGCCCACGGCCCCGTCTGCGGACGGGGCCTGTGTTTTGCCGCAAAAAGGGAGACGCCCCGCAGATGGGGCGTCTCCCTTTCGCGTCGCCCGCCGCCCTCAAGGGGCGGGGGCCAAAAAGTCGGTATAGACGACGTCCGCGCCCAGCTTGCGCAGGGCGTCGGCCTGGGCCTCGTCGTTGACGGTGTGCACGCCGATGGTGAGGCCGGACTCATGCCACAAACCGGCGATATCCTCCGTCAGCTCCTCCGCCGGGACGGTGACGAAATCCACGCCCCGCTGCCGGCAGAAATCCACCACGCTCCGGGGCGTCCAGGTGGTATCGTACAGCGTATAGATCACCGACCGGAAGGGATACACATCCATGACCCAGTCCAGCATCTCGGTCTTGTAGATCTGGGGCACCAGCCGGTCCAGGACCTCCGGGGCCGTCTGCTGGGCATAGCGCACCAGCTGGGTGAACTGGAGGGTGACGGTGGTCTTGTCATAATATTTGGTGTCGGTGACGATATAGATGTCCGGGTGCTCGGCCATCAGGTCGATCACATCCCGATAGTCCATCGTGGTATACTTCCCGTCCACCTTGGAGGCGAGGAAGTTCTCCGCGGTATAGTCCCCCTCCGCCCCGGTCCGCTCCCGCCAGCGCCAGACGTCGTGGGAGGCGATGAGGTAGTATTCCTCGGAGACGTCGAAGTCCACTTCAAAGACCCGGTGTCCCAGGGCATAGTTGGCCTGGAACGCCTCCGGGGAGTTGGTGTAGTCGGACCCGTCGATGCCGCCCATGGCGTGGGCGATGAGCCCGCCGGAGGACTCGGTCCAGGCGTGGTCCAGGGTATAATGCCGCTGCTCTCCCACCATGCCGCCCCAGTCGGCGGCGATCGTCCGGGAGATGTCCTCGGACTCTTCCTGAATGTG
Source organism: uncultured Oscillospiraceae bacterium (assembly GCA_947625355.1). Taxonomy (GTDB): domain Bacteria; phylum Bacillota; class Clostridia; order Oscillospirales; family Oscillospiraceae; genus CAJOIG01. Next base: position 21,204 of record CANQOA010000015.1, on the reverse strand, counting down.
CTCCACCAGCCCGACATACAGCCGCTGGGCGGTCCGCCAGACCTTCAGCGCGCCGAACCCGGCGCAGCAGCCCAGCACCAGGACTATGACCAGCACCACGGCCATGAGCTTTTTCGCCTTTGGCTTTCCTTTCTTTTCCGGCTTCATGCCGCCTTCCCCTTTCGATCCACCGCGAAATAACAGAAAAAGGCCAGAGCGAACGCTGGCCCTTTCTGCTGTTTCAAGTTATTCCTCCGGAGCCTCCGGATCATTCTCCTCCGTGTCGAACTCCAGCTGCTCGCCGCAGGCGGGGCATTGGATGCCGCCCTGAGCCAGCACGCTCTCGTCGAAGGTGACGGTCTCGCCGCAGGCGGGGCACTGGCACTCATAGAATACCGTCTCCCCATCCCAGCTGTCGATCTCGGCGTCGTCGTCCTCGTCGGACTCGTCGTCGTCCTCATCGGACTCATCGACATCGCCGAACAGGATCTCCTCCACGTCCTCCAGATCGTCGCTGACGGCGTCCAGGCCCTCCTCCAGCTCGGCGACAGAGCCGCTCAGGTCCTCCTGGTCCAGAGCGAGGTCCTCCAAAATGTCCAGGATGGTGGCCAGGAGCTTTCCCTCCTTCTGGTCGGCGGCGATGCCATAGCCCTCGGCCAGGCCCTTCAAGTACGCGACTTTTTCGGCTGTGGTCATGGTAAAAGGCCTCCTTTACGCGATGCTCCGCTCATCCCTTGGCCCGGCCCAGGTACTCCCCGGTGCGGGTATCGATCTCGATGCGCTCGCCCGGCTCGATGAACAGGGGGACCTTGATCTCGGCGCCGGTCTCCAGGGTGGCGGGCTTGGTGGCGTTGGTGGCGGTGTTGCCGGCAAAGCCGGGGTCGGTCTCGGTGATGGTCAGGGTCACGAAGTTGGGCGCCTCCACGGAAAAGACCACGCCCTTGTAGGAGCTGATGGTGCAGACCTCGTTCTCCTTGACGAAGCGGAAGCCGTCGGAGAGCTTCGACTTGTCGATGGGGATCAGCTCGTAGGTCTCACCGTCCATGAAGTAGTAGATGTCGCCGTCGGCATAGCTGTACTCCATGTTCTTGCGCTCCACGTAAGCGTTCTCGAACTTAGCCGTGGGGTTGAAGGAGGTCTCCACCACCGCGCCGGTGATGACGTTCTTCATCTTGGTGCGGACGAAGGGGGAGCCCTTGCCGGGCTTCACGTGCTGGAACTCGATGACCTGCATCACCTGTCCGTCCATCTCAAAGGTCACGCCGTTGCGAAATTCGCCTGCAGAAATCATATGAGCATCCTCCGTATGAGTGTTTTATTCAAGCGATTTATTTTACTATATTTTTTCCAGTTTGACAACCCCAATGTAACGCGATCACAGAATGATCAGCTGTTTCGGGGCTTTCGTCAGGTCCTCGGCCACGCCGTCGTGGAGCCAGAGCATGTCCTCGATGCGCACACCGAACCGGCCGGGCAGGTAGATGCCGGGCTCGGCGGAGATGACCGCGCCCTCCGGCAGGGGCTTGTCCCCGTTGGCGCCGGGGGTCTCGTGGATCTCCAGGCCCAGGCCATGGCCGAAGCCGTGGCCGAAATACTCGCCGTAGCCCGCGTCGGCGATCACCTTGGCGGCGGCGTTGTGGATCTCCTTGCCGGGTATGCCCGGCCTGCCGGCGGCCTCGATGCCCGCCAGCTGGGCCCGCAGGACCACGTCGTAGACCTGGCGCATCTCGTCGGTGGCATGGCCCACCGCCACAGTGCGGGTCATGTCGGAGCAGTAGCCGTTATACAGCGTGCCGAAGTCCATGGTGACGAAGTCCCCGGCCTTGACCACATTGTCGCCGGGCACGCCGTGGGGCATGGAGCTCTTGGGGCCGGTGACCACGATGGGATCGAAGGAGTTCCCCTCGCCGCCGTATTTGTACATCCGGTACACCAGCTCCGCGGTGATCTCCTTCTCCGTCAGGCCGGGGCGGATGATGCCCAGGATGTCGTCAAAGGCACGCTCCGCGATGCGCTGGGCCTTCACGATGCAGTCCACCTCGCCCCGGTCCTTGCTGGCCCGGAGGGTATAGAGAGTGGTCCGGTCCTCCACCAGGGGCACGCCCACCGCCTTTTCCAGCCACTGCCACTGACTGTGGCTGAAGCGGGTGGGATCGGCGCCGGCCTTGTCGAAGCCCTCGGCCGCGAAGATCTCCCCCAGGATGGCGTCCACGCCGTGACCGCGGGAGGTGCACAGCACCTCCATGTCCCGGATGGCCGCCTGGGCGGCCTCCACATAGCGGGAGTCGGTGATGACCCAGGCCTTGTCATGGGAGATGACGGCGGCGCCGTCGTCGATGTGGAACTGGCAGGCATAGCGGATGCTGACCGCGTCCGTCATGACCAGGACGGGGAGCTGGCCCAGGGCCTGCTGTATTTGCTTTACGTGTGACATGGAAACTGTCTCCTTAACAATCGCATTTTTCATTTATTTTTCATTTATTTTATTACATCATGGAACCATAAGTCAAGCGTCTGCCCGGGCAGTACCGCCGTCGGCGAAAAGTTCCCCGGCGAAGATGCCGCCCGCGCCGCCGGAGAAGAGGAACAGCACGTCATCCTCCGGCGCAAATGCCCCCTCGGCGGCCATGGCCAGCAGGCCCGCAAAGGCCTTGCCGGTGTACACCGGGTCCAGGAACAGGCCCTCCTGCTCCGCCATCAGGCGCACCGCGGCCATGCCCTCCTCCGAGGGGATGGCGTAGCCCGGGCCGCACACGTCCCGCAGACAGACATCGCCGGGGCCCAGGTCCGCGTCCGTCTCCAGCAGCGCCGCCGCCTGGCCCATGAGGTCCGGGACGATCGTCTCGAAGGGGTCCGTGTCTACCATCATGCCGATGACCCTGGTATGGGGCAGATAGAGCTTCGCCCCCAGGGCCAGGCCGGCGTGGGTCCCGCCGCTGCCGACAGCGCAGACGAGATGGGAAAAGGGCATGCCGGCGTCGGCGATCTCCTTGGCGCAGGCCACATAGCCCAGCGCGCCCACGGCGTTGGAGCCGCCGCAGGGGATCTTATAGTAGGGCCGGCCCAGGGCCTGGCCCACCCGGTCCATCTCGTCGTAGATGTCCTGATAGTCGTCCGTGTCCACGAACCGCACGTCCACGCCCATCAGCCGCTCCAGCAGCAGGTTGCCCCGGCAGGCCGTGACGCCCCGCTTTTTCAGGATCAGGATGGGCGTCATGCCCAGCTTCCTGGCGCAGGCCGCCGTCAGCATGGCGTGGTTGGACTGGGCCCCGCCGGTGGTGAACACCACCTCCGCGCCCTGGGCCCGGGCCTCGGCCAGCAGAAATTCCAGCTTGCGGACCTTGTTGCCGCCCAGCCCGATGCCGGTCATATCGTCCCGCTTGATCCACACGTTCGTGCGCAGCATGCGGCTGATGTTCTCCAGCCGCTGCACCGGTGTGGGCAGGACAGCCAGCGGTATCCGCGCGAATGTATCCAGCTGTTTCATCGTTTCCTCCCGATGTTCATATGGTGGGCTCCCGCGTCTGCCGCGGGACGGGGGAAGCCGGCGCGGCGGCCTGGAGCAGCGCGTCATCCGGCGTCAGGCCGGAAAACACCGTCTCGCCGCCGGCGGCGATGTCGACGCGGTCCACCCCGTCCAGCCGGCACAGGGTCAGCGCCGCGCAGAAGGCGGCGGCGGTCCGCTCCATGCCCGGCAGGGAGAGATACCCCTCCGACAGCTCCAGCGTGACGGCGCCGTCCTCGAGGGACCAGGACTCCACCTGCACGCCCTCCGGCAGGGCGCAGACCAGCCCGCGCTCGCCGCTGGGCCCGGCGAAAAGCCCGATGGCCGTCTCCACCGGGTCGGCTCCCTCCGGCAAAGGGCAGCTCTCCCAGCCGGTCAGCGCGCCGGTGGCGCTGGTCCGCTCCCCCGTGTCCGCGTCCGGCGCCACCAGCCGGCAGACGGATACCGTCCCGCCGTCCGCGGCCTCGTCCCGCCGCCACGGCAGCTCGAAGGGCAGCTGCGGCCAGTGGATCTCCGGCAGATCGATCTCCGGGAGCCGGATATGGGGGATCCGGGCGCTCCAGGAGCAGCCTCCCAGCAGCAGAGCCAGGATCAGGGCCAGGATAAAAACGCGCTTTTTCATCGCCGCCCCCTCTTTTTCTTCCACAGGCGGAACGTGACGGTGAACACTGTGCCCCCCTGGGCCCGATGGGCGGCCCAGACGGTACCGCCGTTGGCCGCCACCGCGTCATGGACGATGGCCAGCCCGAGGCCGCTGCCGCCGGAGGCCCGGGACCGGGCCTTATCCACCCGGTAGAACCGGTCGAAGATGTGGCTCAGATCCGCCTCCGGGATGCCGATGCCCGTGTCCGCGACGGTGAGCACCACGGCGCCGGACTCCGCCCGCAGCCGCAGCTCCACCCGGCCGCCGGGGACATTGTATTTCAAACCGTTCTCCGTCAGGTTGAACACGATCTGGTACAAGTCGTCCGCCGCCGCCTCCACGATGCACCCCTCGTCCAAGTCGGTGGCGATGGTGACCTGCTGGGCCGCCGCCAGCGGCTCCAGCAGATGGAGCGTCCGCTCCGTCACGATCTTCAGATCCACCGGCTCCCGCGGGCGGTCCGTGGTACCGGAGTCCAGCTTCGACAGGCTCATGAGCTTTTCCGTGATGCGCTGGAGCCGGTCAGCCTCCACGGCGATGTCGTGGGAGAATTCCCGCATGGTGCCGGGGTCCATATTGTCCGCCTGGGCGATGCTGTCCGACAGCAGCCGGATGGCGGCCAGGGGCGTGCGCAGCTCATGGGAGGCGTCGGACACGAACCGGCGCCGGGCCTCCTCGGTGCTCTCCAGGCGGCCGGTGAGCACGTTGAACTCCGAGCTCAGCCGGGCCAGCTCGTCCCGGCCCCGCACGGGGATGCGGTAGCTGTAGTCCCCCCGCCGGACCACGCCCATGGCGGTGGTGAGCCGCTTGATGCGCCGGGTCAGGGTGGTGGAAAGCAGCACGATGATCACCAGTCCCGCGCCGCCGAAGATCGCCGAGGCGTTGGCCAGGTCCCGCCGCAGGCCCTCGACGAGCCTCCCCTGGGCGGCGTCCTGATCGTAGAGGAACACCGCGCCCGCCACGGTCCCCCCGGTCAGGACCGGCGCGGCGGCCCGGCTGATAAAGGCCCCCTCGTCGGCGGAATAGGCGCAGGTGAACCGGGCCCGCCCCTCCAGCGCGCCGGCCAGCTCCGTCAGCAGGCCATAGCGGCCGACGGCACTGTCGGCGCGGTCCGTGTCATAGAGGATGCGCCCGTCCCGGTCGGCGACCAGCATCCGGGTCACCGGGGCCGTGTCCAGCCCCGCCATGGCCTGGGCCACCGTCTCCTCCGTCAGTGTCTCCAGGGACGCCAGGGTCCCGGAGACCGCCGCGCTCTGGGACAGCAAGGCGCTCTGCTTGACGGTGAACACCATATCCTGGCACGCGCGGATGGGATAGATGTTCAAAAACAGCAGCAGCCCCGCCGTGAACAGCGAGAACGCCGCGGCCAGCTTCGTGCGCACCGACAGCCCGCGCCTGGCCGGCTGTTTTCGCGCCCGCCGCGCCTTCTTCTCCGCGCGCTTTTCCCGCTTTTTCTGTTTTCTGTCACTCCTTGAAATAGTACCCCACGCCCCACTTGGTGATGATGCAAGCCGGCTTCGCCGGGTTGCGCTCCAGCTTCTCCCGCAGACGACGCACATGCACGTCCACCGTCCGGATGTCGCCCTGATAGTCGTAGCCCCATATCAGGTCCAGCAGGTTCTCCCGGGAGTATACCTTCCCCGGCGTGCGCATCAGCAGCTCCACCAGGTCGAACTCCTTCACCGTCAGCTCCACCGGCCGGCCGTCCACCAGCACAGACCGCCGGGAGCGGTCAAGGGTGACGGGCCCGCGGGTGATCCGGTCCCCCGGCTCCTGGCCGCTCTGGAGGTTGGCCCGGCGCAGCAGCGCCCGGATGCGGGCCTTCAGCTCCAGGATGTTGAAGGGCTTGGTGATGTAATCGTCCGCGCCGTACTCAAAGCCGATGAGCTTGTCGGTGTCCTCGCTCTTGGCCGTGAGCATGATGACCGGCACCGTGGAGAACTCCCGGATCTTCATGCAGGCGGCCAGGCCGTCCAGCTTCGGCATCATCAGGTCCAGCAGGATCAGACTGTAGCCGCCGGTCTGGGCCATGTCCACGGCGGTCTGGCCGTCGTAGCACACATCCACCTCGTAGCCCTCGTTCTCCAGGTTGAACTTGATCCCCTTGACCAGCAGCTCTTCGTCGTCCACCACCAGTATCTTCATGCCTCGCTCCCCATCCCCACTCGATATACGGCGCTATGGCCTCCGCCGTGGCCGGGCCGATGCCCGACACGGCCTGTATGTCCTCCGGCCCGGCAAAGGGCCCGTTTTCCTCCCGCCAGGCCACGATCCGCTCCGCCAGCGCCGGACCGATGCCGGGCAGTTCGTCCAGCTCCTCCACTGTGGCGGCATTCAGGTCCAGGCCCCGCTGGTCCGCGCCCAGCGCGGCGTCCACAGGCGCCGTCTCCATGGGACGGGCGCCGCCGTCCAGCACCGTGCACGCCACCGTGACCGCCGCCAGGGCCGCCGTCGCCGCCCAAAGGGCAATCCGCCCGGGCGTGGGCGCTCTCTTTTTCCCCAGATTTTGCATAAAAGAATTAATAAAGATAGCAGTTGCTTTTCCCCGGTTTTTTTTCTATAATAAAAGCGGACCGTGTTTTGTACATCATACCATACTTTCTCGGAGAATGACATGAAAAAATTCAAGCTGCTGTCTCTTCTTCTCATCATATCGCTGTTCACCGCGCTGCTGCCCGTCCCCGCCCTCGCGCTGGACGATCCGGTGGTGTCCGCCCAGGCGGCGGTGCTGATGGACGCGGACACGGGCGACGTGCTGTACGAGCTGAACGGCGACCAGGCCTTCGCCCCCGGCGGGCTGACCATGCTGATGAGCTCGCTGCTGGTGGCGGAGCAGATCGATCTGCGCAACATCTCTCTGGTGGACGACGTGACCGCGTCGGAGAATTTCCGCAGCTATCTGAGCGACTCCGCCGCCACGGCCAATCCGGCCATCGTGCCCGGCGAGACGCTGACGGTGGAGGACCTGCTGTACTGCTCGCTGCTGCTCTCGGCCTCGGACGCATCCATCATCCTGGCCGAACACGTGGGCGGCACGGTGGAGAACTTCGTGGCCACCATGAACGAGCGCGCCGCGGAGCTGGGCTGCACCAACTCCCACTTCGCCAACCCCAACGGCCAGGCCGCCGAAGGCCACTATTCCTCCGCCCATGACCTGGCACTGATCTCCCGGGAGCTGGTATCCAGCGCCCCGGTGCTGGCAGTGTGCGGCTCCTCCGGCTATACCGTGGAGGCCACGGAGGCCGCCGGGACCCGGACCCTGACCAACATCAACGCCCTGCTGACCCCCGGCAGCGACTACTATTATCCCGAGGCATACGGCCTTAAGACCGGCTACTCCCCCGAGGTGGGCCAGTGCCTGGTGGCCGCCGCCAACTGGAACGACATGAATATCATCGCCGTGGTCCTGGGCTGCCCCTCCAACGGCGACCAGTTCCGGGACGCGGTGACCCTCTTCGACTGGGTCTTTGCCAACTTCAGCTACCGCAGCATCCTCAGCTCCACCGCCACGCTGGCCACCCTGCCCGTGGAGCTGGGCAATCCCGCCAATGTGGGCGTCCGGCCCGAGACCCAGATCTCTGTGATCCTGCAAAACGACCAGGAGCTGGGCGACATCTCCTACTCGGTCACCTATCTGCATGAGGCCGAGGGCCGCACCCTCACCGCGCCCATCGCCGCGGGCGAGCATCTGGGCGAGGTCACCGTGTACATGGACGGGGTGGAGTATGGCACCTCCCGCCTGGTGGCCGCCTCCACCTCGGAGATATCCCGTCTGGAATACATGCGCACCCAGATCGAGGGACTGCCCCGCAATCCGGCCATCCGGCAGATCGTCACCGTGCTGATCATCGTGCTGGCGATCTATCTGCTGCTGGTGCTCATCTACCTCATCCAGCGGCTGCGCCACCTGCACAGCCTGCGGGTGGCCCGCAAGGACCGGGCCATCTCCCAGGCCCAGCAGGAGGCGGAGTGGCTGGACGATCCCGGCGACACGGAGGATGACTACTACGACGACCCCGGCGTCTATGACGGCGGCCGCGACGGCCGGTATGACGACGCTCCTCAGCAGCCGCCTCCCCCCTCCGGCGACGGCAATTACTTCGATACATATTTTAAACAATAGTAGTTTGATTGATAAAAAACCGGGACGCTTTCGCGCCCCGGTCTTTTTATGTTCCTGTTGCTGTTTCATTGGGGTTTTTCTCATCCCCGCCTTGCCGCGCAGCTGGCCGGCCCCCATTCAAGGGCTGCCCAGACTAAATGTCTTTACTGCCGGGTCATAAGTATTAAGCCAATTACTTACTTCTACTTCTACGTCAGATTCACTTCTAAGAGAAAATGCCATATCAACATCCAGGGACACGCCAGGGCGGATATCTTTCCACTCCGCTTCCCCGTCATAACCTTCGACATCTCCCATGGTCGCGTGTTCCAGCTCTATGCCGTCTTGAAAAGCCTTTTCGAGAAGCGACGCCATCGCGCTGGTCGTCTCGCTGCTATTATTGGTCCATGTATATGTCACGACCAATGCCGGTTTTCCTTCGTAATCCGTCGCCAAAAAGGCGTCTTTGATCTCGACGGCATAGTCTCCTACGTCCACCGCGCCGCCGGTCTGCCCCGGGGCGGACTGACCATCACCGGATGCTCCCGACTGCGACACTTTGGCGCCGGCGCCAGCGGCGGTATCGTCTTTTTTGCCCGGTCCGCCTGCAATGATCCCGACTATACCGATGACTAAGACAGCGCAGGCAACCCAAAACCACCATCTTTTGAATATCGGTTTTCTCGGCGCGCTTCCGGGATTTGCACGGGCTGGCCGGGCGTTTCCCTCATAGCGGCTTTGACGCTCCGGACGGGGAGAGACCGCCTTTTCCGGGAGCGGCGCCGTCGTTTCATCTTCTCCGTCCGACACTGTATCTTCAAAGCACCTCTTGAATTGCACAGCCTCCTGCAGCTGGTCATCCTCGAAAAAGATCCTGTACCGCTTACCGTCCGCTGTCTCGATTCTGATGAATCCGTCCGAATCCTCCTGGGGCCGCCTCACTCTGACGGATACAACGTCGTCGAGCGGGATCATTATCGCCTCCTGGTCGCGCTTCTGGAGCTTCATGACCCGTTCGGAGAACGCGACCACTCCGTCGAAAGAAACAAATCTCGCTATAGCCGGCATATCGTAGTCCTCTCTTTCTGTTCATATCGTCTTATGATATCTCGCCCCTCCGGTCGGAGACCATGCAAGCGTTTCGGTCCGCGTATCGTGGCCGCGCTCACAGTAAGATCGGTTTATATCACAAGTATATATTACCATGGGTATTTTTGCAAAGCAATACCCCCGGACCAGGGTCCGGGGGCGTCCGCGTATACGCGGCTTTTCTCACGCTTGTCCTGACTTCCGCCCCAAAGTGAGGCTGTCCGCTATCATGGCGATGAATTCGGAATTTGTGGGCTTGCCCTTGATGTTGGACACGGTATAGCCGAAGAACTTCTGCAGCGTCTCCAGGTCGCCCCGGTCCCAGGCCACCTCGATGGCGTGGCGAATGGCCCGCTCCACCCGGCTGGGGGTGGTGGCGAATTTCTTCGCCACGGCGGGATAGAGCACCTTGGTGACGGCGTTGATGACCTCCATGTCGTTGACGGTGAGGATGATGGCCTCCCGCAGATACTGGTACCCCTTGATATGGGCGGGCACGCCGATCTCGTGGATGATGTCGGTGACCACCGCCTCCAGACTGGGCTCCTTGGGCAGCGGCGCCATGGCCACCCCCTGGGAGGGAGCCTGTCCGGGGCGGCGCCGGCCGGCGGCCACCTGGCGGACATGGGTCAGCAGGGCCGGCACGTCGCAGGGCTTTGGGATGAAGTAATACGCCCCCAGCTCCGCGCAGGCAGACACGGTCTTGTCATTGAAAAAGCCGGACAGGACGATGGCCGCCGGGGCGTCCTCACGCTCCTTCAGCGCGGCCAGCAGGCCCACCCCGTCCAGATGCGTCAGCACCAAGTCCGTGACCAGGACATCGGGGCGCAGTTTTTCCGCCATCGCCAGCGCCTCCTGTCCGTCTCCGGCCGCTCCCACGACCTGGAGGTCCTCCTCTCCATTCATGACCTCCGCCAGCATTTTTCGGAAGTCCTCGCCGGGATCGGCAATGAGAATGCGCGTCGTAGTTTCCATGAACGTTTCCTCCTGTATGAAATTCGGGCCGCCTTTCTCTCTTGCAACTCGTTGCGTCAGCTTTTACAATTTACCATAACGACCGCTCTATTGCAACAGAAAACCGGTAAAACAGCGGGGTTTTTTGTTTACATAATTTTACATCCTTCGACAATATCCGACACGGACCGGTCGAAAAATGACCGCTGTGCCGCCGCGGACGCGCAAAAAACGCTTGACAGCGGATGGCCGGCGGTCTTATAATGAGCTTCCTTTTTGCCCTTTTTCGGGTGAGAAGAGGATATTTTGTCTGGCGCAGGAGGGGCACGTTGCCGCCCGCGCGGTTCCTGATGAAATATTTCCCGCCGTCCTTAAGGCCATGAAGGTGCCCAATGCCTTCCGCTGGTCTGACCGAGCCGGGGCCATTTCAGAAAAGGAGCGAACGACCATGATAGAAATGCGAGGTGTGAACAAGACATACCGGGTCCGGCGGCGGGAGGCGGGCCTGGGCAGCGCGGTAAAGAGCCTGATCTCCCGCCAGTACGACCTGATCCCCGCCCTGCGGGAGATGAGCTTCACCATCCCCGACGGGCAGATCGTGGGCTACATCGGCCCCAACGGCGCGGGCAAGAGCACCACCGTCAAGATCCTCAGCGGCATCCTGCGGCCCGACAGCGGCGTGTGCACGGTGAACGGCCTGGTCCCCTGGGAGGACCGGAAAAAGCATGTCGCCCGGCTGGGGGTGGTGTTCGGCCAGCGCAGCCAGCTTTGGTGGGACGTGCCGGTGGCGGACTCCATGGCGCTGCTGCGGGACATCTACCGGGTGCCCCAGGCGCAGTACCGCCGGACCCTGGACCGGCTGACGGCGCTGCTGGACCTGGGGGACCTTTTAAGGACCCCGGCCCGGATGCTCTCCCTGGGCCAGCGGATGCGCTGCGAGATCGCGGCGGCGCTGCTCCACTCGCCCCAGGTGCTTTTCCTGGACGAGCCCACCATCGGGCTGGACGCGGTGAGCAAGCTGAAGGTGCGCCAGTTCATTCTGGAGCAGAACCGGCTGTGCGGCACCACGGTGGTGCTCACCACCCACGACATGCAGGACGTGGACGCGCTGTGCTCCCGGGTGCTGCTCATCGGCAAGGGGCGGCTGCTGCTGGACGGCAGCACGGCCCAGATCCGGGCCATGGCCGGGGAGAACCTCTCCACCGAGGAATCGGTGGCGGACCTGTACCGCCGGTTCGGGCTGTGAGAGGAGGCGGGACAGGATGAAAAAGTATCTCTCCTTCTTCAAAATGCGCCTGATGGCCGGCCTGCAATACCGGACGGCGGCGCTGGCGGGGCTGAGCACCCAGTTCGTATGGGGCGCCATGGAGATCCTCATCTACCGGGCCTTCTGGCTGGAGCATCCGGAGCGGTTCCCCATGGGCATGCAGGCCCTGGCGTCCTATGTCTGGCTGCAGCAGGCGTTTTTGACCCTGTTCGCCCTGTGGCAGTGGGAGCAGGAGCTGATCCAGTCCGTGCGCACCGGCGACGTGGCCTATGAGCTGATCCGGCCCATGGACCTGTACGGGATGTGGATGACCCGGTCCCTGGCGCTGCGGCTGGGCCGGGCGCTGCTGCGCCTGCCGCCGGTGGTGCTGCTGGGGAGCCTCGTCCCCGCGCCATACGGCCTGCGGCTGACCGTATCGCCGGCGGTATTCGGGCTGTTTTTGCTGTCCGCCGGGCTGATGATGCTGGTGGTCTGTGGGATGGTGATGTTCCTGTACGCGCTCACCTTCCACCTGACGGACCCCAACGGGGTCCAGGTGGTCGCCACGGCGGCGGCGGACCTGCTGGGCGGCGCCATCGTGCCGCTGCCCTTCCTGCCGGCGGGCCTGCGGCGGATCGCGGAGCTGTCCCCCTTCGGGGCCATGCAGAACGTGCCGCTGCGCATCTTCGGCGGGGATATCGCCGGGGCGGACATCCCCCGGGCCATGGGCTTGCAGCTGTTCTGGGCGGCGGTGCTGATCGCCGGCGGCTGGGTCCTCATGCGGGCCGGTCTGCGCCGGACGGCCGTGGCGGGAGGATGAGCCATGAGACTCTATCTGCGATTTCTGGCCATCCACGTCAAGAGCGCCATGACCTATAAGACGTCCTTTTTCCTCAGCTGCCTGGGCCATCTGCTCATCGCCCTCAACTGCTTTCTGGGGGTGACGTTCCTGCTGGAACGGTTCGGCGACATCGGCGGCTACACCCTGCCCCAGCTGGCGCTGTGCTACGCGGTCATCCTGGCGGCCACATCCCTGGCGGAGTGCTTCGCCCGGGGCTTCGACGCCTTCCCCCGCATCCTGCGCCAGGCCCAGTTCGACCGCATCCTGGTCCGGCCCCGGTCCCTGGTGGCCCAGGTCATATGCCAGGACCTGAAGCTCACCGTGGCCTCCCGCCTGCTCCAGGCGGCCGCGATGGCGGTGTGGGCCATCCGGGCCGGCGCGGTGGCGTGGACCTTTGGCAAGGCGGCGGTATTCGCGCTGATGATCCTGTGCGGGGCCGGCGTGTTCTTCGGGCTGTTCCTCATCTACGCCGCCCTGTGCTTCTTCACCCTGGAGGGGCTGGAGGTGATGAACATCTTCACCGACGGGGCCCGGGAATACGGCAAATACCCCTTCGGGGTGTACGGCAGGGGTGTGCTGTGGCTGCTGACGGCGCTCGTGCCGCTGGCGCTGATCCAGCACTGGCCGCTGCAGTATCTGCTGGACCGGGGGCCATGGCAGTACGGCCTGCTGCCGCCGGTGTCGCTGCTGTTTTTGATCCCCTGCCTGGCCCTCTGGCGGCTGGGCGTGCGGCACTACACCTCCACCGGCTCATAAAACCAAAAAAGCGCCTGCCGCGAAACCTCGTTTCGCGGCAGGCGTGTCCTATTCTGTCCGCTCCCGCCGGCGGCGGACCCGGTTCAGATGGCGTTCAAAGTGGCCCTCGTCCAAAAACGCCGCCAGGGCGTATTGCTCCAGCACCGGCACCGAGCAGGAGTACATCCCCACCCGCTCCCGGTAATCCGGCAGCAGCGCCTCCGGCAGGATCATGTACCCCATGCGCATGGAAGGGGCCAGGCTCCGGGAGAAGGTGTTCAGATAGATCACCGCGCCCCGCTCGTCCATGGAATACAGGCTCTCCAGAGGCTTGCCGGGCATGAAAAACTCGCTGTCGAAGTCGTCCTCCACGATATACCGGCCCGGGCGGGCGGCCGCCCACTGGAGGTATTCATACCGCTTGGCGGCGGGGGCGGTGACGCCGGTAGGCCAGCTGTGGAAGGGGGTCACGTGCAGCACCTGGGCCGTCGCCGCGGCCAGGGCGCCGCTCTCGATGCCCGCCGCGCCGATGGGCAGCCGCTCCACCGCCGCGCCCGCGCCTTTATACACCGCCTCGATCTGGCCATAGGAGGGCCACTCGATGGCAAAGGTCCGCCCCGCCAGCATCCGGGCCACGAAGCCGTACAGCTGCTCCGAGCCGGACCCCACCACGATCCGCTCCGGCTGGGCATACATCCCCCGGTAGCGCAGCAGGTACCGGGCGATGGCGTTGCGCAGCACGGCGCAGCCCTCGTTGGGCGGCCGGTCCGCCAGGCGGCTCCCCTGATCGGAGATGACGCGGCGCAGGGTCTTGGACCACAGGGAATAGGGAAAATCCGTCCCGGCGGAGGCCGGCTCCTCCGGCAGCAGCCGCAGCGGCTCCCGGCCAGGGGCCGGGCCGATCCTCTCCGCGCCGACCGCCCGGACATAGAACCCGCTCCGCTCCCGGGAGGACACGTATCCCTCGTCGATGAGCTGCCGGTAGGCCCCCTCCACCGTCACCACGCTCACGCCCAAGTGCTCGGCCAGCGCCCGCTTGGAGGGCAGCTTCTCTCCCGGCGGCAGGGTCCCGGCGGCGATGTCCTCCCGGATGGCGCGGTACAGGGCATAATAGAGGGGGCTCCGCCCCCGCTTCTGCAGGTCATAGGTCAGCATCTGATATGGTCGGCCGCTCCTTTTTCGTCATCTTGATACATACCAGATTATACCCTGCTCTCCCGCGCTTGTAAAGCGCGGACACACCGCCTTTCCGGAAGGAGGGGTCTTCCCAAAATCGGTCAACGGAGATAGAATCCCCTTGACCGGCCGGTCAGCGGAGGTGCGCTATGAACGAGAGATTCTTTTCCCTGCCCCAGGAAAAGCAGCAGGCCATCATGAACGCGGGTTACCGCGTGTTCTCGCAGAATTCCTATAAAAACAGCCCTATGAGCGAGATCGCCGCCGAGGCGGGGATCAGCAAGAGCCTGCTGTTCCACTACTTTCGCAACAAAAAGGAGCTGTACCTGTTTTTATGGGACCGGTGCGCCCAGATGACCATCGAGGTCCTGACGCGATACGGCTGCTATGCCCAGGAGGAGCTCTTCGTGAGCATGGAGCGCGGGATGCGGGCCAAGATGGAGCTCATCCGCCAATGCCCCGATATCGCCAACTTCACCATCCGCGCTTTCTACGAGAAGGACCCGGAGATCAGCGCCGCCATCCAGGAGAGCTATCACCGGTACTTCAGCCTCAAGGCGGACCGGGCCCGGCTGAATCTGGACCCGGCGCAGTTCATTCCCGGGCTGGACATCCCCATGATGTACCGGGAGATGTACTGGGCCTCGGAGGGGTACCTGTGGGAGATGGTCCAGCGGGGAGACGTGGACATGGAGCTGCTGGAACGGGATTTCACCCGGCTCATGGCGTTCTGGAAGAGCGTCTATCTGCGAAGGGAGTGAGGCCATGGACGCCATCAAAACAGAGGGCCTGACCAAGCATTACGGCAAGGCGCGGGGCATCGAGAACGTCAGTCTGACGGTCCGGCAGGGAGACTTTTTCGGCTTCATCGGGCCCAACGGGGCGGGCAAGTCCACGCTCATCCGCACGCTCCTGGGCCTCCTCCGGCCCAGCGCCGGCCGGGCGGAGATCTTCGGTCTGGACATCGCGAGGGACCGGGAAAAGATATTGGCGCGGGTGGGGTATCTGCCGTCGGAGGCCGCGTTCTGGCCCGGCATGCGGGCGGGGGACGCGCTGCGGCTGTCCGCCGGGCTGCGCCGGCGGGACTGCCGGCGGACGGCGGCGCGGCTGTGCGAGCGGCTGCGGCTGGACCCCTCCCAAAGAATCGACGAGCTCTCCCTCGGCGGCCGGAAAAAGACCGCCATCGTCTGCGCTCTGCAGCACGAGCCGGAGCTGCTCATCCTGGACGAGCCCACGGCGGGGCTCGACCCGCTGATCCAGCGGGAGTTTTTCGCCGTTCTCCGGGAGCGCCACGAGCGGGGCGCGACCGTGTTCCTCTCCAGCCACATCCTCTCGGAGATCCAGCGCAGCTGCACCCACGCCGCCTTCATCCGGGAGGGCTCCCTCATCGCCGGGGGCAGCGTGGCGGAGCTGGCCCGCGCCGGGGCCAAGCGAGTCCGCGTTCAGGGCCGCGTCCGGCTGGACGCGCTGGACGGCGTCCGGGACCTGCACCCATCCCCGGACGGCGCCGACTTCCTGTTCAGCGGGGACATAGCGGCGCTGCTCTCGGCGCTGGCGGAAGGGGACGTGCGCGAGCTGACCGTCTCCGAGCCGGATCTGGAAGAGGTGTTTTTGCATTACTATCAGGAGGGACCGAGATATGACCATCGTCCGGCATGAGCTGTGGCAGGGCAGGGCCGCCCTCGCGATATGGGCCGGCTCCATCGCGGCCCTGCTGGCCGTCTGTGTGTTCCTGTTCCCCGGGATGCGCTCGCAGATGGCCGCTGTGAGCGAGGCGTTCGCCTCCATGGGCAGCTTTACCGCCGCGTTCGGGATGGATCGGCTGCGTGTGGGGACCCTGACCGGGTTCTACGCTGTGGAGAGCGGGACCATCCTGGGGCTGGGCGGGGCGTTTTTCGCCTCCCTCACCGGCGCCTCGGTCCTCTCCAAGGAGGAGCGGGGCCGCACGGCGGACCTGCTGCTGACCCACCCCATATCCCGAGGCCGCGTCGTCGCCGAAAAGCTGGCGGCGGTCCTGGCGCAGATCGCCGCGCTGGACCTGGCGGCGCTGGGGGCGGCGCTGCTGTCGATCCGGCTGATCGGGGAGGCCGTTCCCTGGCGGGAGATCCTGCTGCTGCATGGCGCTTACGCCCTGCTTCACATCGAGCTGGGGTGCGTCTGCGTCGGCCTGTCGGCGTTCCTGCGCCGGGGCGGCGCCGGGATCGGCATCGGGCTCGCCGCCGCGCTGTACTCCCTGGAGCTGATCGCCAACATGACGGATCGGGCGGGCCCCCTCCGGTATATCACGCCCTTCAGCTACTGCGAGGGCGCGGATATCCTCGCCGGCGGGTGTCTGGACGCCGGGCCCGTGGCGGCGGGCATGCTGTTTGCCGCCGCCGGGGCCGTCATGGCGTACTGCCGGTACTGCGGGAAGGACATCCGATGATCCGCGCGGCACCCGATCTTGATAAAATATCACAGCGGCATCCGGCGTGAGCGCCGAATGCCGCTGTGTCATGACTTTTGCTTCGCCGCGCCCGCTCAAGCCTCCCACAGGCGCTCGGGGTACTTCCCGGCGGCCCGCATCTCGGCAAGGGCCGCTTGAAGGGCCGGCAGATCGTCCCGATACGTGACGCCGTGCCAGACCTCGTCCGTGGGCACCAGCTTCACCCGGGCCGTGCCTGCCGCCAGGCAGGCGTTCACCACGCTTGGCAGGAAAAATTCCGCCTTGGCGGGGTTTTTCGGCATGACCTCCCGCAGGAACTTCACCAGCTCTTCTCCGATGGCGTCCATAAAGCCCCGGCGGAAGCCCCAGGTATTGAGGCTCACCGGCGTGTCCGGCGCCAGGGCCGTCCAGTTCTGGCCCCCGTCCAGCGTATAGGAGGGCGCCTCCGGGGGACCCTGGATGGCGGTCAGCTCCGTGACCGTGGCCAGGTATCCGCTGTCATCGGCGGTACAGACGCCGCGGGCCACCGTGCCGTTTTCCGTCAGCGTATTTTTCAAGTCGTAGGCCACCAGCGCGTGGGTGCGCTCGTCTCCCGCCCCGGACAGGAAATCATACAGGGCCCGGAACGCGCCCCGGCCATAGAAATCGTCCGCGTTGATCACGGCGAAGGGCCGGTCGATCAGCGCGCGGGCAGCGTAGACCGCGTGGGCCGTGCCCCAGGGCTTGGTCCTCTCGGAGGGGACGGAGAACCCCGCCGGCAGGTCATGGAGGTCCTGGAAGGCGTAATGGAGCTCGCATCCCCGGCCGATCCGGTCCCCCACCGCGGCGCGAAAGTCCGCCTCGATCTCTTTTTTGATCACGCAGACCACCTTTTCAAAGCCGGCCTGCCGCGCGTCATAGGCGGAGTAGTCCAATATCACCTGTCCGGCGCCGTCCACGGCGGTCATCTGCTTCAGCCCGCCGAACCGGCTGCCCATCCCCGCGGCCATGATCACAAGCATCGGTTTCATACAAAGGGACCTCCTTGTCAAAGCATCTGGCCACATTTTACCATGTCGTGCGGTTCCGGCGCATGCCGGGAGCACGACTGGTATTTTGAGGTACAATAGCGGCTTTGCCGCTATTGTACCATGTCCGCCGGCATTTTACAACGCCGATCCGCAATCGTTCCCGCCCCGGCGGATATACTGACCAGGGGACGGATCAAGGATTTAGCACTCGCATTATTTGAGTGCTAATATTTACAATTCGTTCACGATATACACATAAATTTGTTCACAAATTATGTGTATGATACAGACAAATCAAAGATACGGAGGTACAAAACAATGTTTGATATGATCCCCTTTGTGAACAGCCACCCTTACGCGTCCGGCAGCAACTGGGACCCGTTCCAGGAATTTTTCGGCACGGTGGCCCACGCCGCCGCCACGGACATCCGGGAGACCGACAAGGCCTTCACCATCGAGACCGAGCTGCCCGGCTATGACAAGAGCGAGCTGAGCGTCAGCATGAAGGAGGGCGTGCTCACCGTCCGGGCCGAGCACCAGACCAACGAGCAGTCCGACGACGGCTATATCCGCCGGGAGCGCACCAACTCCACCGTGGAGCGCCGCTTCGAGGTCTCCGGCGTGGACGCCGGCGCCATCACGGCCGAGTACGTGAACGGCGTGCTGAAGCTGACTCTCCCCAAGCTTCCGGAGGTCATCCCCCAGCAGCACCAGATCGAGATCCAGTGAGACCGGGCCGGCCGCGCCATAAATGGCGCGGCCGGTCTCCGTTTCGCCCGTCTCCCGCGGCGCGCCTGTCCCGGCCCGTTTCCCGCAAAATGCCCGGTTTTTTTCGTAGGCAGCATCTGACATTTTACACGCCCCGGCCCCCTTTTGGAGCCGGGGGTTTTGTGCGTCCTGACAGGAAAAATATCAATTTTTAAAATACCCTTGCATATCATGTTTAAACATGATAACATTCACGGCACGTGGACATTTGACCACACAAGGGGGACATTCCAATGGATAACAGCGGCCGAGGGAAGTTTTATCTGGTGGACGGCGACGCCCTGCCGGAGGTGTTCATCCGGGTGACCCAGGCCCGGGAGCTTCTGGACACCGGCCGGGCCCAGACCGTGGCGGAGGCCGCCGAGCGGGTGGGCATCTCCCGCTCCGCATACTATAAGTATAAGAATTCCGTCATGCCCTTCCAGAGCATCGCCGGCGGGCGCATCGTCACCTTCCAAATCATGCTGCGCCACCAGATGGGCCTGCTCAGCGAGGTGCTGTCCGTGTTCGCCGACACGGGGGCCAATATCCTGACCATCAATCAGGGCATCCCCACCAACGGGGCCGCGCCGGTGACGATCACGGCGGACCTGGCCGCGCTGGACACCACCGCCGAGGCGCTGCTGGGCACGCTGCGCGCCATCGACGGCGTGATCAAGGCCGCTGTGGCGGCGGGCTGAAAAGGAGCATACATATGATAAAATACGCGATACTGGGCTTCGGCACGGTCGGCGGCGGCCTGGCGGAGGTCATGGCGGACCAGAAGGAAAAGCTGGCCGCCGCCGCGGGCCAGAGCATGGAGCTGGGCTATATCCTGGTACGCCGCGACTATCCGGACAGTCCCTGGCGGGACAAGCTGGTGCGGGATTTCGCCGTGATCGAGAGCGACCCCGACGTGGCCGTAGTGGCGGAGGTCATCGGCGGCGTGGGCGCGGCCTATGAGTACTCCCGCCGGGCCATCCTGGCCGGCAAGAGCGTGGTCTCCAGCAACAAGGAGCTGGTGGCGGTCCATGGGGCGGAGCTGGCGGCCCTGGCAAAGGAGCATGGCGTCAGCTACCTCTTCGAGGGCAGCGTGGGCGGAGGCATCCCCCTGCTGCGGCCCCTGTGCCGGTGCCTGGCGGCCAACCGCATCGACGAGGTGTACGGCATCCTCAACGGCACCACCAACTACATCCTGACCGCCATGGACACCCAGGGCCAGACCTTTGCCGACGCGCTGAAAAAGGCCCAGGAGCTGGGCTATGCCGAGGCGGACCCCACCGCCGACGTGGAGGGCATCGACGCCTGCCGCAAGACCGCCATCCTAGCGGACCTGTCCTTCGGCGGCAACCTGGACGTGACGGCCATCCCCACCAGAGGCATCACCTCTGTCACGCCGGCTGACCTGGAGCTGGCCCACGCGCTGGGCTATACGGTGAAGCTGCTGGGCCGGGCCGCCCGGGCGGAGGACGGCTGCTTTGCCTTCGTGGAGCCCCATCTGATCCCTCAGGACCACATCCTGGCGTCGGTGAACGGCGTAATGAACGCCTGCGCCATCCGGGGCAGCGCCGTGGGCGAGGTGGTGCTGTGCGGCCCCGGCGCGGGCGCCCATCCCACCGCCAGCGCCGTGGCGGCGGACATCGCCGACGCGGTCCGGCATATGGGCAGCCCCATGATCCCGGACCTGGGCGCGCCCAACGGAAAGCTGCTGCCGGCGGAGGCGCTGTGCTCCCGGTGGTATGTCCGCGCCCAGTGCGCCCCGGAGGACGCCGCCGGCGCATTCCCCGGCGCCGCGCCGGTCTATGGCGTCAGCGGCGAGTGCGGCTTCATCACCGGCCCCATGGACCGCCGGGCGCTGGAGGCGCGCCTGGCCGCCGTGGACGGACGGGCCGCATACCGGGTGCTGGCATAGTATGGAGGGGCGCGAGCCCCCATTGACAGAATAAGGAGACCTGATATATATGCTGATCGTACAAAAATTCGGCGGTTCCTCCGTGGCCGACGCCGCGCGCATCCGCAACGTGGCCGGGATCATCGCCGAGACCTTCCTGGAGGGCAACGAGACCGTGGTGGTCCTGTCCGCCCAGGGCGACACCACCGATGACCTGCTGGAAAAGGCGGCGGAGATCAATCCGGATCCCTCCAAGCGGGAGCTGGATATGCTTCTGTCCACCGGCGAGCAGCAGTCCATCGCCCTGATGGCCATGTGTCTGGAGGGCATGGGCCTGCCGGTGGTATCCCTCACCGGCTGGCAGGTGGGCATCCATACGGACGCGGCCTACGGCTTTGCCCGCATCCGCCGGGTGGACGCGGAGCGGCTGCGCCGGGAGCTGGACAAAAAGCGCATCGTGCTGGTGGCCGGGTTCCAGGGCGTGAACAAATTCGACGACTACACCACCCTGGGCCGGGGCGGCAGCGATACCACCGCCGTGGCTCTGGCGGCGGCCCTGCACGCGGACAAGTGCCAGATCTTCACCGACGTGGAGGGCGTCTATACCGCCGACCCGCGGAAGGTGCCGGGGGCCCGGAAGCTGGAGGAGATCACCTACGACGAGATGCTGGAGCTGGCCAGCATGGGCGCGCAGGTACTGATGAACCGGTCCGTACAGCTGGCCAAGCGGTACGGCGTGGAGCTGGAGGTGCTCTCCTCCCTTGTGAGGGCGCCGGGTACAAAAGTCAAGGAGGTTACCAAGAACATGGAAGAGATGAAAGTGACCGGCATCGCCAAGGACGACAAGGTGGCCCGGCTGAC
>CANQOA010000014.1 GCA_947625355.1 uncultured Oscillospiraceae bacterium | reverse complement strand
CACGAACGCCAGCGCCAAAAACGGCAGGAACAGCAAAAACAGGTGGTACTCCTCCTGCATCCCCAGCTTCTCCTCCAGCGGCTCGCTCTGCTTGCGCCCCATCAGCGCCAGGGTAGTCAGCAGGATGACCGCGGTCAGCGCGATGAAGAGATAAAAGCCCGGGGAGATGTTGGGCGGGACGCGGCTGGAGTCGGCCGCCACGATCTGGGTGTAGGCAACGTAGATGCCCACCAGGCCCCCCGCCATCAGCGCGGAGCCGGCCAGCGGATAGCGCAGGCCCTTGCGGCGCATCAGGTTGTTGCCCACGGACATACAGCCGCCTACCGCCGCCAGGATGATGCCTACCACCATCATGATGCTGGCGCCCATGAGCAGATAGAACGTGCTGGCCTGCACGATGCCCTTGGACAGCACCCGGCCCAGGTTGCCCACCAGCGCATGGTAGGACACGCAGGACGTCAGCAGCGAGGTGTACCGGCTGATCTGCGTCGTGATGCGGCCCGGGTTGAAGCCCGGGTAAAACACAGCGGCGCAGGCCAGCAGGATCGCGACCCGGTGCAGTATGTACAGCGCGTCCGCTCTGGTCTTTTTCTTCTCTAGTGGCATGAGCATCCCTCCAAAACAAGATTGGCGGTGCGATGGGAACGTCGGGCCGGCCGCCGTCCGGCCCGTCACAGTCCCGAGAGCTCATTCTGTACGGCTGTTGCCGTACAGACAATGCCCCGGGGCATTGTGCACATCTGTCTCGCCTGGGTCCCGCCCGGCCGGGTCACAGCACGATCTTCACGCGGTGCTCCCCGCCGTCCGTGGGTCTGGGGATCACCGGCCCTGCGGGCGCGCCGTCCAGGGTATACTCGCTCGTCTCCCCTGCCCGGAACCGGTCCGGCCCGCCGGTGATCTCCACCCGGACCGTGCCGTCCGCCAGGCGCAGCGTATAGGCCATCTCCTCCCGGCCCGCCGGCAGCACCGGCGCGAAGCGCAGCGCATCCGCGCGCACATCCACGCCCAAAAATTCATACACGGCCAGGCTCAGCCAGGACGCCGTGCCGGAGAGCATGGGACCGATGTTCTCCCCTGTCTCGCTGTTGTTGTACTGGGTGCAGAAACGGGGGTTGCCCTTCAAAACGAACGGATCGTCCAGCGTCCTGTAGGGCACCGTGCGCCCGATCATAAAGAACGCCAGCTCCGCCAGCCGCCGGGCCAGCGCTTCGCTCTTCACCGTCTTGGCCGCCTGCAGGGACGCCACCGTGGCCATCATGGCCGCGTGCTTGAACACGCCGCCGTTCTCCCGGTCTCCGGGGAAATACAGCGCCGTGCCGGTGTCCACGCCCAGCAGGTCGTAATTGACCAGGGTGCACAGCCGCAGCCCCGCGTCGGTCTTGAGATAGGTCTCCACCGCGTCCAGCATGGACCCGATCTGTTCCTCCGTGGCCACCTTGGCCAGGATGGCCCAGCTATAGGAGTTGAGGTAGTAGCTGCCGTCGATGGCCGGGTCCAGGCTGAGCCCGTCCCCCGGCGCGCCGAGATAGGTATAGGGCCGGCCGTCGTTGATGAGGCAGCGGGCGAACCAGCCGTTCTTCCAGGCGTTCGCCTGCATGCTCTCCCCCAGGCGCGCGGCCATGGCCGCGGCCTTTTCGCTGTCGGCCTCCCGGCCGATGAGCGCGGCCATCTCCGCCGCCTCGTCGGCGGCGATCTTCAAAAGGCAGGCGTTCATCACGCTCTCGGACAGGGTGTTCTCCCACCAGGCGCCCCAGCGCTGGCCCTTTTCCTCCAGCTGGCGGCGATAGCGCCGCTCTTTTTCCGGGCCGTCCAGTACCTCGCGGTCCAGCCGCAGGGTGTCGTTCCAGTCCGCCTTATCCAGCAGCGGCAGGCCGTGCGCACCCACAGAGATGAATCCGGAGTATTCCAATATGGCCATGATGGTGTCCCACAGCGGCCGGTCCGCATCCGTGCCCGCCACGGGGAATCTCTCCTCCAGAAACCCGCGGTCCCCCGTCAGGGTCACATACCGGTACACCGCCTGGACGAGCCACAGCTGGTCGTCCGAGCAGTCCCCCGGCTCCTTGCCCCGGAAGGTGAAGTTGTGGTAGGCGTAGCCCATGGCGAACACGTTCCGGACCCAGGTGGCGATGAGCTCCCGGACCAGCGCGCTCTTTCCGCTGGCGCAGAGATAGTACATGGAGGCATAGATGTCCTGGATCTCCCGGAAGCCCGTCTCCCGGTACGACTTCTGCGTCCAGGCGAACGCCCGGGACACATAGGTCTGATAGAGCACCTGGAAGGGCAGGTTGCGCCGCACATACACGTCCAGACGCTTGTCCCCCGTCTCCGGCTCCAGATAGGCGCCGTAGCGGTCCCAGAACGCCTCCACGCCCGCCAGCGTCCGCCCCAGAGCCGCGGGATCGGCGTACTTGTCCAGCAGGCGGGCGAGCTGGCCGTCCAGCTGCTGAGCCGCGTCGCCGTCCGTCTCCAGCATGCCCACGAACTCGTCGACGACCGCCGTCCCGCCGGCCTTGACCGTGAAGGTCTTGCCCATGGCGAAAAACGGTGCCATCTTCCGGCTGTACCGGCTGGGGAGATGGGTCACCAGCTCCGGATGCTCCAGCGTGCCCCGCCCGATGAAATCCGGCAGGCTGGTGCAGAACTCGTCGAAGCCCTCGCCCCCGCACAGCAGCGCCGCGAACCGCTTCTCGCCCTGGCATCCCTTTGGCTTGTGGTGCAGCGCCATGGCGGCGGGCCGGCCGTCCCGGTAATAGATCTCGCTCTCGGCCACGATGTTGGCGTAGACGATATCGTTGGCCACCGTGTTGGGGTCGGCGATGCCGAACATGCCGGTCATGACGATCTTCAGCGTCCGGTCCCGGTCCGAGCGGTTGACGATCTCCACCCGCTGGGCCTCCAGCGCCGTGGGCATGTCCTGTTCCTGCGGCAGCAGGAAGATCGTCCGGCGCACTGTCAGAGCGCAGTCCGTCTCATAGGTGATGACGCTGCGGTTCTGGCTGTGCAGGCACTGGGCGGACGCCACGTTCTCGTTGACGTCAAAGGAGCAGAAGATCTGGCGGCCGTTTTCCACAAGATAGAACTGCCGGTTGACCGGCTCCCCATTTTCCTCCGGCCGGAGCGTGTACCGGGTGGCCAGCACCTGGGTGCCGCCGGAGGCCCGGAAGGAACCGCGGCCAAGGCCGTCCAGAGCGCTCTTGGGGGTGGTGCACAGCGGATACGGATAGCCCGCCCGGTCCCCCAGCAGCAGATTCACCGGGTAGTGCAGGCCCACGGGATAGGCCTTCAGGTCCAGCAGCAGCTCTCCTTTTTCGTTAATCTCGCCGGGGCTGGCCAGCACCCGGTGATAGATATCCAGCACCTCGTCCGCCACGTCCGCCGGCGCCGGCGCTTCCCCGGAGCCGGTCAGATGCAGCACCTGTCCGTCCTCCACACAGAAGGCCTGGTCGCCGGAGAAACCGGCGATATATGCGGCGGTGGCCGGCGCATTCATCAGATACGCGCAGATGGGCGCCTCAAAGGGCAGCCCCAGAAAGCCCAGCGCCGCGGAGCGGTCAGCGCGCAGAAACTCCGCGTCCAGCGATTTTCCCCCGATCCGCGCGGCAAAACGCCTGGCGATGAGCTCGCCGGCCGTCAGCGTCTGTGTCCTGGCCTGTTCTGCCTGAAAAAACATCGCGGTCCCTCCGAAATGAAATAATGAAATAAAGTCAGCTCTTTGTCAGATCCTTCACGCTCCCGCCGGGATGGACGCTCCCCGTGACGGTGATATTGCGCGGCACGAAGCACTTGGCGTCCTCTATGGCGCTGATGAGCTCCCGGACGGCCTGCTCTCCGATCCCATGGCAGTTTTGGTCATGGGTGGCCAGCGTCGGCCGCACTAGGAAGGCGATATGGCTGCCGTCATAGCCGAAGCAGCTGATGTCCTCCGGCACCCGCAGCCCTTGGCGGGACAGCTCGCCGATGCCGCCCAGACAGGCGGTATCGTCGGAGTATAGGATACAGCTCGGCAGCTCCCTGCACTGGAGCAGCTGCCGGGTGGCCATGGCGGCCACGTCCGGATTTTGGTACTTCCCCTCGATCACATACTCGTCGGGCACCTGGATGTCCCTGGCGCGGCAGGCCCGGTAAAAGCCCGCCAGCCGCTGCCGGGTCACATCCCCCATCTCGCCGTGGATGAAGGCCAGCCGCCGGTGGCCCAGGCCGTAAAGATAGCTCACGACCTCCTCCAGCCCGCCCAAGTTGTCCCCCGTGACGGAGGACCGGTTGCGGTAGATCTGGTCGATGGCCACCACCGGCAGATCGCTCTCCGCCAGCTTCAGCGCCTCGGCCATCTCCGCCTCACTGTAGCCGGGCTGGACGATGATCACCCCGTCGCACTGCCGGCGCATAGCGTGCTCATAGTACCCCTGCTCGCCGAGGCCGTTGCTGAGGAACGTGATGTCGTACCCGTACTCCACCGCCGTGTCCCGGATGCCCTCCAGGATCGCGGAGAAGTACTCGTTCGCCATCACATTCTGGTAAAGGATGCCGATATTCATGCTCCGGTGTGTTTTCAGCGTCTTGGCCGCGGCGTTCGGGTAGTACCCCAGCTCCCGGGCCGTCCGGCGCACGAGCTCCGCCTTTTCCGGGCTGATGCCCTGCCGTCCGTTGAGCGCCTTGGACACAGCGGCGACGGAGACGCCGCAGCGCTCCGAGAGCATCCGCAAAGTCACCATATCTGCATCCTCCACTCCCGACAGACAATAGAGAAAACGATTTCTCTCTTAGATTATAGTGACTTTACACGAATACGTCAATGATCCGGTGCCAAACTTTTTAAATTTTGTCAAATTGTATAAATTGAAGAAAAGTTCTTTGGCAATTGATCCAAATCATCCCGGCTCCGGTTGCATTTTTTTGGAAAATGATCAATAATACGCCCATACAAAACCCGCGCATGCGCCGCGGCGGCACGAAAACGATTAATCTCCTATCGGGAAAGGAGCAGACATATGGACAGCATGAAGCCATCCCGTAAATTGTGGTACACAGCCCCGGCGGAGGATTGGAACACGGCGCTCCCCCTCGGGGGAGGCTCGCTGGGCATGATGGTCTTTGGCGGCACGGAGACCGAGCAGCTGCAGCTCAACGAGGAAAGCCTCTGGAGCGGCTACCCCGCCCAGTGGGACGATCCCGCCTGCAAAGAGCACCTGCCCGAGATCCGCCGGCTGCTGTTCGAGGGCCGCCCGCAGCAGGCGGAGGCCCTGTGCAGGCAATACCAGGTCTGCCTCGGCGGCGGCAGCGACGACGCCTACTATGGCAGTTATCAGACCGCCGGGACCCTTTTCATCGACAGCCCCGCGCCCGATACGGCCGGGTATGTCCGGGAGCTGGACCTGGATCGTGGCGTGGCGCAGACCCGCTTTGGCCCGGTCCGGCGGGTGCACACTGTCTCCCACCGGCGGGAGGTGACCGCCAGCCGCGTCACCGGCGGCGGGCCGTATGCGATGCGCTTTTCCCGGGAGCAGTGCTCCGTCAGCTATGCGGAAGAGGAGATCGTCGTCCGCGGACAGCAGCAGGGCCCCGGGGCCATGGGCTTTTGCACGGTCATCCGGGTGGACACGGACGGCGCCGTCGCCGTCAAAGACGGCTGCCTTACCGTCACCGGCGCCGGCGAGCTGGTCATCTGGACCTCCACCGCCACCACCTATCGCCGCGAAGAGGCCCCGGAGGCCCTCTGCCGCGCCAGGATCGCCGCGGCCCGGTCCATGGGCTTTGACGCCGTGCTGGCGGAGGAAGCCGCCTGGATGGAGGAGGCCATGGGCCGCTGCACCCTCTCTCTCCCCGCCGACCCGACGCTGGAGGCGCTGCCCACGGACCTGCGTCTGGAACGGGTGCGCGGCGGAGAGCGCGACCTGGGCCTTGTCCGGCTGTATTTCGACTATGGCCGGTATCTTTTCATCGGCTCCGCCTGGGGCCGGCTGCCGGCCAACCTGCAGGGCGTCTGGTGCGGAGACATGACCGCCCCCTGGAACGGGGACTACCACATCAACATCAACCTGCAGATGAATTACTGGTTCGTGGACGCGGCGGGGCTGGAGGAATACGGCGACGCGCTGTACCGGTATATCGCCTTCCTGGCGGAGCACGGCGCCGAGACCGCCCGCGTCATGTACGGCTGCCGGGGCTGGGTGGCTCATGTGCTGGCCAACCCCTGGGGCTTCACCGCACCGGGGCAGGACCCGCTGTGGGGCGGCTTTCTCTGCGGCGGGGCATGGTGCTGCCGCCACCTCTATGAGCACTACCTTTACACCGGCGACACGGATTTCCTCCGGCAGTACTGGCCGGTCATCGAGGGCAGCGCCCGGTTTTTCGCGGACCTGCTGACGGAGGACCCCAACACGGGCTATCTGGTGACCGCCCCCTCCAGCTCGCCGGAAAACAGCTACATCGACCCCGTCTCCGGCCAAAAGACCTCGGTGTGCGCGGGTCCCACCATGGACACCGCCATCATCCGGGAGCTGTTCGAGATCACGCTCCGGTGCGGGCAGCTGCTACATCTCGAGGACGAGCTGACCGCCGCGCTCCCAGGGCTTTTGAAGCGTCTGCCGCCCTATCGGACCGGCGCGGACGGCGGCATCCGGGAGTGGATGGAGGACTACGAGCAGTGGGAGCCGGGCCACCGGCACATCTCCCCTCTCTACGGGCTGTACCCCGGCTGGCAGATCACGCCGGACGGGACGCCGGAACTGGCGGCTGCCGCCCGGAAAACGCTGGAGCGGCGGCTTGCCAACGGCGGCGGCCACACCGGCTGGAGCCGTGCCTGGATCATCAACTTCTTCGCCCGCCTGGGCGACGGCCAAGCCGCCGGAGAGCACCTGCAGGCGCTGCTGGCCAAGAGCACCCTCTCCAACCTCTTCGACTACCATCCCCCCTTCCAGATCGACGGCAACTTCGGCGGCACGGCAGGCATCCTGGAGATGCTGGTCCAGAGCCACGAGGGCGTCATCCGGCTGCTGCCGGCCCTGCCCCCGGACTGGACCGATGGCTCCCTGACGGGCGTGCGCGTCCGGGGCGGCTACATCCTCTCCTTTTCCTGGAAGGACGGGCGGGTGACAGAGGGCACGCTCACCTCCCGGCTGGGCGGCACCGCCCAGCTACTCGTCAACGGACGGCGATTCTCCCTGGAGACCGAGCCCGGCCAGACCTTCCCTCTGCCGGTGTGAGAAGGTGTATGAAAAGTCGGACAGCCATCCGGCAGACCACTGTATCAGAGGCTTTAGAGGATACGTTAGACATGGACGCTCAAAATGATTTGCTCAATAATTTTGTCACACAAAGTCGAAAAATATTAGGAGATGCTCTGATCGGGATCTATCTTCATGGCTCTGCTGCTATGGGATGCTACAATGAAAATAAAAGTGATATTGATTTGTTAGTTGTCGTAAAGGAGGCTATTCCAAACAGCACAAAACATCGCTTCATGGATATGGTCGTGGAATTAAATGCATTTGCGCCTCCAAAAGGGATCGAATGCAGCATCGTAAAAAGGCAGGTGTGCGATCCGTTCATTTACCCGACTCCGTTTGAATTGCACTTTTCTGTTGCACATTTGCAATGGTATAAAACCGACCCTTTCGATTATATCGCTAAAATGAAGGGGACTGATAAAGATTTGGCCGCTCATTTTACAATGATTCGTCACAGGGGAAAATGTCTTTTTGGGGACGATATCAAAGACGTCTTTGGAGCAGTCAGGAAAGAATACTACTTTGACAGCATTTGGAATGATATCAAGGACGCTGAATCAGAAATCATGGATGACCCCACTTACATTATTCTGAACTTATGCAGAGTGCTGGCATATAAAAGAGAAGAACTTATCCTGTCAAAACGGGAAGGCGGTAAATGGGGAATATGCAATGTCCCGGAAAAGTATCGCCCTTTGATAGAAAAAGCGCTGGACGAATATTCATCTGATAAATCAACGCAATGGGACGAAAATTGTTCCCACGAATTTGCGGCATTTATGATAGCACAGATAAAGAATTAGACAACTTCCCGTTTTTATGACATAATTTTAAGCAAAGGACGGTATGGCAGACGCCATACCGTCCCAGTCTGTCAAAGAACTCCCCAAATTTGGGAGCACCCCAAAGATACCGGTCGCGCTCCCGGCTGACGCCGGAACCGCGCGACATGGTATAATGGGGAAAAAGAGTATGTATGCGTTGAGGGTAAAATGTAAACTGCCGGTTTGCAATTTAAGCTAAAATAGCAGATAATGGTTGGTGGTTTTTCTCTGTACCATGATATATATTGAGGACATGAATAGGAGGCGAAATATGTATCTAGGACAAAATATCCAGTATCTCAGAAAGCAAAGGAAGATCACGCAGGAGGGATTTTCGGAACGAATGGCAGTATCACGTCAAACGGTTGCAAAATGGGAAGCGGGCGACGCGATCCCAGAATTGGAGAAATTATTGGAGATCTGCGATTTTTTCTCCTGTAACCTGGACGAACTCGTAAGAAAGAGTCTGCCGGAAAATGAAAGTATTTATTCCGAAGTAAGAGTTCAGACTGTGAAGCCATTCAAAATGGTGCGCTATGTGATGATCTCGCCGCAGCCGGAAAACGATGTAAACGCATATATGGAGCGTTGGGCGATGGCTTCTGGTCTGTTGGCGTTTGATAAAGACGCAAAAAAGATAGGCTGGGATTTTCCATTTGTAACTTTAGAACAGAGAAATCGATTTGGGTTGAATGGCTATGCGGCTGCGTATATTTTACCGCAAGGGTTTGAAGCGACCTATCCGGGAGTAGAAATCGCAGAGCAAAAAGAAGCGGATTATGCGGTGATCACCATACGCAAACCATTTAAGAATGCTTTTGAGCGTATTCCTAACGCTTATAAAAAAATCATGCAATATTTAGGTGCAAAAGGTTTTAAGGAAAAAGCAGAGGATAATATATTGTCATGCTTCGAGTATGAATATGACAAGGAGGGAATAACATACATGGACGTGTATGTTTATGTAAATGCGGTAACAGACGGAAGCTTACACACATATTTTTCATAGCGCAGCCAAAATTGGAATGAAGGAGTAATTTATGCAGCTGATCAAACAACCATCTTTTGAGACATGCGGACAGGCATGCATTGCAATGATCACAGGCAAGGACATAAACGATGTGATCAGGGATATGAAAACAAGCGGTCCGACCAGCATTGGGCAGCTTATGGAAATACTTGATAAATATGAGATCCGCCATGCTGAACGGAATACCCGCATATCGAAGAAGAATCCTACGCCTTATAAGTATTCCATTTTGACTGTTCATGCGAATGGCGGTTATACGCATTGGGTATTGTTCTATCATGACAAATACTATGACCCTGAATTTGGTTTGATCGAGGGCGAATATACTTATGGAAGAATTACGTCATTTCTTGCAATTTATGAAAACTGATACGAATGCTGCAAGTAGAAAGAGTTTCAAGTGGTTATTTCTGGCCTTTATGCGAAAAAGGGCCGTTTTCGCTCCTTGAAAATGTTTCCTTCTTTGACAGACTGAGACGGTATGGCAAACGCCATACCGTCCTTTTTCGATCTTAAAACGGAGCTCTCAGGAGAAATACTCGACCCGCAGGTCCCGGAACACCGCTGTATCCTCCCCCACGGCGTACAGCCCCAGCACCACGCCGGTGAAACCGCCGGAGACCTCGCTGGAGAGGTACTTCGCCCTTCCCTGGCCCAGGGGCCGTTCCTCGCCATCTTGGTTTACATAAAATTTATACGTCAGGCTGTCCGCCCGGATGACAAGCCGGGCACGGCCCTCCCGGAGGGGGATCGCCGCCTGCATATGGCGGACGCCGCCGATGTTCAGCCGCAGCGCGGCCTCCCAGCCGCCGGGCCCACGCCGCAGCGCCAGATCGTAGTGCTCGTCCTCGCACATATACGCGGTCACGCCGGCCTCGCCGCCGGCGGCGTCCACATCCACGGACAGCTCAAAGTCAAAGCCCCTCTGCCGCAGCCCGGCAAAGGTAGGCGAACTGGCCTCGTCCAGCGTGACCGCGCTGCCACGGAGGGTGAGCCCATCGGGGGCAAAGCGGTAATTTTCCGCTGCCGGCCGGCGCAGAAAGCACCAGTCCCGCGCCGGATCGGTGTTTTCGAAGGTGTATACCCGCTTGCGTTCCTGCCGGAAGTCCCCCGCAAGCTCATAAGCAAGCTCCGCGGTGCCGTCGTTCCCGCATCGGGGCCAGCCGTCCGGCCCGAAGCGCACGGGGGTGAGGAACACCTCCCGGCCCAGGGTGTGATAGGGCTCCCAAGGCCCGATCTGCCGGAAGCCCAGGGTCAGGATGTGCCAGCCGCCGGCGGCGTCCTGCACCAAGTCCCCGTGGCCGATGCCCTGGATGATGCCGGGGGCCTTGTCCCGGTTGGTCAGGATGGGGTTGAACGGGCAGCTCTCAAAGGGGCCCCAGGGGTCGGCGGACCGGGCGCAGACCACCATATGGCCATACTCGGTGCCCCCCTCCGCCGCCAGCAGGTAATACCAGGGGCCGATATGGTACATATGCGGCGCTTCCAGATAGCGCCCTCCGGTCCCCCGCCAGATGCAGCGGCTGGGGGAGAGCTTCCGCCCGGTGGCGATGTCGATCCGGCACTGGGTGATGCCGGCGGCGCCCTGGTCGTCCTCGCCGTTGCTGAGGAAGTAGACGCTGTCCCCGTCGAACAGCAGCGAGGGGTCGATGCCCCCCTGCTCCACCGTCACCGGCTCGGACCATGCGCCCCGGATGTCGTCCGTCCAGACATAAAAGTTCCGCTGGGCGGTGGCGTTGGTGGTGACCATGTAAAACCGTCCCCGATGATACCGGATAGTGGGCGCGAACACGCCGCCGGAGCTGGGCACATGGGCCAGCTCCACCTGGCTGGGCCGGGTCAGCACATGGCCGATCTGCGACCAATTCACCAGGTCCTCGCTCTCGAACAGCGGCACGCCGGGAAAATACTGAAAGGAGCTCGCCACTAAATAGTATTTCCCCTCCGCCTGACACACGCTGGGGTCCGGATAAAAGCCGGTGATCACCGGGTTCTCATAGCGCACGGTCTGATCCTCCCCGATCGTCCTCTTTGGCTCCCCTCCCCAGGCGTATGATCACGCCCAGGGGTTCTCTGTGGGATAGGGCAGGCTCTTGGGCTGGTTGTAAGCGATATCGCCCACGCCCAGGAACCGGAACACGTCAAAGAGGGCCTTGCCATAGTGGCCGAAGGCCACCGCCCCGTGGTGGGGGTAATGCTTCTCGATGAGCACGTGGCGGTAGAACCGCCCCATCTCCGGGATGGCGAACACGCCGATGCCGCCGAAGGAGCCGGTGGCCACCGGCAGCACCTCGCCCTGAGCGATATAGGAGCGGAGCTTCCCCTCGCTGTCGCACTGGAGCCGGTAGAAGGTGATGTCGCTGGGGGCGATGTCCCCCTCCAGGGTGCCCCGGGTGAAGTCGGGCTCCCCGCCGTTTTCCAGCAGCCGGTTCTGGATGAGCTGATACTTCACCGCCCGGTCCGCGCACAGCTTGCAGCTGGGGGTGTTGCCGCAGTGGAAGCCCATGAAGGTGTCCGTGAGGGCGTAGTCATATTTCCCGGCGATGGCAGCGTCGTACAGGCTCCTGGGCACGGAGTTGTTGATGTCCAGCAGCGTCACTGCGTCGCCGGACACGCACGCGCCGATGTACTCGGAAAGGGCGCCGTAGATGTCCACCTCGCAGGCCACGGGGATGCCCCGGCTGGCCAGACGGGAATTGACGAAGCAGGGCTCGAAGCCGAAGGCCTCCGGGAACGCGGGCCAGCACTTGTCGGCAAAGGCCACGTACTTCCGGGCGCCCTTATGGGCCTCCGCCCAGTCCAGCAGCGTCAGCTCGAACTGGGCCATCCGGGCCAGCAGGTCGGGATAGTACTTGCCCTCGCCCATCTCGGCGGCCATATCCTTGCACACGTCCTCGATGCGCGCATCGCCGGCGTGGGCCTTGTAGCTCACCAGCAGGTCCAGCTCGGAGTTTTCCTCCACCTCTACGCCCAGCTCATAGAGCCCCTTGATGGGGGCGTTGCAGGCGAAGAAGTCCTGGGGCCGGGGGCCGAAGGTGATGATCTTCAGGTTTTTCACGCCGAGCACGGCACGGGCGACGGGCACGAAGTCCGCGATCATGGCGGCGATGTCCTCGGCGGTCCCCACCGGGTAGGCGGGGATATGCGCCTGCAAATGGCGCATACCCAGGTTATAGGAGCAGTTGAGCATGCCGCAGTAGGCGTCGCCCCGGCCGTTGATCAGGTCCCCGTCCCCCTCGGCGGCGGAGACGTACATGCAGGGACCGTCGAAGTTTTTGGCGATGAGGGTCTCCGGCGTCTCGGGGCCGAAGTTTCCCAGGAACACCACCAGCGCGTTGCAGCCGGCGGCGGTCACGTCCGCCACGGCGGAGAGCATGTCCTTTTCGTTCTCCACCGTCACCGGGCACTCATAGAGCTCGCCCTTGTAGGCCGACACGATGGCGGCCCGCCGCCGCTGGGAGAGGGCCACGGGGAAGCAGTCGCGGCTTACCGCGATGATGCCCAGCTTCACATCAGGAATGTTGCTCATCATTGTATCCACCTCATATCCTCATAAATTTTAATCCGTCAGATGTCCGCGGCGATGTCGATGTTCGCCCCATGAAGCGCCTGCACAGCGCCCTGGGCGGCCTCGCCGCTTTCGGGATGGGCCAGCAGCCACTTGTTGCAGGCCCACAGCATCTTGTCCTCGTCATTTTTGGCCTCGATGGCCGGCTTGGGACCATTGGTCCCCCTGGGCAGGACCACCGCCACGCGGAAAGCGCCATCCTTCTCCGCCTGGCAGGGGGCGTAGTGCAGCGTGGTGGCGTATACCTCCACCGGCACCCCGGCGGGCACCCGGAACGCCTTCACTCTGGCCGTGTCCAATATGCCGTCCACGATGTCGTCCTCTTTTGCCAGCAGGAGGATGAAATCCCCCTCGCCCACGTTCACCTCGCTGTCCCGGTGGTATTCCAGGCAGTTGAGCTTCGTGTTCCGGCCCCAGCACATGCCGATCTGCACCGGCATGCCGCCGTATATGCCGTTTTGGAACTGCCCGTACTGGCACGTGGTCTCCAGCGCGGGGATGCTGGCCTCATAGGCGGTGCCGCTCTCCGGCAGGGGGATGGTCCCCATGGCCTTCACCAGGCATGCGGTGTCGTAGCCCTCGATCACCTTTCCGTAGGGCGCGAAGGCCTTGTCAAATACAGACATGATCTCCATAGATGGTCCTCCCTTTCCGATCCGGCGGCTCTATTCATCCGTTCAGCGCCGGGAACACATCCTTCAGCGCGGGATAGATCCTCCGGTATTTTTGATACTGCGCCTCGTAGCGGGCGGCGATGGCCGGGTCCGGCTCCACCGTGCCGGTGACCTTTACCAGCCTCGCGGCGGCCTCCGCCACCGAGGCAAACTCCCCGCAGGCCACCGCCGCCAGCATGGCCCCGCCATAGCCGGGCCCCTCCTCGGACTCGATGGTCTCCAGGGTCAGGCCGCACACATTGGCGATGATCTTCCGCCACAGGGGGCTCTTGGCCCCGCCGCCGCAGATGCGGCTCCGCTTCACGTCGATGCCCAGGCTCCGGGCCACCTCCAGGCAGTCCCGGATGCCGAACGCCACGCCCTCCAGCACCGCCTGGGTCATGTCCGGGCGGGACGTGTCCATGGAAAGACCCACGAAGCAGCCCCGGGCCTGGACGTCGTTGATGGGGCTGCGCTCGCCCATCAGGTAGGGCAGGAAGAAAACGTGATCGGCCCCCAGCTTTTCGTCTGTGATGGAGCTCTGCTCCCCGGCGTAATCGGTGGTGCCCACGATGTCGTCCATCCACCACTTATTGCAGCTGGCGGCGGAGAGCATGCAGCCCATGAGGTGGTAATTCCCGTCCGCGTGGGCAAAGGCGTGCAGGGCGTTGTGGGGGTCCACGCCAAAGCGCTCGCTGGAGATGAAGATGGTCCCGGAGGTGCCCAGGCTGATGTTGCAGGCCCCCTGGCCCACCGTACCGGTGCCCACGGCGGCGGCGGCGTTGTCCCCCGCCCCGGCGCATACCTTCACGCCCGCCGGCAGACCCAGCTCCCGCGCCATCACCGGCCGCAGCGTGCCCACCGTCTCGTAGCTCTCGAATACCCGCGCCAGCTGGTCCTCCCGCACGCCGCAGATCTCCATCATCTCGGGGCTCCAGCGCCGATTCTCTACGTCGAACAGCAGCATGCCCGACGCGTCCGAGGCGTCGGTGCAGTGCACGCCGGTGAGCATGTAATTGATGTAATCCTTCGGCAGCATGATCTTTTCGATCTTTCCGAACAGCTCCGGCTCATGGGCGCGCATCCAAAGCAGCTTGGGCGCAGTGAATCCGGCAAAGGCGATGTTGGCGGTGTACCGCGAAAGCTTCTCCTTTCCGATGACGCCGTTCAGATAGGCGACCTCATCCTCCGTGCGGCCGTCGTTCCAAAGAATGGCGGGGCGCAGCACCCGGTCGTCCTTATCCAGCGCCACCAGCCCGTGCATCTGGCCGCCCACGCCGATGCCCGCCACCTGCGTCCTGTCAAAGCCCTCCACCAGCTCCCGGATGCCCGCGACCGTCTCCCGCAGCCAGTCCGCCGGGTCCTGCTCGGACCAGCCGGGCCGGGGAAACGAGATGGGATACTCCCGGGAGACGATGTTCAGGATCTTTCCCGCGCCGTCCATCAGCAGCAGCTTGACGGCGGAGGTGCCCAGATCAACGCCTATGTAAAGCATATTTTTCTCCCTTCTGTCGGTTCTCTCAGCGCTCAAGAAAAGGGCCCGCGGCCCCTGCCGCCGGCCGCCAAGGTCTTTCATCCAATTCGATCATACATAGTATACACGATTTTCCGCCAGATGTCCAGATTCTGAACGGGCCTCTCCGTCAGAGGAAGGCCGCGTCCTCGTCGGTGATCTCTCCCTTGCAGACGATGTTGGTCGGGCCGGTGAGGAGGATATCCGTGACGCGCGCGCCGGTCCGGGTCACGTCCACGGTGAGAGTCCCGCCCCGCATATCCGCCCGGACGGCCCGGCCGCTCACCTGGCCCAACAGGGTCAGGACCGATACCACGGAGCCTGTGCCGGTGCCGCAGGCATAGGTGAAGTCCTCCACGCCCCGCTCATAGGTCCGCAGAAGGATATGGTCTGGGCCGACGATCTCATAGAAATTCACGTTGGCCCCCTTGGGGAACGTCGGATGATACCGGAGCTTCCTGCCCAGCCCGCGCAGCGCGTCCTCGTCGGCATGGGCCAGGTCTGCGTATGGCACCGCCGCGTGGGGCAGCCCCGGCACTCCCAGCTCCACATAGGCGCAGGCATATTCGGTCCCGTCCACCTCCACCGGATGGTCCAGCGCCATCACACTGGGGTCATTGAGCCGCACCCGGTACTGCCGCCGATCCACCCGTGTCCCGACGACGGTGCCGGACAGGGTCTCCACCCGCTGCACCTGGCCCGCCAAGCCTTTCTCATAGCCATAGCGGCAGATGCACCGGGCCCCGTTGCCGCACATCTCCCCCTCGGAGCCGTCGGCGTTATAAAAGAGCATCCGGTAATCCCCGTCGCTTTCCGCCGGGCGGATCACCATCATCCCGTCGGCCCCCACGGACAGATGGCGCTCGCACACGGTCCGGGCCAGCTCCCCCAGCCGCTCGTCCGGGATGCGGCGGGCCATATCGTTGAGGACGATAAAATCGTTCCCTGCGCCGTTCATCTTCCAAAACTCCATTTCCACCCCTCCTCACCGATCCTCCGCTCCGCCGCCCGCGAGATATGCGGGCAGCCGGCGGATATGCTCCAGCACGGCCGCGCCGGACGCCTCCAGCCGCGCCCGGCTCTGATGGCCGCCGGCGATGAGCACGCACCGGCACCCCACCTGGCGGGCCACCTCCAGGTCATGAACCGTGTCGCCCACAAAGAGGACGTCCGCCGGGTCCACGCCCTCCCGGCGCAGATAGCCAGCCGCCAGGCCCGCCTTGCCGCCGCCCAGCTGGTCCGCCATGCCCAGCACCGCGGAGAACGCGCCCCGGACCCCCTGTTCGGCCACCTGCCGCTCCAGATCGTCCTGCCGGGACGCGGAGGCCAGCACCTGCTCCATCCCCATCCGGTCCAGGGCCGCCAGGGTCTCCCGCGCCCCGGACACCAGCCCACAGGACCGGGAGGCCGCGCGGTACCCGGTCATATATTCCTCCGCCAGGTCCGCGAAGGGCTCCCGCTCCAGGTCGAAGCCGGCCAGCGCGTAATAGGTCCGCACGGGGAAGGTGAAGATCTCCCGATAGCGGTCCAGATCCGGGATCTGCGGCAGGCCGCGGCGGCGGAGCATCCCGTTGATGGTGTCCAGACACACGTCCATATCGTCCAGCAGCGTACCGTTCCAGTCCCATACCACCAGCATGATCCGCGCCTCCTTCCCACCACTCACCATATCACGCGCCGGCCGGCCTGTCAACGCTGCCGGCGGGAAAAAGCGGCATGGCCGATCGAGCCATGCCGCCATTATGATCCTTTCCGCTCAGACGTCGAACCACCGGATCTCATTGGCCTCCAGGTGCAGCGGGAAGCTGCCGCTGTCGGTGAAAACGGTGGTGTCCTGGGGCGCGTAGGTATTGTTCACGGCGCAGTAGCGGCCGCTGTCCGGATAGGCGTGCACCTCCGTATCGGGATTCGAGGAGAACCATTTTTCCAGCTCTCCCTCCCCGTGGCAGCTCCAGAGCATCGCCCGGTGGAGCAGCCGGGCGTTCCGGAAGGAGTACGGCAGTCCGGAGATGTATACCGCCCGGCCTCTGCCGAAATCGTTGGCGGCCAGCTGCACCTCCCGGTCCCGCTGAATGAGCACCTCCGTGCCCGGCAGGGCATAGATGCTCTTTTTCCCCTCGCCGAAATCCACAGGGCCGTCCGCGTCGGCCAGGATGAAGTGATCCGGGTGCTCGTCCCAGTTGTACTTGTCGTAGTTGAGGGTGAAGCCCGTCTCCTTTTCCACGCCCAGCACGCCGGCCAGCTGGAGATACCGGCCCTGGTACTGGTGGCCGGAGGGCTCGCCCACACCGATGAGGCCGCCCCCGTTCCAGACAAAGCGCTTGACGGCGGACGAGACGCGTTCATCCTCCCAGACGGCGCCGCCGGTGTGGGCGGTGTCGCCGTCGCCGATATTGAGAAGCACGTCCACCCCATCCAGCGCCGCCGGGTCGGCCAGGATGTCGTCGAAGCTGAGGAACCGCACCTGGAAGGGCGCGCCGGCGAGGGCCTCGATCACGCCCGCATAGGAGTAGTTCTGCTTGTGGTACAGGGCGTGGTGCACCATGTGGCAGCCCCAGGACCGGGCCCTGCCCCACGCGTTGAGCACAGCCACCGTCTTGGCGCACCAGGGGCTCGCGCCGCCGATGCTGTCATAGAGCTGCCGAAACTCGTCGCACACGCTCTGGACATAGTCGATGAACGCCGGGAACTGACAGGCCAGCTTCAAATACCCGCCGTAGCCGATCCGGTCCACCGGCTTGCGCAAGATCGCCCGCCGGGCGGTGACCCAGTTGACCTTGGCCTCCTTCACCGGGTCGCCGCCGGGATGGAAGGTATCCGGGAAGAAATAGGGCAAAAACCGCCCCTCGGTGTACTTCACGCCGGGGATGTCGGAGATGAGCCGGAGGGTGGAGCCGTTGCCCACGCTGCCCACCACCGCGTCCAGCCCGATGGACGCGAATTCCTCCAAATAGGGCTCCGTGCCGATCCAGTGGTCCCCCAGGAACATCATGGCCTCTTTGCCGTATGCGTGGGTGATGTCCACCAGTTCCCTGGCCAGGGCGGCCACCTCCCGGCGCTGGAAGGCCATGAAGTCCTTATACTCCTTGCTGGGCACCCGGTACTGGTTGTTGTAGTACCCCTGGTCGATGATGTACTCCGGCCGGAAGGGATAGCCGGCCTCCTTCTCGAACCGTTCCAGGATATAGGGGCTGACGGAGGCGCTGTAGCCGTACCAGTCCACGTATTTCTCCCGCTTGAGCTCGTCGAACACCAGGGTGAACTGGTGGAAGAAGGTGGTATAGCGGATCACGTCCACATAGGGGTGCTCCTCGATGAAGCGGCGCAGCCGGTCCAGGGAGAAGGCGTGGGTCTTGGGCTGGCGCACGTCGAAGGTGATCTGGTGCTCAAAGTCCTTCCAGCCGTTGGTGACGGCGTTGTACATGTGCACCGGGTCCCAGATGAGGTAGGCCAGAAAGCTCACGGTATAGTCGTGGAAGGGCTTCGGCGCGTCGATGACCACGCAGCCGGTCTGCTTCTCGTAGCGCCACCCGTCCGGACTCAGGGGCTCCCCCGCCGTGCGGTCCATGACCTCCCACCAGCGGCGGATGTCGTCCCGGTCATTGACGGCCATCAGCTCGGGGCTGACCCCCTGCATCAGGGGGATGGCGAGGGGCCCGCCCACGGCGGTATGGAAGCCCGTCATGATGTAGCACTGCTGCACCTCGTCGGGATTGGCCTTTGCCCAGGCGTTGTCCTTGCGGGTGGTGTAGTAGGTGGAATAGATCTTCGCGTCCACGTCCTTCAGCGCCTCGGGGAAACCGGTCCCGTCGCAGTCGCGCACGGCGTCCGCTCCCCACCGGCGGATCAGCTCCAGGGTCTCGGGCACCACATCGAAATCGGTGGGGATGGTGACGCGGCCTTTATTTTCAGTCATAGAATCGTTTCCTTTGCTCAAAACTTATCCCTTCACGCCGCCGGCGGTGACGCCGGAGATGATGCGCCGGGACATGAACAGGTACAGCAGGAACGTGGGCAGGAACACGATGATCACCGCCGCGAACAGTCCGCCGTAGTTGCCGGAGTACTTCATGGAGTTGACGATCTGCAGCAGGCCCACGCCCACGGGGGTCATGCTGTTGGAGCTGGTGAAGATCAGCGCCATGAAGAACTCGTTCCACACGCTGAGGAAGTTGAAGATGGTCACCGTGATGATGGCCGGCTGGATCAGCGGCAGCATGATGACCCAGAAGGTGCGGTTGGCCGAGCAGCCGTCGATGGCGGCGGCCTCCTCGTAGTCGTGGCTCAGGGTGGCGAAGAAGTCCAGCATGTAGATGGCCGTATAGGGCACCCGCATGAAGATATACAGCGCGATGAGCAGGATGCGCCCCTTGATGCCCCACTTCACCGCCAGGGTATACAGCGGCATGATGATCATGATGGCGGGCACGCTCATGGCGATGACCAGCAGGACGCGGATGGTCCGGCTGCCCCGGAACTTCCACCGGCTGAGCACATAGGCCGCCGGCGCCGAGATCAGCAGCACGCCCGCGCAGGACACCACCGAGTACAGCAGAGAGTTCCCAAAGAACACGGACACGTTTTGGCTGTCCCAGGCGGTGGCGTAGTTCTCCCAGTGGAAGCCGCTTTTGAATTCCAATACCTTGCCGGTGAAGATCTCCCGGGAGGTGGACAGGCTCGCCCCGAAGATCCAGCCCAGCATGATGACCATGAACGCCACGTATACGATCACCACCAGGTAGCCGGGAAGCATCTTCAGCTCGCGTTTCCAATTGATCTTGCTCTTTGTCTTTTCCATCGCTTCCCCCTCCTGTCAGTATTCCAGGTCGCTGCTCTTCAGCAGCTTCTCGGTGATCACATACACGACGATGATGATGAGCGTCAGCACCACGCCCACCGCCGCGCCGGCGCCCGCGTCGCGCTCCACCACGCCCTTGCCGCCGAACACGGTGTCATAGAGGTACACCACCGGCACGATGGTGGAGCCCTCCGTCTGGACCGGGCTGAACAGCTTCGACCACAGATAGAACGTGGCGGCGTTGATGGTCCAGAAGGTGATGGTGGTCTTGACGATGCCCTTCAAAAGGGGCAGGGTGATGCGGAAAAACTGCTTGCTTTTGCTGGCGCCGTCGATGGTGGCGGCCTCATAAAGGTCCTTGGGGATGCCCTCGATGCCGCTGATGTAGATCAGCATGTAATAGCCGACGCTGCCGTAAATGAACGCGGCGATCATGGACCAGAGCTTGGCGTCGGTGCCGAGCCAGCGGACCTTCTCGAAGCCCAGGGCGGTCACCAGCTGGTTCAAAAGGCCGTAATCGAAGTTGAATATGTACTGCACCCACATGGTGGCCAGGGCCACGGCGGAGACGATGTTGGGCAGATAGATGGCCGCCCGGAAAAAGCCCTGGAACCGGATGCCGCTGGTCAATATCACCGCCATCAGCAGCGACAGCGCCAGCGTGAACACGCCGCCCACGATCCAGATCGCCAGGAAGTTTTTCATGGACGTGATGAACCCGGCGTTGTGCATGATCTTGAAATAATTCTCCAGACCGTTGAAGGACCAGTCGCTGGTGCTGGCCGTCAGGCTCTCCACATGGAAGAAGCTCATGATCACTGTCCGGACCACGGGATAGACGTACATCAGCAGCAGGCATATCACCGTGGGCGCCAT
The DNA here is from genome assembly GCA_947625355.1 of uncultured Oscillospiraceae bacterium. Taxonomy (GTDB): domain Bacteria; phylum Bacillota; class Clostridia; order Oscillospirales; family Oscillospiraceae; genus CAJOIG01. Next base: position 26,934 of record CANQOA010000014.1, on the reverse strand, counting down.
GAACAGGAAGATCAGCGTCCTGTTTTTTTTCATGAAGGGTCCCCCTCTCTCGCTATTAAAAAACAGGCGGCACCGAAGTGCCGCCTGCCGCAGTCGGGAATCACTCGTACAGAGCGTCCATGGCGGCGCAGAACTCAGCGCCGTCGGCATACTTGCCCTCGAACAGCTCCGTGAACATATCCTTCATGGTCTGCCACGCGGGATGGGTGTTCAGCTCGCCGCACCAGGTCATGGGAGCGTCGGCGGCCAGCAGGGTCTCCACCGCGCCGGGCAGAGAGGTGCACTCGTTGGTGGGGTCGGCGGGGATCTGGTGGCAGTCGTCAGCCAGCTTCTGGCCCCACTCGCCGGTGGTCAGGAAGATGGCGAAGTCAAAGGCCTCCTGGGCATGCTCGCTGTAGGCGGGGATGGCCAGGGAGTTGGCGCCCATGTAAGCGGCAGCAGAGGCGCCGCCCTCCACGGTGGGATAGTTGAACAGGCCCCAGTTGACCTCGGTGCCGGTGTTGGCGTTGACCTCAGCGGTCACATAGTCGGCGCAGACGACCATCGCGGCCAGGCCCAGGCCGATCTTGTTCTGGCTGGCGGGGTACTCGTCGGGAGCGCCCTCGGCCAGGTAGCCGGCGTTGACCAGGTCGATGATCTCCTGCGCGGCGGCGACAGCGCCCTCGCTCTCGGCCCAGCCGCCGTTCTCACGCAGCTCGGCGATGCCCTCCTCGCCCAGATGGCGGACCAGCTGGTAGTAGAAGGAGAAGTTGGTATAAGCGCCGTCCTGGGCCAGGGGGTCGATGCCCGCTTCCTTCAGCTTGGCGCACGCATCCAGGAACTCGGCCCAGGTGGTGGGCTCGGCCTCGATGCCGGCGGCGGCGAAGGCGTCCTTGTCATAGAACACGCCGCCCACGTTGGGCTGCTCCACGATGCTGTTCAGGTAGCCGGCCCACTTGATGGAGAAGTCGTTGAACACAGGATAGCTGTGGTCGGCGTAGCCGGCGGCCTCGGCCATCTCGGTCAGGTCATAGGTGTAGGGAGCGTCGACCTGGCCGATGCGGTTGAAGTCGTCCTCGAACAGGTCCAGATCCTCCTGCGCCTCAAGGGCGGCGGTGATCAGGGTGTTCAGGTCGCGGCCCTTCCACTCGATGTTCACGTGCACGCCGGTCTCGGCCTCATAGGCCTCGGCAGCGGCAGCGATGACCTCGGCCTGGGGCTCGCCCTCGTTCCACATGGACCAGAAGTTGATCTCCACGGGCTCGTCCGCCAGGGCGAAAGCGCCCAGGGACAGGACCATGACCACCGCAAGGATCATGCTGAGAAGCTTTTTCATGGTTTTTCCTCCTAAAAAATTGTATAAAATGGTGGTTTTCTGCCTATGCTTATGGTTTAAGTATATACTTTTCCACAATAAAAACAACAAAACTGTTGCCATGCTTTTTATTAAAATTGCTCTCATTATGAAAATTGCAATATTTTTTCAAAGCTTTTTCTTTTCTGTTCAGTAATTTTATATAATACATGGTTAAATGTTCCGCTCGCCAAAAGATTAACTTACCGTCAAACCGACCACCCTCTTGCATCGCCGACAAAAAAGCAATATAATACGGGCAGATCGACCCCATAGGAGGCGACGGCCATGAGCACGCGGCAGTATCTTCTGCCCCGGGTAGACATCCCGGAGCAGGACGGCGTGCGGCTTCTGTACGTCACCAGGGCCCAATTCAGCGCCGAGTGGGACTCCGCCCTGCACACCCACGGCTGTTCGGAATTCTTTTTTGTGACCGGCGGTCAGGGGGCGTTCCAGATCCAGAACGAGCGCTTCTCCGTCTCCCGGGACGACCTGGTGGTGGTCAACGCCGCCGTGGCCCACACGGAACTGGGCCAGGCTGGCGAGCCGATGGAATATGTGGTCCTGGGCGTGGAGGGTCTGGAGGCCTTCGCGGGACCGTCCGGCTACGCCCTCATCCGGGGCGTGTGCCAGCAGCCCCAGGTGCGCCAGTGCCTGGACATGATCCTGCTGGAGTCCTCCGGCGAGATGGAGGATCGCTCGGAGATGTGCCAGAGCCTGCTGCGCGTGCTGCTGCGGCTGGTGACCCGGCAGAGGGATTTCTTCCTGGAGCCCGCCGTCGCGGAGCCCCGGTCAAACCGGGAGATGGCCATGGTCCGCCGGTACATAGACACCAGCTTTAAGGAGAGCATCACGCTGGACAAGCTGGCCGCCCTGGCCCACCTGAACAAGTACTATCTCGTCCACGCCTTCCAGAAGGAATACGGGGTCTCCCCCATCCGCTACCTGGTCCGGCGGCGCATCCGGGAGAGCCGTTTCTTGCTGTCGGAGACCGACCTCTCCCTCAGCCACATCGCCCAAACGCTGGGCTTCTCCTCCCTGAGCTACTTCTCCCAGTGCTTCCGTCGCGTGGAGGGCATCAGCCCCAAGGAATACCGCCAGCGCCGGCGCGCCGGTCTGACAGACGATCTATCATGAAAGGAACCCGCGTATGACCTGTTTTTTCACCAGCAGCCCTTTTTTGCCGGGCGAGAGCGATCTTTGCCCCGCCAACGGCTTTCTCCACGAACTGCACCTGGCCCTGCCCTACCCCTGCCGGGCCCTGTACATATGCTCTGACCCGGACGGCTGGGAGGACACGGACACCTATGCCGTCGCCAACGGCGAGGCCCTGGAACGGGCGGGCTTTGCCTTTTCCTCCTTTGACGTGCTGGACGGCCGCAACGCCGACGAGGCGGCGGCGCTCGTCAAAAACGCCGACTTTATCATCCTGGCCGGCGGCCATGTGCCCACCCAGAACGCGTTCTTCCGCGAGATCGGCCTGCGCCGGCTGCTGCGGGACTTCGACGGCACGGTCATGGGCATCAGCGCCGGCAGCATGAACAGCGCGGACACCGTCTACGCCCACCCGGAGCTGGAGGGCGAGGCCGTCGATCCGGATTTTGAGCGCTTCCTGCCCGGTCTGGGGCTGACCGACGTGAACATCATCCCCCACTATAACACCGTCGCCGGCGACACCCTGGACGGGCTGGACCTTTTTGAGGACATCGCCATCCCCGACAGCGTGGATCACGCCTTCCTGGTGCTGCCGGACGGCAGCTATGTGCTGTCCAAGGACGGCCATGAGACGCTCCACGGCGAGGCGTACCTCATCGCCGACGGGGTCATGGAGCAGATCTCCGAGGACGAGGACGTCCTGGAGCTGGACGGGGAATAAAAAAACATACAGCAAGGGCGCGGTGATGGACACCGCGCCCTTTTCGTCTTGTGTGGGACCGAAAAGCCCCTCTCATTTCATGACGCACCGGACGAAGTAGCAGGTCCCCGCCGGGACGGTCAGCTCCACGCTGTGTTCGTCCAGAGGCCGCCAGTCCAAGCGCTCCCCCATCACGTCGGCGCTCTCCAGCCCCGCCGCGCCCACGGCGCCCAGGGGCAGGCGGATGCGCTCCGCCGCGTCGGAGGCCGAGAGGACCGCCAGGTATGCCTCCTCCCCGTCCGACCGGGCGATGGCCGCCACGCGGCCCTGGGCATACAGAAACTGCATCCCGCCGTGCGCCAGGACCGGGTGGTCCCTCTTCAGGTGCGCCATGGTCCGGTATACCCGGTAGGCGTCGGTCTTTTGGAACCGCTTATGCCAGGGCATGGGATACCGGCAGCCCTCGTTGGAGCCCACGGTGCCGCCGATGGCCGCCTCGTCGCCATAGTAGATGCTGGCCGCGCCGGGGAGGATGAACTGGAAGTACACCGCGCCCCGCCAGGCCATGGGGGATATGCGCCGGTCGTTGTGCAGGCGGCTGGCGTCGTGGCTGTCAAAGAGGTTGAACTGGTTCTCCCACAGGGCATAGGGCAGCTTGGCCAGATGCTGCGTCACCCGGGCGCGCAGGTCCTCCGCCGTCATGGCGTACGGCACCGCGCGCAGCAGCCGGTCCCGGCCGGAGAACAGGTCCGCCTGGCCGAAGAACTGCCGGATGGGCCGGCCGCAGCCAAAATAATTCATGGGCGCGTCCCACTCGTCCCCCTGCAGATGCTCGGCGCAGTCTCCCCAGTCCTCGGCCAGGATGTACGCCTGGGCATTTTCCTCCCGGATGCTCCGGCGGATCTCCGGCCACAGCTGACGCGCCAGCTGCACGGCGTCGTTGCGGGCGAAGGTGTCCGCCACGTCGAAGCGCCAGCCGTCGATGCTGTAGGGCGGCTTCAGCCACTTTTTCAGCACCGAGCCCTCTCCCCGGTAGATCACGTCCCGCAGGGCCTGGGAGGTGTAGTTCAAGGTGGGCAGATTGGCGTTGCCGGCCCAGCCGTGATAGGTATTGCCCTCTCCGAAGAAATAGTAGCCTCTCTCCAGCGCGTCCGGGTCATGGAAGGCCCCCTCGGTGGTGGGGAAAAACATCCCGTCCCGGTTGAACCAGCGATGGTTGGCGCCGGTGTGGTTGATGGAGATGTCCACGATGAGCCGCATCCCGTTCTCATGCAGCGCCGCCGACAGCTCCGCCAAGGCCTCGTCCCCGCCGAAATGGGGGTCCACATGGAAATAGTCCACGCAGTCATACTTGTGGGTGGAGGGCGCCCGAAAAATGGGGTTCAGGTACAGCGCCGTCACCCCCAGATCCTTCAAATAGGGGATCTTTTGCCGCACGCCCTGCAGGTCGCCGCCGAAGAAATCCAGACAGAACCCCTTCCGATAGGCCAGCGGCCGGCTGCTCCACCGCTCCATGCGGATGGCCGGATGGCCGTCCTGGGCATATTCGCCGGGGCGCACGTCGTTGGATGGATCGCCGTTGCAGAACCGCTCGGGGAAGATCTGATAAAAGACCGCCTCCTTCACCCAGGACGGCTGGACATAGTCCGTCAGCAGCACGAAATCATAGGTGTGGTCCGGTATGTAGGTGGTGATCCCCCGCTGGGTATAATAGTATACCGTGTCGTCGGTCAAAAGATAGAACTGATACTGCATCCGCCGCTCGGTGACGGGCATGGCCGCCTCGTAGTACACCAGCCCCCGCTCCCTCTTCGCCGGGACCGCCTCCTCCAGCCGCTGCATCCCGTTGCGCAGATACCGCAGCAGCACGTGGCGCACCGGCGCGTCCTCATAAAACCGCACCCGGACCGACACCGTCCGCCCCAGAACAGGCGCGGGATCGCTGACGAACACCGCCGTCCCGTCGCTGTATACGCTCTCCAGCCAAGTCTGCTTCATCGCGCGTCCTCTCTGCGTGGGAGATGCCCACGGCCATAAAGTCGATTGAAGGATACCATCGCCGCGCCGCCGTGTCAACAGGAAGCACCGTCCCCGGCGCGGCAGATGAGCGAACCAGGGACGGCTTGACCTTTTTCGAAAGCGTGGTAAAATGTGCAAATGAACGGAAACGGAAGCCAAGATGAAAGGAGCCAAGCCATGATGAAACGACTGAAGCAGCTCCGCCCCTCGACGGCGCGCCTGCTCTGCGCCGCGCTGATCCTCTGTATGACCGGTCTGCAGTGGCTGCAGCTGGACTTGAGCTGCGGGGTCCGCGTGGTCCATATCCTCTCACGGCGGCTCGTCTATCATTTTGTCGATCTGGGCTTTGTTTTTATCATCGACCTGCTGTTTTTGCTGTTCACCAGGCGCTGGCACCTGGCCTATCTTTTCAGCAGCGTCTTTTTCTGTGTGTGGGGGATCGCCGACCACTATGTCTGGCTCTTCACCGGCGACGCGCTGACGATCACGGTGCTGCGCAGCGCCGGCACGGCCCTGGATGTGCTGCACGGCTACCGCCTGACGCTGTCCGTGCCCATCCTCTGCATCCTCGTGGGCACCGTTTTCAATATTTGCCTTTCGCTGCTGCTGAAAAAGCTCTGTCCTGACCCCATCCCATGGCGCAGGATCTGGGCGCCGGCCGCCGGGCTGGCCGTCCTGTGCGGCGCTTTCGCGCTCTCCAGCAATGCCCTGGAGAAGGTCGATCCGGCCGAACAGTGGACCACGCGCCTGAATCTGGAGAACTACGGCTACCCCCTCTATTTCTACCGTCAGGCCGTCCGCACGTTCCATCAGATCCAGCGGCCGGCCGGATATGACGAGGGCCTGCTGGCATCCCTCTCTTCCCAGAGCGAGCCCGACGCGTCCGTCCCCGATGGCGCCCTGCCCGACATCGTCCTCATTTTGAATGAGTCGTACTACTTCCTGGATGACTATGCCGACATCGACGCCGACGTGTCTTATAACGAAAACTGGTCCTCGCTTCCCAACGCGATCCTGGGCCGGGCCGTCGTGCCGCTGATCTCCAGCGGCACGAACCGGACGGAGTATGAATACCTGACCAGCAATTCCATGTTCCTGGTCTCCGCCCATGCCCCCTTCAACACCCTGGACCTCACCGAGGCCAACAGCGTCGTCCGGTACCTGGAGCGGTTCGGATACTCCTCCTGCGCCATGCATGACGCCAGCCAGTCCAACTACAGCCGCGGCCGCGCCTATCCGGCCATGGGATTCGACAGGGCCCTGTTCAATCATTATTTCAAGGAGTCCAGCTACGGCGAGCGTATCGGCACCGACTCGTCCAACTATCAGGATATGTTCACCGCCTATCTCGACAGCGGCGACGGCCCCCGGTTCATGTATCTGCTCTCCTATCAGAACCACGGCGGCTACGAGCAGAACGACGAGTCCCTGGACACCGTGCACACCGGTCAGGACTTCGGCGAGTATACGGACGACGTCAACGAATATCTGACGAGCGTCAAGATGTCGGACGACGCGCTGCGGGACCTGACGGACTTTTTCAACGGCGTCGACCGCCCGGTCATCGTGTGCATGGTCGGCGACCACTGCCCGAACATCGTCCCCAAGCTGCCCGCGCGCAGCGAGCTGACGGAAAAGGACCGCGAGATCGTGGCGCGTTCCACTCCCTTCTTCATCTGGGCCAACGACGCCTTCGGCCCCATCGAGGAAAAGCGCGATCTGCTGGTCACCGTCTCCGATCTGGTGCCCATGGTTTTGGAGACCGCCGGCATCCCCCTCTCCCCCTATTACCAGACGATCCTGGACCTGTCCGAGCAGTTCCCCGCCCGGCTGAGCACCGGCGTATACCGCGACGCGGACGGCGAGTACGGCGCTTTCGCCCAGGACGATCCCAACTACGAGCTGCTGGCTCCCTACTACTTCATGGAATACAACAACCTCCAGAAGCCGGCTGACCGCTATCAGGTCCTGTTCGACCCGCCTGTGGGAACGCAATAAAAGAAAGGGCCCGGATCATCAGATCCGGGTCCATTTTTGGCGGAGAAGGCGGGATTTGAACCCGCGCTGCGCTCATCACGCACTACTCCCTTAGCAGGGGAGCCCCTTCGGCCACTTGGGTACTTCTCCAAGCCGAAACCTTATATTTTTCGGAGCCGCTCCGTTTGACTCAAAAATGGCGGAGAGAGAGGGATTCGAACCCCCGGCCCCTTGCGGAGTCACTGGTTTTCAAGACCAGCTCCATAAACCACTCGGACATCTCTCCGCATGCCTGAGTATATTATCACAGAATAGGGCCGCTGTCAATTCCAATCTCCCGAAATTTTTCCGGCAGGACTAGGAACCGGGGGAAAAGTATGGTATGATGGCGTCACGTACTTCCCCGGAGGAACAAGAATATGATCACTGTTGAAAATCTTTCCCTGCAATACGGCAGCCAGGTGCTGTTCTCCAACGTGGACCTGCAGTTCACCGCCGGCAACTGCTACGGCATCATCGGCGCCAACGGCGCGGGCAAGTCGACCTTCCTGAAGCTCCTGTCCGGCCAGGAGGAGCCCACCAAGGGCCACATCACCATCGACCCCAAGCGGCGCATGAGCGTGCTGCGCCAGGACCAAAACATGTTCGACGATCACGCCGTGCGGGAGACGGTCATCATGGGCAACCGCCGCCTTTACGACTGCGGCAAGGAGAAGGACGCCATCTATGAAAAGCCGGACTTCTCCGACGCCGACGGCCTTCGGGCCGCGGAGCTGGAGGAGGAATATGCCGAGCTGGGCGGCTGGGAGGCCGACTCCGACGCCGGCCGGCTCCTCCAGGGCCTGGGCATCCCCGCGGCGCTGCATGACAGACAGATGAGCGAGCTGGAGGGCCGGCAGAAGGTGAAGGTCCTGCTGGCGCAGGCCCTGTTCGGCCACCCGGACATCATCTTGCTGGACGAGCCCACCAACAACCTGGACCTGGCCTCCACCGTGTGGCTGGAGGACTTCCTCATGGACTACGAGGGCACCGTGCTGGTGGTCAGCCATGACCGGTACTTCCTCAACAACATCTGCACCCACATCGTGGACATCGATTACGGCAAGATCCGTATGTATGTGGGCAACTACGACTTCTGGTACGAGTCCAGCCAGCTGATGCAGAAGCTGGTCAAGGACCAGAACAAGAAGGCCGAGCAGAAGATCCAGGAGCTGCAGGCCTTCATCGCCCGCTTCTCCGCCAACAAGTCCAAGTCCCGCCAGGCCACCAGCCGCCGGAAGCTCCTGGAGAAGATCACCGTGGAGCAGATGCCCGCCTCCTCCCGGCGCTATCCCTGGGTGGGCTTCAAGGCCGAGCGGGAGCCCGGCAAGGACCGGCTGTTCGTCACCAACGTCTCCAAGACCGTGGACGGGGTCAAGCTCATCAACAACGTCTCCTTCATCATGGGCAAGGAGGACAAGATCGCCGTCATCGGCGCCAACGAGAACGCCATCACCTGCCTTTTCCAGCTGCTGGCCGGTGAGATCGAGCCGGACGAGGGCGAGATCAAGTGGGGCGTATCCACCACCCAGGCATACTTCCCCCACGATTTCGGCCGCTATTTCGACGGCTGCGAGCTGGAGCTGATGGACTGGATCCGGCAGTTCTCCGTGGATAAGCGGGAGAGCTATCTGCGCACCTTCCTGGGCCGGATGCTCTTTTCCGGCGACGATGTCTACAAGCATGTGAACGTGCTGTCCGGCGGCGAGCGGGTGCGGTGCATGATCTCCAAGATGATGCTGGCCGGCGCCAACGTGCTGATGTTCGACCAGCCCACCAACCACCTGGACCTGGAGAGCATCGCCGCGCTCAACAACGGCATGACCGCCTTCCCCTACAACATCCTCTTTTACAGCCACGACCACCAGTTGACCCAGACCGTGGCCAACCGGATCATCGAACTGACGGCCGACGGCTGCATCGACCGGTCCTGTACTTATGACGAGTATATGCACATGATGGGCCGGGACCAGAACGAGATCGAGGAATGAAAAACGCGCCGGGTCCGCCCGGCGCGTGAGCTTATCAAAAAACGAGTTTTTTGACCGCTCGATGGGATCTGCTCGGCGGGAGTGGATCCCGCCGGCATGATCCAAAAGCCTGTCGCTCTTCGGCTTTTGGATCGGCGCGCGGCCCGCCGCGCGGCTCGGCCTGACCGGCCTTCGCTCCCTCTCACCCATTCTTTGACAGCCTGACGCGCCGGGCCCGCCCGGCGCGTTCTCTTATGCGCTCTCGCAGGGGATCATCCGGCCGGTGTTGTCCGTGTCGTAATTTCCCTGGAGCAGCAGCTCCGAGACCGGTACGATCTCATATCCCTCCGAGAGCAGGTATTCGATGATGGACGGCAGCGCCTCGGGCGTGTGTAGGGCCGCGTTGTGAAACAGCACGATGCTCCCCGCCCCCACCTTTGTGGTCACCCGCTTGTAGATCTCATCGGCGCTCAGCTCCTTCCAGTCCAGTGAATCACCGTCCCGAACATCGGAAAGCGGCCGCCCTGCGCGCCTTTGACCGCAGAATGGATACGCCCCCGGCGATGCCGGAGGCGTATCAACGTATTTATGGCGTTTCTTTTACCGGTTCTTCCTGCGGCGGCGTGCCAGCAGGAGCAGACCGGTCCCGGACAGTGTCAGCAGCATGATCCAGGGCAGGACCGCCGTCTCATCCCCCGTGTTCGGGGCCACGCCGGGGGCTCCCTTGCTGCCGCCGGAGGGGGCGGCGCTGGGGGCTGGCGTGTTGACCACAGGCGTCGTGGTGGGGCCATCTGCACCGCCGCTGCCGCCGTCTGGGCCGTCAGGGATCGCCTTGCCGTTGCTGTCGGCGCCGGTATAGGGCACGAGCCTGTCAATGGCCTCCTGCAAGCGGGCCAGGGCCTCCGACCAGGCGGTCTCATCGGCTGACGGGTCCGCCAAGACGGCGTCCGCGTTGGCGACCGCGTCCTGCAGGGCGCGATAGCTGTCCTGGGTGTACTCCGCGGCGGCGTAGGCTCTGGCGCTCGTCACCGCCTCGCCAAGAGCGGCCCTGCCAATGGGCACCAGGCCCCGGATCGCCGCCCGCAGCTGCTCCAGCGCCGCTTCCAGTTCCGCCTGCGAGGCGTCGCCGCGGTCGCGCAGCTGCACGGCCTGTTCCACCGCCGTCAGCAGCTTGCCCCAGCTGTCCTGGGTATAGCGCGTGTCGCCTGCGCCGTAGAGCGCCGCGGCGGAATCCAGCTCCGCGATCAGCCGGTTTCTCGCATCCTCCGTCTGGTCGGGCGTGATGGTCGGAGCTTGCTCGCCGGCGCCGCCGCCTTCCGGCGGCTGATCAGGCGCGGGCGTGGGGTCAGGCTCCTGGTTTTTGGCCTCGGTCAGCGTCTGGGCGGCCATCCGGGTCCCCCGCACGAACTGCAGCGAATCCTCCACCGGCGTCACGCGCACGCCCTCGCCGGTGACCGTGCCCAGCACCAGGGATGTCTCTCCCTCCGCCAGCAGCGGCTCGGACCCGGCGATAAAGATCCGCAGCGTCCCGTCCCCATGGCTGCAATACTTGAGCCTGTCGCCCAGGCTCTCGCTGAACTGGAATCCGGCCTCGCCCTCCTCCACCTTCAGCTCCAGCTGCAATGACGACAGCTTCTCCTCCGCCAAGTGCCCGGAGATGAGGGTGACGGTGCCGTCCTCGGATATCTCGATGATATCCGCGCTCTTGTCAACGGCCTCGGACGCCTGTGCCTGGGGGGTCCACAGGCACAGCGTCAGCACCGCTGCCAGCAAGATCCCGAGCCAGCGGGATCGATCCATTCGTCTCGTCATGTTCTGCTCCTTCCTGCCGCTCAGCCCACGCCGCCGGCGCCGGTCAGGCTGATCTTTCCGGGCTGGGCGGGCACGTCGATGAACAGCGTGTCGCTCACCAGGCGTTTGCCCTCGTTGGTCATGGCGTCGTTCACGCGGTACAGCTCCACCCGGACCTGCCGGGGCAGCGTGTAGCTGCCCAGATCCTCCGGCTGCAGCCAGTAGACCCACGCGCCCGAGGCCACATCCTGGATCTTGCCGGTATCCGGCAGCGCCGCCAGAATGGCCTGATAGGCGCTCTTGGTACCGTCGGCGCTGGGCGCGGCGACGATCTCGCCGTCCTGGTCATAGAGCACGACCACGTTGTAAGCCGCGTTGCCGCTGTAGGTGCCGGTGAACACCAGGGAGCCGGCCGGGATCACATCCGTGGGCTCCGTGCCATAGTGGTAGTCGGCATCCAGATAGCCGATAGAGGCGGCCCCCTCCGCGGACGAGATATCCACGTTGTCGCCGGTGGGTCCCAGCACGTCCAGCTCGGCCACCGAGACGGTCTGTCCCTGCTGACCGGTCAGGGTCAGGTACAGGGCGTCCGCCGCGTAGGTGCTCACATACAGGCCGTCCGTATTGGAGAAGTACACAGTATCATTGCCGGTAAAAGTACCCTCCGCCGCCCGGACCCACTGTCCGTTTTGGCGCACATCCACGGCGTATCCGGTGATGGGCGTGTCGGAGCCGGCCGTGTAGCGGAAGCCGGCCACCACCTGGATCTGGCGGAAGTCCACCAGGATCCCGGCGTCCTCCCCGACCACGGCGGTGTAGACCGTGTCGGCCTTGCCGTCGGTCATGCGCAGGGCCACGTCCTCTTCCTCGCCCTCGGGCATCCACTCGTCGCCGTCCTTCGCCACGGCCGTGGCCTCCAGGCCCTGGGTGGTGACGGACCAATAGGTCTTGTCCAGGTCGCCCTCGTGCTGGATCTTCAGGGTGTTGGTCCGCATGACCGCGGAGCGGTTCAGGTACTGATCCACCAGCGTGACCTCGTAGTAGACGGCCCGGTTGTTCATGGCCGCCACCACATCGGTGAAGCTGCCGTCGGTGGAAAAGCCCACGGTCTTTTTCTCCACCTTGCCGCCGGAGACGGTGCAGCGCACGATCTCATAGCCCAGGATCTCTTCGCCGCTCACCGTGCCGCTGGGCGCGAGCGTGAGCTGGACGTGGTTGGCCTGGCCCTGGACCGCCGCGGTGGCGGAGGCGATGGCCTCCGTCGTGCCGTCCGCCGCCAGCTTGCTCGCGCCGCCCCTCTCCAGGGTATAGCGGCGGGAGTCGTCGCACACGTAGTAGATGGCGCGGGTCTCCTTCTCGAACTGGGAGGCATAGGCGATCGTGTCCGCGTCGGGGGTCTTGCCCCAGCGCTCAAAGAAGTCAAGGATATCCCGTTCCGCCGCCGCGCAGCACAGCCGCATCAGCGTCTGCTCCATATCCGCGCCCGCCAGGGAAAGCCCGCCGGGGGCTTTGGACGGAGTGCGGGCATAGGTGTCCACCCGGGCCCAGAACAGGTTTTTCAGCTGCTCTTCATAGCTGTCATAGGTTTTGAAGTTCCAGCCCTTGTCATAGGCCAGATGCAGCTGCCAATACATCCCCAGCTGGGTGAACACGTTGCCGGCGCGCCCCTTGGTGCCGCTGGTGACCTTCTCGTACACCTTCGGGTACTCAAAGCGGACGCTGCCGTTGGTGTCGCGCGCCTGGGCCAGCACGGCGAAGTAGTTGTTGGTGATCTCCGCGATGGCGTAGCTGCCCTGGTTGATGTCGTGGCCGATCTCATGGGCGATGCCCCAGCCAAAGTAATTGCCGCTCTGATACAGGCCGTTGCCGTCTGTGATCACACCGCCGCAGCCGGCCATGCCGGCCGTCTCGTTCCAGCCGATGCCGATGTGGTCGCCGGAGGCGTACATGAACGCGCCGGAGAACATCCGCTGGTAGCGGATATTCAGGTGCCGCCGCGGGATCTGGTCCACCGCGTTGGGCGCGCTGGCGTTCAGGCCCTTGTGCTGGTAGAACAGGCCCATCATCTGCTCCATGGCGTCCAGGGACCCCAGCAGGGTCTGGGCATTGCCGCCGCAGCCGGCCAGGATCTGCTGTGCCGGCAGGGACAGCATCATGGTGTCCAGCATGATATCGCTGGCGCCCAGGATGCAGGTGCGCGCGTCGTACGCGTATTGGACCTCTTTGCTGGCGCTCTCGCCCTGATGGACCTCGGCGTGGGTCTGCTCGAGGGAGGCGGCGTAGCTCTGCAGCTGCGCCAGATACGCCGACACACGCTCCAGACGGGCGCCCGGATCGGTCACGTGGTACAGGTCCAGCACGGGAACGGGCGTGCCGCCGCTGACGCGCACGGCATAGACGTCGTCCGCCCTGGCGCCGCCGGTGTACTGCACATACAGCGCGCCGCCGGACTCCATGCCGGTGTTGGTCCAGATCTTCGGGATACGGATCTCGTTAGCGCCCACCTTCAACGTGGTCAGCACCTTGCTCATGGCGCTGGACTCGGCATAGTACTGGGTCGCCACCAGCTGCAGGTTCGTCGCCGCGCCCGTTTTCTGGTTCGCGCTGCCCACATAGACGGTGACGCTCTCCCCCGCCGCGGCCGTCACACCCAGCGGCTGCCACGCGTTCAGACCGCCAAAGCCGTGCTCGTCCCCGCTGGCGGTGATGCCGCCGTGGACGCGGATGACAGAGCCCGCGAACTGGTCATGATAGATCTGCCATGCGGTCTCCCACTCCTTGAGCAGCTGCGCCTTGTCCGGGTTGGGCTCGCCGAACTCGTCGGCGGACGCCTCGATGCGCGCCTTCAGGTCGTTGAGCTGCTGCTCCGTGACGCCCTCCACCAGGGTGGTGTGCAGATCGTCCGCGTACAGGGCCCGCAGCTCCCCCTTCAGGGGATCATACCGGTAGAAGTACACCTCGGAAACATTGACCGAGGGGTTGCCGGCCCAATAGCGGGCCGTGCCGATCTGGATCTGGCTCGCCGACACGGGATAGGGCAGCCGCAGGAAGAAGTAGGTCTTGCCCTGGCTGTCGGTGCGCCGCTCGGAGCTCATCTGGTCATAGCTGATGAGGTGGCTGGCGCCGTCGGCGTCGAACCAGCGGATCTTGATGTAGGTGTAATCCATATTGCTGTCCACCGCGGACATCATGCCGATGGTGTCCATGGTGTACACGCCGTCAAAGACATAGCTGAGCCCGCGCTCGCCGCCCGGCTCCCAGTTGTAGCCGCCGTCGTCCCAGCTCATGCGCTCATAGTAGGAAGCGGGATCATTGTCCACGGTGCCCCAGGCGGTGTCTTCCGCCGTATCCAGGGGGCTGGCGTGCATGGTCCCCTTGCGCTGGGAAGCGGACACGATATGGTCGCGGCCGGGCCGGCCGGCGCTGTCCCGGTTGATCAGGTTGAACCGGGGCATCTCGGCGGGCAGCAGCGTGACCGTCTGGGCGCTGACATGCATGGAGGGGTCGCTGTCGCCGAACTCGTTCTTGCCCACCACATAGGCCTCATAGGTGGTGGCCTGGGAGCTGTCCAGCCCCGTGATCGTGTAGCTGTTGGCCGTCAGGTCGGGGATCTTAGTGAAGGAGCCGTCCCCCTCCCGCATGTAGAACAAGTCATACCCGGAGGTGTCCTTCATGTTCTTCCAGCTGACGGTGACGGACTCATAGCCGCCCACCGCCTTCACGTTGTCCGGCTTGTCCGGCCGGCCGGTGGGCTTCGGCATGACGGACACAGGCTCCGCCCAGCCGCTGGCCCAGGTGCCGTTCACGGACTGCACCCGCACGGTATAGGTCGTATAGTTGAGAAGCTCGTCACTGCCATAGCCGGTCACGGTCAGGCTGGTGCCGGTGACAGGGGTGATCTCCGCCTCATGGACGCCGTCGCTGACCTCCACCTGGTAGCCGGTGACGTTGACACAGGACAGCCAGGAGACGGTAAACTGCCGGCTGGCGCCTACGGCCGCCACATTCGCGGGGATGTCCATCTGCGGCTCGGGGATGCGGTCGGCCATACCGTTGACGAATTCCACCTGGCTGATGGACGCCAGATCGGCGGCGTCGGTGGTACCGGTGATCCGCAGGGTCACCTTTTTCACGGCCTTTTGGCCGCCCAGGTCCACGACGATATTGCCGCTGCCGTCCCGGGTCACCTGGACGGTGGGAACGGCGGCGATCATGGCGATCATATCGGTCCCGCCGCTGATGACGCCGCGAACGGTCGAGCCGTCCTCCAGGGTGATGTCGATCTCGCCGCTGTCGATATTGGTCCGCTCCAGCATGATGACGTCGGTGGTCGCGCCGGAGGCCAGGTTGAGGTCCACCTCCACCGGGTTCTCCTGGGAGATCGCCGCGCCGTTGCCGGCGGTAAAGGGAGTCCCGTCATTGGCGAAGAGGCTCTCCTGGCCGCTGAGGGTCACGCCCTCCGGCGCGGTGGCCGCCACGGCCGCCGCCGGGACGAAGTGCTCCTCCGTGGCGGTGATCGTGCCGGCATTCAGGCCCTTGGCCAGATACTCCGCGTCCGCCAGGGTGGTGACGCCGTCGCCGTTGAGGTCGGTGAAGCCCTCGGAGGACTCCCCCGCCACGGCCCGCATCATCATGAGCCGGTCGTCCCCGTCGATGTCGCCGTCGCCGTCCACATCGCCGACGCGCAGCACGCCATAGTGCACCGCGCCGTCATAGCCGGCCAGCTTCCCGACGGTCAGCCGGAGAACGACGCCGTCGCTCTCCCCCAGGTGGACGGTCTGGGTATAGGTGGCAAAGCCCTCCCCGGAGATGGTCAGGGTATGATCCCCCGCCGCCAGGCCGGTGAAGCTGACGGTGCCGCCGGCGGTGACAGTCTGCTGGGAAAGCTCCGCCCCGGACAGCATCACGCTGAAGGAGGGCGTCCACGCCATTTCCAGCGCCATCTTCACGGTCACGTCGATCTGGCCGCGGGCGTCGGAAAAGAATATCGGCGCCACCGGCTCCGTCGAGGGCTCCGGCGTCTCTTCGGGCTCTTCACTTGCCTCCGGATCCGGCGTCTCGGTGGGCTCTTCACTTGCCTCCGGATCGGGCGACTCGGTGGGCTCTTCACTTGCCTCCGGGTCCGGTGTCTCCGTGGGCTCCGCGCTGGCGTCCGGATCGGGCGTCTCGGTGGGCTCCGCGTCGGCGTCCGGGTCGGGCGTAGCCGAGGGCTCGGGCGACTCGGTGTCCTCCGGCAGAGGGTCTGGCGTGTCGGAGGGCAGCGGCGTCTCGGCGGCCTCCGCCTCAGGCGTTGCCGCGGGCTCCGGCGTCCCGTCCGCTTCTTCCGGCGCGGGAACCGCCGTCGGCTCCGCCGTAGGCGCAGGCGTCTCAGAGGGGCCCTCCGTCGGTCCCTCCGTGAAAACTGGCGTATCGCCGGGCGCCTCGTCCTCGGCCGCCACAGGAACAGCCATGCTGAGCACCATGAGCAGTGCCAGCATCGCCGCGATCAGTCTTTTCATGGCTACACCTCATCTTCTTCGATCCGCCAAGGGAAGATCTGTTTCCGACACATTTTAACAGGTTTACCATAACAGTGCAATAGTTTTATTACGTTATCCGTCAAAATCTTCTCAAATTTGTCCGCATGGCGCGCCCCGCCGGCACATACAGTGCTTTGGGAGGGATGGGAATGGACATTCGGCATATCCATCCGCAGCCGGACGAGCCCGCCCGCCAGGCAGAGCGGCTGGCGGAGCTGGCGGCGGCTCTGGCGCGGAAGCTGGCCGCCCGGCGGGAGGCAGAGGACGGATGACGTGGGCCGTATATGCCCGCCAGTCGGTGGAGAAGCAAAACAGCCTCTCCATCGACGGGCAGATCGAGCTGTGCCGCCGGACGGCGGGCAGTCCCCTGGCGGTCTATGAGGACAGGGGCTATTCCGGGAAAAACACCCGCCGGCCGGCCTTCCAGCGGCTGCTTGGGGACGTGCGGGCGGGGCGGATCGAAAAGCTCTTCGTCTACCGGCTGGACCGGTTCTCCCGGTCGGTGGCGGATTTCGGCCGCCTCTGGGAGACGCTGCAGGCCAACGGCGTGGAGTTCGTATCCGTCAGCGAGAACTTCGACACCTCCACCCCCATGGGCCGGGCCATGCTGCACATCATCATGGTCTTTGCTCAGCTGGAACGGGAGACCACCGCCCAGCGCGTCCGGGACAACTACTACCGCCGGGCGGGGCTGGGTGCCTGGCCCGGCGGGCCGCCCCCCTACGGGTACGCCATCGGCCGGATCACGGAGGGCGGACGGACCGCGCCGGCCCTCAAGATCGTGCCGGAGCAGGCGGCGGCGGTGCGCCGGGCCTTCGAGGAATATGCCCGGCCGGGGGCCACATTGAGCAGCGTGGCGCGGCGCATGAATGAGGCGTCCATCCCCGCGCCCCGGCGGGGAGCCTGGGATGGGTCGGCTCTGTCCCGGCTGCTGCACGGGCCGGTATACGTGATGGCCGACCGGGAGGTCTATCTGCACTTCACGGCCCTGGGCGCGGCGGTCACCTCCCCGGCGGAGGATTTTGACGGCGTCCACGGGCTGCTGCTGGTCGGCCGCCGGGACCGGGCGGGAAAGCGCTACGCCCCGGCCAGGGAGCAGGCTCTGTCCGTGCTGAACAGCCCCGGCATCGTGCCGGCGGAGCTCTGGCTGGCATGCCAGAGGAAGCTGGGACGGAATGCCCAGCTGAAAAACAGCGGCAGCGGCGCCCATACCTGGCTCAGCGGGCTGCTCAAATGCGCCGCCTGCGGCTACAGTCTGAAGGTGACGGCGGACGGGCCCCGCCGGTATGTCCACTGCGGCGGCCGATACAGCATGACCGGCTGCCGCGCCGCCGTGCGGGCGGATCTGGACGCGCTGGAGAGCGCCGTCCAGGACCAGCTCCAGCAGGTCCTGGACAAGTGTCCTCCGGCCTCTCCCCCGGCGTCCGACGACACCGCCCAGCGCCTGGAGGAGCTGGACCGGCGGTGCGACCGTCTGCTGGACGCCTTCTCCCAGAGCGGCGACATGTCCAGCGCCGCCCTCCGCCGGGCGCTGGACCGGCTGGAGGACCAGCGCCGGGCCATCCTGTCGGCGCAGCGGCGAAAAGCCGCCCGCCCCGCTCCCCCGGACCGTATCCGATTCAAGGACCTCGCTTTTGAGGAGAAAAAGATCGTGGCGCGCCAGTTCCTGCGCCGGATCGACGTGGGGGACGGCTGCGCCGACGTCTATTGGAACATATAAAAGCCCCGGCTCATCATGAGCCGGGGTATATCTCACAGCTTTTTCAGTTTTGCCCGGAAGGAGATGGCCCGGGGCGTGGCCATGGAGTCGAACTGTACCAAATGCGCGCCCTTGTCCGTGTCCACCGCCACCACCGTGCCGGGGCCAAGCACCTCGTGGCTCACCCTGTCCCCCTCGGCGAACAGGCCCCCGTCCGCGCTCTCCGGCAGATACCGCTCGCTGGCGCGGACATACTCCCGGGCGTCGGCGATGAGCCCCTCCTTCGGCGGCCGGGTATACTCCAGCAGCGCCGGGTCGATATCCAGCACGAACCGGGAGGGATACCGGGGCGAGCCGTCCAGGTTGCGCCCCTCCGCCTCCGTGAGATACAGGCGCTTCTCCGCCCTCGTCATGGCCACGAAGGCCAGCCGCCGTTCCTCCTCCATGGCCGGGAGGGTCCGGGTACGCCGGGAGGGGAACACCCCCTCGTTCATGCCGCACAGGAACACGTAAGGGAACTCCAGCCCCTTGGCCGCGTGGACGGTCATGAGCTTGACCTTGTCCCCTGCCTGCTCCGCGTCGGCGTTGGTGAACAGCGCGATATGGGCCAGGTAGTGCTCCAGCCCGGCCTCCTCCCCGCAGCTCGTCTCATATTCATAGACCGACTGCTTCAGCTCCGCCAGATTGTCCAGCCGCTCCTGGGCTCCCTCGGTCCGCAGGGCCAGCTCATAGCCGCTGGCATTCAGGATGGCGCTGAGCACCTCCGACACCGGCCGGCCGGCGTAGTCCGCCGCGAAGGTCTCGATGAGGCTGACGAAGGCCGACGCCTTGGTGCCCTTGAAGATGTCGTCCTCCAGATGCCGGACCAGAGCCGCGTAGAGCGTGCAGTCCTCCTTCGCCGCCGTCTGCTCCAAAAACTCCATCCGCCGCTGGCCCATGTTCCGCTTGGGGGTGTTGACCACCCGCCGGAAGTCCAGATCGTCCTTGTAGGCGACCATGCGCAGATAGCTGAGCGCGTCCTTGATCTCCGCCCGGCCGAAGAAGGGCACACCGCTGTAGATGGCATAGGGCACCTTGCGCCTGCGCAGCACGTCCTCGATCGACCGGGTCACATAGTGGGCGCGGTAGAGCGCCGTCATCTCCCGCCATGCCACGCCGCTGTCATGGAGCTGCTGCATCTGCAGGGCCATCCACTCCGCCTCCCCCTCGGCGTTGTCCCCGTGGTGGCACAGCACGCTCTCCCCGTCCGGCAGCGTGGGGACGAGCGCCTTTTTGATGCGGGTGCGGTTTTTGTCGATCAGGCTGTTGGCCGCCGCCAGGATCTGGGGCGTGGAGCGGTAGTTGTCCATCATCATGATGGTCTTTGTGCCGGGGAACTTCCTGTCGAAGTCCAATAGATACCGCACGTCGGCCCCCCGCCAGGTATAGATGGTCTGGTCCGGGTCCCCCACGATGAACAGGTTCTTATGATAGCCGCACAGCGCCTCCATCAGTTCGTACTGGATGGAGTCGATGTCCTGGAACTCGTCGATCATGATGTACTCCAGCCGCCGCTGCCATTTGAGGCGGACATCCTCATTCTGCCGGAAGATATGCAGCGTGAAGATGATGAGGTCGTTATAATCCAGCCCGAAGCATTTTTTCTCCTGATAGAGGTACCCGTAAAAGATGATGTCCTGGGCGCTGGTGGCCCGCTCATATTTCTCCCGCAGGGCGTCCAGGTCCATGGTGAGCATGTCCAGATAGTAGTCCGGCCGCTTGAAGAGCTTGAGGATCTCGATCATGTCCCGGGCCTTGGCGAAGGTCATGTCCCGCAGGGAGAGGCCGCGCTGCTCATAGATGATGCGCAGCATCCCGTCGATGTCGGAGTTGTCCAGCACCAAAAAGCTCTTGGGGTACTGGACGGCGTAGCTGTCCTCCTGGAGCACCGACACGCAGAAGCCGTGGAAGGTGTTGATGTAGCCGGTGTCGTTGTCCCCCGTCAGGGCGTGGATGCGCTGGCGCATCTCGTTGGCCGCCTTGTTGGTGAAGGTGACACACAGGATGTTCCCCGGCAGGATGCCCAGCTCGTTCACCAGGTAGGCGAATCGGTAGGTCAGCGCACGGGTCTTGCCGGAGCCAGCCCCGGCGATGACGCGCACGTATCCCTCCGTGGTCGTGACCGCCTCCCTCTGGGCGGGGTTGAGCTTATCCAAGATCATGCCAAAGCCTCCCGATAATTATGGATG
The DNA here is from genome assembly GCA_947625355.1 of uncultured Oscillospiraceae bacterium. GTDB lineage: Bacteria > Bacillota > Clostridia > Oscillospirales > Oscillospiraceae > CAJOIG01. Next base: position 6,504 of record CANQOA010000014.1, on the reverse strand, counting down.
ATATCTCTATGAGAACACATCCGCTGTCCCATAAACCGGATTTCACCGCGCCCGGAGCTGCCAGAAGGCCACCGCCCCGGCGGCAGCCACGTTCAGCGAGTCCACGCCGTTCTGCATGGGGATGCGCACCGTCCAGTCGCAGGCCGCCACCGTGCGGGGCGAGAGGCCGTCCCCCTCCGCGCCCAGCACCACCGCGAGGCGCCCGATGCCGGCCAGGCGGCCGTCGTCGATGTCGATGGCCCGCTCATCCAGGGCCAGGGCCGCCGTCTGAAAGCCCATCTCACGCAGCGCGTCCAGACCTGGGCCCGGCCAGCGCTCCACATAGGCCCAGGGCACCTGCAGCACCGTGCCCATGCTGACTCGTACGGCCCGCCGATTCAAGGGGTCACAGCAGGTCTCCGTCAGCAGCACCCCGTCCATGCCCAGCGCCGCTGCGGAGCGGAAGATGGCCCCCACGTTCACCGCGTCCACCACGCCCTCCAGCACCGCCACCCGCCGGGCCCCGGCGCATACCTCCGCCACGGTCCGGTCCTTTGGTCTGCGCATGGCGCACAGCACGCCCCGGTCCACCCGGTAGCCGGTGAGCTCCTGCAGCACCTCCGGCGGACCGGTATAGACGGGGATGGGCCCGCACCGCTCCGCCAGAGCCCCGCCCTGCCCCCGCAGATGGCGGGCCTCCATCAGCATGGACAACGGCTCGTATCCCGCCTCCAGAGCCACCCGGATGGCCTTCACGCTCTCCACGATGAACAGCCCCATCTCCGGCTCCCGGCGATTGCGCAGCTGTGCCTCCGTCAGCCGGGCGTACGCGTCCAGCTCCGGCGCGCCGATGTCCGTCAGTTCCACGATCCGCATGCGCCTACCTCCCACGATACACGATATGGTGATTATAGCATGTTTCCCCTCTCCGGAAAAGAAAAACCGGGCCGGCGGATGCCGGCCCGGATGCGGGATCGGTTCAGTTTTTCTTGAAATACGCCACCGCGGCGCGGAACAGGCCCATGTCGTATTCGCCGGGCACATTTTTGTACAGATGCTCCCCCACCCGCTCGGTGTGGCCCATCTTGCCCAGCACCCGCCCGTCGGGGCTGGTGATGCCCTCGATGGCATAGGCGGAACCGTTGGGATTGAAGTCCGTGTCCATGGAGGGCGCGCCGGCCAGGTCCACGTACTGGGTGGCGATCTGTCCGTTTGCCGCCAGGGCGCGCACCGTCTCCTCCGAAGCCAGGAACCGGCCCTCGCCGTGGGAGATGGGCACGGCGTATATCTCGCCGGGCTGGGTATTGGCCAGCCAGGGGGACTTGTTGGAAGCCACTCGGGTCCGCACGATGCGGGACTGGTGCCGGCCGATGGTGTTGTAGCTCAGGGTAGGACAGTTCTCGTCGGTATCCACGATCTTCCCGAAGGGGACCAGACCCAGCTTGATCAGCGCCTGGAAGCCGTTGCAGATGCCCAGCATCAGCCCGTCCCGCCGCTCCAAGAGCCTCGTGACCTGCTCCCGCACAGGGCCGCCCCGGAAGAAGGCGGCGATGAACTTGGCGCTGCCCTCCGGCTCGTCGCCGCCGGAGAAGCCGCCGGGCAGCACGATCATCTGCGAGCGCTCGATGGCCTCGGCCGCCCGCTGGATGCTCCGGGCGGTATCGGCGGCGGTCAGGTTCCTCACCACCAATATCTCCGCCTCGCCGCCGGCCTCGGTCACGGCCCGTGCGGTGTCGTACTCGCAGTTGGTGCCGGGGAACACGGGGATCAGCGCCTTGGGCCGGGCACAGAGCACCGCGGGAGCCCTGCGCTCCGTCGCGGCATAGGAGAACGCCTCCACGGCGCCGGTCTCGCCGGTGCGGGTGGGGTACACGTCCGCCAGCACGGCCTCGTTGAGCGCCAGCAGCTCGTCGATGGAGGCACTGTCCGCGCCCAGGTCGATGACCGGCTCCGCCGTGGTGACGCCCACGCGGCGGGCATAGGGGCAGTCGGTATCATCCGTCAGTTCCGCCACAATGGCCCCGTAAAAGGGGATGTGCCACATTTCTCCCGTCATTTCTTTGTTGGCCTTGAAGCCGATCCGGTTGCCGAAGGACATCTTCATCACCGCCTCGGCGGCGCTCTCCTCGATGGCCCAGGCGGCCTTCACCCTGCCCTGTCGGGCCAGCGCGTGGAACGCCTCCCAGGCGGCCTTGGTGTGCTCCGGCTCGTCGCCGCCGAACACATACACCGGGTGTCCCGCCTCTTTGAACTCGGGCGAGAGCACGTCCCCGGCCTGGATGGGGGCGATGGCGAAGGAGATCAGGGTGGGCGGCACGTCCCTGTCCATGAAGGAGCCGGACATGGAGTCCTTGCCGCCGATGGCGGCGCAGCCGTAGTCGAGCTGTGCCTGCAGAGCCCCCAGCAGCGCGGAGAATGGCTTGCCCCAGCGCGCCGGGTCGTCCCGCAGCTTTTCAAAAAACTCCTGGAAGGTGAGATATGCGTCCTTATAGTCCGCGCCGGCCGCCACGATCTTGGTCAGCGACGTGACCACGCTGTCCATGGCCCCAGCATAGGGGTCCACGGTGAGCCGGTCGGGGTCGCACCCCCAGGCCATCACGCTGGCCTGGTCCGTGTGCTGGCCCGGCAGCACCGGCAGCAGCGCCGCCATGGCCTGGGCCGGGGTGGTCTGGGTCCGGCCACCGAAGGGCATGAGCACACTGCCCGCGCCGATGGTGCCGTCGAACCGCTCGGTGAGGCCCCGGCGGGAGGCGCACTTGAGGCTGCCTGCCATTTCCCGCAGGCTGGAAAAGCTGGCCTGGCCCATGGCGGTCCGGTCCTTCTCCGGCACAGACACCGCCGCATGCTTCACCGCGCCGTTGGTGTTCAAAAACGCCCGGCTCAGGTCCGCGATGGTCCTCCCCTTCCAGGTCATGACCATCCGGGGGCTCTCGGTGACCACCGCCACCCGGTAGGCCTCCAGGTTCTCCGCCTGGGCGGCGGCGATGAACGCGTCCGCGTCCTGGGGGGCCACCACCACGGCCATGCGCTCCTGGCTCTCGGAGATGGCAAGCTCCGTGCCGTCCAGGCCGTCATATTTCTTGCGCACCGCGTCCAGGTCGATGGCGAGACCGTCCGCCAGCTCGCCGATGGCCACGCTGACGCCGCCGGCGCCAAAGTCGTTGCACCGCTTGATGAGCCGGGTCACGTTCCCGTCCCGGAAAAGGCGCTGGATCTTCCGCTCCTCGGGGGCGTTGCCCTTCTGGACCTCGGATGCCATGGTCTGCAGGGACTTGGTGTTATGGCTCTTGGAGGAGCCGGTGGCCCCGCCGATGCCGTCCCGGCCGGTGCGGCCGCCCAGCAGGATGACCACGTCGCCGGGCGCGGGCTCCTCCCGGCGGACGTTCTCCGCCGGGGCGGCCGCCACCACCACGCCGCACTCCAGGCGCTTGGCGATGTATCCCTCGTGGTACATCTCGGCCACATGGCCGGTGGCCAGGCCGATCTGGTTGCCGTAGGAGGAATAGCCCGCCGCGGCGGTCTGGGCCAGCTTCCGCTGGGGCAGCTTGCCGGGGATGGTCTTGTCCAGGCCCACCCTTGGGTCGCCGCCGCCGGTGACGCGCATGGCCTGGTGCACATAGGCGCGCCCGGACAGGGGGTCCCGGATGCAGCCGCCGATGCAGGTGGCCGCGCCGCCGAAGGGCTCGATCTCCGTAGGGTGGTTGTGGGTCTCGTTTTTGAACATGAGCAGCCAGTCCTGTGTATCGCCGTCCACATCTGCCGGCACATGGATGGAGCAGGCGTTGATCTCCTCGCTCTCGTCCAGTTCGGGAAGCTCGCCCCGCTTTTTCAGCACCTTGGTGCCCAGGGTGGCGATGTCCATCAGGGTCTGGGGCCGCGCGGCGGCCTTCTCCGCCCCATAGACCTCTTCCCTGGCCGCCAGGTACCGCTCATAGGCCCCCCGGACCGCCGGGTCGGCGATGTCCGCGCGGTCGATGTGGGTGGAGAAGGTGGTGTGGCGGCAGTGGTCGGACCAGTAGGTATCCACCACCCGCACCTCGGTGAGGGTGGGGTCCCGGTGCTCTTCGTTTTTAAAATAGTTTTGCAGGAATTTCAGGTCATCCAGGTCCATGGCCAGGCCCAGCTTGTCCAGCAGCGCGCCCAGCGCCGCCTCGTCCATGGCGGTGAAGCCCTCCACCGTCTGCACATGGTCGGGCACGGCATAGGTCCGCGCCAGGGTCTCCGGCTTTTCCAGAGACGCCTCCCGGCTCTCCACGGGGTTGATGACGTAGCCGGCGATCTTCTCCATGTCCTGCCCGGAGAGGTCTCCCCGGATCAGATACACCTTGGCGTAGGACACCAGCGGCCGCTCCACGCCGGCCATCAGCTGGATGCACTGAGCGGCGGAGTCGGCCCGCTGGTCGAACTGGCCCGGCAGGGCCTCCACCGCGAGGACCTTCCACGCCCCCTCCGGCATGGGGAACGCCTCGTCGTAGACCCGGTCCACCTGGGGCTCGGAAAAGACCACCGTCTTGGCCTGTTCAAACACCGCCCGGTCGATGTTGTCCGCATCATAGCGGTTGAGGATGCGCACTTCCTCCAGGGCCTTCACACCCAGAAAGCCCCGCAGGTCATTGAGCAGCGCGGCGCTCTCCGGGGACACCCCCGGCTTTTTCTCCACATAGATCCGATAGACCATATCCGCTCTCAGCCCTCCAGCGCTTTCAAAGCCCGCGCGCCGATGTCACGGCGGCAGTAGGCGTTGGCAAAATGCACCTTCTCCGCGTCGGCGTAAGCCGCCTTGATGGCCGCGGGCAGGCTGTCCGCCACGGCGGTGATGCCCAGCACCCGGCCGCCGCTGGTGAGAAGTTTCCCATCTTCCAGCTTCGCCCCGGCCACGTACACCTGGGCGGTGATGCCCTCGTCACAGGTGATCTCATAGCCCTTTTCGTAGTGCTCGGGATAGCCGGAGCTCGCCAGGATGACGCAGCAGGCGTGCTTTTCGGAAAAGCGCACCTCCGTCTCGGCCAGGGTCCCGTTCCGGCAGGCCATCATGACCGTGAGCAGGTCGGACTCCATCAGCGGCAGCACCACCTGGGTCTCCGGGTCGCCGAAGCGGCAGTTGTACTCGATGACACGGGGCCCGTCGGGGGTGAGCATCAGCCCGAAGTACAAGCACCCCTTGAAGGACCGGCCCTCCGCCGCCATGGCGGCGATGGTGGGCTTGAAGATCGTCTCCATGCATACGTTGGCAATATACTCGGTGTAATAGGGGTTGGGGGCCACGGTGCCCATGCCGCCGGTATTGAGGCCCTGGTCGTTATCGTGGGCCCGCTTGTGGTCCATGGAGGACACCATGGGCTTGACCGTTTTTCCGTCGGTGAAGGCCAGCACGGACACCTCCGGGCCGGTGAGGAATTCCTCCACCACGATCTGGTCGCCGCTGGCCCCGAATTTCTTGTCCTCCATGATGGACTTCACGGCCTCCACCGCCTCTTCCCGGGTCTGGGCGATGAGCACGCCCTTGCCCAGAGCCAGGCCGTCGGCCTTCACCACCGTGGGCAGCGGCGCTGTGCGCACGTATGCCAGCGCGGCGGCCGGGTCGTCAAAGACCTCATAGGACGCGGTGGGGATGCCGTATTTTTTCATAAGGTTTTTGGAAAAGACCTTACTGCCCTCGATGACGGCGGCGTTTTTCGCCGGACCGAAGCAGGGCACGCCCGCCGCCTCCAGCGCGTCCACCATCCCCAGCACCAGGGGATCGTCCGGGGTGACCACCGCGAAGTCGACGGCGTTCTCCTTTGCAAAACGCACAGCGCCGTCTATGTCCTTGGCGCCCACATCCGCGCACACCGCGTCCGCGGCGATGCCGCCGTTGCCGGGCAGGGCGTAGATCGTCTCCACGCCGGGGTTTTCTTTCAGCTTGCGGATGACGGCGTGTTCCCGGCCGCCGCTGCCGATGACCATGAGCTTCATAGAGAGTCCTCCCTATCATCAATGGTGGAACAGCCGCATGCCTGTGAAGGCCATGACGATGCCGTACTTGTCCGCCGTCTCGATCACATTGTCGTCCCGGATGCTGCCGCCGGGCTCGGCGATATAGGCCACGCCGGATTTGCGGGCCCGCTCCACGTTGTCCCCGAAGGGGAAGAAGGCGTCGCTTCCCACGGTCACGCCGCTCTGCGTGGCGATCCATGCCTTTTTCTCCGCTGCCGTCAGCGGCTCGGGCCTCTCCGTGAACACGCTCTGCCACGCCCCGTCGGAGAGCACGTCCTCGTACTCGTCGGAGATATACACGTCGATGGCGTTGTCCCGGTCGGGCCGGCGGATGCCGGGCTTGAAGGGCAGAGCGAGGACCTTCTCATGCTGGCGCAGATACCAGTTGTCCGCCTTGCTGCCGGCAAGGCGCGTGCAGTGGATGCGGCTCTGCTGGCCCGCGCCCACGCCGATGGCCTGTCCGTCCTTCACATAGCAGACGGAGTTGGACTGGGTGTACTTGAGGGTGATGAGGGCCACGGTCATGTCGATGACCGCCTCGGGGGGCAG
>CANQOA010000013.1 GCA_947625355.1 uncultured Oscillospiraceae bacterium | reverse complement strand
TAGCCCTCCCAGGTCATGAAGCCCACCAGGATGTTCTTGCCCAGGCTCAGCTCGCCGTCCTTGGTGGAGGGGCCGTCCGCCAGCACGTCGCCCTTTTTCACCTTCTCGCCGGCGCTGACGATGGGGCGCTGGTTGAAGGCGGTGGACTGGTTGGAGCGGGCGAATTTGATCAGCTCGTATTCCCTGACCTCGCCGGAGACATACTTGACGGTGATGTGGTCCGCGTCCACGGCCAGCACCACGCCGTCGTCCTCGGCCAGCACGCACACGCCGGAGTCGATGGCGCATTTGTGCTCGATGCCGGTGGCCACGATGGGGGCCTCGGTGGTCAGCAGGGGCACGGCCTGGCGCTGCATGTTGGCGCCCATCAGGGCGCGGTTGGCGTCGTCGTTCTCCAGGAAGGGGATCATGGCCGTGGCGATGGAGACCATCATGCGGGGGCTCACGTCCACATAGTCCACCTGGTCGGGGCTGGCGGCGATGATCTCGTCGCGGTGACGGCAGGTGACGCGGTTGTGGATGAAGCGGCCCTCCTCGTCCACCTCGGAGGCCTGGGCCACGAAGAACCGGTCCTCCACGTCGGCGGTCAGGTAATCCACCTCGTTGCTGACCAGGCCCGTGGCCTTGTCCACCCGGCGGTAGGGGGTCACCAGGAAGCCGTATTCATCCACCCGGGCGAAGCTGGCCAGGTAGGAGATCAGGCCGATGTTGGGTCCCTCAGGGGTCTCGATGGGGCACAGCCGGCCGTAGTGGCTGTAGTGCACGTCGCGCACGTCGAAGTTGGCCCGCTCCCGGCTCAGGCCGCCGGGGCCCAGGGCCGACATACGGCGCTTGTGGGTCAGCTCCGCCAGGGGGTTGGTCTGGTCCATGAACTGGCTCAGAGGCGAGGAGCCGAAGAACTCCTTGATGGCCGCGGACACGGGCCGGATGTTGATCAGGCTCTGGGGGGTGATCACGTCCAGGTCCTGGAGCGTCATGCGCTCGCGGATGACGCGCTCCATGCGGGCAAAGCCGATGCGGAACTGGTTCTGCAGCAGCTCGCCCACGCTGCGCACCCGGCGGTTGCCCAGATGGTCGATATCGTCGGCGCTGCCCACGCCGTGGGCCAGGCAGTTGAGATAGTTGACGGAGGCGAACACGTCGTCCGCCACGATGTGCTTGGGGATCAGCACGTCGATGTTCTCCAGGATCGCTTCCTTCAGAGACTCCTCGTCGTCCCCGTGCTGCTCCAGCAGCTGGCGCAGCACCAGATAGCGCACGTTCTCCTTCACGCCCAGCTCCGCCGGGTCGAAGGACACGAAGGGCGCCAGAGGCACCATGCCGTTGCCGAACACCCGCATGGTCTCGCCGTGCTCGTTGACCACCGTGGCCTCCAGCAGACCACGGGCCTCCAGGGCCTCGGCCCGCTCGCGGGTCATCTTCTCCCCCGCCTCGGCGATGATCTCGCCGGTCTGCAGGTCCGCCACCGGCGCGGCCAGGGCAAAACCGATGATCCGGCTCCAGGGCGCCAGCTTTTTGTTGATCTTATACCGGCCCACGTTGGAGAGATCGTACCGCCGCCGGTCGAAGAACAGCCCATCCAGCATGGCCTCGCTGGTCTCCACCGTGGGGGGATCGCCCGGCCGCAGCTTCCGGTAGATCTCCAAAAGGGACTCCTCCCGGCTGTGGCAGGTGTCCCGCTCCAGGGTGTTCACCATCCGCTGGTCCCGACCAAAGACCTCCAGCAGCTGCTCGTCGGTGGTGGCGCCGGCCTCGGGATCGGCCACGCAGGTCAGCCAGGTGTAGGGCTTGTCGGGCTTATAGTCGCCCAAGGCCCGCAGCAGCCAGGTCACCGGGATCTTCCGGTTCTTGTCGATGCGGACATAGAAGATGTCGTTGCCGTCGGTCTCATACTCCAGCCACGCACCGTGATAGGGGATGGTGGTAGCGCCGTAGAGGTCGGTGCCGGCCTTATCCTGGTGGGCGTCGAAATAGACGCCGGGGGAACGGACGATCTGGGAGACGATGACGCGCTCGGCGCCGTTGATGATGAAGGTGCCGCTGTCGGTCATCAGGGGGAAGTCCCCCATGAAGATCTCCTGCTCCTTGATCTCCTCCGTCTCCTTGTTGCGCAGCCGGACGGAGACCTTCAAAGGCGCGGCATAGTTGGCGTCGCGGCTCTTGCACTCCTGGACGGAGTACTTGGGCTTCTCGTCCATGGAGTAGTCTACGAACGACAGCTCCAGGTTCCCGGAGTAGTCCGTGACCGTGGCCACGTCCCGGAACACGTCCCGCAGGCCCTCTTCCAGAAACCACTTATAGGAGTTCTTCTGGATCTCCAGCAGGTTGGGCATGTCCTGGATCTCCTCCACGCGGGCAAAGCTCTTGCGGAGGGTCTTGCCATAGCTGACTTCCTTCGGCATGTAAATCGATCACTCCTTCGGTAAATGATACGCCAGGATGGGTTGATAGAAAATGCGCTGTCCGTCTTGATTTTTGCTGTGGATGTGGTAGAATAAAGACGATGTAAGGATGGGTGCGAATGCCCACCCTTATTGACATAGCACATTATTCTATCATTTTCAAAGTCTGCTTGTCAAGACAAATATTGTGAATTTTTGGCGGCGGGGGCATCTCGCCGTTTTTCCTTTGAAGGGGGGCTTATCCTTGGATTGGCGGGCCACCATCCTCTTGTACGGCGAATTGCTCCTGGCCCTCTGGCTGCTGCGGCGGGAGGGTCTGATGAAAGACCGGACCCAGCAGGCGCTGGTGTTGGTGCTGGTGCCGCTGGCGTTCGTGCTGCGGTACTGCTTTCTGACCTATGAGACGCTGGACTACCAGGACTGGATCCGGGTCTGGATCCAGGCTCTGCGGGACGCGGGGCCGTGGAAGGGCCTGGGCAGGGAGATCTGGAGCTGCAACTACAACGTTCCTTATTTATATTTCCTGTCGCTGATCTCCGTCAGCCCCGTGCGGGACCTGCTGCTGGTGAAGCTTTTGAGCATCTTCTTCGACGTCGTCCTGGCCTGGGGCGCCATGAAGCTGGCCGGGGTCCTGACGGGCAGCGACATGAAAAAGCTGGCCGCGTTCCTGCTGGTGCTGTGGCTGCCCTCGGTGCTGCTCAACGGCGCGCTCTGGGGCCAGTGCGACAGCATCTACGGCGCGTTCGCGGTGCTGGCGGTGTGGCTGGTGCTGTCGGACCGGCCCGGCCTGAGCGTGGCGGCGGCGGCCCTGTCCGTCTCCTTCAAGCTCCAGGGCATCTTCCTGCTGCCGGTATACTTCCTGTTCCTCATCAAGGGGAAGATCAAGATCCGCCACATCTTCGTGTTCCCCCTGACGTACATCCTCTCCATCCTGCCGGCGGTATTCGCCGGGCGGGGCTTCTGGGAGCTGCTGACGCTGTACCTGCGCAACACCGGTTCCATCGGCGACGGGCTCAACTACAACTCCTCCTCCATCTATTCCCTTCTGGATCTCAGCCGTCTCTCCCCCGCGGCGGGGGAACGGGTGGGCATCGTGCTGGCGTTCTTCTTCTGCGCGGGGCTGTACCTGTGGCTGGCGCTGCGGCTGCGGGAGCTGAACGACCGGGCCTTGTTCGGGGCGTGCGTGCTGTTCGCGGTGGGTGTCCCCTTCCTTCTGCCCCACATGCATGACCGGTACTTCTTCGTCGCCGACATCCTGACACTGGTGCTGGCCGTGTGCTGGCCGGGACTGACGCCGGCCGCCCTGTGCGTGAGCTTCGGCTCTCTGCTGGGCTATCACGCCTACCTAAAGACCCGCTATCTGCTGCCCATGCGCTACGGCGGCTGGGCCATGCTGGCGGCGCTGGCGATGGCGCTCGTCTTTACCGCCTGGAAGCTGGACCGGCCCGTCCCGGATGACGACGAGCCCCTCCCCGCCGGCTGAGGCCGTTTCTCTTCTCTCATGACATCCCAGGAGGCCGGACCCTATGGGCCCGGCCTCCTGTGTTTTGCTGTCATTTCATTTTCCGCGTTTCAGCCTTCTGCCGCTGTGCCGGTGCCGCCGGCCCTGCCCGGTCCGGGCCATGGCCTTGGCGAGCGCCTCGCTGCGGCGCCGGTCGTCCTCGTTCTGGACCCGCTCCACCTGCCGCATCAGCTCGTCCCTGACCTTCACACAGGCCGGGATATGGGCGAACACGAACAGGCTCCCCGCCGCGCTGATGGCCACCGTCCCGCGGCCGGTGACGCGGCCGATGGGGTTCTGCTCGATGTATACCCCGCCCACCTGGCTCAGGGGCACCTCCATGGTCCGGGTGACGAAAAAGCCCATCTCGCCGTAGACGCGCCGGTCCGTCAGCACCAGATACGCCCGCAGCCGCAGCGCGTAGAACCGGACCGCCCAGCCCGTCAGCGCCAGGTCGATGGCCAGCTGCAGCAGCCGCAGGATCCCCTCCAGATGGAGCGCCGCGTAATACAGCGCCGCCAGGATCAGCGTCACGACGGCGGGCTGGATGTAGCTGCGCCAGCCGGATCGGGCCGTGAGGATCACGCTCTCCCCCTCCGTCAGCCGGTCAAACTGTTTTGCCATGGGTCCATCTCTCCTTCCGGGGATACGTCCCGTCACTTTCTGTTGGCCCAGGAACTCCATTTGTCGGCCAGAGCGTTGATCTGGCCGGTGAATCGGCTCAGCTCCTTGTTGGGGATATCCTTGCAGGCGCGGGCCATCTCGCTCAGCCGTCTGCACGCGGCCAGCAATCCCTCGAACACGCCGTCGCTGCGGCTCTGCCTGGCGCTCTTCTTCACCGCCGGGACCCCCTCGGTCACCTCGGTGAACCGGCCGTCCAGCAGATCGAACTCCGTGCCGGAATAGGGCGCATAGGCCTTTAAGCCGTGTTCCTCCTCCAGGCACTGGGCATAGCTCTGGCACACCGCGTCCTCGCCGTGGTTGACAAAGACCATGGCGGGCTTGGGATCGAAGGAGGTGATCCAGCGGATGAGGCCGGCCTTATCGGCGTGGCCGCTCTTGCCGGGGAGGAAGCAGATCTCCGCGTTGACCGCCACCTCTTCGCCGAAGAGGCCGACCTTCTCCTTCCCGTCCAGGATGGCCCGGCCGGTGGTGCCGGCGGCCTGGTAGCCCACGAACAGGATCGTGCTCTCCGGCCGCCAGAGATTGTGCTTCAGGTGGTGGCGGATGCGCCCGGCCTCGCACATGCCGCTGGCGGAGATGATCACCTTGGGGGTACTGTCAAAGTTGATGGCCTTGGACTCCTCGCTGGACACCGCCACGTGCAGCCCCGGGAACACCAGCGGGTTCACGCCCTGGTCCAGCAGGGCCGTGGCCTCCGGGTCGAAATAGGCCCGGTCGCACTGCAGAAAGATGCCCGTGGCCTCGTTGGCCAGGGGGCTGTCCATGTATACGGGCCACTCCCCGTGGCCGGTGACCAGGCCCTCCAGCTTGATCTGCCGGATGAAGTACAGCATCTCCTGGGTCCGCCCCACCGCGAAGGAGGGGATCACCAGATTGCCGCCCCGGTCCAGGGTCCGCTGGATCACGTCGGCCAGGAACTGAACGTTGTCCACCGCCATCTTCTGGTGCAGCCGGTCCCCATAGGTGGACTCGGTGACCACATAATCCGCCTCGGTCACATATTGCGGATCGTTGATGAGCGGCTGGTCCAGGTTCCCGATGTCGCCGGAAAAGACCACCTTTCTGGTGACGCCGCCCTCGGTGAGCCAGACCTCGATGCTGCCCGAGCCCATCAGATGGCCCGCGTCGGTGAACCGGATGAACACGTTCTCGGCGATCTGCAGCTGCTGGCCATAGTCGCAGGGGCGCAGCATTTTGATGGCCGCCTCCGCGTCGTCCATGGTATACGCCGGCTCCACGGCGGGGCCGCCGGCGCGCTTTGCCTTGCGGCTGCGCCACTCCGCGTCCGACTCCTGGATGTGGGCGCAGTCACGCAGCATGATCTCGCACAGGTGGCAGGTGGCTCCCGTGGCGTAGATGGGGCCGGAATAGCCGTCCTTCGCCAGCAGCGGCAGGTTGCCGGAGTGGTCGATGTGCGCGTGGGTCAGCAGCACGAAGTCCAGCTCGTTCGCCGGCACGGGGATCGGCTGATTGACGAACGCGTCCGCCCCCTGCTCCATGCCGCAGTCCACCAGGCCGTATACGCCCCCGCACTCGATGAGCGTGCAGCTGCCCGTCACCTCATGGGCGGCGCCCAAAAATGTCAGTCTCATGCGCTCGGCACCTCCTCTTCCCGGCCGGCCGTTTATTCGATGATCTCCATCACTTGGCCGATGTACATGGTGTGGGGCGCCTCGGTCTCATAATAGTCCGCCACCACCTCCGCCGGCATGGCGGCCGTGTCCATCTCCTGGCGATAGATCTTCCGGCACAGCAGCGTGGCTCTGGCCTCGGCGAAGGTCACCGCCCCCTCCAGGGCCCGGGGGGTAAGGCCGGCCTCCGCCACCTTGTCCCCGTCCCGGCCGGACTTTCTGCCCAGCAGCGCCAGCGCCTTTTTGTACTGGGCCGGATAAAAGCTGACGGTGAAAAAGTCATTGGACTCCAAAAATTCGTGGGTATACCGGATGGGCTTGACATATACCGTGGCCACGGGCTTTCCCCACAGGGTACCCAGGCCGCCCCAGCTGACGGTCATGGTGTTGAAATGATCGGCGGTGCCCGCCGTCACCAGGGCCCAGTCGTTGTTGAACAGCTTGAAAGAATCGGCGTTGAAATCCATGGCAGTATCCTCCTCCGTATTCGTCCGCCGCGGCGGGAACGCCGCGGACCGCTTTTTGCCTCTTTCTTACATTATAAAGCAGCCGGCGCGGGATTACAAGTGCCGCGCCCCCACAGAATATGAGCAGGTCAGGACCTGGGTCCTGACCTGCTTTCACATATCACGCCGGGGGCGGCCCCTCCGGCGCCGGGGGCGTCTCGGACAGCCCGCCGTATCCCAGCAGGAGCATCGCCAGCTGCTCCCGCTTGATGCTGCCGTCGGGGATGAGCCCGCCGCCGCTGATCTCCGCCGGGGAGAGGCCCTGGCTCCGGGCCAGCCCGCGCAGGGCGTCCAGCGCCTGCCCGCAGGTGACGGGCGCCCCGGTGTCGTCCGGCAGGAAGTCCCGCTCCGCCGCCCAGGCGGCCTCAGCGCCGGTCTCGTCCTCCCCCTCCGGGACAGGCGCGCCATCCAGCACCCACAGGGCGTGGACCAGCTCGTCCCGGCCCACGTCTCTTCCGATCCCGAACGTGTCGTCGATATCCAGCCCCGGCAGCGCGCCGCTCTCCAGGCAGTAGGCCACGCCGTCATGGTACCACTGCGTGCCGGGCCAGTCGTAGCTCTTTCCCTCCAGCTTCCCATAGCAGGGCATGAACGCCTCGCTGAGGGCCCCCAGCCAGGTCTTGCCGCTGCCCCGCATCACGTCCAGGGTGTTGATCATCACGTCTCGGGTGCGCAGCCCTTTGCCGGTCTCCGGGCTGACGATGCTGCTGACCGTGCTGACCACATAGTATTTCCCGTCCGCCTTGCCCAGGTACATCATCTCGTGGCCGCTGAAGCACAGCGCCGTGCCCAGGGGCAGCTCGTCCAGCACGAGGCATTTTTCCTCCCGGGACATATAGGACATATCGAGCTTCTCGATGTTCATCCGCTCCTGCCAGGTGCTGTTGCGGCCGATGGTCAGGCCGAAGCAGGAATAGACGGTGCGGATCATGCCGGAGCAGTCCTCCACATCCAGCATGCCTCCCCAGCCATAGGCGTCCCCCAGGTCGCTCAGCGCTACCATGGCGATATTGGCCATGGTCAGAGGGAGATAGCCCACGCTGACCTTGGCGGTCTCCGGGATGAGCGCCATCTGCTTTTCAAAGCTGCCGTCCTCCCGGCGCACCGGGAGCCAGACCACATAGTTGTGATAGGGCGAGCGGTTGCCCACCAGCTGGCCGGGCTCCAGATCGGTGACCAGCTCCAGGGCCGTGCCCTGGCTCAGCATCCGGCGGGCAGTCTCCGGGGCGGAGTTGGACGCGTCGGTATACACCTTGTTCCCATAGACCACCAGCAGCTTCTCCGAGGGCAGGTCCCACGCGGACAGCCACTGCTGCTTGTCGGCGCAGACCGCCACGTCCTCCGCCGGCACCCAGCCGGAGCAGTCCCTCGTGCGGGCGAGATAATACCGCCCGTCAGCGGAAGTGGTATAGAGCAGCAGCGGCTCGTTCACCCGGACGGCGTTCAGAGCCTGGTAGTCGAAATCCGGATCGGCGGGGTCGTCCAGGATGGGATCGGGCGCGGGGAACACCCGCATCAGCGTGCGCTCCGCCGCGATGGCGTAGCGCACGGTCATCTCCCTCGTGGCCTCGGGATCGACACAGTTTTCGATCATCGGGTCAAAATAGTCCTGATCGGCCGCCACCCCATCCCCGCCGTAGGTCCAGCCCAGGTAATATTCGGCGTCCGAGGCGGCGGAGGCGCGGACGGACTCGTTCCTCTCCACCCCGTCGAACGTCTCCTGGGCGGTGCGCAGGTCCATCACCATGGTCCCCTCCCGCTGGGCGGTGTCCCGGTTGAACGCCTGGATCTCCTCCGGCGTCAGGATCACCTCCCGCGCCCCCTCATAGAGGGACGCCCAGTAGTCCGCCTCCGACATCTCCGCCGTCACGTCGGGCATGTAATAGACGCCGGCGGCCAGCGCCGGCAGCGCGCCGGTCAGCGCCAGCGCCAGCAGCAGGCAGAACAGCCGTTTCACCGCACCCTTCATAAGATGACCTCCTTTTCGTGGATCGCACACAGTGTACTATATTTTCTCCCCGTTGAAAAGACCGCCGCGCCCTGTCCGCGCCGCCTTATGGCAGAGCGCGGCGGGCGGTTCGGTCATATTTATCATGTTCTGCGAAAAACTGTTGACGGCTATGCAATATTTCTATATAATACTTAACAATCATAATGGCTGTTGTGCAACATGTGCCGCGTGACAGTGCCCAGACGATCCGCGGCGGTATGGTGGACGATACGCCGTTTTCGGTACTGAGAAAAAGGAGGAACTGCTTATGGACTATTATGCGCGCGCGTCGGCTCTGCGGCAGCAGATCGTGGATGACCGCCGGTATATGCACACCCACGCGGAGGTCGGGCTGGACATGCCCGTGACGAAGGCCTATGTGATGGAAAAGCTCCGTGAATACGGCCTGGAGCCCATGGACTGCGGCCACGGCGTCACCGCTACCCTGGGTCACGGCGGCAAGACCATCCTGCTGCGTGCGGACATGGACGCGCTGCCCATGGCGGAGGAGAGCGGCCTGCCCTTCGCCTGCCCCACCGGCCAGGCGGCCCACGCCTGCGGCCACGACAACCACGCGGCCATGCTCCTGACCGCCGCCCGGATGCTCAAGGAGACCGAGGCCGATCTGGAGGGCACCGTCAAATTCATGTTCCAGCCTGCGGAGGAGACCTTCCAGGGCAGCCGGGACATGATCGCCAACGGCATCCTGGACGGAGTGGACGCGGCCCTGGCCTATCATGTGGGGCCCGGAAAAATGCCGGTAGGCATTTATATGTACAACGCCGGCGGCACCATGATGTTCTCCAACGACGGCTTCACCATCACCGTGAAGGGCCACGGCGGCCACGGGGCCTATCCCCACACCAGCATCGACCCCATCAACATCGGCGTGCACATCCACCTGGCCCTCCAGGAGCTGATCGCCCGGGAGAGCGACCCCAGCTGGTCCTGCGTGGTGACGGTGGGACAGTTCTCCGCCGGCTCCGCCCCCAACATCATCCCCGACACCGCCGTGCTGCGGGGCACCATCCGCACCGACAAGTCCGAGGCCCGGGAAAAGCTGGTCCGCCGGGTCGAGGAGGTGTCCAAGGCCGTGGCCGCCGTCTACGGCGGCACCGCGGAGGTGGAGATGGCCACCGGCGTGCCGCCGCTGATCTGCGACGGGAAGCTGGTCAACGAGATCGTGGGCTACATGCAGGAGCTGTCCTTCCCCGGCGCCATGCCCTATCCCGGCGTTCAGGCCAGCGCCAGCGAGGACTTTGCCCTGGTGGCGGAGAAGGTGCCCTCGGCGTTCATGTACCTGTCCGCCGGCTTCCTGGACGAGCAGGGCGACTGGCCCGCCCACAACCCCAAGGTCCGCTTCAACGAGGACGTGCTCCCCATCGGCGCGGCCTGCCTGGCCCACTGCGCGGTCCGGTGGCTGCAAAACAACAAGTGATCAATTTTTGAAAGAGAGGAACAATCTATGGCAACCATGAGAGACATCGCGACCAGCCCGCTGCTGCTGGTGCTGGTCGCCGTCGGCCTGGCGTATATCGTCGGGTTCTCCATCCTGTACCTGGTCAAGGCGTATAAGCGCGCCCAGGCGCTGGGGGTCACCAAAGAGGACCTGTCCCGGGTCATCAAGACCAGCGCCGTCTCCTCCATCGTGCCCGCCATCTCCATCGCCATCGGCCTGTTCGCCCTCATCGGCGCGCTGGGCACGGTCTGGTCCTGGTGGCGGCTGAGCGTCATCGGCTCCCTGTCTTATGAGACCCTGTTCTCCGGCAACATCGCCGCGGCCCTGGGCTACGCCAGCTCCGCCGAGATGATGGACACCGCCTCCGGCCAGCAGTTCGGCATCATCATGATCCTGATGAGCGTGGGCATGCTCAGCGGCTTCCTGATCCTGATCCCCTTCGGCAAGAAGTACGCCACCAGCGTGGACAAGTCCCAGGGCGCGACCAACCCCTGGAAGATGGTGTTCAGCGGCTGCTTCATGCTGTGCCTGCTGGCCGTGTATGTGCCCGTGCTGCTGTTCGGCGACACCGTGCAGGCGGCGGTCATGCTGACCGGCCTGGTGGTGGCGCTGGTGCTGGGCATGCTGGCAAAGAAGCCAAAATTGGGCTGGCTGAACGACTTCATCATGGCGATCTCCATGATCGCCGGCATGGCGTCCGCCCAGCTCTGGGTCAATCTTTTCGGTTGATAAGAGGAGGATAGAACAATGAGCAAAAAGAACAATCCTGTCACTCTCGATCCCTTCCAGGCGTGGTGCCACCGCTGGGGCCGCGCGGGAACGGTCATCGCTCTGATCTACATGGTCGCTCTGCCCCTGATCGTGCTGACGGTCTATGACAGCGTGCCCCCCATCGGGCAGGTGTTCAACCTGACCACCTTCGGTCTGCTGATCATCTATATCGCCGTGGGCATCTCCGAGGCGCTCAGCTATATCCCCATCATGGGCGCTTCCTCCTATCTGGGCTTCATCACCGGCAACATCATGAACCTGAAGGTCCCCGTGGCCATCAACGCCATCAAGACCGCCAACCAGGAGCCCAGCACCCCCGCCGGCGACTGTGTGGCCGCCATCGGCATCGCGGTCAGCTCCATCGTGACCGTCATCATCCTGGCCATCACCGCCGCCCTCAGCTCCCAGCTCAGCTTCCTGTATGACATCCCCGCCTTCCGTACCGCCTCCAACTACCTGATCCCGGCCCTGTTCGGCTCCATGACCCTGGGTCTGTTCGCCAGCACCAGCTCCGGCAGCAAGGTGGTCAAAAACGGCATCATGGGCGTGGTGCCCGTCATCATCATCGTCAGCATCATCACCCTGGCTGCCCGCATCATGGGCGGCGCTGCGGCCTCCGCCCAAATCATGGGCCTGGTGGGTCCCATCATCATGGTGATGCTGCCCATCGCCATCCTGTCCTCCTGGATCATGTACAAGAAGGGCATCATCAAGGTCGTGGACAACGACAAGAAGGACTCCTGACGCAAACGGAAAGCCGCTCCCTCGCGGAGCGGCTTTCCACATCGTACCGGATCAAGGGAAAGGCATGGCCTCCGGGCCATGCCTTTCCCTTGTCTATTGAAGGGGACCGCGCCCTCCCGGTCATCCGATCCCGAAAAAGCGCCGCCCGTTCTCCGCGCAGACCTTGGCCACCAGCTCGGGGGTGGTGCGGAGCGTCTGCGCCATGACCTCCGCCACCCGGGGCAGCCTGCGGGAGTCGTTCCGCCTGCCGTCCATCCGGGGCATGGGCGCCAGATAGGGGCAGTCCGTTTCCAGCAGCATCCGGTCCGTGGGCATGCTCTCCAGCACCTCCAGGGCCCGGCGGGCCCCCTGCATGGTGATCGCCCCGTTGAACCCCAGATACCAGCCCCAGGACAGGATCTCCTTCGCCATCTCCGCGCTGCCGGAATAGCAGTGGAACTCCCCCCGCACATTGGGATGCCGCCGCAGGATGTCCATGCAGTCTCCGTGGGCCTCCCGGTCGTGGATGATCACCGGCAGGTCCAGCTCCTCGGCCAGGCAGAGCTGCGCCTCCAGCACCTGATGCTGGGTCTGCTTCCAGTCCAGGTCATAGTGGTAGTCCAGGCCGATCTCCCCGATGGCCACCACCTTCGGGTCCTTCGCCCAGGCGCGGATCATTTCGGCGCTCTCTGCCGTCCATGCCTTGGCGTCGTGGGGGTGCCAGCCCACCGCGGCGTATACGAACTCATATCGGTGGGCCAACTCGACGGACGCGCGGCTGGACGCCTCGTCGCAGCCCACGTTCACCACCAGGTCCACCCCCGCCGCGGGCAGGCTCTCCAAAAGCGCGTCCCGGTCGGCGTCGAACCACTCGTCGTCATAATGGGCGTGTGTGTCAAAAAACATGCGATCTCCTCACTTGTTCAGCATCCGCGCCACCAGCGGCCGGACCACCTTCATGGCCCCCTTGGGGCAGAACTCCTGGCAGCAGAAGCACCGGATGCATTTTTTCCGATCGATGCGGGGCCGCCCGTCCCGCATGGCGATGGCCTTGGCCGGGCAGATCTCGGCGCACTTGCCGCAGCCGACGCACTCCCTCTCCGCCGGATCGGGGCGGGAGCGGAGCGCGCTCTGCATGAGAGCGGCGGCGGCCCGGTGGAACACAGTCCTGCCGGAGCGCAGAAAGAGGATGTCGTTTTTCTGCCCGATCTGTTTGAAGTCCGGCACCCGCAGCGCCTCCACGTCCCCGGCGATGTCCAGCTCCCGCCAGCCGGCCGGGATGAGCCCCCGCTCATAGGCCGCCTGCAGGGTGGGCACGTCCTCCCGCCGCAGGCCGATGAGTTCGGCGCACACCAGGTCCGCCGCGTGGGGCGAACGGGCCGCCAGCAGCAGCCCCATGGGCTTGGGGTCCCCCATGGTGGGGCCGTTGCCCTCCATGCCCACGATCCCGTCCACCAGGGTCAGCGCCGGTTTGAAAAACTCGTCCAGGTCCACGATCATGCGGGCAAAGTCCTCGGCGTTGGGATACTTGTAGTGGTACTCCGGCTTCATGGTGCCCGGGATGACGCCGAACATGTTCTTGGCCGCCGCGGACATAGCCATCATGCCGTGGCTTTTCAGCTTGCAGAAGTCGATGATGGCGTCGCAGCCGTCCAGCCAGCCGGTATAGGTGAACCGCTTGGCCTTCATCCCCTCCGGATACACCGTCTCTTTCTGTGAGAAGTCCTCGTTCAGCTCTGCCCCGGCGGCCTCCGCCAGATGCATCCCCGTGGCCCGATAGACGTTCTTCACATAGGGCGCGGTGAACAGTCCGCCGGGGCTGTCGCCGATGACCACGCCGGCGCCCCGCTCCTTCAATAGCTTCGTCAGCTCCGCCAGCAGCGCGGGATGGGTGGTGGCCCCCGCCTCCGGCTTCATAAAAGACACCAGGTTGGCCTTGATGCCCACCCGCATGCCCGGCCGGACGAAGTCCAGTCCGCCCACCGGCACCAGCGCGTCCATCAGTGCCCGGCGGCACGCCTCCGGACGGTAATCGGGACAGGATACGATCGATACCTCCGCCACAGTCTCACCCCTCCAGCCTCTTGCATAGTCGGGCGCCCCAGCGCGTCATGACCGCCCCGGCGCGTTTTTCCCTATCATATACCATCCAGCCGCCGGACGCAAGAGAAACGGGACGACCGTGAATTTACTTAAATCGACTTACAAAAGATGCTTGATATCTTCCACCATATATTGACATTTCCTCTTTTTCTCAACTATAATAGAGGGTAAGTACAGCTTAAATAAATTTAATGTCCAAACTGTTTAAGTGACTGAACCGTCAAGCCCACATGAAAGGAGCCGTGAAACATGCAGACCCCTGTCGATACGCTCGCCACGCCCCACGCGCGGGAGCTTCTTGATTACCTCTCCGACACCGCCGGCAAGGCCATCATCACCGGCCAGCACACCCAGACCGTCCCCATGGAGGAGATCGCCTACATCCGCCAGGTGACCGGCCGGGAGCCGATGCTGCGGGGCTTTGAGCTGCTGGCCTATTCCCCCAACATCAATTACGCCGACATGAGCGAGGCATGTCTCAAGGAGATCGAGGAGGACCGAAACACCCTGGACCTGGCCCTGGATTGGGGCCGGAAGCGGGAGGGGATCGTGACCCTCACCTACCACTGGTACTCCCCCCTGGGCGGCCGGGACAAGGCCTTTTACGCCGAACACACCGATTTCGACGCCCGGCGGGTGCTCGTAGAGGGCACCCCGGAGCGGGAGGCGTTCTTCCACGACATGGACGCCATGGCGGCGCTTTTGAGCCCCTTCCTGGAGGAGGACATCCCCGTGCTGTGGCGGCCCTTCCACGAATCCGACGGCACCTGGTTCTGGTGGGGCGCCAAGGGCCCCGCTGTGGCGAAGGAGCTCTATAAGCTCATGTTCACGCACTTCACCCAGGTCCATGGCCTGCACAACCTGCTGTGGGTGTGGAACTGCCGGCTGGCGGAGGGCTGGCCCGGAGAGGAATATGTGGACGTGATCTCTCTGGACGAGTATCTGCCCGCCTACGCCCCCACCGATTACCGCGCGCAGTACGAAGCCCTGGTGGCCGCCACCACCCGCAATAAGGTGGCCGCGCTGGCGGAGATCGGGTACCTGCCGGATCTCGCGCTGCTGGAAAAGAGCCGCGTCCCCTGGGCCTATTTCATGACCTGGTCCAAGGAGTTCTGCATCGGCGAGAGCCGCAACAGCGCCCAGGCCCTGCGGCAGGTCTACGCCAGCGATTACGCCATCAAGCTCTGAGGACAGCCATGGATAAGAAAGTACGGATGGCGGACATCGGCAAACGCCTTGGGGTGAGCGTCGTGTCCGTCTCGAAGGCCCTGTCCGGCAAGGACGGCGTCAGCGAACAGACCCGGGAGCGGATCATCGAGACCGCCCGGGAGATGGGTTATGTGCCCCTGCGGAATCGGGAGCGTCCCGTCGAGCAGTCCAGCTCCGGCAACATCGGTATCCTGGTGGCGGATCAGTTTTTCGCCGACAACACCTTCTATTCCAACCTCTACCGCAACCTGGTGAACCGCTGCAGCGAATGCGGCTACTCCACCCTTTTGGAACTGGTGTCCCCGGAAGCGGAGGTCACGCGGTCCCTGCCCGTCATGATCCTGCGCAAAAAGGTGGACGGGCTGATCTTCCTGGGCGAGATCGACCGGGACTATCTGCGCATGGTGTGCTCCTGCGAGCTGCCCTATGTGCTGCTGGACTTCTATGACGAGGACCTGGAGGTATGCAGCGTCACCAGCGACAACGTCACCGGCGGCTACCGCCTCACCAAGCACCTTCTGGACACCGGCCGGGACCGGATCGCCTTCGTCGGGAGCGTGCTGTCCACCAGCTCCATCATGGACCGCTTTCTGGGCTACTGCAAGGCCCTGTACCGGGCCGAGATCCCCCTGCGGCAGGACTGGGTCCTGGAGGACCGCCAGGGCGTCACCTCCTTCATCCCCCTGACCCTGCCGGAGGACATGCCCCAGGCGTTCGTGTGCAACTGCGACGAGACGGCGCTGCGGCTCATCGACGTGCTGGCCAAGGCCGGATACCGGGTGCCCGAGGACGTCGCCGTCGCCGGATATGACGACTACCACCAGGAACGCCCCGGCGTCCCCCCTTTGACCACCTACCGGGTCAACACCAGAAAAATGGGACGCATCGCCGTGGACCAGCTCATCAGCCAGATCAACGGCGGCACGGCCGTCGCGGAAAACATCGTGGTGGGCGGCCGGGTCATCCGGCGCCGCTCCACCGCCGCTGAATAAGGAGGCACACATATGGAAAAGATCGCCGCCGCGGCCAAGCGGCATTTGGAGCAGGTCATCCTGCCCTTCTGGACGGCTCTGAAGGACGACGCCTTCGGGGGCTATTACGGCTACATGGGCCAGGACCTCCGCCTGGACAAAAAGGCGGAAAAGGGCTGCATCCTCAACAGCCGCATCCTCTGGTTCTTCTCCCGGGCGGCCATGGACCTGGGCCGGGAGGACCTGCGCCCCTATGCCGACCACGCCTATCGCTTCATGGCGGAGCACTGCATCGACCGGGACCATGGGGGCATCTACTGGAGCATGACCTATGACGGCCGGCCCCTGGACACCACCAAGCACACCTACAACCAGGCCTTTGCCATCTATGCCCTGGCGGCCTATTACCGGCTCACCGGGGACGAGCAGGCCCGGGCGCTGGCTATGGAGCTTTTCCATGTGATCGAGGACCGCTGCACCGACGAGGTGGGCTATCTGGAGGCCTTCACCGCCGACTGGGGCCCGGAATCCAATGAAAAGCTCAGCGAGAACGGCGTCATGGCCGCCAAGACCATGAACACCCTCCTGCACGTGTTCGAGGGTTACTCCGGCCTCTATGAGGCCACCCATGACCCCGCTGTGGGCAGGGCCATGGAGCGGATCTTGGACATCTACGAGCAGAAGATCTACTCCCCTGCCCTCCGGCGGCAGCTGGTGTTCTTCGACGAGAACTACAACTCCATCATCGACCTTTACAGCTACGGCCACGACATCGAGTCCAGCTGGCTCATGGACTGGGGCTGCGCCCTGCTGGGGGACGACGGGCGCATGGCGCGCATCGCCGCCATCGACCGGGACATGGCCCAGGCGGTATACGACGCCGCCTACAGCCACGACTCCCTGGCCAACGAGTGCGACCGGGGCGTGGTGAACGAGACCCGCATCTGGTGGGTGCAGGCGGAGACAGTGCTGGGGCTGGTGAACCTGTGGCAGAAGCTGCCCGCCGAGACGAGATATCGGGACGCGGCGGCCGCCACCTTCCGGTTCATCGAGGATAAACAGGTGGACCACCGGCCCGGCAGCGAGTGGTTCCACTCGGTGGACAAGTTCGGCGCGCCGGTGCCGGGGTATCCCATCCTGGAGCCCTGGAAGTGCCCCTACCACAACGGCCGCATGTGCATGGAGCTGATGCGCCGTGACCCGGAGATATACGTCTGACAGCAGCGACGGCCAAAGAAGCAAATAATCGTTGCGTTTTTGTCCCCGTGTGGTATAATCATGATATCGGCCGGGGGACGGCACCCATCATAAAAAACGGCGGCCTTAGATCCTGACAGCGGGGGTGGCACCCATCGAAAAAAACGTGCGTGTCATGGATGAAAAGGGAAATCTCTATGAATCGACCTGGCCTAAAAGGGCAAGAGGTCTTGTCAAAAACGGGAGGGCGCGATTCATCGACGAAAACACCATATGTCTCGCGTCCCCGCCAAACTCAGATTTGGAGGAGCACGAAATGAGCGATACCATTACCAACGGCAACATTATGGAATACAGCATCCCCTGGCTTTTGCGCCAGATAGCGGCCATGCAGACCGATACGGCATACATCTATGAGGTCATCGA
Source organism: uncultured Oscillospiraceae bacterium (assembly GCA_947625355.1). Taxonomy (GTDB): domain Bacteria; phylum Bacillota; class Clostridia; order Oscillospirales; family Oscillospiraceae; genus CAJOIG01. The sequence goes on along the minus strand of CANQOA010000013.1, from coordinate 30,460 downwards.
AAAGCTGAACGCCATGTCCGACGGCGACAGCGGCGAGCCGGGTTCCCCCGGCAACATCCAAGGCTGCGCGAAGGCCAAGGCGCTGGGCGACATCGTAAAATCCCGGGAGACCACCAACCAGCAGCTTTTGAACTTCTACAACAAGGTGTACGACGATCTGTCTGGCCGGCCGAAGCTCGTAACAATTACCCAAAGCAGCCCGCCCGAAGAACAAGCGACCTAAGCGAGCGCCCCCGCGTCATAAAAGACGCGGGGGCGTTTTTGGTTTTACCGGGACGCGATCACCGACACCAGATAAAACGGTACGGCGTCGTTCTCGTGGTCCCCCACGATGGTGATGTCCACGGTATGGGGCCCGTCCTTCCCGTGGACCAGTAGGTCCTGCAGATAGAGGCAGTCCCCCCAGTCCTCGTCGAAGTTGGCGTCTAAGAGCACCGCGTTTTTCTCGTCCCCGTCCACCACCGCCCTGGCGATGGGGGCGGGCTTTTTCACGCTCTTGCGGTACTGCACCGCGAGACACGTCCCCTCCACAGTGCACCGGATGGCGTCGCCTTTGTGCCAGGCGGTGTAGCCCCGGCGGAACATCTGGGTGATGTGCTCCTGGGGCGTCCGGTCCGGCACGAAGCCGCCAAGATCCGGCGCGCAGTTGTCGTTGCGGTATCGGACACTGTGTTCGTAAGCGTTCTCCGTCAGCGGCGTGGGCAGCGTCCCCTCCGTCTCCGGCCCGCCTCCCGCCTCCGCAGCGGCCTTCACCCGCTCCAGCAGCGCCGCGGCCGCGGCCGCCACGATGGCGTGGCCTTTGTCGTTGGGGTGCAGATTGTCCGGCGTCACGTCCCTGGCGGGGATGCGCCCGGCTTCCACCTCAGGCCAGAGCACCGCCCGCAGGCTCACGGAGGGCAGGTCGTAATGGGCGCCGATCTCCCGGTGCACGTCCTCGGCGCTGGAGCCGTCGTCATAGCGCACGTTGTGCAGCAGCACCACCGCCGCGCCCGTCTTGTATACCCGGCGGACCAGGCCCTCATAGGTCTCCCGGAAATGGGGCGTATTTTCATCGTTGACGGAGAACTCGATGAACACCACATCCGGTCCATACCGCAAAAGGTCGTCCTCCGCCCTGGCCGCGCCGAACTGGGAGGTAGTGCCGCCGATGCCGGCGTTCACATCCCGGACGGCCGCCGCCGGGAAAGCCTCCCGCCACCATGCCGCCACACGGCTGGCATAGCAGAGCTCCTGCCTGGAAGCCAGGGACCCCTGGGTGATGGAGCCGCCCAGAAAGCCCACGCAGATGTCCTCGCCCCGCGCCGCCCGGTCCATGACCGCCCGCAGCCGGGCCCAATTGCCCCGATGGACGATGGCTTTTTCCATATCCATGGTCAGTCCTCCCACACGCTCTCGCCCAGCGAGGCGATGAATCCGCTCAGCTCCCTGGCCATCCGCTCCGCCTCAGGGGCCCGGATGTGGCCGGGGGTGCCCCGGCCGTTCTGGCTGTAGAGGAAGTGGTACACCTTCCCGTCCCCCAGCTGACGGCACACCCGGTCGATGGACGCGTCCCAGTTTTCGTGGTGCATGAGGATGGTGGTGGCCAGGATGATGACCGCCTTGGGATAGACCGCCCGCAGCTTTTTTATAAAGTCGGCATAATGCTCCCGCCAGGCCGCCGCCTGGGGGCAATCCATGTCCCGGGCCATGTAGTCGTCCGGGTAGCTGTCGTTCTGACCCAGGGCCACGATCACCACGTGGGGCGTCCAACGGGAAAAGTCCCACGTCTTGGGCCGGTCGATGTCCGGGTTATATTCGATCTTATCGTACACATACTCCATGCCCCGGTAGTTGGGCGCGGCGAAATAGCCGGTGCCGTCCATGAGGGCCACGCCCCCCTGGGCGATGTCATGCAGCTGGGCGTGCAGCATCCGGGCTGTGTACCAGGCATAGGAGTAGTAGCTGTTGTGATACTCCCCGCTGTGGGGCGGGTCCACCTGGCCGCAGAAGTCCACCGCCTCCGCCACCTCGCCGGCGGATACGCTGTCGCCATAGACTTCGATCCGCCGGTCCGGCAGGGGCTCCGGGGCGGTGAGGACCGCGTCCGACCCCACGATCAGGCCGTGAAAGCGCAGCTGATGGCAGGAGTCCTGGCGCTTGAAGAGCGTCAGCTCATGCTCCCCCGGCCCCAGGCCCTCGGCCAGGGTCAGCTCCTGACGGCCCGCCGGGGCCAGAGGGACGGTGGACTGGACGCCGTCCAGCAGCACGCCCAGATAATTGTCCCAGCAGCCGCGCATATTGGTCACCACGGCGCGGACGAAGCCGCCCGTGAAGCGCACCTTCACACAGGTGGCCGGGAACACCCACACCGGCTCCTTGGGATCGTCAAAGTCGATCCGGCCCATATATTGCAGCGCGGCGTCATCCGCCGCGATCCATTTCTCGTTATCTCTCATCAGGCTCCTCCTGTTCGTCGCCGGACACGTGGTAATACCACTTTTTCGCCTCCGGGCTGCCCTCCTCCGGCTTGGGAGAGCAGCGCAGCAGCACCCGCTCCATCAAAAACGTCTCCAGATACACCGCCAGCCCCGGAAACAGCGGCAGGCCCCAGGGCATGAGCCATATCCCCGCCAGCAGGGCCGCCAGGCCCAGCAGCAGCGCCAGCGTGATGTGCAGATACCGGAACATGAGCACCACGCCCATGCGCAAAAGGGCCAGATTGCCCATCTCGAACCGGCTCAGGCACGGCCACACATACATCCCCAGCGCCGCCAGCAGCAGCGCCATCAGATAAAACACATACAAAAACCACAGCGGCACGTCCGCGTCGCTGTAAAGGTACATGGCCTCCACCACCACCAGCGCCAGCGCCGCGGTGAGGCCGACGCTCAAAGGCAGGGACTGGCGGAGGTTCTGTTTGAAGCTGCGGAGAAATTCCGACGCGGTGCTGCCGCCGGCGTGAAAGCGCGCCGTCTTGGCCAGGGCGTAATAGGCCGCCGAGGCCGCTGCGCCGGCCGTGACCACCGGCAGGCTGCACACGATCCACAGCCCGCTGGTGACGATCAGGCTCCACAGCAGATTCATGAACCGGGCAAAGCGCCCGTCCTGGGAAAACAGGCCGTCAAACACCGGCATCCCCCTCTCGTCAATGGGCCCGCACCTGAAAAGGTACGGGCCCACCGGACTTATGTCTTACTAACTAAAGCTTCCGGGCCGATCAGCCGAAGTAGGAGTCGATGGCCGCCTGGAACTGCTGGCGGTAGGTCTCCTGATACTGGGCCGCGGTCATGGTGCCGAAGATGAGCTGCTCCAGATCCCAGCCGTCCACCTGGGCCTCCAGGCTCTGGTAGACGTCGAACTGCTCCCGGGAGCCCAGATCGAACATCACGTCATAGTTGGACTCCTGCAGGTCGGGATCGCTGGCCGTGGTGGCGTACCACCACCACATGGTCTCCTTGTCGTCGCGGATGCCGACGTCGTCGTTGTACCAGTTGGACAGGGCCTCAAACACGTTGTAGACCAGCTCGGGGTCCTCCACGCCGTTGGGGATGAACCAGAAGGCGCCGGCGGTCAGCTTGGCCTTGTTGGTCTCCTGGTCGCCGCTGGGGCCGGTGGGCCACTGGACGAACACGGTGTCGAACTCCAGGGTGGAGCCCACGGAGCCGTCCCAGTCATAGTCGGCGTTGGTGGAGGCGATCCACGCGGCGCTGGGCCAGAAGCCGATGTTGCCGTTGCGGTAGGTGAAACGCATCACGTCGCCGTTGTCCTGCTCCACATAGGGCTCGCAGACGTTGTAGGTGTTGTACAGGTCATAGTAGAACTGCAGCGCCTCGCCGGTGGCGGCGGAGCTGAGGCCCTCCTCGGTGCCGGCGGCGATGGTGGCGCCGTTGCTCATCAGAAGGTTGCTCAGCACGTCCTCCTTGAAGCCGGTGAAGCCGTACTGGTCGGTGACGCCGTCGCCGTCGGTGTCCTGGGTCAGGGTCTGGCAGTACTCCACGAACTTATCCCAGGTCCACTCGCCGCGGGCATACAGGTCGCGGGGATCCTCCAGGTTGTTGTCCTCCAGCATCTGCTTGTTGAAGGCCAGCGGAGAGGTGGCTTCCACCACGTTCTGGCCCAGGACCTGCTTCATGAGGCAGGCCTTGCCGTCGCCCAGGTCCAGATAGTTCAGCACGGTCTGGTCGCTGAGGATGTCCGCGTCCTCGGGCAGAACGGTCTTCAGATCCAGGGCCAGGCCGTTGACGGCCGCCGGGATGCCCATGCTCAGGTCGCACAGATACACGTCGCACTCGGGGGTGCCGGCCAGGATGGAGGTGTTGATGGACTCGGTGATGCCCGTGTAGGTCAGGTTGACGTACTGGAACTTCACGTTGTACTTCTCCTCCACGGCCTTGACCACGTCAAAACGCATCTGGTCAGACAGGCTGCCGGTATAGGACGGGTCGTCCTCCAGGGCGGAGTGGGTGGAGTCATAGTAGATATCCCACCAGGTACCGATGGTGATCGTACGGGGCTCGTCAGAGGCGAAGGCTCCGACGCTGAGCGCGGAGAACATGAACGCGACGACGAGGACCGCTGCGAGGATCTTGGTAAAGCGCTTCATTCGTTTTTCCTCCTTTGATAGATGTGGATGGTGTGCGGTTCATACCATGTCGTGCGGTCCCGGCGCAAGCCGGGAGCACGACCGGTATCTTTTGGTATACAAGCGCGCAGCGGCGGTTATTCCGCGGCGGTGCCGATGTTGACGCTGAACACTTCCCAAGCGCCGCTGGCCTCGCACTGCAGACGGGTGCCCCAGGCGGACACATCGTCGCCGCACACGGCCGCGATCTGCTCATAGGTGACCTGCGCCATGGACCCGTCGCACACAGGGGCCTCATTGCCCACGCGGCTCCAGCCGGCGCTGGCGTCGGGCATCACGATCCACATGTCGCCGGTGTCAGACTGATACTGGATGGTGATCACGGAGCCGGGCACCAGCAGGGCCAGCTGCTCCTCGGTCAGCTCCACGCCGTCCTGGGTCCAGGCGTCGGCGGCCTTGCCGGCCATCTCGGGGATCTCCACGTTGCCCTTCACGCTCTTGAAAGCGCCGGAGCAGATGGACACGCCGTAGACCTCCCAGGCGCCGCTGGACTCGCACTGGATGCGGGTGCCCCAGGTGGAGGGATCGTCGCCGCACACGGCCGCGATCTGCTCATAGGTGACCTGGGCCACAGAGCCGTCGCACACGGGGGCCTGGTCGCCCACGCGGCTCCAGCCCACGCTGGCGTCGGGCATCACGATCCACATGTCGCCGGTCTCGGAGGCATAGCTGATCTCGATGACGGAGCCGGGCACCAGCAGGGCCAGCTGCTCTTCGGTCAGCTCCACGCCGTCCTGGGTCCAGGCGCCGGCGGCCTTGCCGGCCATCTCGGGGATCTCCGTCTTGCCGGCCAGGTTCTTCAGCCCGGTGGGCTGGCCGACCTTCACGCCGTAGACCTCCCAGGCGCCGCTGGACTCGCACTGCAGACGGGCGCCCCAGGCGGAGACGTCGTCGCCGCACACGGCCGCGATCTGCTCATAGGTGATCTGGCAGATGTTCTTGGAGAGGTTGGTAGCGGCGGTCTGCTGCTCCACACGGCTCCAGCCCACGGTGGCGTCAGGCATCACGATCCACATGTCGCCGGCCTCGCTGCTGTACTCGATCTCGATCACAGCGCCGGGCACCAGGGCCGCCAGGAACTCCTCGGTCATGTCCACGCCGTCCTGGGTCCAGGCATCGGCAGCCTTGCCGGCCATGCCCTCCAGCTCCACGGCGTCAGCGCCCAGAAACTGCAGGTTGCTCATGTCCTTGCCGCCGCCGAAGCCCTCGGGAGCGGTGAAGGCGGCGGAGGTGTCGGCCTCCAGCACGTTGCCGTCGGCATCCTTGAAGCTGATGTCGTCGATGTAGAGCACCGCGTTGGCCTCGCCGGCGGTCGCGCCGTTATCGACCTCCAGGGTGACGATCATCAGCGGCTGCTCGGCGCTGAACACCTCGCCCTTGGCGGGGTCCAGGGTCACGGGAGCGCTCTTGGGGTTCTTGGCCTCCAGATACACGCTCCAGCCGTGCTTCTCGGAGCTCAGCCCGCCGTCCATCCACAGCATCACGTTGCCGGAGCAGGCGTAGAACTTGCCGTCCGGGTTCACGATGCCCATGGTCATGTCGATCGAGGCCACGTCGGCGGCCTTATCGCCCAGCAGGCCGACCACGTCGAAGGCCACATAGGGCACCTTGCCGCTGCCGTTGGTGATCTGCAGGGCCTTGCTGCCGTTGTAATCAACGACCTCCAGCGCGCAGGCGTCGGCGTTGGCCATGCCGCTGTAGACCGACACGAAGCCCATGTTTCCGTCCTCGAAATCCACGCTCACGGGGGCCTCATCGGCCCACGCGGCCGCACTGCCGAAGATGCCCACGCACATGAGCATCACCATCAGCAGCGCCAGCATTCTTTTTGCTTTCAAGTGAATATCCTCCTTAAAATAATAGTGGACAATTGGAACGCGCGATCAGGACCGGCTCTCCCCTCCTTTCCCCCGCGACGGGCGATATACCTGATGTCTCGATCAACCAACGATGCCGCTTCTCTCCACGCCCTCGATGAAGTACTTCTGCAGGAACACGTAGATGAGCACCACAGGGAGCATCATCAGCACGATCCCGGCGTCCAGATACAGATTCTGGATGGTCTTGTCCATGATCTGGTACTGGTTGGCGATGTTGGCCACCAGCGAAGAGATCCGGATGCCGATGGACTGGCTCTGGGGGATCAGGAACAGCTTGGCGTAGAACGTGTCGTTATACTGCCAGACCATGGAGAACACCGCCACGGTGATGACCGCGGGGGTGGCGTTGGGGAGCATGATGCGGAAATAGGTGTACCACGTGCCGGCCCCGTCCATGAACGCCGCCTCTTCGATCTCCTTGGGCAGTCCCCGGAAGAACTGGTTGAAGATGTAGATATACAGTCCCGAGCGCAGGCCGCAGCCAAACAGCGTCAGGATGTACATGGGGGTGGTGGAGCCCATGAACGACAGCGGGTGGCCAAAGATCGCCGTACAGATCCCAAAGGGGTCGAACAGCCGGAAGGTCATATACAGCGGCAGCATGATCGTATGGGTGGGGATCACGATGGTGATCACCACGCAGGCGAAAAGCGCCCCCCGCAGCGGGAACTTGAACCGGGCGAAGCCGTATCCCACCATGGAGCAGATGAAGATCTGCAGCACCATCAGAAACAGCGCGTACACCAGGGAGTTGAACATCGTCGGCAGATAGTTCAATATCTCGATGGCCATCTGGTACCGCTCCAGCGTAGGGGCCTGGGGGATCAGGTACACCATGGGGTTATAGGCGTCCTTGTTGGAGAAGAAGGAGTTGGCGATGATGCCGAACACCGGGGCCAGGATGGTATAGCATATCCCCACGATGACCACCACGCGGAACAGCGTGGACAGGATGTTCTTGATGTTCTTTGTGATGACATACCGCTCGTTGAGCGCGGTAGACCCATCGCGCATGGCGTCGATATGTCTGTGGAAGAAACCTCTGACTGCCTTGATCATATCCATCCCCCCTCTCAGTTATAGAAGCTCGATTTCTTTGTGATCACGCCGCAGATCAATAGGAGTATCCCGCAGGTGACCAACGTACTGACCAGGCTGAACACCGCGCTCAGACCGTAGTTGTAGTTGGTAAAGGCCTCGTTGTACGCCAGCGTCACCACGTCGCTGGAGACGAAGCTGTCCACCACCGTATAGACGATGTTGGTGATGATGTGGGGCGTGATCATGGGCAGCGTCACCTTCCAGAAGGTCTCATAGGCCGTGGCGCCCTCCATCTTGGCCACCTCGTAGAGGTTGCTGGGGATGGACTGGAGCGCGGCGATGAAGATGACGATCTGTACGCCGGAGGCGGAGATGATGCTGGTGATCCGGTCCGTGGCGCCCACGATGTAATCCAGGACCGACCGGGGCAGCATCAGGCTGCCGAACAGGTCGATGTAATACGCCATGCCGATGCCCGCGCTCTCCGCGGCCACCTCCTGGCTGGAGGCGCTCACGCCCGTGGCCACCATGGCGGTGGCCGACTCGATGGCGTCCAGGATAGCCTCGGCGTTCAGGATCACCGGCAGGAAGAAGATGGCCCGGACCAGGGTCCTGCCTTTGAACTTCCGGTTCAGCAGCAGGGCCATGAACAGGCTGAAGAAGATGATCAGCGGGATGTCCACCACCATGTTCAGCACGGAACTGGTGAGGATCTGCTTGAAGCTGCCGTGGGCGGTGAAAGCGTAAATATAGTTTTTCAGCCCCACCCAGGTCAGGTTGTAGCCGCCGTTGACCACGTCCATCTGCAGGTCCGAAAGGGAGAACTCCACCGTCATGAACAGGCTCCGCACATAGAACACGATGAAGCCCACCAGCCAGGGGAGAATGAACAGGTAGCCGTTGACCTTCCGCTTCGATTCCAAACTCAGTCGATGCTTTTTCATTCCTCCGCCCCCTTACCGTACCGCGTATCCCTTGGCCGGGACGCTGACGCCGTCCACGCGTACCGGCTGGGTGTTGTAGTTGACATAGATGGCGGTGCCGCCGCTGTAGACCGTTTTGCGCACGCCGCTCTGCAGGATCTCGTGGGAGACCATCCGCTGGCCGGTGACCTGGCTGAGCACGCTGTCCAGCTCTGTGTACACCTCCGCGGCCTTGTCCTTCCAGGTGTCGAAGCAGGTGGTATAGAACCGGTTCACGCCGGAGTACTTCATCTCCGAAGTCTCCTTCCAGGTGAACAGGAAGTGGGGCGCCGCGCCGTACTCGATCATGGTCAGCACCTGATCCCGGTCATCGGCCACGTCGTTGAGGTTATAGACGGTGCCGCAGTAGTCGATGCAGCCATGGACGATCATCTCATACAGGGGAATGTCCTCATCCACGATCACATATTCGTTGTCGCTCAGGGGCAGGTCCGTGATGTCGTCCGCCGCGGCCCAGGCGTAATCGTTGGCCTGGTTGACCATCAGGTCCTTCTCCGTATCATCCAGCAGCGCCAGCTGGCCCTTCACCACGTCCAGCGCCTGCTCCCGGTCGATCATCTCGCTGCGCTTCTTGTCCGAATGGACGTCGGAGCCCAGGTCCCGCAGGGAGACGCCGTCCACGTCCAGCTTGGCGAACCGGTCGGCGAATTCACGCACATACCGGACCAGGAACTTGGGCGAGATGAGGTCGTACATGGTCTCCGGATAGCCCAGGCTGGAGGTCTGGCGCAGCGTGGCCGGATTGACGATGCCGAAGTCGGCCACATAGCCGCTGCCGTAGTACTTGGCGCTCTCCGCCTGGTAGTTGTAGCGTTTGCTGATCTCCGTCACCTGCTGGAAGGCCACGTCGGCGTAAAGGGTGCCGCCGTTGTTGGCGACCTGATCGCTCAGGGCCTCCAGACCGCTCTTGCCGCCCAGCTTCCGGGGCACCCGGATGCGGTCGGCCACGTCGTGGTAGTACCCGCCGTTGAACCAGCCCTGCAGGTTCATGACCTGGTTCTGGATGCCCGCCCGGGCCAGCGCGTCGGATATCTGGCCGGCCTCGTCGAAGGTGGTCATGGCCGTCAGGCCCATGTACTGCTTGCCCAGGAAGAACTCCCGCATCTTCACGCCGGCGAGCACGTCATAATAGAACTTCAGCGGCTCGCTCTCTGTTTTCTCCGTGAGCACGCCCTCGGCGATGAGCCGGTCCCGGTAGTAGTTGGCCATGCCGGAATAGCCCTGGTGGTCCTCGTCCAGGAAGGTGTAGCGCACCGTCAGGTCCCGGTCATAGGGCGCCGGCTCCACGATGGGCAGCGCGGCCTCGTTGCCGGTGCTGCCGAACATCTCCAGCGTCTCGCTGCCCCGGACGACGAAGGTGACGTAGGCATTGTTATAGCTGTTCACCCGCCCGGACACGCCGGCGTTGATGGACGCCAGGGAGGCGCCGTCCTCGATGGTGGCCAGGATGGTCCCGTTCTCCTTGCACAGGCCGAACAGCCCCATCCGGGCGTTGTTGGAGGTCTCCAGCACGGTGTAGTCCGCCGCCAGCATATCGATGCCGTAGACGAACTGGGAATAGACGCCCGCCGTGCTCTTGCCGTTGTTGAAGTAGATGAGCGAGCCGTCCCCGTTGGGCACCACGATATAGCCTGTCTCGTCGGTCCCGGCCGCGCCGAAGCCGTAGAGCACCTGGATGCGGTAGACAGACGCGCCGCCGTTCTCCTCCAGCGCGCAGGTGGGCACGGACACGTCCACATGGTCCCCCTCCAGCCGGTACTCCAGCGACACCACGAAGGAGATGGGCACGGAGACCTGGGTCCCCGCCATGGCCATCTGCTCCACGTAGTCCTCTTCGGTGAAGCCCACAGTATCCAGCATGGCCTGGATGCGCTCCAGGGCGATGCGGTTGTTGCGGGCGGTCTTGAGGATCTGGCGCATCCCGTCCACGTCGGAGGTGGTGGTGTAGTACCGCCCGAAGGCGGCCGCGTCGTCCTCGGAAAGCTGGGCGACGATCTCCTCGTATTTCTCCTCCGACATATACTGGGGCACGATGCCCGCCGAGTTGGAGAAGTCGCCCATCTCATAGATCACGCGCACGCCGTTCTCCAGGGACTGGAACTCGAACTGGCCCTTTTCCACAGACATGGAATAGGAGTCATAGATACCGGTCGTCCGGGAGGCGTTATAGTAGTTGAGGATGATATGCGAGCGCAGGTAGTCCTTGTTCACGTTGTTGGCCAGCGGGTCGTCCTCCGCCGCGGGCGGGACGGCGTAGGTGACGGCGCCGCTGCGCTTGTCCAGGATCGCCACATCGGTGGTGTCCTCGTTCAGGTACATGGCCAGCTCGTCGCTCTCGCAGACCAGCTCGTAGGCCTTGTTTTCCTCCAGCTTCTCCCCCTTCAGCTCCAGCTCGCCGCCCTCCTCGTACGCATACGAGGTGAGGTAGCTCTGGTAGTCCCGGAAAAAGGTGTAATGGACCAGGTAATAGGCCAGGTAGCTCAGCCCGCCCACCACGGCGACCGTCACCAGGGCATACACGAGCTTTCTTCCAAGAGAGATATGTTTTCTTTCCTTTTTCATCCCGCGCCCCTCCTCACATTCTGAACACGAGCTCGGTATAGATCGACCGGAAGAAGTTGATCACCTGTCCGATCAGATCGATGAGCAGCAGGCTGACGAAGAGGATGCACAGGATCGCCACGAAGGTCAGCAGCAGGGTGATGAGGGTCTTGCCCATGGTGTAGTCATGCACCTGCCGGATGCCCAGCAGCATGACCACCGCCGCGTAGGCCACGCCCAGGCCGATGATGAGGTAATAGAACGCCCCCTCGTCCACGGTGATGAACTGGCTGAACACCGTGGCCAGCAGCAGCGCCGGGATCATCGGCGCGCAGCCGTAGCCGATGGCGATGGCGATGTCCTTCATCCGGCCGCTGCCATTCATCAGGCACGTGATGGACCAGTTGCCCACGCACAGCAGCGCGTATAAGAGCAGCACGCCCGACAGCTCCTGCAGGCTGTCCACCGTGGCCGGTTCCACGTCGTTGACGATGAAATTCGCGCTGATGCGATTGACAGAGAAGCACAGGGAGAAGCAGATCACCAGCAGCACCGCCAGTGGTACGCTGCCCCGGTCCTGGTGGCGGATCCAGTAGAACCCGTCCACAGGATGGCCCATGGTATAGAGCAGATACTGCCACTTGTCTTTTCCGAACGCCGCTTTCATCCGACCAGGCCTCCTTCCTCAGACGCTTTCTTTGCCTTGCGCCGCTTGCGGAGCCATGTCACCGCCAGCACCACGACGAGCACCACGCCCAGGGCGGTGAGCGCCTGGCCCAGGTGGGCCCGGAGGATCTCGCTGCGGTAACGCTTAAAGGCCACGGAATAGTAATCCCGGTTCATGCCCAGCTTCAGGTATTTCATGGCCGACTGGTTGTCCCCGGCGGACAGATACGCCTTTCCGATGCCGGAGCAGGCCAGCTCGTTGTTCTCGTCCAACTCCAGCACCCGCTCCCAGAGCGGCACGGCCAGCGCCTCGTCCCCGTCGTAGCGCAGAGCCACCGCCTGGTTGATGAGGCCGCCGTATTCCGTGGGCGCGAAGCGGGTGATCTGGGCCCTTGTGGCGTCCAGCACCAGCAGCTCCCCGTTCCACTGCTCGATGGCGACGGGGGTGGTGAAGGTGCCCTCCTGGGTGCCCAGGCCGCCGAAGATGTACAAAAGGTTGCCCTCGTGGTCATAGGTGAAGATGCGGCCCCGCTTCCGGTCCAGCAGGGAGTAGATGCCCTCGCCCCGGTAGACCACGTCGGTGATCTGGCTGGGGCCGGCATAGGCGCCGGAGCCGCCCGTCCAAAGATCGCCGCCCACGTCCTCGTTGCGGCCCTTCTTGATCACGTCCTCGCCCCGGGGATTCAGCCGGCGCACGCCCTGCTTGCCGGTCTCGTCGATGTTGGTGGCGTAGACGAAGCCGCTCTCGTCGATGTCCATGCCGGTGAATTCCGTGGCGATGTACAGGGTCTGGTTCTGCCGCTCCTCCTTGGTGGCCACCTTTTTCCAGAACTTCTCCCACAGGGAGAGCTGGACGTTGATGGTGCCGAAGAAGCCGGAGAACTGGCCGTCGGTCTCGAATACCAGGATGCCCTGGAACATGTTCTGGGCGATGCAGTAGATACGGTCGGCGTAGTCCACCGAGATCTTCAGGGGCTTGAACACGAACCCGGCGGGCAGCACGTCCGACTGGGGGTCCCGGACGATGCGGTCCAGGGTCCCGTCCAGCTCCATCACCACGATGCGCTGGTTCTCCCGGTCGGCGATGTAGAGCTGCTCGTTCTCCGACACGCACACGCCGGTGGGCGCGTTGAAGGTGTCGGTCTCGCCCTCATTTTCAAAGGAGTCGATGATCTTTTTCGCCTCATGGCTGGTCCCGTCCACCACCACGATCCGGTTGTGGCCGGTGTCGGCGATATAGAGGTCGCCGTCCGGCGCCACGCAGATATCCTGTGGGCTGGCGAAGGCCCCGCAGCCCAGGCTCACGCCGGAGATCGATCCGTCGGGCACATAGGGCGCCGGGATCCGGACGACGTTCTCCCAGTAATCATAATTATAGGTGTCGTAGGGCACGTCGTCCGCCAGGGCCGCCACCGGCAGGCACGAGGCCAGCAGCAGCGCCGCCAGCAGCAGCGAGGAGAGCTTTTTCATGAATTTCATCCTTTCGCCCTCCTTATTCCTTCATGCCGGAGGTGGTCATGGTCTCCAGCACGTTGCTCTGGCAGATGAGGAAGAAGATGATGGGGATCGCCGCGATGATGAACGTCACCGCCGCGCTTGCGCCGGCCCGGGCCGTACCGCCTGCGGCGATCTGCTGCAGGGAGTACTGCAGGGGCTTGAGTTCCTCATCCCGCAGGAACATATAGCCCGTGTTGCCCCACATCTGCTGGAACTGGAAGATGGCCAGCGTCAGCCACGCGGGCTTGACGTTGGGCATCACGATGCGGAAAAACACCCGAAATTCCCCCGCGCCGTCCAGCCGGGCGGACTCCATGAGCGCGTTGGGGAGCTGGTCCATGAACTGCTTCATCAGGTAAAGGCCCATGCCGAAGGAGCACGCGGGCAGGATCAGGGCCCAGTAGGTGTTGTTGATGTGCAGCCAGGAGATGATCATGTAGTTGGGGATCTGGGTGACCGTCCAGGAGAACATCATGGACAGCACCACCATGCTGAACAGCAGGTTCTTGCCCTTGAACTCATGCTTGGACAGGGGATACGCCGCCATGGAGGCCAGGATCACATGGCCCACCGTGCCGCCTACGGTGATGATGACCGTATTGAGCACGTACCGGGAGAAGGGGACCCAGGAGGAGTTCATGGCCACGAACAGGTCCACGAAGTTGTTCAGCGTGGGATTTCGCACGAACAGCTTGGGCGGATACTGGAACAGCTCGTCCAGCGGCTTGAGGGCGTTGTTGACGATCATCACCAGGGGCACGGCCATCAGCACGCCGAAAATGCCCATCAGGAAGAACAGCAGCGCGTTGCCCGCGGGGGAACGGTTGAGCTTGCGGTTTTTCCGGTGGCGGAAAAGGTGGCGAAGTTTTTTCATCTCACTCGCCTACCCTTCTGAGCAGCCGCTGCACCAGCTTGTTGGTGCCCACCATCAACAGGAACAGGATCGTGGCGATGGCGGAGGCGTAGCCCATCTCAAATCGTACCGTGCCGTAATCCAGCAGGTGCGTGACCACCGTGGAGCCGGCGTAGTTCACCGACGGGTTGCCGGCCAGCTGGATGGAGATGTCCGCGATGGCGAAGGACTGGGTGATCTGCATGACCGCGCCGAACATCAGCTGGGGCTTCATGGCCGGCAGGGTGATGTACCACAGCTCCTGCCAGCGGTTCTTGATGCCGTCCAGCGCGCCCGCCTCGTAGAGGCTCTTGTCCACGGTCTGCAGACCAGCGATGAAGGACAAAAAGCCCGTGCCCAAGCTCAGCCACAGCTGCACCACGATCAGCAGCGGCAGCACGTACTTCTCCGTTTTCATCCAGATGATGGCTTCGTTGATGATGTCCCATTTCAGCAGCAGGCCGTTGAGGTAGCCATAGCGGTCGCCGGTGAGGATGATCTGCCAGATCATGTAGGCGTTGCCGCAGATGGACGGCGCGTAGAAGATCAGCGTCAGGAACGCCCGCAGCTTGCCCTTGAACTCGTTGATGACCCAGGCGAACAGCAGGCACATCAGGTAGCTGATGGGACCCGTGATCACCGCGAACAGCAGAGTGTTTTTCAGCGCCACGATGAACAGGTCGTCGTTGACCAGCAGCCGGATGTAGTTGGTCCAGCCCACGAAGTGGGGCCACTCCAGCATGTTGAAGTCCGTAAAGCTCAGCACGATGGAGGCCAGCACCGGCAAAACGGTGAACAGGGTGAACAGGATGAAATAGGGCGCCAGCATCAGATAGATGGCGGTATTTTTGGGCAGCCGCCGCCTCTTCTTCTCCAGGGTGCGCGGCTCCTGCATGGGTCTGACCCTCCCGAGCTGTTTCACTTCATTCACGGCTCCTCACCTCCCGTCTGCTTGCTGATCAGTCCGAACTCTTCCCACTTGTATTGCAGCTCCGTGTTGATGAGCACCACCTTGTCCATCAGTTCCTCACGGGGCGAAGCAAAGTCCGTGTCGGTGGTCACGGTATAGAAGGCGTTGTTCACGTTACGCCAGGAGTAGTACCCGCCCGGTACCTGGGGGATGCCCCGCACCCACTGGTACTGTTCCAGCAGGGCCTCCATATCCGACGCCTTCCAGGCGATGTTCCCGAAGGCCTCCAGGTTGGCCGTGGGCACGCGCCCCGCCTCGCCCTGCAGGCTCTCCATCTCATAGCCGAAGCTGGTCTGGGTGGAAGCGGAGGTCCACCACTTCAAAAACTCCCAGCAGGCGTCCGGCTCCTCGGTGGCCGACATGATCAGGCTGGTCAGGCCCGTGGAGCCCACGGACCGGTCGATGGACCCGTCCGCCATCCGCGTGCCCGGCACCGGGGCGATGCCCCACAGCCCGTCGATGTCCGGCGCGGAGACCTGCAGGTTGTTATACAGCGTATAGTCGCTGATGATGATGGGGCACTCGCCGGTACGGAAGCGCTGCTCCACGCTGGTCTCTTTATCCAGCTTGTAATCGGTATAATACTCGCAGTACTGCTTGAAGGTGTTGATGGCCTCCTCCGAATCCAGGGCAGACACGCTGCCCTCCTCGTTATAGTAGGCCCCGCCGTTCTGGTACAGGAGCATGGCGAAGATCTGCTCCGTGGGGAGCATGCCGAACTCCATCTGGTTCTTGGCCAGCACCGTCATGGCCACCTTCACGTCGTCCCAGGTCTGGGGCACCTCCATGCCCAGCTCCGCCAGGATGTCCTTGCGGTAGAACAGCATGGGGAACGTCTGGGTCTCCGGCAGGCCGTAGGTCTTGCCGTAGAACTCCAGCTGCACCATGGCGCTGGGGGAGAACCGGGCCGCCACCTCGTCATAGTCGTCGAACTGCCGCAGATTCAGCACGGCGTTGCGGATGCCGTAGTTGACGGCGGTGTCGTTGCCGGTGGTCAGCACAGCGCCCGCGATGCCGTTGGTATTGGGCACCTGGATGGCCACGTCCGGCCCCTCGCCGGCCAGCGTGGCCCGCAGGAGCGTGTTCATGTCCACCAGCTGCACGTTCACGTTGATGTTGGACTGGGGGGTGAACGTGGAGTCGATGAGGGCCTTGATGATATTGGCCTGGTCGCGGCCGGTGCCGATCCAGAGGGTGATGGCGGTGGCGTCGTCGCCGCTGCTCACATCGCCGATCTGGTTATAGTCGATGACGAAGGAATAGAAGAGCCTCTTCAGCTCATGCCACAGGGAGGGGAAGAAGCCGGTATGCTCCGTCTGGACTGCGGTGTCGGGAGAGTAGACGAAGATGCGGTCCAGCTGCAGGGGCTGGTCCAGGACCTGGGTGATCCAGGTGGCCGTGGCGCGCATGTTCACCTTATAGGCGCTGATGACCTCCGTGAACCGCTCCTGGTCGTAGATGAGCTCGCCCAGCTGGTCGCTCATGGTGATGAGCACGCTCTCCTTGTCGCTGTTCTCGCCGATCAGGGCCCGCAGGCGGGTGATGGCGTCGTCCAGCTCGTCCTTGACCGCGACCAGCTCTCCCTCCAGCTCGGGGAGGGACTGCTCGATCTCATAGTCCCTGTACCGGTCCGGAGAGACGCCGGTGATGCGGATGACGCTGCGGTAGATGGCGTTGAGCTGGGTCACGCAGTCCTGCACAGAGCTGATGATGTCCGCGAACTTGCCCAGGACCACCTCCATGCGCAGGGTGTGCTCCCCGGCCTCCAGATAGAACGAATAGGGCTGCCCCTCGCTGTCGCTGAGCACGTCCTGGCGCCAGCCGGAGCCGTATGTAAAGCCGTAATCCTCCATCTCCTCAAAGGGGACGGCCCCGTCGATGGAGATGCGCCGGGACACATAGATGCCCTTGACGAAGTTCTGCTTGTCGAACAGAGCGATGTGGTAGTACCCGCTCTGCTCCACGGTGAACTTCCACTCCATCCACTGGCCGTTCAGCTTCCAGCCGTTGCCGCCGATGGTGTTGTTCAAAAGCGCCTTGGGGCTGGCGGGATACACGGCGGGCGAGCTCTGATCCTGCAGGGCGTAGAGCATGGGAGAGGATGTCTTGGCCGTGTTCTCCGCCTCGATGCGGATCATCTGCCCGCTGGTATCGGCATAGCCCTTGGCGTCGTTGGACGCCTTTACATCCGCATAGGGCAGCGCGGAGGTCCGGTTGGACAGCTCCACCTTCCGCAGCAGCATGGGCTCCCGCAGTCCCGTCAGGGTGAGGATGTGCTCCCCAGCGGTGAGATACAGCGCCAGAGGCGTGGTCACGTAGCCCTGGCTGTCGTAGACGTAGCTCTCCACCCACTCGGGGACCTCCGCCATGCCGGGTTTGAGGTCGTTGCCCTGATTGTCCTTGGCCCAGGACAGCACCTCCACGCCGTTGGCGTCGGTGTAGGTGTCCGTCACCTGGCAGGCCCATACCCGCTGGAACTCCACCAGCGACAGCTCCTCATAGGGCAGCTCCCCATCCAGAAAGATGCTGCGCTGGATGGCGGAGTTTTTCCCCTCCACCGGGTAATAGAGCAGCGAGAGGTCATAATACCCCTCCTGCTCCACGGTGAAGTCGAATTCGATGAGCGAGTTCTCCGACGTGAGGACGCTCTCCCCCGCCATGCCCTCGAAGTTGGTCCTGGTCTCCGGCCGGGCGGCGGCGTCAGCCTCCTCATAGCGGACATAGTCGCCGGCGTCGATCCCGATCTCCGCGTCCGGCCGGTCCCCGTCATGCTGGAGGACATACTCGTTGTAGCCCAGCTTGTCGGCGGACACGGCATACTCGCTGACGAGGTCCTCGAACTCGCTGCGGGACTGGTCCGTGGCCGCCTGGGCCTGCACGCCCGCCGGCAGCACCAGCGTCAGCGCCAGCACCGCCGCCAGGACCCCCGCCATCCGGCCCGTTTTCTTCTTCCTGATCGTCATCGTCACTCCCCTTTTTATGATCAACTTTCGTAATACCAAGCGTCGTCGCCCTCTTCCTTGGGCGGCATATACGCGCGCAGCGCCTTTTCTATCGGGAAGGTCGCCGCCAGACATCCCGCGCCCGGCAGGATGAGCACCGTCGGCACCGGCAGCACATAAAACTGCAGCGCCCCCGCCAGGACCGCCAGGATGAGGATCGCGGCCGTCCAGTACCAAAACCGCACCGCCATCAAAAACGCCAGCCGCCACACCTGGGTCACCTTCACGGAGAACCGGGACAGCACCGGCCCCACGTACACCGCCAGGGCCGCCAGGATCACCGCCAGGACGATCACCGCCCCCGTGTGCAGCGCCCGCTCCTGCCGCAGCAGGATGGCCGCGTCCAGCGCCAAAAGCGCACCCAGCGCCAGCAGCGGCAGCCCCGCCGCTATGCCCCGGCCCAGGTTGGCCCGATAGCTGCGCCAGAACTCCCCCACGGCGCGGCCCCGGCTCCGGCGGACCGTTTTCATCACCGCGTAGTACAGCGCCGCCGTGGAGGTCCACACCGTCACCACCGGCAGGCAGCCGAGAAGCCATAGCGCGCTGAGCGCGATGAGCTCCCCCGCCTTGTCCAGGAAGCCGATCACCGGCCCCTCCACGTCCAGCCATTTTCTCAGCATCAGCCGCCGTCCTTTATGGGATAGGTCAGCAGATCCGGCAGCTCGTCCCGGGTGATGACGACGTCGCTGTTATAGACCTTGGTGAGCATCTGCGCGTCGGTATACCGCTCGGAATAGGTCTTGCGCACGCCGTCGTTGAGCACGAACTCCCCGCTCCAGGTGCAGAAAAAGCCCCACATGGCCCGGTCCCGCACCGCCAGGTCCGGATCGATCATGGTGCCGTTCTCGCTGAGCACCACCATCTTGTTGCCGGGCGAACAGCTGTGGTTGAGCAAAAACTGGTCGATCTGGGAGGTGTAGACATGCTCGCCGGCGTAGATGTCCATGCCGATGATGTCCACATACTCGTCTCCGGGATACCAGTCCTTATTCTGGCCGTTCCAGACCCAGATCAGGTTGTGCAGGCCATACTCGTTGGTCAGCATGTCGTAGAGCAGGACGTAGAGTTTCTTATATGTATCCGGCCCTTCTGCGCCCCACCAGAACCAGCCGCCGGAGGCCTCGTGCAGGGGACGCCACAGGATGGGCACCCCCGCCTCCTGCATGGCCTGCAACTGGACGGCGATGTTGCCGATGTCCTTTTTCAGCAGGGCCAGCCCTTCCTCGTCCTCGCCGTTCATGATGGCCGTCAGGTCCATGTCGCACTCCTCCGGCCGGAAGGCGCTGTACCAGGTGCCGGAGACATACTTCTCCGGGGCCAGCCAGTGCCAGCACAGCGTGACGATGCCGCCCTTTTCCCAATAGGCGATCGCCTGCTCCGTGGTGCTGACTGATGCGCCGTGGTCCACGCCGGTCTGGGAGTAGTAGCCCAGATCCAGACCCAGGATGGCGGGGTATTTGCCGCCGTTGGTCTCCGCGATCTTCATGTTCTCCCAGCCGTTGGCCCCCGTGTCGCAGTACTGGCCGGAGAGGATGCTCTTGCCGTACTCATCGCACAGATAGCTGAAAAGCCGCCGGGCGTTTTCCGTGGCCTCCGGGTCCGCCAGCCGCGAGGACACGTCGAATATGCTCTCGTCAAAGGGCTCCGAGACCAACACGGTCAGCCGCAGCCAGTCGATGTAGCCCCAATATTTGCTCACCGTGATCTCATGGGCGCCCTTTTCCAGGTACACCCGGCGCACGGCGGCGTCCTCCTCTTTGCCGGTCTGGGCCACCAGCGTCCCCGCCTGCTGCCCGTCCGCCCAGACATAGTTCTCCTTGTAGCCGCCCTGGGCCTTCACCGTGAACACCAGGTCGAAAAAGCCCGTCTCCGGGATGTCGATGGGGACTGTGCAGGCGTCGCCGTCCTCCTTGAAGCCGGTGACGGACCCGTCCTTTTTGGCCTTCACGTTCCCGGTGCACTCGCCCTCGCCGGGCAGATAGCTGCCGACCACCTCCTGCGCCTCGCTTTCCTGGGCCAGCGCGGCCGTGCCGCCCGCGCTGAGCAGCATGACTGCCGTCAAAACGATCCCTGCAAATCTTCTGAAAACCACGCTCATTCTCCTCCGTACCGGGCGGCATGGCCGCGGCGGCCGATCAATTAGGTTTATTTAGCTAATTTAGTTAAAAGAAACGGGTGCCAAATCGTAATTTGTTAATTACAATTTAACACCCTAAAACAAAATTTGTAAATATGCACGAATAAATAAAATTTTGCTTTTTTTTTTTTGCACTTTGACGGTTTGCTATTTTTAATTAAGTAAACATAAGCTAAATTCCATCTTTTGGTTACTCTTCCGCGTGCAAAACCACCAGTTTGGACTTGTGATCCCCCCACAGAGGCTCCATCGGCAGTCCGCCGTACATCAGCACGTCCCCGCCAAAGACCTGATCCGTGCCCTCGATCCGGTAGCGGGCGCCGCCGTCCAGACCCTGGAGGCGCACATGCCGGGAGTGGCGGTTGGCCCCGGCCAGCACCTGCACATAGGTGACCAGCGCCGTGCTCTTGTCCTTGCTCACCACCTGCCAGCAGTCGAAGGCGTGGTTTTCCCGCCACGAGGCCAGCCGGTAATAGTCCCCCTGCCGGATGAGGTCGTTGAACCGGTGGTACAGCGCCACCTGTCCGGGGATGAGCGAGCGCTCCTCCTCCGTCAGGCGGGTGGTGTCCAGCTCATAGCCGAAGGTGCCCGCCAGGGCCACGTGGCCCCGGGTCTCAAAGGGCGTGGTCCGGCCCACGGTGTGGTTGGGGCAGGCGGAGACGTGGGCCCCCATGGTGCTGAGGGGATAGATGAGCGCCGTGCCCTCCTGGATGGCCAGCCGTTCGATGGCGTCGGTGTCGTCGGAGCACCAGATCTGGGGGCTGTAATAGAGCATCCCCGGGTCGTACCGGGCCCCGCCGCCGGAGCAGTTCTCCAAGAGGATATGGGGGAAGCGCCGGCACAGCCGCTCCTGGAGCTCATACACCGCCAGCACATAGCGGTAACTGAGTTCCCCCTGCCGGTCGCTGTCCAGCCCGAAGCTGCCCAGGTCCGCCAGCTGCCGGTTCATGTCCCACTTCACATATTCGATGTTGGCGCTGGTCAAAATGGCCTCGATCCGCTCCCACACATACTCCAGTACCTCCCGGCGGGTCAGGTCCAGCACATACTGGTTCCGGCACAGCCCGGCCGTCCGGCCGGGGACCTGGATGGCCCAGTCCGGGTGGGCCCGGTAGAGGTCGGAGTCCGGGGAGACCATCTCCGGCTCCATCCAGATGCCGAGCTTCATCCCCATGGCGTTCAGCTCGTCCGCCAGCCGCTTCAGTCCGCCGGGCAGCTTTTTCTCGTTGACGAACCAGTCCCCCAGGGCACGGTTATCATCGTACCGGTCCCCGAACCAGCCGTCGTCCATGACCAGCATCTCGATGCCCAGCGCTCCCCCGGCGCGGGCCATGGCCAGGAGCTTTTCCGTGTCGAAGTCGAAGTAGGCCCCCTCCCAGCTGTTGAGCAGGACGGGGCGCATTTTGTCCTTCCACTGGCCCCGGATGAGGTGGTTTCGATACAGGTCGTGGAACGTGCGCGTCATGGCGCCCAGGCCCCGGTCCGAATAGACCATCACCGCCTCCGGCGCCTGGAAGCTCTCCCCCGCGGCCAGCTTCCAGCAGAAATGGCCGGGGCTGACGCCCATCACCGCCCGGACCTGGTCGAACTGGTCCACCCCCGCCTGGGCCTCGAAGTTGCCGGACCAGACCAGGTGCATGGCGTATACCTCGCCCCCGGTCTGGGTGGCGTCGGGGCTCAGCAGCGCCAGGAAGGGATGCTCCTGATGGCTGGTCTCCCCCCGCTCGGAAAAGACCCCCTGCCGACCCTTGCCCAGGCTCCTGCGCTGGATGATCCGCTCCCGGGCCCAGGAGCCGTGGAGGGTGAGCATGTCGAAGCCCCTGTCGTCCATATCCAGGCAGGCGGACAGCGCCTTGGTGAGATAGACCACCGGCTCCTTCGCGCCGGTGTTTCGCACCCGCACGCTCCGGGTGATGGCGTCCAGGTCCTCGAACACCGTGTATTCCTGTTCGATCTCCAGCCCCAGCACGTCGTCGGCCAGCGTCACCGTGAGGGCCGTGCAGTCCGCCTCGCCGCCAAAGGTGGCGGGGAGCCCCGGCAGGGCCCGCTTTCCCCTGCGGATGCTGTGGCGGCAGTATCCCGCCTCCACGGCGTCGTGGCCTGCCGCCGTGCGCACCTCCAGACAGGGCTCCCGAAAATCCCCCGCGCCGCCGGTGGGGTACTCGAAGGGGGCCGCGTCCAGAAAGCTCAGCTTGTCCCTGGCGTTGCGGGCCGGGGTATAGGGCGGCTCCGCCGTCCGGGCGAGATATGCCACGTCCATGTCCCGCAGCCGGGGCCCGTAATAGTAGTGCAGCAGATAGCCAAAGTCGTCCTCCACGCCCATGACATAGCTGGTGTGGGGGGTATCCAGCTTGAATATCCGTTTTTCTTCGTCGTAGATGATCCCCATATCGCTCACTCCCTGCCGCCGGCCACGCCGTCCATCAAGCCCTCATAGGCGCTCATGCTCTCGTCGTATACCTCCAGCGACCGCCGGTCCACCAGACCGAAATTCTCCCCGTTGGTGTGCAGAGCGCCGTTATCCCACCAGATGCAGGGGATGCCGTAGGCCGCCGCAGCAGAGGTATAGTACTGGGCCCAGTCGTACCGGGCCTGGCCGTCGTCCTTGTCGATGCAGCCCATCTCGTCGATGACGACCGGGACGCCCTTCCGGATGTACATATAGTCCAGGCTCTCCAGCATTTTGGCGATCTGGCTCCGGCCGCTGTCGTTGAACTCGTCCGCCGCAGACTTGGTGTCCAGGCACAGATCATAGGGCGTATAGGCGTGGATGGACAGCAGCAGCCGGTCCTCCGCGCTGTCCTCCGGCAGCTGGAAGCGGCTCAAAAGCGCCCCGCCGGGGGAGCCGGCGTAGGGGCAGACCATCACGAACCGGTCCGCGTTGTATCCGCCCCCGGCGCGGATGGCGTCCAGAGCGGCCTGATTCAGCTCGTTGACCACGTCCAGCGCGGCCATGCACTCGTCGCTGCGGGCGTCCACGTTCCACTCATAGGCGCTGCCCTCGATCCGGGGCTCGTTCATGGTCTGGAAGATGAGCCGGTGGTCCCGGTCCTCGAACCGGGCCGCGATCTGGCCCCAGACGGCCGTCAGATATTCCTTGGCCCGCTCCGCGTTGTCCGGCGCGGGATAGTAGACCCCGTTGTCATGGTGGGCGTTGACGATCACATAGAGCCCCGCGTCCAGGGCCTGGTCCACCACCGTCTCCACCCGGTCCATCCACGTCTCATCGATGGCGTACTCCGGCGCGCGGTCAGTGTGGCCGCTCCAGGACACCGGGATGCGCACGGTGTTGAAGCCCAGCTGCTTCAGCGTGTCGAACAGCTCCGCCGTCGTGACGGGGTTGCCCCAGGCCGTCTCGTCAGGGGCGTCAAAGGTATTGCCCAGATTCCATCCGATCTTCATCTGTTCCGTCAGCTCCATTCCCGATCCCGGCGCCGCCGCTCCGGCGGCAAAAACGACCATCAGCACCGTCAAAACCACGCATAAAACTCGTCTCATCGCTTTCGTTTTCACCCCGCACACCTCGCTTTGCCGCGATCATACCAGATCCCGGCCGAAAAAACAATTCCTTTCCCTCTGCGGCCCGCGCCGCAGCGCAAAATACCTGGCCCTTCTGCCTCCGATGTCTCTGTTTCCCTTACGGCGCTGTCTGCCTCGTGCCGGGGGCGTATTCCATCAGCTCCAGACGATTCCCGTCCGGGTCCGTCAGCCAGAACTGCAGGGCCCCGTCCGCGCCCTTGCTGACGGGCGTATCCGGCTTCAGCCCGTTGGCGAGCGTTGCCGCGTAGGCCGCTTCGATGTCGGCGGTCTCCAGGCAGAGATGCTGATAGCCGTAGGTCCCGCCCAGGTCCCGCTCCTCCCGGAGCGTCCGGCCGTCGGTGTGCACCAGCTCCAGATATTGATGGGGCGCCACCCGGATATAGTCGATCCACGGTCTCTCCCCCATGACCTCCAGCCGGCGCAGGTCCTCCTCCTTCCCGCCGCCGGCCCGGCGCATCGACCGGACAAGGTCGGCATAGGTCAGCGTCAGGACCTTTTGCAGCCCCAGGCCCCGGCAGTAGAAAAGCTCCATGTTGACCGCGTCGCGCACCTGGAACGCCGCCCGGGCGGTATACCGCACCCGGGAGCACGCCCCGTGGTCCGGGTCCGCCTCCGGCGGGAGGCGCCCCGCCCCGTCGCACTGGACAAAGCGCACCTCGTTGCCCTCCGGGTCCAGCACGGAAAACGCCCGCGCGCCGTCCGCGGCCTCGTGCGGCCCCTCCAGGACGGGCACGCCCGCTCCGGCCAGCCGGTCATAGAGCGCGGATATGTCCTCCGTCTCGAAGGCCGCGCCGGCATAGCCATAGCTCTCCCGCCGGCCGACGGTCTGGCCGCTGCCGCCCATGTCGTGGAACAGCTCCAAAAACTGTCCGTCCGCCAGCTTCATATAGGTGATCCAGGGACGGTCAGGATCGTCCCCCATGGACCGCAGATAGGCCGCGTCCCCCGCCGGGACCCGGTCGCCATACCGCTCCCGCAGGTTTTGGGCAAAGTCCCCCACGGTGATGGTGAACAGCCTCTCCATGCCCAGCAGGTCCCCGTAAAAGCGCGTCATGGCGTCCATATCCCGCGTCTGGAAGGACAGGTGGCCGATGTTCCGGATGCGGGCGCTCCGGGGCTCCATGGGCGCAGGCCGGTCACAGGTGGAGGCGATGTCCGCGAAGCGCCCCCGCTCGCCGCCCCGGAGGATGGCGCTGAGCACGTCCAGCACATGGCAGGCCATCTCCTTGCCGGCCCGGTTTTTCCGTCCGGCAAGAATGGTGTCCGCCATCTCCGCCGGGCCCAGGCCCCGGGCGTTGTCCCCATAGGCGGAGAAGTTCCACAGCTCCGTCGGCGCGGCCGGACGTCCCCAGTCGGCGCTGTTGGGCAGCAGCCGCACCGTGCCGCCGAACTGGTTGGGGTCGGTCAGGTACAGGATGCCCTCCGAACCGTACACGGCAAAAAACGCCTGGTCGGCATGGACGCTGTCCCCGTCGATGTGCAGCGTGCCGCTGACGCCGCTTTTCAGCTGCAGCACGGCGGATACCCGGCTCTCATTGGGGTTTTGGATGGGCTGGCCGAACGCGGGGCTCCCGGGGAGCACGTTTTTATGCTCTGGGCACGGCCGCTCCGCGATGCCGCCCACCCGGGCCACCGGCCCCAGCAGGCTCACCAGGGCGGTGAGGTAATACACCCCGTAATCATACAGTATACCCGCCCCCGGCTGGCGCAGGAAGGAGAACATGCTCAAAAGTCCCCGGAGATCCCGGTTGGCGGAGATGGCGAAGGACCGCACCGTGCCGATGGCGCCGCTGTCGAGCGCGGCGCGGGCCGTCTGCCACGCGGCGCCCAGGAAGGTGTCCGGCGCGGCGCCCAGATACAGGCCCCGCTCCTCCGCCAGGGCCAGCAGCTCCCGGGCTTTGTCCGGCTCGTCGGTCACAGTCTTTTCCGTGTAGACATGCTTTCCCGCCAGGAGCGCCCGCTTGATGAGCCCATAGTGGGTCCCCACCGGCGTGAGGATCACCACCAGCTCGACGCGCCCGTCCGCGAGCATCTGCTCCACAGAGCACGCCTCCAGGCCGAACTGCGCCGCCCTTTTTTGGGCGTTTTCAAGGTGCTCCGCCGCCACGCAGATCACGTCCAGCTGCGGGAAGCGCCGCACCATGTTCTCCAGATATACGCCGCTGATGGCGCCGGCGCCGATCACGCCCACGCCCAGGGAATGTTTCCCGTCCATGCCGACATCTCCTTCCCGGCCGCGTCCGCGACGCGCCGATGCATATCATGATACCGACACGGCGCGCGCCCCGTCAGAGAGGCGCGCGCCGAGCGATCACTCCGCCGCGGGATATTCGTTGCACAGCAGCCGGTACGCCGGCTCGTCCTCCTCGATGGCCGGGAAGCGGCCCACCGGGGGATTGAAGCGGTTGTCGGTGTTGTCGTCGTTGCACTGGCTGACCTCGCCCAGCAGCACCGCCCCGGTGCCCGGCTCCACGTTGAAGTCGTGGTACATCCGCTGCTGGATGTGGATGCTCTCGCCGGGAGTGAGGCGCACCTGGGTCCCGGCGGGGACGGTATAGGTCCGGCCGTCGGTGTGCACGGTCACGTCGGACTCGTAGTCGATGCTCTCGTCCGGCAGGCTGTTGTAGACCTTGATCAGGATATTGCCGCCGCCCCGGTTGATGATGTCCTCGGTCTTATACCAGTGGAAGTGGTTGGGAGAGTACTGGCCCTCCTTCAGGTACAGCAGCTTTTCCGCGTACACCTTGGGATACTTGTCCGCCATGGCCCGGTTGCCGTTGCGGATGGTGATCAGGCTCAGACCCACCTTGTCAAAGTCGCCCAGGCCGTAATCGGTGATGTCCCAGCCCAGCATGCAGTCCCGGACCTCGTCATACTCGTGGCCGATGTGCCGCCACTGCTCCGGCGTAAAATGGCAGAAGGGCGGCAGATAGCATTTATACTTTTCGCACATGGCCTCCAGCTCCCGGAGGGCCTTGTTGATCTCAGAACGCTTCATTTTTATATCCTCCTTGCAAGCTCTTGTTAATAATGATGATCCAACTATGGGCGCGCGCCCTGCCGTGGGCCGGTTCAGACCGTGACCTCCACCCGGTATTCCCGCTGATTTTCCCGGATGGGCACAGTCTTGCCGGAGACGGCCTCTCCGTCCACCGTCAGACTGTACGCGCCGGTGCGCCGGACATGGATGTGGTATGCCGCGTCCCGGAACCGCCGCTCCACTGTATACTCGCTCAGGCTCTCCGGCAGGCAGGGATCGATCTTCAGTCCCGCCGGCGTGGGCCGCACGCCCAGGATATACTGGCTGATGTCCACGAATGTCCAGGCGGCCGTGCCGGTGAGCCAGCTGTTTCGCGCCGCGCCCTCCTCATAGGAGGCGCGCGCCGCCACCGTCTGGGCGTACACATAGGGCTCCGCCCGGCGGATGTCGCTGATGTCCTCCTGATAGGCGGGGCAGGTGCGGCGGTAGATGTCGAAGGCGTTGTCACCCCGGCCCAGGACCGTCTCGGCGATGCTGATCCAGGGGTTGTTGTGGCAGAACACCGACCCGTTCTCCTTGTACCCCGGCGGGTAGCTGGAGATCTCGCCCAGCTCCGTGTGATACACCGTATAGCAGGGCGCCACCAGCTCCACGCCGAATCGGCCCAGCAGCCGCTCCCGGACGCTGTCCAGGGCCCGCTCCGCCTTGCCGTCGGCCACGCCGATGCCCGCCATGACGCACATGCCCTGGGGCTCGATGTAGATCTGTCCCTCGTCGCAGGTGTGGCTGCCCACGGGGTGGGAATAGGCGTCGTAGGCCCGGACGAACCAGTCCCCGTCCCAGCCGGCGCTCTCCACCGCCCGCTCCATCTCCGCGACGGCCGCCTCCACCTGGTCCGCCTCGGCCGCGAGACCGCGCATCCGGCACAGCTCGGCGTACTCGCGCCCGTAGAGCACGAACATCCCGCCGATGAACACCGACTCCGCCACCGGTCCCTCGGAGGGGCCCGTGGTCTGGAAGCTCTCCCCCGGCTCCTCGGAGAAGCAGTTCAGGTTCAAACAGTCGTTCCAGTCCGCCCGGCCGATGAGGGGCAGGCCGTGGGGGCCCTTGTGGGTCATGATATAGCCCACGCTCCGGCGCAGATGCTCCATCAGCGGCGCCTCGCTCCCCGGCACGTTGTCGAAGGGGGTGGGGTGGTCCAGGATGGCGAAGTCCCCCGTCTCGCTGATATAGGCATAGGTGCAGGCCACCAGCCACAGGGGGTCGTCGTTGAAGCCGCTGCCCACGTCGTTGTTGCCCCGCTTGGTCAGGGGCTGGTACTGGTGGTAGGTGCTGCCGTCCGCCCACTGGACGGAGGCGATGTCGATGATCCGCTCCCGGGCCCGGCCCCGGGCCATGTGCACGAAGCCCAGCAGATCCTGGCAGCTGTCCCGGAAGCCCATGCCCCGGCCGGTGCCGCTCTCGAAATAGCTGGCGGACCGGCTCATGTTGAAGGTCACCATGCACTGGTACTGGTGCCAGACGTTCACCATCCGGTCCAGCACCGCGTCGCCGCTGCGCAGCTGGAACCGGCCCAGCAGCCCGTCCCAGTAAGCGGCCAGCTCCGCAAGGGCCGCGTCCACCGCCGCCGGGTCCGCGAACTTTTCCATCACCCGATGGGCGGTGTCCTTGCGGATGACGCCGGGAGCGAGGAACTTCCTGTCCCGCGGGTTTTGGCCGTAGCCCAGCACGAACACATACACCGCCTCCCCGCCGGGGGCGAGAGTCACGTCCAGCGCCAGTGCCGCCATGGGCGCGCCGCCGTGGGAGAGCTTGTCCGCCGTCACGCCCTCCCGGACGGCCTTGGGATCGGCAAAGCTGCCGAACTGGCCCACGAACGCGTCCCGGTCCGTGTCGAAGCCGGCCAGAGGCGCGTTCACGCCGTAGTAGGCATAGTGGTCCCGGCGCTCCCGGTACTCGGTCTTGTGGTAGACCACGGAGCCCTCCACCTCCACCTCGCCGATGTTCAGGTTCCGCTGGAAGTTGGTGGAGTCGTCCACCGCATTCCACAGACACCACTCCACCGCCGCGGTGAGCCGCAGGGTCTTGGGCGCGTCCGTCCGGTTGCGCAGCCGCACCCGCTGCACCTCGCAGTCCTCCCCCAGGGGGACCAGGAAGGTCATCTCCGCCGCCATGCCGTCCTTGGCCGTCTCAAAGACGGTGTAGCCCATGCCGTGGCGGCAGCGGTATTCGTCCAGGGGCACGTCCGTCGGGTGGAACGCGGGGCTCCAGGCGGCCTTGCCCTGTTCCTTTATGTAGAAGAACCGGCCGCCCACGTCCGCGGGGATGCTGTTGTAGCGGTAACGCACCAGCCGCTGCAGCTTGGCGTCCCGGTAAAAGCAATAGCCGCCGGCGGTGTTGCTGATCAGCGAGAAGAACGCCTCGCTGCCCAAATAGTTGATCCACGGCTGTGGCGTGGCGGGCGTCTCGATCACATACTCCCGCCGGCCGTCGTCAAAATGTCCGTATCGCATGGTCGGTCACTCCTCTCCGTATCGCCGCCTTTGGGCGGCCGCTCGCGCCAATAGCGCGGCAGGATCGTATAGAGCAACTATACCGCCGAGCTCTGGCGTTGTCAAGACGCCCCGTGCCATCCTTTCCGAGAGGCGGCCGCCATGGCAAAAATCTCCCCGTGACCGCGCGGTCACGGGGAGTTTTCCAGTCTGTCAAAGAACAAGCCGTTTTCAAGGAGTGAAAAGGACACCGCACACTATGTTGACACTGTTGGATATAAAGCTGACGTTAGATAACGATACTTTTGAAAACACAGGAAAATCAAGGCTTTCGTGCGTCGGACAAGCTGGTATCTGTACTAACAACTGAATACTGTTCTTAAAAGCGGTGCTTCTTACTCCCAATGGAGATCAGAGAAACACCGCTTTTATGTTTCTGTTCAAAAGAAGGCTAATCTGACAGCACAAAAGGCATTGACCACCCAGCGGAAAGAGCTTGACAAGGCAGAAAGCCGAATGAACGAGTTAAACGTCTTATTCAGAAAGCTATATGAGGACAACGCTTTAGGGCGGCTATCGGACGAGCAGTTTGTCTTTCTGACTTCCGGCTATGATGAAGAAAAAAGCGCACTAGCGCAAAGGATCGCGGAACTGCAACGGGTAATTGAGGCCGCAACCGAGCGCAACATAGATGTGAAAAGGTTTGTCGCTCTGGTTCGTAGGTATACCGCGATTGACGAACTGACCTATGAAATCGCTCATGAATTTATAGACCGTATCCTCATTCACGAATTGGACAAGGACACGAACACCCGCAAAATTGAAATCTTTTATAGCTTTGTGGGCAAGGTGGATAGCGGCGAAAAGCCAACTGAAAGCATCTCCTATTTCAGACAGATAGGAGCAGACGTAAAGAGTATTGCCGTTTGACAAAAAAGCTGGAGCAAGATAGCATCCCCAATAATGGTTACGTTATCTTACTCCAGCAAAGGAACTACCGGAATTTCAAGCCCAGGGCCTCCCCCTGCCTCCCAGGACAGAAAAGCCATCTGTCCGCGAACAGCTGAAGGCTGGAAAGAAGAAAGCGGCAAAAAAGGCGCCTCCGCTGAGCAAATTTGAAGATGTAGATGTATTTGAAGCTCTCCATGCCATTATGAAGCAGAACACGGGCTTTTATCCGACCGATTTTGACGTGGACAAAAAAATGTTTGCAAGGGC
>CANQOA010000012.1 GCA_947625355.1 uncultured Oscillospiraceae bacterium | reverse complement strand
ACCTTGCCGGAGACGACCTTGAACAGGCTGAACTTGCCGAACTGGTCGGAGATGGTCTTGTAGACGATGGCCTTGGCCGGGCCGTTGGGGTCGCAGGCCTTGCCGCCCTCCATGGGGGCGGGGAAGATGTTCACGATGGCGTCCAGCAGGACCTGGGTGCCCATGCCGGTGAAGGCGCTGCCGCAATAGACCGGGCAGATGGCGCCCTCGGCCACGCCGGCGCTCAGGGCGCCGGAGATCTCCTCGGGAGACAGCTCCATGGTCTCGAAGTACTTCTCCATCAGCTCCTCGCTGGTCTCGGCCGCGGACTCGGCAAGCTCAGTATACAGCTCGTCCAGCCGGCCGCCCATGGCGGCGGGCACGGGGATCTCCACCCGCTTCTTGCCGTCCATCTTATAGGCCTTGCGGGTGATCACGTCCACGACGCCGATGTACTTGTCGCCCTCCTTGATGGGGGCGGTCATGGCGCAGACGGAGTTGCCGAAGCGCTCGCGCAGGCCGTCGAAGGTCTTGTCGAAGTCGGCGTGCTCCTCGTCGATCTTGGAGATATAGATGGCCTTGGGCTTGCCGGCGTCCCGGAGGTACTTCCAGCTCTTCTCCGCGCCCACGTTCACGCCGTCCTTGGCGGAGACGCAGATGACGCCGCAGTCGGCCACCCGCAGAGCCTGATAGACCTCGCCCACGAAGTCGAAGAAGCCCGGGGTGTCGATGATGTTGATCTTCGCGCCGTTCCAGTTGGCGTACATGGTGGCGGCGGAGATGCTGATCTGGCGGCGGACCTCTTCGGGGTCATAGTCAGAGACGGTGTTGCCGTCGGTGACCTTGCCCTGACGGTCGGTCATGCCGGCGACGGAGAGGATGCTCTCGGCCAGGGAGGTCTTGCCGTTCCCGCCATGGCCCAGAAGGCAGATGTTGCGAATGTTTTTCAGTTCGTAGCTCATGTGACGTCTCCTTACAAGATACTATTGAAAGTTATAGTTGGTATTTCATCTAAATATCTATTATACACGATTGTAAAAATATTGGCAACAGGTACAGAAAAAACTTTTTCGGCCTCAGCGTGTGGACAAAATGGCCACCGGAAGCGCCCACAGCAGCATGTAGCTGAGCACGTTGCCCGCCGTGGCGGTGTCATAGCTGCCCGCCCGGCAGAGCAGGAACATGGTCAGCAGGCCGATGACCGTGCCCGCCAGGGAGATGACGGTGCCCAGGCGGCAGGCGTTGTAGAGCTTGCGCCCGGTCTCGGCCACGTCCACCAGCGGTCCCATGCCCGACCGGCCCAGGATGGCGCATACGGGCTGCTCCCGGTCGCTGCCGCTGGCGATGCGGTACCGGTCCCGGAAGGTGGGGAAGTTGAAGCTCTCGGTGGGCAGCCGGAACAGCTGCCGGATCATCAGAGGCGTGATGTTGAAATCCCGGATGGCGAAAATGGGCTGGGTGCGGCCCTGCAGCAGGGTGACCAGCGCGTCCTGGACGCTGGTGACGGGGATGTACTCCAGGGTAAAGACCCCCACCAGCTCGCCGCTCATGGCGGTGCACACGGCGTTTTTCACCGTCATGTTCTGGGGCAGGCGGATGCCCATCAGGTTCATGAAGCCCGCCGAGCCCACCAGGACCTGCTCGTCGCCCACCAGCGCGGACAGACCGCCGCCCTCGTGGCAGCGGAATTCCTGGGGCTGAAGGAGCTTGTAGCCCCGGCGGGTGACCAGCTCCATGAACACGCCGGTGACGCCGCTGCCGGAGGCGGCCAGCAGACTGGTGGTGCCGGCCACGACCTTGTCCACCTTGGCGCCCTCCAGGATGTTGATGCCGCTGAGCTTCATGGTCCCCGGGGGGAACAGGTCCCCGTCGGAGATCACCAGCCGGCGGGTGCGCCCGATGTCGGCGCAGCCGGCGTAGCCCATGACGGCGGCGCCGGAGGCCTGGAGCTTGCGGGCGGCCGAGGAATAGGGGAGCGGAAAGCTCAAAAAAGCGGTGAAGGAGGCGCTGACCGTCAGCAGGGCGGAGAGGGTGTGCAGAAAATAGGCGCCCTGGCCGCCGGAGGAAGCCATCACCGCCAGCAGCAGGCTGGCCACCATGAGGATCGGCGCGGCGGTGGCGTAAACGCTCTGGCAGAAGTCGGTCTCCTCGCTGCGGCGCACGATCCCCTCCGGGAGGCGCTGGGAGCGCCCCAGATACCGGCCGCCCCGGTCGCTTTCCCGGACGGTGACGGTGGCGGGGTTCTTGGAGATGGCGGCCATGCGCATGGAGCGGGCCCGGGCGGTGCAGTCCAGCTTTTCGCCCCACAGTGCCGCCGTCAGGGAGAAGGCACCCGCCGCGCAGAAGGGCAGGCTGGCGCCGTAGCCAAGCATGACCATCACCGCGTCCACGCAGCTCATCAGGGCGGCCAGGAACGCCAGCGCCTCCGCGCCGGGTCGCAGCTCGAACAGCTGCCGCACGCCGGCGGCCAGGATGTCCAGCGAGGCCATCATCACCGTCATCAGCAGCACCAGAGACACGCCGGCCTGGATGGGGAGGCTGCGGCCGAGCAGACCGGCCATGGGCAGCCCCAGGCTGATCCATGCCAGCGTCACGCACAGCAGGAAGCTCACCCGCAGCCGGAACCGCAGGGGCCGCAGTTGCAGGGCGTAGAATTTGTTGGCCTGTTTTGGGGTCAGCTCGTCCGTCTCCCGGATGTCCACCGGGTCGGGCCAGCTGGCCGCCTCCGCCTTCTGCATCTGGCGGCGGGCGATCCGGGTGGCGGCCATGCGCACGATGGGACCCAGGAACCGTTCCCCGGCGTTGGGGCGGCCCTCCCGCGGCTGACGGCCCTTTCGGGGGGCGGGGCGGTCCCACTCCGGGACCTGGTCCTCCTCCGGCACGCTATGGGCGCCGGTCTCCTCCGGGAAGGGCTCGTCTGTCTCCGGGGCGGGCTCCTCCTCGGGCTCGTCCACGTCCAGATCCAGGGTGATGGTCCCATCGGGGGCGACATGCACCCGGTCCCTGGCCGACAGGGGGGCGCGGCCCTTCCCGGAGGGGCCCGCCTCCGTGCCGGAGGCCCGGTCCAGACGGCGGGTGGGCTCTTCCTCCCCGGCGGTCCTCTCCGGCCGGGCGGCCGCGCCCTCTTTCGGGGCCTTGTCCAGCCGCTGGGTGGGCTCGTCCGTCTCCGGGGACCGGGGGCGGCCGGTGCCGCCGGGCCGGGTCCTGTCAGGGTCCGGCTCCAGCTCCTTGCCGGGGCGGAGCATGGTCTCGCCCAGGGCCTCCATCACGATCTGCCGGGACCGCTGGGCAATGGCCTCCGCCGCCCGCGCCGGGCGGGCGGGATCGTCCTCCGGCTGGGGAGGGCGGTCCTGGGCCACGCGCTGACGGTAGCTGTCCAGGAAGGACTCGACGGAATATTCCCCAAAATCCGGCAGCAGGTTGTCCAGATAACGGTCACTCATGGCGCTGCCGGACGATCTCATACAGGAGCACCGCCGCCGCCGCGGAGGCGTTCAGGGAGTTGACGCGCCCCATCAGGGGGATGCTCATCACAAAGTCGCAGCACTCCCGCACCAGACGGCTCATGCCCGCGCCCTCGGAGCCGATCACCAGGCAGACGGGGCCCTTCATGTCGGTCCTCCAGAGGGGGCTGTCCCCGCCGGCCTCGGCGCCGTAGATCCAGATGCCCCGCTTTTTCATGGCCTCCAGGGCGGCGGCGATGTTGGGCACGCGGGCGATGAGCATATGCTCGGCGGCCCCGGCGCTGGCCTTGTCGGCGGCGGCGGTGAGCCCGGCGCTGCGGTGCTTGCCGATCACGACGCCGTGGGCCCCGGCGCACTCGGCGCAGCGGATCACGGCGCCCAGGTTCCGTGGGTCCTCCAGCCCGTCGCATACCACCACGAAGGGATCCTCTCCCAGCGCGTCGGCGTGGGCCAGGATGTCCTCCACGGTGCAGTATTCCCGGGCGGCGGCCACGGCGATGACGCCCTGGTGGGCGTGGGTGACGCTCATGGCGTCCAGCTTGCGGCGGTCGCATTCCGTGACCACGGCGCCGGCGGCCCGTGCGCTGGAGGCGATGAACGCCAGGGCCTTATCGGCGCTTCCCCGGACCAGGTATACCTTGTCCAGGGGCCGGCCGGCCCGGATCGCCTCGGTAACGGCGTTTTTTCCCTCTATTATGTTTTCTTCTGACATATTCATACAGCATGTACTATAACACAAAGCACCGCGTTTTAAAAGGGAGAAAATCGTCCTTTCGGGAAAAAAGCGGCGCGGATACGGGGCTCCGCGGCAAATTTGTGTGGACTTTGGCGCCAAAAGAGGGTATGATTGGAGAGAGGTGATATACTTGAGGTCCCTGAATCGAAAGATCGACCGGTTCTGCATGGACCATCCCCGGTTCGGCATACCGAGGATGATGCTGTTCATCGTCATCGGGAAGATCATCGTCTGGCTGTTCTGCAGGATGGACACCACCGGAACGCTGGAATATCTGCTGTACTTTGATCCGGCCATGTTCTGCCGCGGGCAGGTGTGGCGCCTCGTCACCTTCGCGCTGATGCCGGATTCCAGCTCGATCCTGTGGTTCGCCGTCGCGCTGTACTTTTACTACTTCATCGGCTCCAGTCTGGAGAACGCATGGGGGGCCGGCCGGTTCACCATCTACTACCTGAGCGGCATGGTGATGACGGCGCTGTATGCGCTCGTCTACTACTGGATCAGCGGGATGCGGGTGCTGGTCAGCTCCGCCTATCTGAACCTGTCGCTGTTTTTCGCCTTCGCCACCCTGTGGCCGGACCAGCGGGTGCTGCTGTTCTTCTTCATCCCCGTCAAGATCAAGTGGCTGGCCTGGCTGGACGCGGTGATGTTCGGCGTGTCCGTGCTCCAGTATCTGATGGCCGGCAGCGTGGGCTTGGCGCTGGTGCCCGTCGTGGCGGTGGGCAACTATCTGCTGTTCTGCGGGGACTGGCTGTTCGACTTTTTCCGCCCGTCCAGCATGCGCCGGCGGACGAAGCAGCGGGTGCGGACCATCCAGTTCAAGCAGGCCGCCCAAAAGGCCCAGGCCCAGCAGAAGGCCCAGGGCTATACCCGCAAATGCGCCGTCTGCGGCCGGACGGACCGGGACTATCCCGATCTGGAGTTCCGGTACTGCAGCCGCTGCGTGGGCTATCATTGCTTCTGCATCGATCACATCAACGACCATATCCACTTTACGGAATGAACCCCGTCGCGGCGGCGGACGCCGACAGGGGATAAGAAACGAAGGGATCAAGCTTGAAACAGAAAACCATCGTGAAGGCCGTGGAGTGCTGCGTGCTGGTCGCGCTGCTGGTATGCCTGGGACTGCTGATCCGCGCGGTGCGGGAAGGCGGCGCGGCTCTGCCCGCGGGGCTCGCCTCGGCGGACCGGGAGGAGCAGCCGGAGGAGACGGAGCGCACCCCCCACTCCACCCCCGTGCCCACCGCGACCCCGGAGCCGACGCCCTGGCCGGACTTTGAGCCCCAGTTCTCCCAGCAGCCCACCATCACCGAGACGTCCATCAAGGTGGGCGATGAGATCGTGGACTCCTACAAGGCCGACGCGGACCACATCATGGACTTCGGCGGCCCGGAGGACTATACCGATATGACCGGCATCGTCACCTTCCGGGGCAACAACTTCCGCAACACCTCCGCTTACGGCACCGCCCAGCTGAACGCGGCCAAGTTCGGGGAGTACTGGTCCGTGCCCATCGGCGCCATGGCTGGCTGGGGCGGCAGCGGCTGGACCGGCCAGCCCCTGGCCATGGTCTGGCCCGCGGAGGTCAAGGCCCATATGGATATGTATGAGTGGGCCAAGCAGAAGGACGACCTGGTGGAGGTCATCTACGCCACCCTGGCCGGGCGGGTCTACTTCCTGGACCTGGAGACCGGCGAATCCACCCGTGACTCGCTGTATCTGGGCTATCCCTTCAAGGGAGCGGGCTCCCTGGATCCCCGGGGCTACCCGCTGATGTATCTGGGCGGCGGCGTCCAGGGCGACGGCACGCCCCGGATCATGGTGGTGAGCCTGCTGGACGGAGAGGTGCTGTTCACCGTGGGCAACGGCGACAAGTTCGCCCCCCGGGCCTGGACCGCCTGGGACAGCGCGCCCCTGGTGGACGCGGAGACCGACCAGCTCATCTACCCCGGCGAGAACGGGGTGCTGTATATCATCGACCTGAACACCGCCTATGATCCGGCGGCGGGGACCATCTCCGTCGACCCGGAGGTGGTGCGCTTCTCCTACCGGTCCACCACCGGCGCGAAGTTCTACTACGGCATGGAGGACAGCGCCATCGCCTGGCGGGGGCACCTGTTCATCGCGGACAACGGCGCCAGCTTCCTGTGCATCGACCTGAACACCCTGGAGATCGAATGGGTCTTTGACTGCCTGGACGATACCAACTGCACCGGCGTGCTGGAGGTGGACGACACCGGGCATCCCTATATCTATATGAGCACCTCCTACCATTTGGGCTGGCGCGGCTACGGGGCGGTGGAGATCCCGATCTGGAAGATCGACGCCGTCACCGGCAAGGAGGTCTGGCACCACTCCTATGACTGCTACTCGGTGGCGGACCTGTCCGGCGGCGTGCAGGGGTCCCTGTCCCTGGGCACGGGCCCGCTGGAGGGGATCGTGTACGCCTCGGTGGCCCGGTGCCCCGGCGGGGAGAACGGCATGCTGGTGGCGCTGGACAGCCAGACCGGCGAGGAGCTCTGGACCTACACCTCCAGCAGCTATTCCTGGTCCACGCCGGTGTGCTTCTACGATACCGACGGCAACGGCTATGTGCTGTATGCCAGCGCCATCCAGGGAAAGCTCCACCTGTTCAACGGCAAGACAGGGGACCTCTTGGACGAGTTCGACTTCAACTGCACCGTGGAGGCCACGCCCATCGTCTGGAACAATACCGTGGTCATCGGCACCCGCGGCCAGAACATCTTCGGCATCACGCTGGACTGACCGGCAAAAAAATATCACGGGCGCGGCATTTGCCGCGCCCGTGTCGTATGTTCGTCGGTCATTCGACGGAGATCATATAGTAGTATACCGGCTGGCCGCCCCGGATGAGGCTGGTCTCGGCGTCCGGCAGCTTGTCGGCCAGGGAGCTGGAGAAGCGCTCCGCGTCGGCCTCGGTCACGTCCTGGCCGTAGTAGACGGTGACGAATTCCGGGGAGAGGTCCGCGATGGCGGGGTCCAGGCCGGAGACCAGCGCGCCGGTGTCGGCGAAGGAGCCCACCAGTTTGCCGTCCATCAGCGTCAGATATTCGCCGGCGTGGATGTCGTAGCCGTCGAACTGGGAGTCCCGGGCGGCATAGGTGATCTGGATGGTGTGCACCGTGCCCAGCGCGTCGTTGAAGTCGGCCTCCAGGTCCTGGGCGGACATGTCGGGGCTCAGGCGCATCATGGCGCTGATGCCCTGGCAGACGGTGCGGGAGGGGATCACGATCACCTTTTTGGTGGTCATGGGGACGCACTGCTCGGCGGCCATGATGATGTTCTTGTTGTTGGGGAACACGAACACGGTCTCCGCCGGGGTCAGGTTCACGGCCCGGAGGATGTCCTCGGTGGCCGGGTTCATGGTCTGGCCGCCGGAGACGATGCCGTCCGCGCCCAGCTGGCGGAACAGCTCCTCCAGCCCGTCGCCGGCGCATACGCATACCGTCCCCACGGCCTTCTCCGCCGGTACCGGGTCCGGGATGGCGTGGGGATCCTCCGGCTCCGCCTCCGGGGCGGGAGCGGCCTGCTTCTCCTCCAGAGAGGTGTGCTGCTCGCGCATGTTCTCGATCTTCACGGTGATCAGCGCGCCGTAGGAGAGGGCCTGGGTCAGCACCTTGCCGGGCACGTTGGTGTGCACGTGGACCTTGATGATGTCGTCCTCGTCCACCAGCACGATGCTGTCGCCGATGTTGCCCAGATAGGCCCGCAGCAGGTCCACGCTCTTTTTGTTGGCCTTGCGGACGATGAACTCGGTGCAGTAAGTATACTTGATGTCCTCGTCGGCAATGGCGGCGAAATCCGCCTTGGCCTTGGCCGCGCCGGGGGCCTGGCTCACCGTCACCCGGCCCTCCAGCCAGCCCAGCATGGCCTCCAGCATCAGCACGTAGCCGTAGCCGCCGGCGTCCACTACCCCGGCCTTTTTCAGCACCGGGTTCAGCTCCACCGTCTCGGCCAGGGACGCCTTGGCGCCCTCCAGGGCGGCGGCGATCATCTCCTCGAAGGAGGAGGACTGTTTGGCCTTGGCCACGGCGCCGTCCGCCGCCAGGCGGCTGACGGTGAGGATGGTGCCCTCGGCGGGCTTCATGACCGCCTTGTAAGCCGCCTCCACGCCGGCGGTCATGGCCTTGGCGTATTCCTCCGCCGTGGCGGTCTCCAGGCCCTTCAGCCCCTTGGACAGGCCCCGGAACAGCAGCGAGAGGATCACGCCGGAGTTGCCCCGGGCGCCCCGGAGCAGGGCGCTGGCCGCGCGGGCGGCGGTGTCCGTCACGGTGGTGGCGGGCTTCTGGCGCAGGTCCGTGGCGGCGGAGCCGAGGGTCAGGCGCATGTTGGCGCCGGTGTCCCCGTCGGGGACGGGGAACACGTTCAGCTCGTTGATGGCCTGCTCGTTCGCTTCAAGGGCGTCGTAGGCACACAGGATCATGTCCCGCAGCGCGGCGCCGTCTATAAACTCTCTCAAAGTCAATTACCTCTATCCGACTTTTGTCAGTCCATATTCATGGAATCCACGAACACGTTCACCTGGTTCACGGGCACGCCGGTGGCGGCGGTGACCTTGTAGCCCACCTCGGCGATGATGCTCTCGGAGAGGGCGGACAAATTTACCCCGTGGTCCACCACGATATGCAGATCCACGACCAGAGAGTTGTCCTCCTCGAAGCGCACGTTCACGCCCTTGGACATGGATTCCCGGCGCAGCAGCTGCCACACGCCGCTGTCCTTGGAGCGGCTGGCCATGCCCTTCACGCCGAAGCAACTGGAGGCGGCGTCGCCCACGATGCTCATGAATACGTCGTTGGTGATCTCGATGACGCCATTTTCGCCGGCTTTTCTGACCAATTCAGTGACCCCCTTATGATCTGATCGCGTTTGCCTTACAAAATTATACGCTATTTCTATTATACAGCATATCCGGCGGAGAAACAAGCGAAAAATTCCCCCTCGATATGCTGGAATATGAAAGAAAAAAGACTTCTCAAGAGGGGTGGTTTATGCTATAA
The DNA here is from genome assembly GCA_947625355.1 of uncultured Oscillospiraceae bacterium. Classification (GTDB taxonomy): domain Bacteria; phylum Bacillota; class Clostridia; order Oscillospirales; family Oscillospiraceae; genus CAJOIG01. The sequence continues at coordinate 39,563 of CANQOA010000012.1, read as the reverse complement.
TGCCAAATGGCAAGGCGCGCAGCGTCTTGTCCTGTCGATATGGCTTGAAAAATTTATTACATAAAGGAGATGCGCCTTATGTCCAAAGTTTCAAGAAGCAAAAAGACGATGGACGGCAACAACGCCGCCGCGCACGTGTCCTACGCGTACACGGAAGTGGCAGCGATCTACCCCATCACGCCGTCCAGCCCCATGGCCGACTTCGTGGACCAGTGGTCCGCCGCCGGCCAGAAGAACGTGTTCGGCACCACCGTGAAGGTCCAGGAGATGCAGGCGGAGTCCGGCGCGGCCGGCGCCGTCCACGGCAGCCTGAACGCCGGTGCGCTGACCACCACCTACACCGCCAGCCAGGGCCTGCTGCTGATGATCCCCAACATGTATAAGATCGCCGGCGAGCTGCTGCCCTGCGTGTTCCATGTGTCCGCCCGTGCTCTGGCGAGCCACTCCCTGAGCATCTTCGGCGACCACACGGACGTGATGGCCTGCCGCCAGACCGGCTTTGCCATGCTGGCCGAGACCAACCCCCAGGAGGTCATGGACCTGTCCCCCGTGGCGCATCTGGCCGCGCTGAAGGGCCGCGTTCCCTTCATCAACTTCTTCGACGGCTTCCGCACCTCCCATGAGCTGCAGAAGATCGAGGTCTGGGACTACAAGGACCTGGCCGACATGCTGGACATGGCCGACGTGGACGCCTTCCGCGCCCGCGCCCTGAACCCCGAGCGGCCCACCATGCGCGGCAGCCATGAGAACGGCGACATCTTCTTCCAGCACCGCGAGGCCATCAACAAGTACTACGACGCCGTCCCCGGCATCGTGGAAGAGATGATGGCGAAGGTCAACGACAAGCTGGGCACCGACTACAAGCTGTTCAACTACTACGGCGCTCCCGACGCGGACCGGGTGATCATCGCCATGGGCTCCATCTGCGACGTGGCCGAGGAGGTCATCGACTACCTGACCGCCAAGGGCGAGAAGGTCGGCCTGATCAAGGTCCGGCTGTATCGGCCGTTCGCCGCCGACCGGCTGCTGGCCGCCATCCCCGCCACCTGCAAGAAGATCGCCGTTCTGGACCGGACCAAGGAGCCCGGCGCTCCCGGCGAGCCTCTGTATCTGGACGTGGTCACCGCTCTGGCCAACGCCGGCAAGACCGACATCCAGGTCGTGGGCGGCCGCTATGGCCTGGCCTCCAAGGACACGCCTCCCTCCACGGTCGTGGCCGTGTATAAGGAGCTGGCCAAGGATCAGCCCAAGGGCCAGTTCACCGTCGGCATCGTGGACGACGTGACCAACCTGAGCCTGGTGGAGGACGAGTCCCCCAACACCGCCGCGGCGGGCACCATCGAGTGCAAGTTCTGGGGCCTGGGCGGCGACGGCACTGTCGGCGCCAACAAGAACTCCATCAAGATCATCGGTGACTACACCGATAAATATGTTCAGGCCTACTTCCAGTACGACTCCAAGAAGACCGGCGGCGTCACCATCAGCCACCTGCGCTTCGGCGACAAGCCCATCAAGAGCCCGTACTACATCAACAAGGCCGACTTCGTCGCCTGCCACAACCCCTCCTATGTGGACAAGGGGTTCAAGATGGTCCAGGACGTGAAGCCCGGCGGCGTGTACCTGATCAACTGCCAGTGGAGCCCCGAGGAGCTGGCCAAGCATCTGGACGGCGCCTCCAAGCGCTACATCGCCCAGAACGATATCCAGCTGTACACCATCGACGCCATCGACCTGGCGCTGAAGATCGGCATGGGCAAGCGCACCAACACCATCCTCCAGTCCGCGTTCTTCAAGCTGGCCAAGGTCATGCCCGAGGCGGAGGCCATCCAGCACATGAAGGACGCCGCCACCAAGAGCTACCGCAAGAAGGGCCAGGACATCGTGGACATGAACCACAAGGCCATCGACCTGGGCGCCAACGCCTTCGTGAAGATCGACGTGCCTGCCGATTGGGCCGACTGCGCCGACAGCCCCGCTCCCGCCGTCCATGAGGACCGGCCGGAGGTCATGAAGATGGTCAAGGAGATCCTCAACCCCGTGGGCAAGATGGACGGCGACAGCCTGCCCGTCTCCGCCTTCGTGGACCATGTGGACGGCACCTTCCAGCTGGGCGCCGCCGCCCATGAGAAGCGCGGCGTGGCCGTGACCGTCCCCCGCTGGGACGAGACCAAGTGCATCCAGTGCAACCAGTGCGCCTATGTGTGCCCCCACGCCACCATCCGTCCTTTCGCGCTGACCGAGGCCGAGGCCGCCGCCGCTCCCGCCGCCGCCAAGATCGTGGACTTCAAGGCCGGCAAGGGCAAGGGCGTCTACAAGTTCTCCATGGGCGTGAGCCCGCTGGACTGCATGGGCTGCGGCGTGTGCATCGGCATGTGCCCCACCAAGGCCATCACCATGGTGCCCCGGGAGGAGGAAGCTCCTCAGGAGGCCGTGTGGGATTACATGGTCAACAAGGTGGAGCAGAAGGACGAGCTGTTCGGCCTGACCGTGAAGGACAGCCAGTTCCATCAGCCTCTGCTGGAGTTCTCCGGCTCCTGCGCCGGCTGCGCCGAGACCAGCTATGCCCGCCTGATCACCCAGGTGTGCGGCGACCGGATGTACATCTCCAACGCCACCGGCTGCTCCTCCATCTGGGGCGGCCCGGCTGCCACCAGCCCGTACACCGTCAATAAGAACGGCCACGGTCCCGCCTGGGCCAACTCCCTGTTCGAGGACAACGCCGAGCACGGCTTCGGCATGTATCTGGGCCAGAAGGCCATCCGCGAGCACCTGAAGGAGCTGGTGAGCGAGATCGCCGCCAACGGCAAGAAGGAAGAGATCAAGGCCGCCGCCCAGGAGTATCTGGACACCTACAACGACGGCAAGCTGAACGAGGCCGCCGCCAACAAGCTGGTCGCGCTCCTGGAGGCCCAGGACTGCGGCTGCGAGCGCCGGGCGGAGATCCTCAAGAACAAGCAGTACCTCTCCAAGAAGTCCGTCTGGATCTTCGGCGGCGACGGCTGGGCCTACGACATCGGCTTCGGCGGCCTGGATCACGTGCTGGCCCAGGGCGAGGACGTGAACGTGATGGTCTTCGACACCGAGGTCTACTCCAACACCGGCGGCCAGGCCTCCAAGGCCAGCCAGATCGGCCAGGTGGCGCAGTTCGCCGCGGCCGGCAAGTCCGTGGCCAAGAAGAGCCTCGCCCAGATCGCCATGACCTACGGCTACATCTATGTGGCCCAGATCGCCATGGGCGCCAACCCCGCCCAGGCCCTGAAGGCCATCACCGAGGCCGAGGCCTATCACGGCCCGTCCCTGATCATCGGCTACGCCCCCTGCGAGATGCACTCCATCAAGGGCGGCATGACCAACTGCCAGGCCGAGATGAAGAAGGCTGTCGAGTGCGGCTATTGGAACCTGTTCCGCTATAACCCCGCTCTGGCCGCCGAGGGCAAGAACCCCTTCACCCTGGACTCCAAGGCGCCCAGCGGCTCTTACCGCGACTTCATCATGAACGAGGCCCGGTACTCCGCTCTGACGCTGAACTTCCCCGAGCGGGCGGAAGAGCTGTTCACCAAGGCCGAGGCCAAGTCCAAGGAGCGCTTCGCCAACCTGGAGCTGCAGCAGCAGATGTTCGAGCAGGAAGCCGCGAAATAACCTTATCACAGCGCCACGCCCCCGGTCATCCGGGGGCGTGTTTTGTCCTGGCGGCGGGCGGATATGGGCCGGCGGCCTTGACAATCGGCCGAAAGTCCGTCATAATCGTGGCATAAGAGGTTCATCTGTCCGGTTATCAGCATGTTTAGGAGGAAACTATGGAACAGGAACAGCAGGTGCAGGAAAAGAAAAAGAAGAGCAAGGCGCCTATCGTGATCGCGGTGCTGCTCGTGATCGCCGTGATCGCGGCGGCAGTGGCAGTGAAGGTGGTCCTCCCCGGGCGGGCTTATGCCGCGGCCGAGCAGATGCTGGCGGCGGGGGATTATGACGGCGCCATCGCCGCCTTCGAGGACCTGGGCGCGTATAAGGACAGCGCTGAGCAGGCGGAGGCGGCCCGGCTGACCCAGATCGAGGCGGCCAACCGCGCGGCATACCAGGCGGCGGCGGAGCTGATGGACAGCGGGGCCTACGTCGACGCGGCGGAGGCCTTCGAGGCGCTGGGCGAGTATGAGGACAGCGCCGCCCAGGCGGAGGCGGCCCGGCAGAAGCTGGCCGAGCAGACCGCAGAGGCCTATGCGGCGGCCCGGACGCTGCTGATCAGCGGAGAATATGACGCGGCCATCGAGGCCTTCGAGGCGCTGGGCGAGTATGAGGACAGCCCAGCCCAGGCGGAGGCCGCCCGGACGGCCAAGTCCGAGATGGAAAAGGCCGCCGGCTATGCCGAGGCGGCGGAGCTGTTCGCCGCCGGGGATCACCTGGCCGCGGCGGAGGCGTACGAGGCCCTGGAGGGCTATGCCGACAGCGCCCAGCGGGTGCCTATGGCCCTGTATTCCGCCGCCTGGGATCTGGCCGGTGAGGGCCGCACCGCGGCGGCCGCCATCAGCTTTTACGCGCTGGGCGAGTATGCCGACGCCCATGACCGGGCCATGGCCCTGTGGTCCCAGGCGCCCCGGCCGGTGCTGGCGGTGGGACCTGCCGGCGTGGCCGCCGTGCTGACGGACGGCACCGCCGCCATCGGGGCCGTGCAGCAGTGGCCGCTGGACACCAGCCTGTGGGCGGATGTGACCGACCTGGCGGTGGGCGCCAGCCACATGGCGGCGCTGACCGGCGAGGGCGTGGTGCTGACCGCCGGGGAAGAGGCCCCGGACGTGAGCGCGTGGACCGGCATCACGGCCATCGCTTCGGGCGGGGGCACGACCTTGGGCCTTGCGGCGGATGGGACCGTGCTGGCGGCGGGGGAGACCGCCCCCGATGTGAGCGGGTGGACGGACGTGACGGCCATCGCGGCGGGTAAGGACTATGCCTTGGGCCTCGCGGCCGACGGCACGGCGCTGGCCGCCGGAGAGGCCGCTCCCGACGTGAGCGATTGGTCCGACGTGACGGCCATCGCGGCGGGCACCTGGGCCCTGGGGCTGAAGGCCGACGGGACCGTGCTGGCCGCCGGGGAGGAGGCCCCGGACGTGAGTGCGTGGACCGACATCGTGGCCATCGCGGCGGGCGACGGCTTTGCCTTGGCTCTGAAGGCCGACGGGACCGTGCTGACCGCCGGGGAGGCCCCGGATGTGAGCGCGTGGACGGATGTCTCGGCCATCGCCGCCGGCGGCGGCTTTGCCGTGGCCGTGACCGCCAACGGCGCCACCCTCGCCGCGGGGGAGGGCGCCCCCGACGTGTCCGGCTGGCTGGATCTGAAGCTGAGCTGACCGAGAGAGAAATCGCCCCCTGCCGCTGGCAGGGGGCATTTTTTGCCTCAGTAGTTGCGCACGCCGGTGGGCGTGTCGATGATGACGGCGCAGCCGCCGTCGGCACAGGATAGCAGCTGGAGCATGGCGTCCTCCGGGATGGCCACGCAGCCGCCGGTAGGTCGGCCGGGGTCCCGGGCGCAGTGGACGAAGATGGCCGAGCCTTTGCCCGGGACGCGGTCGGCGTTATAGTCCAGCGCCAGGACGTAGTTGTAAACGGTGGGATAGTTCACGATCCGCTCCGAGGCGGCGGTATCCCAGTCCAGCGTCACGTCGCGGGTGGAGACGAACTGGTTATAATAGGGCGAGGTGTCGTCGCCGACCCACCAGCAGGTGTCGTCCGCCTGGGTGTAAGGGAGGGCGCTGCCGGGGTCGGGGAGAAGGCCGAACGCCTGGGTGAACCGATAGACGCCTACCGGCGTTTTTTTGTCGCCGGCCACCTGCTTGCCCAGACCGTTGGCGCCGATCCAGCCCTTCACGGAAAACCGCTCGCGCCAGTGCCCGTCGTCGTCCTTGGTGTGGAAAGAGACTGCGGCCCGCTGGCCCTCGGCGGCCACGATCAGCAGCTGGGAGCATTGCCGCGCCTGCTCCAGCGAGGCGGCCCAGTCCGCGTGGGCGCGGGGCGACGGCCCCTCGCCTACGGGATCGGGCTCTGTCCAAAGGCCGTCTTTGTTTACATAATATCCATCCACCGTGGTGTCGGCGGCCATGACGCCGTCCTCGCCGAACCAGTACCAGCCGCCGTCGATCTGCAGCCAGCCGCCGCGCGCCATGGCGCCGCCGGCCGTGAAATAGTGCCATTGGCCGTCCAGCAGCCGCCAGCCGGAGGCCATGGCCCCGCCCTCGTCGAAATAAAAGACGGCGTCCCCGATGACGCGCAGGCCCGTGGCCATGATGTGGGTGTCCGGGTCCAGGTAATAGAGCTCGTTTTCATACCGGTTCCAGCGCTCGAGCGCTTTCCCGCTGCCGCCGAACCAGTACCAGTCGCCGTCGATCCGCTTCCAGCCGGAGGCCATAGCGCCGCCCTGGGCGGGGTCCAGATAATACAGCGCGCCGTCCTCGGTGAGAAAACCGGTCAGCGTCTCGCCGTCCCGGTCATAGTACCACGCGCCGTCCCACCGCCAGCCGTCTCCGTCGGCAAGGGCGGCCGCGGGAAAAGCGGCCAGAAGGATCGCGGCCAGCAGGAGCCATATGACTTTTTTCATCGCGCGCCTCCCTCCGTGACGGTTTTCTTCTAGTATATCACCGCCGCGGCAGGTGAACAAGGCGGCGCGGCCGTTGCCGATCGGTAAAAACCGGTTGACATCTGGAAAAAAACATGTATAATAAATAAGCTTGGCTCAAAACCAGGCCAATTTCCTTGCTCCCGGGGACCATATCGGGGGCCATTTGACCAGAAGGAGGTGCTGAAATGGCAAAAGCGAGCGAGAAGTACGAAGTGATGTACATCATCAACCCCAACCTGGAGGAAGAGGAGCGCACCGCTATCGTAGACAAGTTCAAGACGCTTGCGGAGCAGCACGGCACAGTCGACGAGTTGGAGGTCAAGGACAAGCAGAAGCTTGCCTACCAGATCAACTACATCGGCGAGGGCTACTATGTGCTGATGAAGTTCACGAGCGATCCCGCCTTCCCGGCGGAGCTGGACCGTGTGCTGGGGATCACCGACGGCATCATGCGCAGTCTGATCACCCTGCGGGCGGACTGACGGAGGAGCAGGATGCTCAACCACATCGTTGTCATGGGCCGTCTGACCCGTGATCCGGAGCTGCGTTACACCCAGAGCCAGACGCCGGTGGCGTCCTTCACCGTGGCGGTGGACCGGGACTTCAGTTCCCGGGAGACCGGCGAACGGCAGACCGATTTCATCGACTGCGTGGCCTGGCGCAGCACCGCGGAATTCGTTTCCAAGTATTTTCAGAAGGGGAGCATGGCCGCTGTATCCGGGCGGCTGCAGATCCGTGACTGGACTGACCGGGACGGCGGAAAGCGCCGCTCCGCGGAGATCGTCGCGGACAATGTCTACTTCGGCGAGAGCAAGCGCTCCCGGGAGGACGGACAGACGCAGCGCTCCGGCGGTCCCGCGCCCCGACCCGCTTCCGGCGGCTATAACGCCGGGTACAGCGATATGCCTGCCGGCGGCAGCGCCTTTGCGGAGCTGGACGACGGCGACGGCGAATTACCGTTCTGATAAAGGAGGATAGAACATGCCTTACGATAAAGCTGCGACCCCCGATAACGCCAATCGGGCCAAGCCCCGCAAGCGCAGAAAGGTCTGCCAGTTCTGCGTGGATAAGATGACCCATGTGGACTACAAGGACACCGCCCGTCTGCGCAAGTATCTGTCCGAGCGCGGCAAGATCCTGCCCCGCCGCACCACCGGCACCTGCGCCATGCATCAGCGCCAGCTGACCACGGCTATCAAGCAGGCCCGGCAGATCGCTCTGCTGCCCTACGTGGCGGACTGACGAGAAGAAAAACACCCCGTCTCCCGACGGGGTGTTTTTTTGTATCCGCCGGCAGGTCACATGATGGCCTGCCCCTCCATGAAGCGGGCGGCGTAGTAGGCCAGGAACGCCAGCTCCCCCAGCAGGATAAGCGCCCGGAGGGCGCGGTTTTTGAAGCTGCCCACCGCCAGGTACATGGGCACGCAGCCCAGCATATACCGGCTGCCGCTGATGAGCCAGCTGGCGGTGTAGCTCATGCCCAGATAGGCGGTGCCATAGAGGATATGGGCGCTGTCCAGCCTCCGCCGCCAGGCGGCCATGAGCAGTGCCGCGGCGATGAAGTAGAGGAACAGCTGCGGCCAGTAGATCCAGTTGGCCAGGCCGGGATAGCCCATGCCCATGGTGAACTGCTGGGCCAGGGTGTCCCCCAGCCACTGGGGAGTCTGCCACCAGGGCTCCATGCTCTCATAGACCTGATAGGCGAAAAAGCTGCCGCACACGGCCTTGTTCAGACCGAGGTAGGCCAGATAGCCCAGGATGGGCCCTGCCAGGGCCAGATACCGCCAGTTCCAGCCGTGCTCCCGGCAGTCCCGCCAGGCACAGTAGACGCCCGGCAGCAGCAGCAGGACCCCCTGGGTCCGGGTCAGCGCGCAGAGAAAGCCCACCGCCCCGGCCAGCAGCCATTTTCGCTCCCGGACGGCCCAGAGCCCCAGCAGCGTCAACAGCAGGAACAGCCCCTCCGTATATACCCCCAGGCAGAAATAGCCGAAGGGATACAGCCAGAAGGCCGCCAGCGCCGCCCCCGGATGGGGGCAGTCTTTTTTTGCCAGCTTTGCCATCACCACGCCCGCCAGACCGTAGCAGACCTGGGACAGGAGCATGCCCGCCAGGGCATACCGGCCGCCCAGCAGCCGTCCCAGCATCCCCATCAGCAGGGGATAGAGGGGATAAAAGACGATCTCGTTGGCGTACTCCCCGGCGGAGGCGTAGCCGTACTGGGCGATGCGCAGATAATGGGGCGCGTCCCCCGCCTGGGTGAAGCGGGTCCATATCCGCGTGAAAAAGCCCAGGGACGGCTCGTCCATGAGAAGATACCCGGCCAGCGCTCCCAGCCAGAGCACGGCCAGGGAGGCGGCGAATACCGCCGGCCAGGGCCAGTTCGCCGGGTCCAGCCGCCCGCTCGCGGCGCGGGGCGCGGGAAGGCGCACCTTGATCCCCAGCAGCTCCTCCAGCGCCCGCAGCGCCAGCAGGCCCAGCAGCGCCAGCATGGCCGCCGTGGAGCAGATCCATAAAAGTGTTTCCATCGGTCCTCCTTGTTCCTGCCGGTCAGACAGCCGCCGGCAGCCGCCGGAAATGGCAGCGCAGCAGCGCCAGCGTCCCATACAGCCGCTCCGTCAGCACGGACGCGCCCAGGGAAAGGCCCGTCAGGACCGCCAGGTCGATCCAGACGCTGTGGGTGCAGTATACCACCTTTGTGAACTCCAAGAAGTAAAAGCAGAAGAAGGAATGGGTCAGCCACATGTTGGCGCTGTGGCGGCCGAGCAGGGAGAAGAACGCCTTCACGGGCCGGACGGCGTCGAAAAAGAGGGAGCAGCAGGCGGCGAACAGCGGCGCGATCAGGATGTCGCCGTTGGCCACGTCCGAGAGCACATAGGCCCGGCACAGGAACAGCCCCGCCATGCCCGCCAGACCCACCGCCGCCGGATGGCCCAGCCGGGAAAGATGCTCCTTCACCCGGACCAGAGCGTCATACCGGGCGAACACGACGCCGGCGAAAAAGGCGGTCATGTACTTGTTGACCGTGAAGAACCGCCGGAAATAGAGGTTGCCGCCCAGCCCTGCCAGACCCGGCACGCCGGCCAGGTACGGGAACACGCCCTGGGTCAGGATGTCCAGACAGAACACCGTAAAAAGGTCCGGCAGGAATCCCCGCGCCCGGTCCGTGGCCTGGCAGAAGAGGTATCCCAGGGGCAGGGCGCACAGATAGGAGCCCAAAAACCACCACTCGCCGTTGAGGCTCGTGTCATAGCCGGTGAGGTTGAGCAGCAGCGTGCGCAGCAGGGGCTTGCCGACGGACAGGGTGAATCGGGTGCACAGGGGATTGATCCCCTCGCCGGAGCGGGCGAAAAAGAGGAACCCGATGGGCAAAAACAGAAAGGCCACCCGCCAGAACCGGCGATAGAGCCGCCAGATATCCGCCGCCAGGCTGGCGCGGCCGGCCGCCCGGCGCCGAAAGAGCCCGTAGCCGCCCAGAAAGAAGAACAGCGGCACGCACAGCAGCCCGTTCATGGCGAAGTCCGCCAGATATCCCTGCTCCACAAAGCCGGGCCACAGACTGGAAAAGCCCTCGAAGCCCACCGGCCACCGGTCCCCGAAGGCGGCCAGATGGTGAAAGAGCATCAGCAGCACGGCGGCGCCCTTCAGAGCGCGGGTGTCGTCCTTTGTGAACATTTGCGCCGCCTCCTTTTTCAGGTCAGCCGTAAAAGTGCATATAGAGCGCTCCGTAAGCGTTGAAAGCCACCGCCAGGCCGCCCAGGGCCAGCTCCCAGTTGGCGGGCCGCTCCGTGCCCCGGCGGGCCAGATAGAGATACGCGACGGGCAGCACGTCGCAGGTATAGCGCGCACCGAACTGCCACCCGCCCAAGGTCCGGTGCATGCAGGTGAGCACCAGCACCGCCGCCGCGGCGGCCGCCAGCAGCCCGCCGAAGAGGGTGACCCGGTCCCGGCGGGCGTTGACGATCATGCGCACGACCCAGATCACCAGCAGCGGGTTGGCCACATAGCACATGAAGCCTTGGAACAGGGTGAACTCCAGCCGCCCGTCCCGGATGCGCACCGGCTCCAGGAACATCTGCCGCAGATTGGGCAGCAGGTAGCTGATGTGGAACTGGCCGTGCTCGGCCCGGACGAATTCGGGCAGGTAGTTGTGGCCAAATTCCAGAGGGCTGCCGAACCGGGCATAATTGTAGGCCATATAGCAGCCGCCGATCAGGACGGGGCCCACCAGGATGGGCCACTGGCGCAGGCAGCTTTTCCAAAAGCCGCCGTGTTTTTCTCGCTCGCCCCAGGCGTAGAGGAACGCGAACACCGGCAGATACAGCGCGCTGAGGGGCCGGCAGCCCACCGCCAGGGCCAGGAAGGTGGTGGAGGCGGCCTTGCGTCCGGAGAGGAAGCACAGCACCGCCGCCAGGCACATCACCATGTTCAGCGCCTGGGCCTGGAACCAGACCCCGGCGTTGGTGGTCATCCACAGCATGTTGCTGCCCCACACGCACACCAGCGCCCAGAAGGCGCTGACCCGGGGGCTCCGGCCGGCCTTGAGCATCACGAGATAGGCCAGCGCCGCGGCGAGAAGGCCATAGCAGGCGACGAGCAGGTTGTTGGGGGTGTCCAGCCCGCATACGGCCACGAAGGGCACCAGCAGCACCGACGGCAGCGGCGGGAAGGACACATAGTACCGCCCCTCATAGATAGCCAGCTCCAGGTATTCGTATTGCTCCGGATCGGCGATATACGTCCGTCCCTGGAGCCAGTTCCAGGTCTGGAGGGTGTAGCTGTCCCAGTACTGGTGCTGGAAGAGGGTGCCGCCCATCAGATCGCTGAGCAGAAAGTATCCTGCCGCCATGGCGATGAGCAGGGCCGCCAGGGTGCCCCACCGCTCCCGGTCGCCGGGGCGTATCGTTTGTCCGTCCATGATCGTTCCTTTCCTTACAGTACCTGTCCGCCGGACAGATATACGATGAGATAGCCTCCCTGCAGCAGCCCCATGGCTGCCGCGACGGACCACCCGGCCGCCGGACGGCGGCGGAGCATCCGGGCCAGGGCCGTGAACAGCGGGAACGCGCAGGCCATATACCGGCCGCAGCTCAGCGGCCAGGACAGGGAGTAGTTCAGCGCCACGCACCCCGCCAGATATGCCGTCCAGACCGGCGGCATCCGGCGCGCGGCGTAGACCAGCGCGACCATGCTCACCAGAAACAGCGCCAGCTCCGGGCCCCAGGTGGTGAACATCAGCTTGTGGCCCAGGCGCTGGAGCAGGTTGCCCCAGATGATGGCCAGGCTCTCCGGCATGGGGGCGAAGCCCTGGTGCCAGACCTGCCGCTCATAGACCGTGAACTGAAAGGGGTCTCCGTCCACCGCCCAGTTGACGGCCAGGTACACACCTGTCCCCGCCAGGGTCACGGCCAGGGGCAGCCATATGTGTGCCACATCCCGTCCCAGGCCCCGGAGGTCCCGGCGGCGCAGCTTTTGCACCGGCTCCTCCGCCACGCAGTACTCCACCAGCCCTACCGCCAGCAGCAGCACGCCCTGCATCCGGGTCAGGGCCGCCAGGGCCCCCAGGATGCCCGCCCGCAGCCAATGGTGCCGGCGGACGCGGTCAAAGGCGGCGGCGGACAGCAGCAGGAAAAGGCTCTCCCCGTACACCGCGCCGAAGAAGAACGCGAAGGGATATCCGCTCAGCAGCGCCAGCGTCAGCCGGGCGGCCCGCCGGCCGAACTGCTCCGTCACCAGCCGGGCCAGCACCACGCACGCGCCGATATAGCACGCGCCGCTGAGGATGTGGCCGCAGAGGGCCCAGTCCGGCACCAGCAGGTGCACCGCACGCATGAGCCAGGGATAGAGCGGGAAAAAGACCAGGGTGGTGTGCATTCCGTCCACCTGGAAGCCGCCATAGCCGAATTCGGCGATGCGCACGAAATTGTTGGCGTCCCACTGCATCCAGATGTCCAGCAGAGCCGGCAATGTCACCGTCTCCCGGGCGGCGGCGCACCACAGGGCGCTGACGGCGTAGGTGACAGCCAGCGCGCCGGCGCCCCACAGCGCGGCCCGGCGGGCCATGGCGCCGGTGAAGGGCTCCCCGGCGGGGGAGGGTGAGAGGTCCAGCGGTATTTTATGCACGCCCAGGGGGAGCGTATCCGCCCCGCAGCAGCGGACCGCCAGTACCAGACATACCCAGGCCATCAGGGCCACGGCGCCGATCTGCAGCAGGAGAAGGATCGCGCCGCTCATGGCTCCGGTGTGGGCGGGACGGTCTGGGTGCCCGCCTGGGGCATGGGCGCCGCCGTGGGCGCGGCCTGCTGCATAGGCGCCGGGGTGACCGGGATGGGCGCGGGCGTGGGGGAGGGCATAGCGGGAATGGGATCGGGCGTGGGCAGTACCGCTTCTTCGCCCTCCACGGCCCGCTCCGGCAGCGTGCCCGCCGGCGGGGGCGTGCCCCGGTCGGGGATGGGCAGGCTCTCGTCTTCCTGCAGCATAGGCGAGGGCGTGGGGGTCGGCAGCGGCTCGGCGTCATAGGCCGCGGCCACCGTGGCGAACACGGTCAGGGAGCAGACCAGGATGGCCGCACCGGCCAGAAAGCCGCGCAGGCCCCGCCGCCGGTACTGCATGATCTCCGTCACCCGCTCCCGCACGGCCCGCAGCCCGAAGCCGGACAGCAGCATGTCCGGGCCCCGGCGCTCCTCCAGGCCGATGAGGGCCATGGCGTAGGCCGCCCGGCCGTCGGTCGTCCGCCGGAGCACCGCCTCGTCGCAGGCCAGCTCGATGTCCCGCTCCGCAAGAGCGTACATCACCCACACGAAGGGGTCGAACCAGTGCACGCACACCGCCGCCGTCAGAATGTATTTCACCGGCACGTCCAGCCGCCGGATGTGGCACAGCTCATGGGTCAGCACCAGCGCCAGCTCCTGCCGGCCATAGCTCTCCCAGCCCTTGGGCAGAAGGATCACCGGCCGCAGAAAGCCGTAGGTCAGCGGCGTGGATACCGTCTGGCATACCCGCACGGACACCGTCCGCCGCAGATCGAAGCCGGCCACGAGGGCGTCGATCTGTTCGTCCTGCACCGGCAGGGCCTGGGCATATTGCCGCAGACTGCGGACATGGCGAAGGAGCATCACCGCCGCTGCGGCCAGCGCTCCGGCCAGCCACAGCGCCGTCAGCCAGGGAAAACCGCCGCCGGCGGGCGCCGATGCCGGGGCGGGGCCGGCCGCCGCAGCCGGGAGCAGCTCCATGGCCTGGGCGGGCACCGGCACCGGTACCGATACCGGCACCAGCAGCCGCACCGCCGCCACCAGCCAGAGGGCCGGGAACACGCCCTTGTCCAGCTTCTCCATAAACAGCGACCGCAGGCAGACGATGGCCGCGATGAGCACCGCTCCGGACACCGTCATGTGCCACAGGGTGCTCATTTCAGCTCCTCCACCAGCTTTTTCAGCCCGTCCAGCTCCTCCTCCGTCAGGCGCTTGCGCCCCAGCAGGGAGGCCACCAGCCGGTCCGCCGCGCCGCCGTAGAGCTTGTCCACCAGCTCGTCAGTGGCGTATGCCTGGGCCTCGGCGCGGGATACCAGCGGCCGGCAGACGAAGCCCGGCTCCGTGCGGGTGGCCGCGCCCTTGTCCAGGCACTTCTTGATGACGGTATAGGTGGTGGTCTTGGACCAGCCCACCTGCTCTGCCAGCACCTGGGCGATGGTCTTGGCGCTGGCCTCCCCCCGGTCCCAGAGCACCTCCATCACCTTCAGCTCCGAGTCATACAGCTTCATGATCGATATCCCCCTGGTTTTATTCCAATAGAACATGGCGACATTCTACTCCGCTAGAAATGATTTGTCAAGCCCGGCCCTGAAAAATTAAAAAATGCCGGGAGTTCTCTCCCGGCGGGCAGACGCGAAAGGTCCGGCGGAAAGCCCGCCGGACCGGGTCAATTTTCAGCTGACGACCGTGTCGTCCTGGTCGATCCACTCGCTGACGTCGGTGACGCGGATGTCGTCCTCCCCCAGACGGGCGATCACCTTCGCGATGCCGGCGTTGATGATCAGCCGCCGGCACATGGAGCAGGAGGTGGTGTCGGTCAGGTACTCCCCGGTCCGGGCGTCCCGGCCCACCAGGTACATGGTGGCGCCGATCATGTCCCGCCGGGCGGCGGAGATGATGGCGTTGGCCTCGGCGTGGACGGAGCGGCACAGCTCATACCGCTCGCCGGAGGGTATCTGCAGCTCCTCCCGGTGGCAGGTCCCCAGGTCCACGCAGTTGCACCGGCCCCGGGGCGCGCCGTTATAGCCGGTGGCCAGGATCTCGTCGTTCTTCACGATGATGGCCCCGTAGGTCCGCCGCAGGCAGGTGGACCGCTCCCGGGCCGCGTCGGCGATATCCAGATAGTAGTTGAGCTTGTCCCTTCGTTCCATGGTCGTTTTCCCCTTTTGCTTGCTCCCTGTTCGGTCAGTTTGAGCTGGCCTATTTATGGCCCATTATAGCACAGGTTTAACCGATTAGTAACCACTTTTGCGGAAAAACCACTTATAATTACTATACCGGGACGACAAGAGCCGGCCGGCATGGCGGATGGGAGTGTGGCGGTATGTCTGTGGACATCTATTCCAAGGGCGAGTATCCGTCGGACGCGCTGTCCAATTTTGCGGAGCATCATTTTGTCATGGATGGGGTCGCGTGCGGGTCGATGGAGGGGTTTTTGCAGTCCCTGAAGTACCGTTCCCCCATGAAGCAGACGGAGGTCTGCGCGCTTGTGGGGAAGGATGCCAAAAAGGCCGGCGAACGCAAGCGTTTCTGGAAGCTGTCCAAGACCGTCTGGTGGCGGGGAACGGCATACAGCCTGTTTTCGGATGATCTTCAGATGCTGATCGACCGGGCGTATCGTGAGATGTATGAGCAGTGTCCGGGATTTCGGCAGGCCCTCGCGGATACAGCGGGACAAACGCTCATGCACAGTATGGGAAAGAAAAATATGCGGGAGACCATCCTGACGGAATACCAGTTTGTCAGACGGCTGGACTATCTGCGGGAGGTCGTTGCCCGCCGGCAGAGATGACCGTATGGAAAAACGGAACTTTCAAAAAGAACTGGACGGCGTCATCGCCGGGCTGAAGACCCGGCCCCGGCTGCTGCTGCAGGCGTGCTGCGGGCCCTGCTCCAGCTATGTGCTGGAGTATCTGACCCGGCATTTCGATGTGACAGTGCTCTTTTATGACCCCAACATCCGGCCGGAGGCGGAGTACGAAAAGCGGCTGGCGACCTTGAGGCAGCTGCTCGCGTCCATGCCCATGGACCATCCGCCGGCGCTCATAGAGCCCGGCTGGCGGGGGGAGGAGTTTTTGGCCGCCGCCAGGGGCCTGGAAGCGGAGCCAGAGGGGGGCGCCCGGTGCGCGGTATGCTTCCGGCTGCGGCTGGGTGAGACGGCCCGGCTGGCCGCCGAGGGCGGATATGACTTTTTCGGTACCACCCTCACCGTCAGCCCCCACAAGGACGCGGCGCTCATCAACCGGATCGGGGAGGAGTTGGCGGAGCGATACGGCGTGGCCTGGCTGCCCTCGGACTTCAAGAAGCGGGACGGCTATCTGCGCAGCATCCGGCTGTCCAAGCAATACGACCTCTACCGCCAGGATTACTGCGGCTGCGGCTGGGGCGGCAAATGAGACGGGAGCCATTTTCCCATGGATCGAACGGACATCACAGGAATGAAAGGGGTGCGCTCATGCAAAAGACGAACATCCGCAAGCTGGTGGAGAGCGCTATGCTCATCGCGGTGGGCACGGTGCTGAGCCTGATCAAATTCGACATGCCCATGGGCGGCGGGCTGACGCTGTGCAGCATGCTGCCGCTGATCCTCATCAGCCACCGGTACGGCTGGCGGTGGGGCCTGGTCAGCGCGGGGGTATACAGCGTGCTCCAGCTGGTGCTGGGGCTGGACAACGTCCGCTATGCCGACAGCTTCATCATGGCCATGGGCGTCGTCCTGCTGGACTACATCGCGGCCTATACGGTCATCGGCCTGTCGGGCATCTTCGACCGGCTGATGCGCGCCCGCCGGGCGGCCCTGGCGGTGGGCATCGCGGTCACGTTCTTCCTCCGGTTCCTGTGCCACTTCATCACCGGCGTGTGGATCTGGGACGCGCTGTGGCCCAACGAGCTGGGCATGAGCAGCGTGGTGTACTCGCTGGCGTACAACGGCTGGTACATGGGCGCGGAGCTGGTGCTGACGGAGGTCGTGGCCATGCTCCTCTATAAGCCCCTGGGCAAGTATTTCCGGGGCGAGGACCTGATATAAGGGCAGGATCGAGAGAGAAAGAGGCGGCTCTTCGCGGAGCCGCCTCTTTGCGTGCCTCAGCCGTGGTGCTCTATCAGGTATTCCACCGCCATGCGGTAGCCGTCGAAGCCGTGGCCGGCGAAGGTGGCCTCGCAGGCCATACCGGCGTAGGACACCTGGCGGAAGGGCTCCCGGGCGGACACGTCGCTGAGGTGGACCTCCACCGCCGGGATGCTCACCGCCTTCAGTGCGTCCAGGATGGCCACGCTGGTGTGGGTGTAGGCGGCGGGGTTGATGACGATGCCGTCCATGACCCCGTAGGCGCCTTGGATGGCGTCCACGATGGCCCCCTCGTGGTTGGACTGGAAAAACTCGGCCTTTACGCCGTGCTGCGCGCAGACGTCCGAGACGAATCCCACCAGGGCGGCGTAGCTCTGGGAGCCGTAGATGCCCGGCTCCCGGATGCCCAGCATGTTCAGATTGGGACCGTTGATGACGAGGATCTTCATGACAGTGCCTCCAGTATGTGGGATACGGTGTCCGCCAGGGGCCCGTCGTTGTCCACGGCCAGGTCCGCGAAGGCGTCGTACAGGTCCTTGCGCTGGGCGTAGAGCGCCTGGGGCGTGTGCTTTTGGGACAAGGGCCGGCCCTGGGTGGGCAGCTTTTCCAAGTCCCGCCGCAGCCACAGGATGACCCCGTTCTGGTGCAGGAGAGAATAATTCTCCTGCCTCGTCACGCAGCCGCCGCCGGTGGAGATCACTGCCCCGGAGCCCTGGCCCAGCCGGGCCAGCACGTGGGTCTCCCGCCGGCGGAAGCCGGCCTCGCCCTCCGCCTGGAAAATGGCGGGGATGGGCATGCCCGCCGCCCGCTCGATCTCCTTGTCCGCGTCCAGGAAGGGCCGGCCCAGCGCCTTGGCCAGCGCCCGGCCCACCGCGGACTTGCCGCTGCCGGGCATGCCGATCAGAATGAGGTTGGACATCTGCCGGGATAAGGTAGATATAATATATTCCACCTCTTCGTCCGGGATGGCCCGGTCCGCGAACTGCTCGGCGCTGCGCCGGGCCTGGGCCACCAGCATTCCCAGCCCGTTGGCGAAGGGGATGCCCAGCCGCTCCGCCTCCAGCAAAAAGGCGGTGCGCTGGGGGTTATATACCACGTCAAAGACGCCCTCGCACTGGGGGAAGTCCGCCAGCGACACCGGTGCCGCCCCGGTGTTGGGCACCATGCCCAGGGGGGTGGCGTTCACCAGGACGGAGGCGTCGCTGTGGCGATTTAAGTTGACATAATTATCCGGTCCGTTCCGGGACACGATGACGACCGGGTCCGCGCCCAGGTCCGCCAGGGCGGTCCGAACGGCCAAAGAGGCCCCGCCGCTGCCAAAGACGAGGGCTTTTTTGCCCGCCACCGGGATGCCGGAGGACTCCACCAGATAGCGGAAGCCGGCATAGTCGGTGTTGTCGCCCCGCCAGCCGCCGGGGACGCGGACCAGGGTGTTGACGCAGCCCATGCGACGGGCGGTGTCGGTCAGCTCCGTGCACCAGGCCATGGCGTCCCGCTTGTAGGGGATGGTCACGTTCATCCCGTCCAGGTCGGTGCCGGCGAAGAAATCCGCCAGGCCCTCCGGCTCCACCTCGTAGAGCTCGTATGCATAATCGGCCAGCATGCCGTGGATCTGGGGCGACCAGCTGTGGCCCAGCTTCCGGCCCAGCAGCCCGAATTTTTTATTCTGCATGATGTGCCTCCATGCGCTGGGTCTGGAAAGCGCGGCTGGCGGCCATGATGGGGCCGTAGAGCCCGGCGATCAGGTCCGCCGTCTCCGGCCGGCACTGGGCGCGGACGGCGGAGAGCTTGGCCGCCTCCCGGCCCGCGTCCAGCACGGCCAGGCCGTGCGCCCGTTTATAGTCCGCGATGGCGGCGGACACGTCGAAGCGCCGCTCCAGCAGCGCGATCAGCTCCCGGTCCACCGCGTCGATCTCGGTCCGCAGTTCGGTCAGGTCCATGGTCAGCACCTGCTTTCCAGAAGCGCGTCATAGATGGCCGCGGCGGCGGCCGCCTCCACGCAGGGGACCGCCCGCAGCACGATGCAGGGGTCGTGGCGGCCCCGGACGGTGAGCTTCACGTCCTCATGGGTGGTCAGATTCACGCTGTCCTGTTCGATGGCGATGGAGGGGGTGGGCTTGAAGGCGGCCCGGAAGAGGATGGGCATGCCGCTGGTGATGCCGCCCAGGATGCCGCCGTGGCGGTTGGTCCGGGTGCGGACGATGCCGTATTCGTCGAAATAGAAGGGGTCGTTGTTCTCGCTGCCCCGCATGCCGGCGGCGGCGAAGCCCGCGCCGAACTCCACGCCCTTCACGGCGGGGATGGCGAACACCGCCTGGGCGATGCGGTTCTCCATGCCGCCGAACATGGGCTCGCCCAGCCCCGGCAGCACGCCCTCGCAGACGCAGGCGATGACGCCGCCCACCGAGTCGCCGGCGGCCTTGGCGTCGGCCAGGAGCGCTTCCATGGCGGCGGGGTCCGTCTCGCCGCCGATGGACTCGATCCGGGCGCTGATGGTGACGCCTTCGGCCTCCAGCAGCTGCAGCGCCAGCCCTCCGGCGATGCACAGCGGCGCCGTGAGCCGGCCGGAGAACTGGCCGCCCCCGGCCACGTCCCGGTCCAGGCCGTATTTCACCGCCGCGGCGAAGTCCGCGTGGCCGGGCCGGGGCACGTGCCGCAGGTCCTCATAGTCCTCGGAGCGGGCGTTGGTGTTGCGGATGATGGCGGTCACCGGCGCGCCGCAGGTGTGGCCGTCCACCAGGCCGGCGATGAACTCCGGGGCGTCGGCCTCCTTGCGGGTGGTGGTGTACTTCCCGTTCCCCGGTGCCCGGCGGGCCAGAAAGGCGGCCAGCTTTTCCATGTCCGGGGCGAAGCCCACGGGCAGCCCCTCGATGGTCACGCCGATGGCGGGGGCATGGGACTGGCCGAAAATGGTGAAGCGGTAGCGCTCCCCAAAGCTGTTGCTCATAGTCCTTCCTCCAGTGTAACCCGGCCGCCCAGAGCGGCATAGTCGCTCCAGAAGGCGGGATAGGATTTGTTGACGGCCTGGGCCCCGTGCAGGATCACCGGCCCGTCCGAGGCCAGCGCCGCGATGGCGGCGCTCATGGCGATGCGGTGGTCGTTGGCACTGTCCACCTCGCCCCCGGCCAGGCGGGGCTTTCCCGTGACCACCAGGCCCTCGGGCAGCTCCTGGGCATCCCCGCCCAGGGACCGGATGAGCCCGGCGGTGGTGGCGAGACGGTCGCTCTCCTTGATGCGCAGCCGACCGGCGTTCTCAAAGCGCGTGACGCCCGGCGTCACCGCCGCCAGCACGCTCAGCACCGGCACCAGGTCCGGCACGTCCTGGCAGTCGATGACCGCATTTCCCGCGGCGATGCGTTCGGCCAGGGCCGCCACCGCCCGATCCCCCTGGGGGGAGTCCGGGTCCAGGCCCGTGACAGTCAGGCTGTGGCCGCAGATGTGGTCCGCCGCCACCCAGAAGGCGGCGTTGGACCAGTCGCCCTCCACCTCCGCCCGGCCGGGGGAGCGATACCGCCCGGCGGGGATGGCAAAAACGCCCTCCGCGAACGGACAGGCCACGGAGAATTTCTCCAGGGCCCGGACGGTCATGGTGACGTAAGCGGCGGATTCCAGCTTCCCGGCGAGGGCGAGGGAGCTCTTCCCGTCCAGCAGAGGCAGCGCGAACAGCAGCCCGCTGATGAACTGGGAGGAGATGTTGGCGGCGATGGTGTAATCGCCCGGCGTCAGGGCCCCGTCCACGGCGATGGTGTCCGGGGCGGGGCGGGTCAGGACGGCCCCGTGGGCTTTCAGCTCCTCCCACAGGGGGGACAGGGGCCGCTCCGGCAGCCGGCCGTGCATTTTGATGGACGCCCCGGCGCCCAGGGCGCACACCACCGGCAGCAGGAACCGGAGCGTGGAGCCGCTCTCCCCGCAGTCCAGCGCGGGATGGGCGGGCACGGCGGCGATGGGCGTCACGGAAAAGACGCCGCTTTCATAGGCAATGGCCGCCCCCAGGGCCCGCAGGCAGTCCGCCGTGGCCTCTATGTCCGCCGAGAGGGTGGGGCAGGCGATCTGGGTGGGCCGGTCCGCCAGAGCCGCGCAGATCAGCATCCGGTGGGCCTGGCTCTTGGAGGCGATGGCCGGGATGGTCCCGGCGAGAGCGGAGGGGTAGATGGTGGCGATCATGTCACAGCCCCGCTTTCATAAAGTCACGCAGCTCGTCGGCGGCCAGGGGCAGGCCCCGGCAGGCGCCGATCCGCTCCGGCACGATCAGGTTCACCTTGGCCCCGACGCGCTTTTTGTCCGACAGCATCCGGTCCATCAGGGCCTCGAAGGGGAGGGCCGTGCGGATGGGCAGGCCGAACTTCTCCAGGATGGCGTCCACCCGCTCCGGCACCGACACGTCGCACAGCCCGTAGAGGGCGGCGGCGCGGCATACGCTCGCCGTGCCGATGGCCACGGCCTGGCCGTGGGAGAGGGCAAAGCCGCTCTCCGCCTCCACCGCGTGGCCCAGGGTGTGGCCCAGATTGAGCAGCGCCCGGCGGCCGGTGTCCCGCTCATCCTCGGCCACGATGTCCCGCTTGTGGCCCACGCACCGGGCGATGACGCTCTCCCGGTCAAAGGCCGGGCCCTCCCGCTCCAGCAGGGCGAATAGGTCCGGATCGAAGAGCACGGCGGTCTTGATGACCTCCGCGCAGCCGGAGAGAAAGTCGGCCCGGGGCAGGGTGGAGAGGGCGTCCGTGTCGCACACCACGGCGCGGGGCTGCCAGAAGGCGCCCATCAGGTTCTTGCCCGCCGGCAGGTCCACGGCGGTCTTTCCGCCCACGGAGGAGTCCACCGCCGCCAGAAGGGTGGTGGGCAGCTGGATGTAGTCCACGCCCCGCATATACGTGGCGGCGGCCAGGCCCGTCAGGTCCCCCACCATGCCGCCCCCCAGGGCCAAAAACACGTCCGAGCGGGTGAAATGCTCCGAGGCGGCGAAATTGAGGATGTCCACCAGCTTTTCCGCCGTCTTGCTGGCCTCTCCGCGGGGGAGGGTGTATGTGGAGAAGGGCAGCTCCCCGGCGAAGAGGGCGGAGACGGACTCGCGGAGCCACAGCGGGCCCACCGCGTCGTCCGTCACCACCAGGCAGCGGCCGGCCTTGGGGCAGACGGCTTTTACCGTGTCCGCCAGCCCTGCCAGCAGGCCGGGGCCGATCCGCACGTCATAGGGCACGGACGCGGGCACATGGACGGCGTTCATCCGTCGATCTCCTCCTTCCGGCGCTTGCCCTCTTCCAGCAGGGCGCACAGGGTGTCATAGTCATTGGCGGCGATGGCGTCCCGGTAGGCGGTCAGACTGCCGATGAGGGCGTCCATCTCCGAGAGCATGTTGTCCCGGTTGTCCAGGATGAGCTCGCTCCACATGGGGGCGTTGAGCCAGGCCACACGGGTCAGGTCCTTGTAGCTGCCGGCGGAGAAGCCCTTGTGGTCCGCGGCGGCGGGGCTCTTGATGTAGGCGTTGGACACCACGTGGGCCATCTGGGAGGTGAAAGCGATCATCCGATCGTGGTCGGCGGCGGTGGTGACGCTGATGCGGCCGAAGCCGGCGGGCTTCAAAAGCGCCTTGATCCGGGCCAGAAAGTCCGGATCGTCGAACACCGGCGGCACGATCACCATGGGGGCCCGGTCATAGAGGGTGGCCCGGGCGTATTTGAAGCCGGAGAACTGGGTGCCCGCCATGGGGTGCCCCCCCACGAAGGTGAAGCCGTGCTCCGCCGCCAGGGGGAAGGCGTATTCGCATACTTCCCGCTTCACCCCGTCGCAGTCCATGACGATGCCGGTCTTGGAGAACCGGTCCGCGTTGTCCCGCAGATAGTCCATGGTGGCCCGGGGGTAGAGGGAGATGAGCACCAGGTCGCACTCGCAAAGCCGGTCCGGCGTGAGCTCGGCGTCGATGGCCCCGTCCAGCAGCGCGAATTCCGTCACGGAGGGGGTGCGGTTCCAGCCCAGCACGGTCACGGAGCTGTCCCGCTTGTATGCCTTGGCCAGGGAGCCGCCGATGAGCCCCAGGCCCACGATGCCCACGATCATGGCCGCACGACCTCCAAAATGCGCTTCATCTGGCCCATCAGCTCGGCGAACTGGGCCGGGGTCAGGCTCTGGGCCCCGTCGCACAGGGCATGGGCCGGGTCGTTGTGCACCTCCACCATGATGCCGTCCGCGCCGGCGGCGGCCGCCGCCAGGGCCATGGAGGGCACCAGGTAGGAGTGGCCGGTGGCGTGGCTGGGGTCCACCACCACGGGCAGATGGCTCAGTTCGTGCAGCACCGGCACGCAGCTCAAGTCCAGGGTGTTGCGGGTGTAGGTCTCATAGGTGCGGATGCCCCGCTCGCAGAGGATCACGTTCTCGTTGCCGCCGGCCATGATGTACTCGGCGCTCATGAGCAGCTCCTTCAGGGTATTGGCCAGGCCCCGCTTGAGCAGGATGGTCTTGCCGGTGCGGCCCAGGCCCTTCAGCATCTCGAAATTCTGCATGTTCCGGGCGCCCACCTGCAGCACGTCCACGTCCTCGAAAAGGTCCAGATCCCGCAGATCCATGATCTCCGACACGATGGGCAGGCCCGTGGCCTTCTTGGCCTCGCTGAGCAGCTCCAGGCCCGTGGCGTGCAGGCCCTGGAAGTCATAGGGGCTGGTCCGGGGCTTGAAGGCGCCGCCCCGCAGGAGCTTCGCGCCGCTCTGCTTCACGGACTCGGCGATGCCGATGATCTGGTCGTGGCTCTCCACGGAGCAGGGCCCGGCGATGACGGCAAAGTGGCCGCCGCCGATGGGCACGCCGCCGGCGTCGATGACGGAGTCCTCCGGGTGGAACTTGCGGTTGCACTTCTTGAAGGGCTCGCTCACCCGCTTCACGGACTGGACGATCTCCAGGCTCTCCAGCAACTCCGTGTCGATGTGGGCGGTGTCGCCCACCAGGCCCAGGATGGTGTACTCGCTGCCTTGAGACACATGGACCTGGACGCCCTGGCTCTCCATCCAGTGGATCAGGTGGTCCCGCTGCTCTTCGGTGGTGTTGGGTTTCAAGACGGTTATCATGTGGGCTTCTCCTTTGCAAAAAAGCTGTGCGGCTCTTGTGCCGCACAGCTCTGTGGTTACGTTTGTAAGCCTTTTTTCGCAGCACCGATCGCTATTACTTTTCGGAAAAGTAATAGTAGGTAAAGTAGCTGGCGAAGAAAGTCTTGGTCATGGGATGCGCTCCTTTAAAAAGCTAAAGGCATTATAATACCGATCTAGCCGCTTGTCAACGGATTTCGCGCCGTTCGCCGCAAAAAACAGCCTGCCCGGAACAGAGCCCGGACAGGCTGCCAAAGGAAGGAGGACATGAATGCTGTCACAGTTCATGATATGCGCTCAGGGCCCGGTGTGTGCGCCCGCCCCGGCGGGGATGCCCCAGGAGCGGGGCCGGGGCTCCGCCGTGGGCGCCGGAGCGCGGTGCAGCCGGGTGGTATAGCGGTCCCGGAGGGCCATATAGGCCCGCTCCGCCAGCCGGTACAGCCGGTAGGCCACAGGGCGGTAAGGCGCGTAGACCTCCCCGACGAACGACACCAGCTCCCCGCCGAAGCGGCTCTTGAAGAGATAGAGCCCGTTGCCGGGATCGGCCTTCTCCAGGATGCCCCGCAGGTCGTAGACCTGGTCGCCCCGGGCCAGCGCGCCCCGGATCATCTCCCACTGCAGCAAATAGCTGGCCATGGTGTCCCGCCGCCGGTCAGAGCTGGCGCCGAAGGCATACCAGGTCTTTCGCCCGTAGAACACCGGGATGGCGCCGGCGATGAGCTCGCCGCCGCAGGTGGCCAGCAGCAGAGCCATGTGCTCCGGGCCCAGTTCGTCCCACATCCGCTCCAAATAGCTCAGCGGCCGTACCAGAAAGCCGTCCCGGCGGCCGGTCTCGGCCAGCAGCGCGTGGAACGCCGGAAGGTCCTCCCGGGTCCCGACGCGGACCGTCACGCCCCGGCGCTGGGCCACGCGGATGCCGTAGCGGGCCTTGCGGTGGAAGCCGGCCAGGACGTCCGCCTCGCTCTTGCCCCGCAGGTCCAGCCGGAACACCTGCCGGGGCTGGATCAGGTCCCCGGTATCCATGGGCTCCCGGACCCGGCAGCCCAGGTCCTCCACGGCGGCGCGGAACGCCCCGTCGGAGGCGGGGATGTCCGGCTCCATGCGCAGGGCCATGGCGTTGTACTTCATGGCCAGCAGCTCCGCGCCCTCCAGCAGCTGACGCAGACTGTCCGCGTCGCCGGTGTCGCACACGGGTCCTCTGGGGCAGTACATCAGGTTCCCGAACAGGGGGATCTTCCGGATCAGCACGCTCATGCCGCCCTTGATGTTCCCCTGGGCGTCCTCCGCCAGGACGACCTCGTTTTTCCAATTCTCTTTCACGCGGGCCCACTCGGGGCTCTGCTGGAAATGGCACCGCTCATGGCGGCCCAGAAACTCTGCATAAAGGCGCATCGAGGCGCCGTCGTTGACAAAACGCATCGGATCGACCTCCGTTTCTCCAGTCTACCGGGCCTGTTCCCGCCCGGTGAGGATACTTTACCGCTCCACGGCATCGGTTTGGCATCAAGATCTTTAAGATTTGTTTAATTTGTTGTTTTTTGTAACTGTGACCATGGTAAGAGGAAAATATGAACGAATCGTGAACGGGGATTTAGGCTTTTTTTAAAACGAAAACGCCTCCCGAAGGAGGCGTTTTGGAGGTAGTGGAGCGTCATTCAGCCGGCGGCCATCTCCCAAATCACCCGCACGAAGCAGATGCCCAGCACCACGGCGATCAGGGGCTTGACGATCCGGGAGCCCCGCTGGGAGAAGCAGCGCACGCCGAGAGAGCACCCGGCGATGCCGAACAGGCCGGCGGTCAGGCCCAGGGGGATGTTGCCCTGGCCGTTGAGAAGATAGGTGGTGAGGGCGGCGATGTTGGAGCAGAGGTTGATGACCTTGGTGGTGCCGGCGGCGTCGTTGAGGCTCAGGTGGGCCGCGCCGGTGAGCAGCAGGAGCATGAACGTGCCGGAGCCGGGGCCGTAGAAGCCGTCGTAGGTGCCCATCCCCAGGGCGACGGCGGCGCAGATGAGGGCGGTCCGGGCGGGGGGCAGGGCGTCCTTTTCGCTGGCGCCGATGGTCTTGGTGCGGAACACGTACAGCGCTGTCAGCGGCAGGATCACCAGCAGCAGCGGCTTGAACACCCGGTCGGACAGGTGCATGGCGATGTTGGCGCCCACGGAGGAGCCCACCAGCGCGCACAGCGCGCAGATCAGGCTCAGCTTCGGCCGGATATAGCCCCGCTTCCAGAACTTCCAGGTGGTGATGGTGGTGCCGATGGTGGAGCTGAGCTTATTGGTGCCGATACTCACGTGGACGGGGAAGCCGGCGATGAGGTAGGCCGGCAGGGAGATGAGCCCGCCGCCGCCGGCGATGGCGTCCAAAAAGCCGCCCAGAAAGATCAGCGGGCAGACGATGGCATATTGCATCCAGGTCGGCATAGGTCCTCCTCGCCCCGGTTGACAGGGCTCGCGTTTTTCATTATAATTTCCCTATACTATACCTGCGGCGCGCGTAAAATGCAAGGAGAACATGCACTATGATCATCACATATAAAGGCAAGACCCCCTCGGTGGACCCCACCGCGTTCATCGCGCCCAACGCCACGCTCATCGGCGACGTGACCGTCGGGCCGGACGCCTCCGTCTGGTTCGGGGCGGTGCTCCGGGGGGACAACGAGCCCATCGTGGTGGGCCGGGGCTCCAACGTCCAGGACAACGCCACCCTCCACTGCGATCCGGGTCACCCCCTGACCATCGGGGAGGACGTGACCATCGGCCACAACGCGGTGGTCCACGGCTGCACCGTGGGCAACGGCGTGCTGGTGGGCATGGGCGCCGTCGTGCTGGACGAGGCGGTGCTGGGGGACTGGTCCATCGTGGGAGCCGGGGCCGTGGTCACCGCCCGGACCCAGGCGCCTGCCTATTCGCTGATGCTGGGCACTCCCGCCAAGGTGGCAAAGACCGACCGGCTGGGCCAGAAGGAGACGAATCTGGCCAACGCCCAGGGCTATGTGGCCCGGAAGAACGCCTATATGGCGGGGAAGTGAGCGCGGCGCGCTCTGGCATCCCCGTCATGGAAAGAACGCATATCGCTTTTCAGACGCGAAAACCGCCTCCCGGCCGGGAGGCGGTTTTTGTCCGAGTTTTTTACTTGTGGGCGTGGGCCCTGTGTCCGGTGCGGAGGGCGGGGGAGCGGCGGACCCGCTCCCGGCGGGGAACGGGATCGGAGGCGCCGGCGTCGGCCAGCTTCCGGGCCCGGCGCTGGGTGACCTCCTCGCTCTTGGGCTGGATGTCCCCGGAGGCCTGCAGCGCCAGCTTGGTCAGCAGCGGACCCACCAGCTCATAGATCAGCACCGCGAACAGGGTGATGTTGCGGATGAGGGCGCCCTGGGAGCCCAACTGCATGGCGGTGGTGCACATGCCAAGGGCCACGCCCGCCTGGGGCAGCAGCGTCACGCCCAGATATTTCTGGATCTCCGGCGAGCAGTGGGTGATCCGGGCGGAGAACCGGGCGCCCAGGTATTTGCCGGCGGAACGGGCGGCGATATACACCAGCCCCACCATCACGATGGCCCCGGAGGCGAACACGCCCAGATCCAGCTCCGCGCCGCACAGCACGAAAAACAGCGCCAGCACCGGGCTGGACCACTTGTCCGCCAGATACATCAGGTCATGGCTCAGCGGGCAGCAGTTGCAGAATATCGTGCCCAGCATCATGCACACCAGCAGGGAGGAAAAGCCCACCGTCACGGGCCCCACCTGGAACTCCGCCATGGACAGGGCCACCGTCAGGAACACGAAGGCGATGGTCATGTTCAGCCGGTTGGTATTGGAGTTGAAAAGCCGCTCCAGCTGGGTCAGCACCCAGCCCAGCGCCGCGCCCAGCACCAAGGAGGCGGCGATCTCCACCAGGGGGTTGACCAAGATCGAGATCAGATCGGTGGTGCCGGTGACCAGGGTCTTGGCCAGACCGAAGGACACCGCGAACACCACCAGGCCCACCGCGTCGTCCAGGGCCACCACCGGCAGCAGCAGGCTGGTCAGCGGGCCCTTGGCCTTATACTGGCGCACCACCATCAGCGTGGCGGCGGGGGCGGTGGCGGTGGCGATGGCCCCCAGGGTCAGCGCCTGGGCGGTGGTGAGGATGTCCGGCCGCAGCAGATGGAAAACATACAGCGCCGCGTCCACAAAGACGGTGGCCGTCAGCGCCTGCAGCACGCCCACCACGGCGGTCTGCCGGCCCACGGCCTTCAGCTCCTTGAGACGGAATTCGCTGCCGATGGAGAAGGCGATAAAGCCCAGCGCGATCTCCGAGGCCAGGTCCAGGCCCTCCGCCGTGCCGGTGGAGGTGAAGCCAAAGCCCAGCGCGCCCAGGCCGAAGGGGCCGATCAGCACGCCGGAGACCAGATAGGCGGTCACCGTGGGCAGCTTGGCCAGGTTGGAGATACGGGTCATCATCAGGCCCGCCAGAATGGCGATCGATACGAGAAGAAGGGTTTCCATTGTGATACCTGATTTCCGAGATATAGTTGCCGCGCTTTTCGCGTGGTTGATCAGTGTACCACCACTTGTGCGGAAATACAAGGGCAATTCTTCACAATTCTACGCGCCAAAACCCGCGTTTGTGAGCAAAACGCCCAGAAGGGGAAAGCGCCCCTCAAAAGGGGCGGCGTCCTCGGGAAAAAAACCTTGCATGATCGACGGCGGGACACTATAATGATTGCATATAAACCAATTTTTGCCGTCCCGTCGGCGCGGGCAGGATGCGGAGCGCGGAACAGGCGGGGGGAAGGAGATCAGGATGAAAAAACGCGTTTTGAGCATGCTCCTGGCGCTGGTGATGGCGCTGAGCATGGCGGTCCCGGCCTTTGCCGCGGAGGGCGGGGCGGCGCTGCCGGAGATCTCGGCCCAGGAACAGCAGCCCCAGGTCTCGGAAGGAACGGAGCCGGCGCCCGGGACGGAGGGCGAGGCGCCTGCGGAAGAGCCTGTCCCGGAAGAGCCCGCCCCGGTAGAGCCGGAGGCGACCACGGAACCGGAAGCGACCGCTGAGCCGGAGGTGACCGCTGAGCCGGAGGCGACCACCGAACCGGAAGCGACCGCTGAGCCGGAGGTGACCGCTGAGCCGGAGGCGACCACCGAACCGGAAGCGGC
This sequence comes from uncultured Oscillospiraceae bacterium, assembly GCA_947625355.1. Classification (GTDB taxonomy): domain Bacteria; phylum Bacillota; class Clostridia; order Oscillospirales; family Oscillospiraceae; genus CAJOIG01. The sequence continues at coordinate 10,443 of CANQOA010000012.1, read as the reverse complement.
CGACGAGCCGATGGAGGCTGCCGAGCCTGGACCGGCGGAGACGATCGTCTATGTGAACCCCCTGTACAAGGGCGTCGTCACGGAAGAAGAGCTGCTGCGCCTGGCGCCGGCATCGGACGTGGCGCCCAGCGCCACGACCTATTACGCCAGCTCCATCCAGACGGCGGGGGAGTACATGCGCTCTCAGATGAAAAACCGCGTCGTGCAGATCAGCTTCGTCGTCCCCACTTCCATTTCCAGCTCTCAGACCGTCTCCAACCAGATCATGGACGTGGCCGTGGAGCACACCGGCGTTCCCACGGAGGGCGACTATCTGCTCCGCCAGTTTGGCGCCTATTCCGGCTCGGGCTTCAAGACAACTTACAACGGCCGGCAGTGCTGGAGCATGACCCTTTACATGCTGTACTACACCACCGCCGACCAGGAGCGGGAGATGGACGCCGCGGTGAGAAGTCTGCTGGGGCAGCTGAATCTCTACAACAAGGACCAGTATGGCCGCATAAAGGCCATCTATGACTACATCTGCAGCCATATCACCTACGATGATTACCATGTCAGCGACAACAGCTACAAGCTGCAGTACACGGCCTATGCGGGGCTGATCAACGGTACGTGCGTGTGCCAGGGCTACGCGGCGCTGCTGTACCGCCTGGCCCTGGAGTCGGGCATCGACAGCCGCGTCGTCACGAACGTCTCCCACGCCTGGAATATCGTCAAGATAGACGGGCGGTATTACAACGCGGACTCCACCTGGGATGCGGGGCGGAGCCGCTATGAGTATTTCCTGCGGGGCGAGAACAATTTCCCGGATCACAACGACCTTGATCCTCCGTTCAACACCGCCGCGTGGAGGAGCGAATACCCTGTCAGCGCCCAGGACTATGTGCCCGGCGCAACGCCGCCCGTGACGCCCGCCCCGTCCCCGTCGCCGGGGACGCCCGCGCCGGGGGAGCCTTCCACCGGCGATGGCTGGACCAAGGGCAGCGACGGCAAGAGCTGGTATTACTTCCTGGACGGCGAGGCCGTGAAGAACACCTGGGTCATGAGCGCCCGGGGCATCTGGTACTTCATGAACGCGGACGGCATCATGGTCACGGGCGTGTATGACTGCCCGCGGGTGACGGGCTACTACAGCGAAAAGACCCACACGCGGGACACCAAGACCGTGTGGCCCGGCGGGCTTTACTACTTCGAGACGGCGGCGGACTCCAGCGCCCAGGGGCGCGTCCGGGGCGGCCGGCACTGGGCCGAGGGATACGGCTGGGTCGTTTCGAACAGCAAGCACGACGGCAAGTACGGCATGGTCACGTACACGGACGCGACCGGAAACATCGGGATCTGAGCGGCAGGGCCGGGGGCGAACGCCCCCGGCCCGTTCTGTTTCCGGGCGCGGAAAAAACCGCTTGCATGGATAGATATCCCATATTATAATCAAATCGTCCCGGCGGGGCGCGGCCTCCGCGGGCCGGTACTGCCGGGAAAAAGAAGAAAGGAATGGAAAGACCATGAAAAAGCGCGTTTTGAGTCTGGTTCTTGCCCTGACGGTGCTGTTTTCGCTGTGCGTTCCGGTCTTCGCGGCGGATGATGGGTCCGACGCGCAGCTGGAGACGGCGGATGTGACGGTCGAGGGAAAGAACGACGTGGGCGAACTGATCGCCAAGGAGATCGACGCCCGGGCGATCGTACAGGACCCGACGGCGGACAAGATCACCAGCCTGACCGTAACGAACAACACCGCGGTCGTCGGCTATCAGGCTGACAGGAAAGCGGACGTGGTCGTGGCGGTGTACGACGAGAGGACGGGGCAGATGACGGCCTCGGGGAACGCGTCGATCTCGGCCGGGTCGGGGATCGTGGTCTTTGGTCTGACCGGTAAGATCCCGGACACCTTTGTCGCGTCGGCGTTCCTGCTGGACCACGCAGGGCATGAGCCGCTGTGCGAGGAATATACCACGGAGTTCTACACGGAGGACATCCAGGACCTGGATGACGCCACGGTGAACGACTTTGCCGAGGAACGGGTGCTGAACCTGGACGGCGACCCGACCACGAACTTCATGGTCTATAGTAAGGATACAGTATTAGTAGAACCTAAGGGAAATGTGAACTCGCTGACAGGTTCTGCAGGGGGACGCTATACTTTCGCAAATGCAGACGGTAAACTCACTGGGTTGATAGCGGGCGATATCCTTTCTTATGAAAAGGCTGACGGGTCGCTTCTTCTTGTGAAAGTTGCATCCGTCTCGAAAGAGGGAAATACTGTTACCGTTGTTGAGGACGACAATGCTGAGATCACAGACTTTTTCGATGTGGTAAAGATTGACGTGGGCTCGGACGAAAACAGCGAGGTCGCACCTGCTGCGCTAGTAGATACAAATGCCAATACAAGAAAATCCCTCGAAATAGAGTTTGAGAAGAAGTTTGACGAAAGTTTGTCGGTAAAGGTTTCTGGAAACATTGAAGTAAGCATCAAGGTTAAAATCTACATCAGTCTTTCAAAAGAATACATTGAGTTCAAGGCGACAAACAAACTTGAAGGAAAGCTGACTGTCGAGGCAGAGCAGAAACTACAAGATACAGAGCAGCCTCTAGGAAAGATAGTGTTTAATCCTTTGCCGGGGCTGTCTTTGGGAGTAGAGCCGAAGCTTGTATTGGGTATCAGCGGCAGTTTCGAGGGCACTGTTTCAGTTGAGCAAACATTCGGATATGCGCTGGATAACGGCACGTTTGTTAACAAAAGCAGCGATCCAAAAGTGAAGGTTAAGGTTACTGTTGAAGGGAAAATTGAGGTGGGATTTAAAATCGAACCATATCTTGCCCTTATCAGTGAAGACCTTCTCAAAGCATCTGCGGAATTGGGAGCTGTGGTAGAAGTAAAAGCCAAAAGGGCGGTGCTTGGTTCAGAAGAAGAGCATCATGATTGCGAACAATGTACCGATGGGGATGTCAACTTTAAAGCGTATTTGAAGTGCAGCATTGCCGCTACAAAACACGTAAAGTATGAGACGCTAATATTTGAAGTATCACTAAAACTGTTCGATTTTTATTATTCGTTCGATTTTGACGAATTCGGTTTAGGCACCTGCCCGCACAGCAGCTATAAGGTGACGCTGACGGTGTTGGACCAGAGCGGCGCGGCGGTGTCCGGCGCGGCTGTGGAGGGGACCGGGCTCAGCGAAGCGCCGGTGACGGGCGCTGACGGCAAGGCTGTGTTCTTCCTGCACGACGGGATGTATAGCCTGTCCGCGTCCAGCCCGGACGGGACCGCCTCCGGCAGGGCCACCCTGACGGTCAGCGGGAAGCCGACGATGGGGTTCATACTGCTCCAAGCGGCCCCGGATGCGTCGCCTCAGCCCAGCGCGACCCCGGGCCCCGGCACCGGCCCGGACATCCCGCCTGCCGGGACGCCAGCACCTGTTCCGACCCCGGGAGGGGAGATCGTTGCCTCCGGCGACTGCGGCGCCCAGGGGGACAATGTGAAGTGGATACTTACCAGCGACGGGACGCTGTCCATCTACGGCACGGGGGAGATGGGGTATTGGGAGTTTTCATTCAGGGTGCCATGGCATGAGTTTGTTTCGTCTATCAAATGGGTTTCTATTCAGGATGGCGTGACCAGTATAGGGGAGGAAGCGTTTTATGAATGTTCAAGTCTGACGAGCGTGACGATCCCCGATAGCGTGACCAGCATAGGGGAGGCAGCGTTTTCTTTTTGTTCAAGTCTGACGAACGTGACGATCCCCGATAGTGTGACCAGCATAGGGGGTTGGGCGTTCTCTAATTGTTCAAGTCTGACGAGCGTGATGATCCCCGATGGCGTGCCGACCATCGAAGATTATGTGTTCATGCATTGTTCAAGTCTGACGAACGTGACGATCCCCGATAGTGTGACCAGCATAGGGGAGGAAGCGTTTTATGATTGCTGGAGACTAACGAGTGTGACGATCCCCGACAGTGTAACCAGCATAGGGGAGGATGCGTTTTCTCATTGTTCAAGTCTGACGAACGTGACGATCCCCGATAGTGTGACCAGCATAGGGGATTGGGCGTTTTCTGATTGTGTAAGTCTGGCGAGCGTGACGATCCCCGATAGTGTGACCAGCATAGGGGATTGGGCGTTTTCTGATTGTGTAAGTCTGGCGAGCGTGACCATCCCCGCCAGCGTCGTCTCCATCGGAGTGGGTGCGTTTGATGGGTGCGACAGCTTGAAGGACACTACGGTCCTGAACCCGAACTGTCGGATCGACACGATCGAGGATCATGATACCCTTTGCGGCACCATCCACGGCTATGACGGCTCCACGGCGGAGGCGTACGCCGAGGAGCACGGCCTCCCCTTCGTCTCCCTGGGCGCTTCGCCGGCCAGCATCGCCGCGGATCTGCCGGAGGCCGGCGCGGTGCCCGTGCCGGAGGATACGGCTGAGCCCGAGATGACGGCTGAGCCCGAGATGACGGCTGAGCCCGAGATGACGGCTGAGCCCGAGGCCACGGCTGAGCCCGAGATGACGGCCGAACCCGAGGCCACGGCCGAACCTGAGATGACGGCCGAGCCCGAGATCACGGCAGAGCCGGAGATGGGCTCTATCGACGGCGAGCCGGCAGAGATCGAGCTGCTGGCGGTCCACAGCCCCACCTCCACGGGGGAGAACACGGCGCTGTTCACCGGCCTGCAGGCCAACGGGACCTATGTGATCCTGGTGACGGCCGATCCGTCGGCGGCCGATCTGCTGTCGGCGTCCAATCTGCGGTTCATCGCCCAGATGGAGGCGGACGGCGAGGGGAGGATCGCTTTCTCCTATGTGCCGCGCCTGTCCGGCGGGACTGCCCGGGCCTATGGCCCCGGCAAGTGGCAGCAGTCGGGGGAGCCCGCCACCGGCAAGGGCTGGACCAAGGGCAGCGACGGCAGCTGGTATTACTTCCTGAACGGCAAGGCCGTGAAGAACACCTGGGTGATGAGCGCCAGGGGCATCTGGTACTTCATGAACGCGAACGGCGTCATGGTCACGGGCGTGTATGACTGCCCGCAGGTGAAGGGGTACTACAGCGAAAAGACCGGCAAGCTGGACACCAAGACCGTGTGGCCCGGGGGTCTTTACTACTTCGAGACGCCGGCGGACTCCAGCGCCCAGGGACGGGTCCGGGGCGGCTGGCACTGGGCCGAGGGGTATGGCTGGGTCTGGTCGAACAACAAGCACGACGGCAAGTACGGCATGATCACGTACACCGACGCGACCGGCAGCATCAAGATCTGAGCGGCAGGGCCGGGGGCGAACGCCCCCGGCCCTCTTGACGGGTTGGCAAAAAGTGACAAATTTCATACAATTCTCTCAATGGCCTTGACAGGGGACCGGGTTGCTGTTAGAATGTGTGCCGTCTCAATTGGAAAGAGCCTTTCCAAAGCAAGATGCGACCGCCGTCTCCGGACGGCCAAGGCCATACGGACAGCCGGGTCGAATGCCGAACCCCGCGAAAGCGGCGGCAACTTCTGTTGCCTTATTGATTGAGTTAAAAGCTCAAGTTTTATAAGTTGGTTACTTTATAACCAGTGCCGGGCGGCACACAGACTTGTAAAATGGTCAGTAAGAGTCAGAGCAAGGCATTTTGCTTTCAAAAACTCTCAAACCCATTGGGACGGCCCGCCGTCGATCCGGACGGCAGTGTATGGATGGTCCGCAAGTGGAACGTGCCTGGCATGTTCCGCTTGTTTTTTTTATTTTTACATAGGGAGACGGACGCCATGGACAAGATCATCGAGCTGAAAAACATCACAAAGTCCTTCGACGGGGAGGTGGTGCTGGACAACATCAGTCTGGACATCTACGACAATGAGTTCATCACCCTCCTGGGCCCCTCCGGCTGCGGCAAGACCACCACGCTGCGGCTCATCGGCGGCTTCGAGACCCCCGACAGCGGCGACGTGCTGTTCATGGGCGAGCGCATCAACGACGTGCCGCCCCACAAGCGCAACGTGAACACCGTGTTCCAGCGCTATGCCCTGTTCCCCCATCTGAACGTGTATGAGAACGTGGCCTTCCCCCTGCGGGAGCGCAAGACGCCCCGGGACGAGATCGACCAGCGGGTCAGCGAGATGCTCTCCATGGTGGCCCTCAAGGGCTTTGAGCATCGGGCCGTCACCAGCCTGTCCGGCGGCCAGCAGCAGCGGGTGGCCATCGCACGCGCCCTGGTGGGCAAGCCCCGGGTGCTGCTGCTGGACGAGCCGCTGGCGGCGCTGGACCTGAAGCTGAGAAAGGACATGCAGCAGGAGCTGAAAAACATCCAGAAGGCTACGGGCATCACCTTCGTGTTCGTCACCCATGACCAGGAGGAGGCCCTGAGCATGTCCGACACCATCGTGGTCATGTCCGAGGGCCGCATCCAGCAGATCGGCTCCAGCCAGGACGTGTACAACGAGCCGAAAAACGCCTTCGTGGCGGATTTCATCGGCGAGAGCAACATCGTGGACGGCGTGATGCTCCGGGACAGGTGCGTCTCCTTCTCCGGCCACACCTTCCAGTGCGTGGACGGCGGCTTCGAGCCCAACGAGCCGGTGGACGTGGTGGTCCGGCCGGAGGACGTGGATATCGTGGCCGAGGACAAGGGCATGCTCCGGGGCGTGGTCACCTCCGTCACCTTCATGGGCGTGCACTATGAGGTGATCGTGGACATCGGCGGCTTCAAGTGGATGATCCAGACCACCGATTTCGTGGATGTGGACGAGCACATCGGCCTGTATATCGAGCCGGACGCCATCCATATCATGAAAAAGAGCGAGTATTCGGGCCTGTACGGCGACTATGCCTCCTTCTCCAACGAGTTCGACGAGCTGGCCGAGGCGGAAAGCGAGGGGGAGCAATGACCAAGAAAAAGACCCGCTCCCTGGTCACCGGGCTGGCCAGCGGGCCCTATGAGCTGTGGGCGGTGGTGTTCATCCTGGTGCCCCTGGGCTTCGTGGCCTATTACGCCTTCACGGACAACGACTTCCGCTTCACCACCGCCAACATCGCCCGCTTTTTCAACGACATGTCCGCCAGCGTGAGCGCCGACGGCGCGACCAGCCAGGTGCGGACCTATCTGGTGATCAGCTGGCGGTCCATCAAGCTGGCGGCGATCTCCACCGTGGTCTGCCTGCTGCTGGGCTACCCTCTGGCATATATCATCTCCCGGGCCTCGCCCAGGGCCCAAAAGACCATGATGACCCTCATCATGATCCCCATGTGGATGAACTTCCTCATCCGGACCTACGCCTGGATGACCATCCTCCAGGACACGGGCATCCTCAACAACCTCCTGGCCAAGCTGGGGCTGGGCCGGGTGCATATCATCGGCACGGAGACCGCCGTCATCATCGGCATGGTCTATGACTACCTGCCCTACATGATCCTGCCGCTTTACTCCATCATGGCCAAGATGGACTACCGGCTCATCGAGGCGGCCCGCGACCTGGGCTGCGCCCCGGCGGGGGTGCTGCGGCGGGTGATCTTGCCGCTGAGCATGCCGGGCATCGTCAACGGCGTGACCATGGTCCTGATCCCCTCCATCAGCACCTTCTATATCTCCCAGAAGCTGGGCGACGGCATGTTCTTCCTGCTGGGCGACGCCATCGAGGGGCAGTATGTGGCCAATAATCTGCACTTCGCCGCGGCCATCGCCTTCATCCTGATGGTGGCGCTGCTGGCCGCCATGGCCCTGATGCGCCGGCTCACCGACAAGTACACCTACGGGGGGGCGGCGGCATGAAAAAAGCATCCAAAGTCTTTACGGCGCTGATGTTCCTGTTCCTGTTCGCGCCGCTGGTGATCCTGCTGGTGTTCTCCTTCAACGAGGCCCGCAGCCTTTCGGTGTTCTCCGGCTTCTCGCTGAAGTGGTACAAGGAGCTGTTCCGGGACACGGAGACCCTCAAGGCCGTGCGCAACACCCTGATCCTGGCGGTGTGCGCCGCGGGCGTGTCCACCGTCATGGGCACCGCCGCCGCCGTGGGCATCCACCGGATGCGCTCGAAGTATCTGCGCTCGGCGCTGGACATGGTCACCAACATCCCCATGATCAATCCGGACATCATCACCGGCATCTCCATGATGCTGATGTTCGTGTTCGCCAGCCGGCTGCTGGGCCTGGCCAACAGTCTGAGCTTCATCACGCTGCTCATCGCCCATATCACCTTCTGCCTGCCCTATGTGATCCTGCAGGTGCTGCCCCGGCTGCGGCAGATGGACAAGGCGCTGCCCGAGGCGGCCATGGATCTGGGCTGCACCCCCTGGGGCGCATTCTGGAAGGTGGAGCTGCCGGAGATCATGCCCGCCATCGTCACCGGCATGATCATGGCCTTCACTCTGAGCCTGGACGACTTCGTCATCAGCTATTTCACCACCGGCACTGGCTTCCAGACCCTGCCCATCCGCATCTACAACATGACGAAAAAGACCGTCACCCCGGACATGTACGCCCTGGCGACCATCATCTTCTTCGTCATCCTGGCGCTGCTGCTGCTCTCCAACCTCACCGACAGCGAGGACAGCCAAAAGCTGCGGGCCGCCCGGAAGGCCAAGCGGGCCGCCTCTGGAAGGCCCCCCATGGACCCGAAGAAGCGGCGCATCCTCTATGGCTGCGGCGGCAGTCTGGCGCTGGCGGCGCTGGCCGCGGCGGTGGTGTTCGCCGTCACCGAGACCGACAACAAGCCCCAGGTGCTCAATGTCTACAACTGGGGCGAGTATATCTCCGACGGCTCCGAGGGCTCCATGGACGTGATCAAGGAGTTCGCCGCCTGGTACGAGCAGGAGTACGGCCGGCCGGTGCAGGTCAACTATGAGACCTTCGCCAGCAACGAGGACATGTACGCAAAGCTATCCAAAAACGCCATCAGCTACGACGTGATCATCCCCTCCGATTACATGATCGCCCGCATGATCGACGAGGATATGCTCCTGCCGCTGGACTTCGACAACATCCCCAACTACCAGTACATCGACGACGACTTCCACGGGCTCTATTACGACCCGGAGGACCGCTATTCGGTGCCCTATGCCTATGGCATCGTGGGCGTGATCTACAACGCCAACGTGGTGGACGAGGCGGATACCGGCTCCTGGGACCTGATGTGGAACGAGAAATACGCCGGCCAGGTGCTTCAGTTCAACAACTCCCGGGACGCCTTCGGCACGGCCATGTACCGGGCCGGCATCGACGTGAACACCACCGACCGGAGCCGGTGGGACCAGGCGCTGGAGTCCCTGATGGAGCAGCGGCGCAGCGGCGTGGTGCGCAGCTATGTGATGGACGAGGTGTACAACATGATGGAGTCCGGCGAGGGCGCCATCGCCGCCTACTACGCCGGCGACTACTTCACCATGCTGGACGCCCAGGCTGACAATGTGGACCTGCGGTTCTATTACCCGGAGCGGACCAATTTCTACATCGACGCCATGTGCATCCCCACCTGCTGCCAGAACAAAGAGGTGGCGGAGATCTTCATCAATTACATGCTCAGCCAGGAGCCCGCTATCGCCAACGCGGAGTACACCTACTACGCCTCGCCCAACCGGCTGGTGTACGAGAACGAGGATTACATCGACGAGATGGGGCCGGAGGCCATGGACATCCTCTATCCCGACTGGGGCGACTTCTCCGAGAAGTACAACACCTACGCCTACCGGAACCTGGACAGCGATCTGCTGGGATACATCAACTCCCTCTGGGAGACCCTCAAGATCAACTGAGAACAGACATGATAAGAGCAGCCCCCGGGTCTGTCCCGGGGGCTGCCGCTCATATCGCCGTCAAAAGCACTTTTCGCACCGTCTGGCGCCGCGGCGCAGGGCCTGGGCCAGGGTCATGGTGGAATAGTATTTCATGCCGGAGCAGCTGCTGTCGCGGTGGATGATGTTGTTGCGGCTCACATAGACGGTGGCGTTGTCATAGCAGCCGTAGGCGCTCTTCCAGGTGGCGACCCAGGCACCGCTGTCGTTGACCAGATAGTCGCCGATGCGCTCGTTGCGGGCCATGAGACCGTCGTCCTTCAGGTAGTACTCCTTGCCGCCGTCCTTGATCCACTGGCCCTTCACCCGGGCGCCGTCCTTGTCGGCGTAGTAGTAGTCGCCGCCGCCCAGGCTGATCCAGCCGGTGCGCATGACGCCGGAGTCCTTGAAGGCGTATTCCTTGCCGTTCAGGGTCAGAGTCTCGCTGCGGGCCATGAGGCCGTCGTCCTTGAGGTAGTACCAGCTCTTGCCGGACTGGACCCAGTTGGAGCGGACCAGAGCGCCGGACTTGCCGGCGTAGCGGTAGTCGCCGCCGCCCAGGCTGATCCAGCCGGTGCGCATGACGCCGGAGTCCTTGAAGGCGTATTCCTTGCCGTCCAGGGTCAGGGTCTCATTGCGGGCCATGAGGCCGTCGTCCTTGAGGTAGTACCAGCTCTTGCCGGACTGGACCCAGTTGGAGCGGACCAGAGCG
>CANQOA010000011.1 GCA_947625355.1 uncultured Oscillospiraceae bacterium | reverse complement strand
GTTGACCGCCTGCTCGATGGAGGGAGCGGTGAGCCGCTCCTTGGTGATGACGTAGGAGATGACCTCCGTGTCGCTGGAGGAGTGGAAGATGGAGCCCTGCAGCTCCAGGGCTTTGCGCAGCTCCCCGGAGTTGACGATGTTGCCGTTGTGGGCCAGGGCCATACGGCCCTTGATGTGGTTGACCACCATGGGCTGGCAGTTTTCCCGGCCATTGCCGCCGGTGGTGCCGTAACGGACATGGCCCACGGCCATATTCCCCTCCGGCAGGGAGCGCAGCACCCGGTGGCTGAATACGTCGCTGACCAGGCCCAGGTCTTTATAAAAGCTGAACAGACCGTCGTCGTTGATGACGATGCCGCAGCTCTCCTGGCCCCGGTGCTGCAAGGCGTACAGCCCGTAATAGGCCATAGACGCCAACGGCATACGTCCCGGCGCGAAGATGCCAAACACGCCGCATTCCTCGTGAAGGTTACCCATAAAACTCCTTTCAGCCCAAAATGCGCTTCATCATCTCGGCGTAGGCGTCCTCCACCCCGCCCAGGTCCCGGCGGAAGCGGTCCTTGTCCAGCTTCTCATGGGTGGTGCTGTCCCAGAACCGGCAGGTGTCGGGGCTGATCTCGTCGGCCAGGACCAGCTTGCCGTCAGAGGTCTTGCCGAACTCCAGCTTGAAGTCCACCAGGTCCACGTTCACCGCCTTGAAGAAGGCCTTGAGCACGTCGTTGACCTTGAAGGCCATGGCCTTGATGGCGGCCAGCTCCTCCTTGGTGCACAGCTTGAGGGCCAAAGCGTGGTAGTCGTTGATCAGCGGGTCGCCCAGCGCGTCGTTCTTATAGGAGGTCTCGAAGGTAGGCTCGTCGAACACGATCCCCTCCTCCACGCCGTAGCGCTTGGCAAAGCTGCCGGCGGAGATATTGCGGATGATGACCTCCAGGGGCACGATGGAGACCTTTTTCACCACAGTCTCCCGGTCGTTCAGCTCCTGCACGAAGTGGGTGGGCACGCCCTCCTTCTCCAGGATGCCCATCAGGTAGTTGGTCACCCGGTTGTTGATGGCGCCCTTGCCGGCGATCTGACCCTTTTTCAGGCCGTTGAAGGCGGTGGCGTCGTCCTTGTAGGAGACGATCACCAGATCGGGGTCGTCGGTGGCGTAGACCTTTTTGGCCTTGCCCTCATAGATCTGCTCTTTCTTCTGCACGGTAATATACCTCCCAAAAAGATGGTGTGATTTCAGTGGTTGAATCGCGCTTCCACCGCGGCGTTTTTGGCCAAAACAGTTTCCGTCCCGGCGGCGCGGGCGGCGGCGAGCTTGTCCGCCAGCGCCTCGTCCGAGAGGGCCAGCATCTGCACGCAAAGCAGGGCGGCGTTGACAGCTCCGTCTATCCCAACGGTGGCGACCGGGATGCCGGAGGGCATCTGCACCGTGGACAGCAGCGCGTCAACGCCGTCTAAACTTTTGGACTTTAAAGGGATGCCAACGACAGGCAGGATGGTATTGGCGGCGATGGCGCCGGCCAGATGGGCCGCCATGCCGGCGGCGGCGATGATCGCGCCGAACCCGTTCGCCCGGGCGTTCCGGGCAAAATCCCGCGCCTGGTCCGGCGTGCGGTGCGCGGAAAACACATGCACCTCTATGGGCACATCGAATTCCGCCAGCTTGGCGGCAGCCTTCTCCACGACGGGCAGGTCGCTGTCGCTGCCCATGATAATGGCGACTTTCTTCATTGACGCACTCCCTTAAACAAAATACGGACAGCCCTATCCACTCGCAAATAGAACTGCCCAGACGGTCGGCATAAACAATGAAATTGGCTCCCCCGCGTGCCTCGCGTACCGTCAGTTGCCAACTCATGCGTGTTTCATTGTCAAACTTATTATAGCAAACCGCAAAACGGAAAGTCAATTCTCGCCCTTCGCCGGAGAAAGACATTTTTCTGCCATATAACTGGTAATTTTTAGCCATTCTGCCCAGTGTGTCCCGAACGGCCCACACCGGGACCTTTCCTCTGTCCGGGACGGCTCCACGTCCCACTGGATGGGATAGATGCCCATATCCCGGATGGTGGTGATGACCTCGTCGTCGTATTCCCCATAGGGGCAGCGGAACAGCTTCACGTCCTGGCCGGTGATGGCCTTGATCTTGCCCGCGCACAGGCTCACCTCGTCGATGATCTGCTTCTTGGACAGCTTCGCCATGTGCGGGTGCGTATCCGAGTGGTCGCCGATCTCCATGCCCGCATCGGCCAGGGCCTGGACGCTCTCCGGGTATTTGTCCGCCCACTGCCCCACCAGGAAGAAGGTTGCCTTCACGCCGTAGGAGTTCAGGATGTCGATGAGCTTCTGGGTGTCCTCGTTGCCCCAGGCGGCGTCAAAGGTCAGACTGACGGCCTTGTTGTCCCGCTCCACGCTGTAGATGGGCAGCTCCCTGGCGGAGGCGGACACGCCCACGATGGCGGGGCTGTTCACCACCCAGAATATAGCCGCCACCGCAAGCACCAGGGCGGCGGGACCCAGGGACCTGCGGTGTTTCATAAGTATGCGCTTGATGTTGTTCAAAAACGTTCCCCCCGACTTCGGTTTTGGTACATCCTATGTGACCGCCTGTCGGTTTATGTACCCGGCGCACGCGCCGCGCCGCCTATGAAAAAACGAGAGGCGGCGGAAATACCTTCCGCCGTCTCATCTCATTTTTCACGCGCGGTAGTACAGCGCCAGCAGCACGCCGGCCAGCGCCAGATAGCCCAGCCCCGTGAAGAGCACGCACCGCACGTCCGGCCGGTCCTTCTCCCTCCGGCGCGCCTTGTACTCTTCATAGGTCAGCCGGCTCTCGAACCGGTCCTTCCGGGGGGAGAACTTACGCAGCAGCGTATGCACGGCAAAGCCCATGGCGTCAAAGGCTCCCTCCGCGCTCACCAGCGCCAGCGCGCCGAAGCATGTCAGGAAGATCCCCGCCACGAAAGCGCCGTCGCAGAGCATCCGCAAAGGCGTGGGCGCCTCATAGCTGCTCCACTGGAACGCCGCCACAGCCGCCGCGATCAAAACTCCTGCGCCCGCACTGACGAACCAAGGGCGGTTGCGCCTGAAAAAGCTCATAGGCCGTACTCCGCCTTATACCGGGCCGCCTCCGCGCTGTTGGCGCTGACGAAGTGTCCGGGGACGATCTCCATGAACTGCGGCCCCTCCTGGGAGTAGTCATGGGCGATGGCCGGCTGGTAAACGATGCGCTTGCGGCGCTGCTCATAATCCGGGTCCGGCAGCGGGATGGCCGACAGCAGGCTCCGGGTGTAGGGGTGCATGGGATGGGCGAACAGCTCGTCGGACCCGGCCAGCTCCACGATCTTGCCGAAATACATCACCGCGATCCGGTCGGAGAAATACTTGACCACCGACAGGTCATGGGCGATGAACAGGATGGTCAGCCCCATCTCGTGGCGCAGATCGTTGAGCAGGTTGATGACCTGAGCCTGGATGGACACATCCAGGGCCGACACCGGCTCGTCGGCGATGATGAGCTCGGGCTTCATGACGACGGCCCGGGCGATGCCGATGCGCTGGCGCTGGCCGCCGGAGAACTCATGGGGATACCGGTCCGCGTGCTCCTTCACCAGCCCCACCCGCTCCAGCATCTGGCAGACCTGGTCGTTGATGTATTTCTCGTCCCGGACGCCCTGGATGCGCAGGCCCTCGGCGATGATCTCCCGCACGGTCATGCGGGGGTTCAGGGACGAGACCGGGTCCTGGAAGATCATCTGCATCTTGGTGACGATGTTCTCCCTGGACGCCTCCTTCAAACGCGCGTCCCGCTCCTTTTCCAGGGCATGGCGCGCCTCGCCGGACGCCGCGGCCAGCTTTGGCTCATACTGGGCGCGGATCTCGCCCTGCCGGCGCTCCCGGTAGAGCTTGACGCAGTCCTTCTGGTCCCGGCGGGCCTCCTTCGCCGCCTGCTTCTGCTCCTGGATGAAGGCGGCCAGGCGCTGCTCCTCGGCCTGGGCCTCATCGGTCCGGCCGGCCTTTTTCAGTTCCTCCGTCCGCTGGGCGGAGGCTATTTTCTCCGCGGCAATGGCGTCGGTGAAGGTCCGGGGCCCGGCGCTGATGCGCTGGCCCTTGAAGATCACCTCGCCGCCGGTGATGTTATACAGCTTGATGATGGCCCGGCCGGTGGTGGTCTTGCCGCAGCCGGACTCTCCCACCAGGCCGAACACCTCGCCCGGATAGATGTCAAAGCTGATGTCGTCCACCGCCTTGAAATCCTTCCGGCCGAAATACTGCTTCAGGTGGCGTACCTGCAGGATGGGCTCACGGTTGTCCATTGGCAGCCTCCTCCCTCTCTCTCATGCGCCGGATGCGGTCCGTGACGCTCTTGGGCGGGTCGATCCTGGGCGCCTTGGGGTGCAGCAGCCATGTGGCCGCCCAGTGGGTGTCGGAGATCTGGAACATGGGCGGCTCCCGCTCGAAATCCACGGCCAGGGCGTACTCGTTGCGCTCGGCAAAGGCGTCCCCCTTGGGGGGATAGACCATGTTGGGCGGCGTACCGCCGATGGCCTCCAGCTTCTCCTTGGTGTCCAGGTCCGGCATGGACGCCAGCAGCGCCCAGGTATAGGGGTGAGCCGGGTGATAGAACACGTCCCGCGCCGTGCCGTACTCCACGATCTTCCCGGCGTACATCACCGCCACCCGGTCGGCCATGTTGGCCACCACGCCCAGGTCGTGGGTGATGAAGATGACGCTGATATTGCGCTTGCGCTTGACCTCGTTGATCAGCTCCAGGATCTGGGCCTGGATGGTCACGTCCAAGGCCGTGGTGGGCTCGTCGCAGATGAGGATCTCCGGATTGGCCGCCACGGCGATGGCGATGACGATCCGCTGGCGCATGCCGCCGGAGAACTCGAAGGGATACTGCCTGAAGCGTTTGCGGGGCTCCTTGATGCCCACGTCCTCCATGATGCGGATGGCCTTGTCATAGGCCGCCTGCTTGGAGACCTTGTTGGTCATGGTATAGCTCATGCCCCGCAGCGCCTCCACCATCTCCCGCGCCTGGGCGGCATAGTCCGTCTCCGAGCCGGCGGCCAGCTCCTGCTCATAGGAAGCGGCCAGCTCCTCCATGGCGGTGACGATGTTCCGGCGGGTCAGGTCCAGGTCCACCAGCACGGCGGGCGTCACCTTGCCCACATCGGGCTTCCGCGCCGCGGCGCGTTTGAGCTTCTCGGTCTGCCGCGCCTCGCGGCGCAGCTCCTTGGGGTTGTTGACCACGCCGTCAAAATACCGGCGCAGGTTCTTTTCCATGGTGGTGCCGAAGGTGGTGGCCTTGGTGTTCTTGTGCAGGCTCAGCCGGTCGATGGACCGGCCCGTCAGCTCGGTCAGCTCCCGGGCCGCCCGCTCGCAGGCGGCCTTGTCCAGCGTCTCCCGCTGGAAAACCGGCAGCGCCCGCCGGATGGCCGCTGCCGCTTTTTCCTTCAGCGGCAACGCCTGCTGGGCGCTGTGGCGCAGGGCAGACGCCAGGTCGGCAAGGAAGCCGTCCATGAACCGCTCGTCCAGATAGGGCCTGGCCAGGGCGTTCATCCCGTCCGTATCCAGTCCCCGGAGGGCGGTCCTGTCGCCATGCTGGATGGTGTAGCCCAGGGCGAAGAAGTCCGGCTCGGTCCTTCCAAGAGCCGCCTTCAGCTCGTCCCGGAGGGCCGTGAGGCAGTCGGTGAGCTGCCGGCCGTCCTTGCCGTCATAGGTCTGTTCGGCCTTGTGCAGCCGCTCCACCGCGTCTGCGAACGGCTTCTCCCCCTTGGGCAGCAGATAGGGGTCATAGCTCTTTTCGATCTTCTCGTCCAGCTCCCGGAATTGGGGCTGCATGCGCTTCAGGTCGTTTTCATGCACGTCCACCAGCATCTGCTCGATGCTCAGCACGGCGGAGTCGGCATAGTCCCTGGCCAGATGATAGGCGCTCTCCAGGCGGCTGGCCTCCCCGGCCATGGCCCGGAACGTGCGCAGCTGCTCCCGGACCCGATCCGCCGGACAGCCGGCGGCGGACATGGCCTTCTCGATCTGGTCCAGCTTGGTGGTGTAATCCTTCTTGGCGTTCTTGCGGTTGGTGCGGCCGTTGAGGATGGTGGCCTCGGTCATCTGCTTGCCGATGCGCATGATGGGGTTCAGGGACGACAGCGGGTCCTGGAAGATCATGGTGATCAGATTGCCCCGGATCTTCTCGAAATCCCGTTCGGTGTACTTGATCAGGTCATCGCCCCGATAGATGATCTCGCCGCCCTCCACGATGCTGTTGCCGGCCAGGATGCCAAGGATGGCCTTGGCGGTGACGGACTTGCCGGAGCCGGACTCGCCCACGATGCACAGCGTCTCCCCCTTCTCCAGGTCAAAGCTGATGTCCCGGACAGCCTTGACGGTGCCCTCGTTGACCTTGAAGGAGATGCGCAGATTCTTTACTTCCAGCGCTTTACTCATGGCTCACTCCTCCACGCCCCGCAGCGACGGGTTGAACGCGTCGCGCAGGCCGTTGCCGAAAATGTTGAAGCAGATGAGAAGGATCGAGATGAACACCGCCGGGAAGAAAACGCAGTGGGGATAGGTGGACAGAGCCGCCTGGCCGTTGTTGAGCATGGTGCCCACGCTGGTCACGGTGCTGGACTGCAGGTTCACGATGCCCAGATAGGTCATGTTGGCCTCGGTGAAGATGACGCCGGGGATGCTCAGCACGGAGGTGGTGACGATGAAGCCCGCGGCGTTGGGCAGGATGTGGCGGAAGATGATCCGCCGGTCCTTGGCGCCCAAAGTCCGGGCCGCCAGCACGTATTCCTGGCCCTTGAAGCGGTAGAACTGGGCGCGGACCGTGGACGACTCCCCGATCCAGTCGAAGAAGATGAACGCGAAGAACAGCGTCACGATCACGCCCACTTTTTTCGCCAGATAGATCTGGAACAGGCTCATGAACACCACCGTGGGCACCTCCCACAGGATGTCCTTGATCCGCTCGAAGATCAGGTCGAACCAGCCGCCGTAATAGCCCTCCAGCGCGCCCACCACGATGCCGATGCCCAGGGAGATGGCGGACACCAGCACGCTCAGCACCAGGCTCAGCCGGGCGCCCAGCGCCAGCCGGGCAAAGATATCGTAGCCATAGGAGTCCGCCCCGAACAGGAACGACGCCTCGTGGCCGTTCTGATACTTGTACCACTCCGAATACAGCACCCGGCACTGGACCTGGGCGCCGTTCATTTTCGTGATGGTATACAGCGGCTCGCCGTTCTCATCCCGCAGGAAGATATCCTGGAGCTGGCCGTCCTCATCCCGCTGGGCCACGCCCTTGGCGTTGGTCAGATACCAGCCGTTGGCGTTGCCCTTGTTGACCTGGTATTTCACCTGGCTGTCGTCGATGACGGGATAGAACAGCTGCACGCCCTGCTCCTGCTCATAGGCCCGTGCCGCCTCATACTCCTTGCTGGTGAGCAGCACCGTGGCGTAGCCCACCTTGGCGTAGGAGTCGATGGTCAGGTCATAGAACGTGTTTTTCCGCCCGGCGTCCACCACCTGCTCATAGGGCTCGGACGCCTCCACGATGGCGCCGGGGATGGCGCTGTAATAGTCATAGGACTGCTGGTTGGCGGTGACGCTGGAACAGCCGTCCCAGAACCCCAGGCCCAGCTTGACGCACAGCCCGTTCCTCGGGAGGGCATAGCTGTAATAGTTGTCATACTGGCTGCCGCCGTAGGGGGACACGATGGGCCCCAGCAGGGCATAAACAGCCAGGATCAGGATCACGACGGCGCAGACCACGCTGCCCCGGTTGCGGGCGAAGCGGCTCATGGCGTCCCGGAAATAGCCCACGGGCTTGGTGTCCAGCTTCTTGTCGTGGACGCTCCCCTCCCGCCGGACCACGGCGAAGCACGCCTCGTCCATGTCCATATAGGGGGCGAACTGTTCCGGTTTATAGCTCATTGGTCTTGCCTCCTCCCATACGGATGCGGGGATCGATGAAGCCGTAGCTGAGATCGAACAGCAGTCCCGCCACCAGTCCCACGGCCACATAGAACATGCTGATGGTCATGAACACGGCATAGTCCCGGCTGGTGATGGACAGCAGATACGTCTTGCCGATGCCTGGGATGGCGAAGATCTGCTCGATGATCATAGAGCCGGAGATGACATAGATCACGTCCGCCATGAACGACGGCAGCAGCGGCACCATGGAATTGCGCAGCGCGTGGCGCACCGTGGCCTGCCGGTAGGTCAGGCCCTTGGTCCGGGCCATGAGCATGTAGTCCGTGGTCAGCGTCTCGGTCAGCTCCGCCCGCACCAGGCGCATGTCGCCGGCGATGGTGCCGAAGCTCAGCGCCATGATGGGCATGATCGCGCTGCGCAGCATGGACCAGGAGAAGAAGTCGTTGCCGGTGTTGAGCACCAGCGGGAACAGGTTCAGCTTGAAGCCCACGAAATATTGCAGCAAAAACGCGTACACGAACGCCGGCACGGAGATGAAGAACATGATGAACACGTTGATCACCTGGTCCTGCCACTTGTTCTTGAAGATGGCCGCCAGGATGCCGAAGATGAGCCCCAGCGGCGTGGAGATCACGATGGACACCACGTTCACGTACACCGTATAGGGCAGCTTCTCCGCCAGATACTCCGTCACGTCCTGCAGGAAGGTGCCTATGGTGGTGCAGAAGCCCCAATCCCACTCGGTGAACACCTTTTTCAGGAAAATGCCGTATTGGACCATGATGGGCTCGTCGTAGCCCCAGGCCTTGCGCATATCCCGCACGGCCTGGTCAAAGCCGCCCTGGACCGCGTGGATCTGGTTGGGCAGCAGCCGGATGAGCACGAACAGCATGGTCATGATGATAAAGCCGCTGATGATCATCATCACGCAGCGCTTGAGGATGTATTTTCCCATGGGTCGCTCTCTTCCCTTCTTTCCGGATCCCTCTCATCGGGGAATATTTTGACACGGCAGGCGGCGGCAGTTGCCTGCCTCCGCCTGCCGGTCCGATGCGGGATAGGGATCAATAGGTCAGATTGTTGTTCTGGGAGGCGCAGTAGTCGGCCCACTCGGCGTCGTCCATGGTGTAGGTCATATAGGCCGTGCCGCCAAATTGCACCAGGGAGTTGATGTACTCGTCGGAGCCCAGGACCACGCGCTGGGAATACATGGCGGCGGACGCATCGTAGAACAGCACCACCTGGCCGTACCACTCCAGCACGCCCTTCTCGATGCCGGCCAGGATCTGGTTGCGGGTATCCAGGTCCGCCACGGCGTACTCGCCCATGCACAGCTCCACGTACCAGTCGTAGGCGCTCATGGTGATGTCCTCGCCGTTCACGTTGATGGTGATCTGGTGGGTGGTCCCATCATAGCCATAGACCAGGTTGTAGGCGGGATCGGTATAGCACTGCATCATGGAGTAGGGGTCCATGTCCGCGCCGCCCCAGCTGGTGCAGGCCATGTCGGCCAGACCGTTCTCGCAGCTGGAATACACGTCCTCCACCACCACCAGGTTCACGGTCACCTTGCCCTCCAGGGAGGTGCCCACGGTGGCGTCGTTGATGGCGGCCTGGATGAAGTTGGTCCAGTCCTGATAGAGCTTGGTCTCGTCCCAGCAGTGGAAGTCCAGCTCCACCGTCTGGTCCTCGGTCAGGATGCCCTGCTCGATGGCCTCGTCATAGGCGGTCTGGAACAGCTCTGCCGCGGCCTCCTTGTCGTAGCCGGTGATCTGGCTCTCGTCCTCCACGCCGTACAGCTCGCACAGCGCCTGCTTGGCATACTCACTGTCACGGTAGAGCTCGCCGGTGTCGGGGTCGCAGATGTAGCAGTAGTTCAGCAGACCGTAGCCCGGCTCGGACACGGCCATGGTCTGGGCAAAGCCCACCCGGTCCATGGACAGGGAGATGGCGTGCCGGAAGTCCTGCAGCTGCAGGATGGAGTGGTTCACGGTGTCGGTGTCCTCGGTGGCGAGCATCTCCGGATCGGTGTTGAAGCTCAGCACCCAGGTATAGTCCAGAGGCGCGTAGTAGGTGTATTCGCTGCTGCCGTAGGTCTCCATGTCCTCGTTGCGCAGGCCCACATAGTCGCTGTTGCCCTGCAGGAACAGGTTCAGGCGGGTGGCCGGGTCGTCCACGAACTCTATGTCGATGCCCGTGGTCTGATAGAGGCCTTCGAACCGGGGATCGCTGTAGCCGAACCAGTTCTCGTTGCGTTCAAGCACGATGTGCTTGTCGGCCTGATACACGGTCAGCTTGTAGGGGCCGCAGGAGATCCACTTGTCCACGCTGGTGCCGTAGGTGCTCTTGACGATATCGCCGGTGTCCTCCTTCAGCGCTTCATACATGGGCTCATAGATAGGAGTGATGCCCAGGCTGTAGCAGGCGTAGAACTCGGTAGTGGGGTTGGCCAGGATCAGGGTAATGGAGTAGTCGTCGTTCTTCACGATGCCCACCTGGTCGAAGTCGATGGCCTCCACATCCTCCAGGGTGAAGCAGAACTCGATCCAGTTCTCGGGCACGTCGCCGCCCACCTGGCACAGATCCACCAGGTCGTTATACAGCGCCTCGTCCACCAGGATGTCCACGCCATTTTCATACTTCTCCATGAAGTCGGTGCCGTCGGACAGGATGAAGTAGTCGGCGTAGCCGTCGGCCACGGCCTGCTCCATGCTCTCGCCCCACCAGTAGCAGGACTCGGCGGTGTTGATGTACACCTCGCCGGCCTCCTCGAAGGAGACGTAGCCCACGGTATCACAGGCGTCCATGTGCATCAGGCCGCCGCCGTTATAGTACTGCTTGGCGTTGGCCAGGCCCGCGGTGCCCTCATAGAAGTAAGAGGCGCGGTAGTTCTTCATCTCGGGGTTCAGGAACTGCTGGACGGTGTAGAGATATGTATCCGCGTTGATGGGCTCGCCGTTCTCCCAGCACATATCCGGGTTCAGGTCGATCTTCCAGGCGTAGCCCTCGGTGGCGTCGGCGGGCACGCCGTAGGTCTCGTTGCCGGCATAATCCGCCGTCACGTCCACGGGCATCGCGGAGGCCGCCACCGGCCAGATGTCGTAGCCATCCTTGGTCTCGTTCATCATGAACTCATAGAAGGCGGAGCTGGTATAGCCCTGGATGTCCGCCTCGGTGGAGTTCTCCCAATCGGTGGGGGACCAGGTGTTGATGCCGCCGGTGGACCACTTCTCATGGAAGGTGTAGGTAGGCTCCGCTGGCTCAGGCGTGGGTTCTGCCGTTGCCTCGGGCGTGGGCGTGGGCTCGGGTTCCTTGGACTGGCCGCAGCCCGCCAGCAGGCCCAGCATCATGGCTGCCGCCAGCAGCAGAGCCAAAAGCTTCTTTCCGTTCATCATTCATTCCTCCTAGTTTATCTGCGCGACGCACTGCGCCGTAAGAGTACGTGCCTTTTCCGTCTGGAAGGCCCATCGCTTGTATCAAGATACAAGCGCAAATGGGGCGCCCCATTTGGCGGACACATTTTTATACATTAAAATGCTAGCGTCGTAAATTTTTTCAAATATACCACGAAACTCGCTCGCACGCAAGCGTTCGCCGGAAAAATCTACGTTTTACCCACGCCCGGACCTTTGGCAGGCAGGTTCTTTGACGAAAATGGCAATGTGTTTCCAAAAACGGGAGGCCGCCGGCCTCCCGTTTGGATGTTCTGTTATCCGCTCACTCCGCGGCCGTCTCGCAGTACAGACACCGATACACGCCGTTTTCCGCGAGGCGGAACGCCTGGGCAAGCTCCTGCTCCGTCTGGCAGATGCACCGGCGGTTGCGGCAGCGGTATCTGCCCAGCACCAGCTCCGGCTCCGCCGATGCGGTAGGCATTTTTGCCTCGTCCAGCAGCTTCAGGATCAGGGCCATGCGCATGTATTTGCCGTTCAGTGCCTGGCGGAAGTAGGCCGCCCGTGGGTCCGCGTCCACCGTCACGCTGATCTCGTTGACCCGGGGCAGCGGGTGCAGTACGGCCATGGTCTCTTTGGCCGCGGCCATCTTTTCCGGCGTGAGCACATAGCTGTCCTTCAGCCGCTCGTACTGCGCGGGATCTGCGAACCGCTCCCGCTGGATGCGGGTCATGTAGAGGATATCCAGCCCGGGGATGGCCCCGTCCAAGTCGGCGGTCTCGGCATAGGGGATGCCCTGCCTGTCCATGGACTGCAGCACATAATCGGGCATGCGCAGCGCCTCGGGGGAGATGAGCACGAACCGGGTCCCCTCGTAGCGGCTCATGGCCCCCACCAGGGAGTGGACCGTGCGGCCGTATTTGAGGTCGCCACAAAGGCCGATGGTCAGATGGTCGAACCGGCCCATCTCCCGCCAGATGGTCAGCAGGTCCGCCAGCGTCTGGGTGGGATGGCAGTGGCCGCCGTCGCCGGCGTTGATGACCGGCACAGCGGCGTTGTGCGCCGCCACGTACGCCGCCCCGTCCCGGGGGTGGCGCATGGCGATGATGTCGGCGTAGCAGCTGACGATCTTGGCCGTGTCCGCCACGCTCTCGCCCTTGGCGGCGGAAGAACTGGCCGCCTCGGAGAAGCCCAGCACATGGCCGCCCAGCTCATACATGGCCGCCTCGAAGCTGAGCCGGGTGCGGGTGGAGGGCTCGAAAAAGAGGGTCGCCAGCTTTTTTCCCTCGCAGGCGTGGGCGTACTTCTCCGGGTGGGCGATGATGTCCAGCGCTCTGTCCGTCAGCTCGTCCAGCTCCCGCACGCTCAGGTCCAGGATGTCGATGAGGCTCCTCATGCCCTGGCCTCCATCCAGCTCTCGTCGGAGGGGTCGTTGCGGAACGCGATGAGCCGCGCCACGTCGGCGGGCTTGATGTATCCCTCCTCCGCCGCCACACGGGCGATCTCGTCAAAATCCGTGAGGGAGACGTTCTTCACGTTGGCCGCCGCCAGCCGCTCCAGGCCCTTTTTCATGCCGTAGGTGAAGATGCTCACGATGCCCAGCACCTCCGCGCCGGCCTCCCGGAGCACGTCCACCACCTCCAGCACGCTGCCGCCGGTGGAAATGAGGTCCTCCACCACCACCACCTTCTGGCCTGGCTCCAGGGCCCCCTCGATCTGGTTTTTCCGGCCGTGGTCCTTGGCCCCGGAGCGCACGTAGCCCATGGGCAGGCCCATGATGTGGCCGGTGATGGCCGCGTGGGCGATGCCGGCGGTGGACGTGCCCATGAGCACCTCCGCGCCGGGATAGTTCTCCCGCACCAGCCGGGCCAGGCCGTTCTCCACGTCCGTGCGCACCGCGGTTGCGGTCAGGGTCAGGCGGTTGTCGCAATATACCGGGCTCTTGATGCCGCTGGCCCAGGTGAAGGGCTCCTCCGGGCGGAAGAATACCGCCTTGATCGACAGCAGGTCCCTGGCAATGAGAGTTTTCAGTTCCATATGCAGCTCCTTAATCCACAAATTCCGCAATGCAACGCTCATAGGCCGCCACCGGGTCGGCGGCCGCCGTGATGGGCCGGCCCACCACGATGTAGTCCGAGCCCGCTTTCTTCGCCTCGGCGGGGGTCATGACCCGCTTCTGGTCGCCCTTGTCCCCGTCGGCGAAGCGCACGCCGGGGGTGACGGTGAGAAAGCCCGCGCCGCAGCGCTCGTGGACCTTCCCCGCCTCCAGCGGCGAGCAGACGACGCCGTCCAGCCCGGCGTTTTTGGCCGTCTCGGCGTAATGGAGCACCACCTGGTCCATAGGCTCATGGATGAGCAGGTCCCGCTCCATGCTCTGCTGGTCGGTGGAGGTGAGCTGGGTCACCGCGATGAGCAGCGGCCGGGTGCCGTCGGGGCGCGTGATGCCCTCCAGCGCCGCCTCCATCATGGCGGACGTGCCCGCCGCGTGCAGGTTCACGATGTCCACATCCAGGCCCGACAGCACCGCCATGGCCTTTTTCACCGTGTTGGGGATGTCGTGCAGCTTCAGGTCCAGGAAGATCCTGTGCCCCCGGGCCTTGATCTGGCGCACGATCTGGGGCCCCTCGGCGTAATAGAGCTCCATGCCGATCTTCACGAAGGGCTTTTTCTCCCCCTGGAACTTGTCCAAAAAAGCGTATACAGCCGGCCCGCTCGCAAAGTCGCAGGCCACGATCACATCCTTACCCATGGGCCCCTCCTATCATATCTCTCAGATTTTCGATGCCATATCTCTCCATCACCGCCGGCAAAGCGGCGATGATATCCCGGCAGGCGTAAGGGTCGACGAGGTTGGCCGCGCCCACCTCCACGGCCGTGGCGCCGGCCAGCATCATCTCGATCACGTCCTCCGCCGAGCGCACGCCACCCACGCCCACGATGGGGACGGACACCGCCTCATAGACCTGGTAGACCATCCGCACCGCCACCGGGAACACCGCCGGACCGGAGAGCCCGCCGGTGCCGTTGGCCAGCAGCGGCCGTTTTCTCTTCAGATCGATCCGCATTCCCAGCAGGGTGTTGATGAGGCTGATGCCGTCGGCCCCCGCGTCCTCACAGGCGCGGGCGACGGATACGACGTCGGTGACGTTGGGCGTCAGCTTCACGATCACTGGCTTTTTCGTCACCGCCTTCACCGCCCGGACCACGCTGGCCGCGGCGGCCGGGTCCGTGCCGAAGCTCATGCCGCCCCCGTGGACGTTGGGACAGCTGATGTTGACCTCCAGCCAGCCCACCTGGGGCTGCCCGTCCAGCCGCGCGCAGGTGTAGGCGTAGTCCTCCAGGGAAAAGCCGCTGACGTTGGCCATCACCGGCTTGCAAAACACCTTCGCCAGCTTGGGCAGTTCCTCCGCGATGACCGCCTCCACGCCGGGGTTTTGCAGCCCCACGGCGTTGAGCAGGCCCGCGCCGCACTCGGCGATGCGCGGCTGGGGATTGCCGAACCGGGGCTCCCTGGTGGTGCCCTTGAAGGAAAACGTCCCCAGACAGTTGATGTCGTAGTATTCGGCGAACTCGTAGCCGTAGCCGAAGGTGCCGGAGGCGGGGATCACGGGGTTAGAAAGCTCCACGCCGCACAGCGTCACGCTCAGCTCGCCCATAGGATCTCCCCCTTCCGGAACACGGGCCCGTCCCTGCACACCCGCTTGGGGCCGTTTACCGTCTCGCGGGTGCAGCCCATGCAGGCGCCGAAGCCGCAGCCCATCCGGGCCTCAAAGCTGAGCTGGCCGTCCCCGGCCGCCCGGTCGCAGACCGCCCGAAGCATGGGCTCGGGGCCGCAGGCATAGGTAAAGCTGTAATCGTCCGGCAGCGCGTTGGTCACGAAGCCGTGCGCGCCATAGCTGCCGTCCGCCGTGGCCACGGTCACGTCGCAGCCCAGGGCGCGGAATTCGTCCTCGTAAAAGATATCCCCCTCGGTGTTGAAGCCCAGCACGGCGCAGACGCGCTTCCCCGCCGCCCGCAGCGTCCTCGCCAGCCAGTAGAGGGGCGCCGCGCCGATGCCGCCGCCCAGCAGCAGAGGGCTGTCCCCGGCCAGGGCCGTGTCAAAGCCGTTGCCCAGGCCGGTGAGCACATCCAGCCGCTCTCCCCTGCCCATGGCCGCCATGGCCTCCGTGCCATGGCCGACGACCTTATAGACGAGCGTGAGCAACCCCGGCTCCGCGTCGCACACGGAAATGGGCCGGCGCAGGTAGAGGCCCGGCAGGGCGATGTTCACGAACTGCCCCGGCGCGGTGACGCCCGACGTGTCCCCCGCCAGGCGCAGCCGGTACACCCCGGCGGCCAGCGGGCTGTTTTCCGTGATCTCGAAAATGACCTTTTTCATCTCACGCGTCGATGGTGGAGATGGTCAGCGTGGTCTCCTCCAACACGTCCAGCAGCACCTCCACTGTGTCCAGGCTGGTGAAGATAGACACGTTGTTCTCCGTGGCCAGGCGGCGGATCATCACGCCGTCGTTGACGCCGGCCTCGCTGCCGATATCGCGGGTGTTGATGACGTAGGCCAGATGCCCCTGGCGGATGGCGTCGGGGATCTCCTCGCTGCCGTCGCCGATCTTGTGCAGCACATGGGTGCGGATGCCGTTCTCCTTGAGGAAATTGGCGGTGCCGGGGGTGGCCTCGATGTTGAAGCCCAGGTTATAGAACCGGCGGATCAGGGGCAGGGCCTCCTGCCGGTCCTTGCGGGCGATGGTGACGAACACCGTGCCGTAATTGAGCAGCCGCATGCCCCCGGCCTGCAGGGCCTTATAGAGGGCGCGGTTGAGCTTGTTGTCGTAGCCGATGGCCTCGCCGGTGGATTTCATCTCCGGGGAGAGATAGGCGTCCATGCCCTTGAGCTTGTTGAAGGAGAACACCGGCACCTTCACGTAATAGCGCTGTTTTTCCTCCGGATAGAGGTCGAAGATGCCCTGCTCCTTCAGGCTCCGGCCCAGGATGACCTCCGTGGCGATGTCGGCCAGAGAATACCCCGTGGCCTTGGAGAGGAACGGCACCGTCCGGCTGGAGCGGGGGTTCACCTCGATGATGTACACATCGTCGTTTCGGTCCACGATGAACTGGATGTTGTAGAGCCCCACGATGCCGATGCCCAGGCCCAGCTTTTTCGCGTACTGGAGGATGACGCCCTTGACCTTGTCGGAGATGGAGAAGGTGGGATAGATGCTGATGGAGTCCCCGGAGTGGATGCCCGTGCGCTCCACCAGCTCCATGATGCCCGGCACGAACACGTCCCGGCCGTCGCAGATGGCGTCCACCTCCACCTCTTTGCCCAGGATGTATTTGTCCACCAGCACCGGCTTGTCCGCGTCGATCTCCACGGCGGTCTTGAGGTAATGGCGCAGCTGCTCCTCATTGGCCACGATCTGCATGGCCCGGCCCCCCAGCACGAAGGAAGGCCGCACCAGCACGGGATAGCCGATCTCGGCGGCGGCCCGCACGCCCGAGTCGATGTCCGTGACGGCCCGCCCGGCGGGCTGGGGGATGCCCAGCTCCTGGAGGACCTTTTCAAAAGCGTCCCGGTTCTCCGCCCGTTCGATGGCCTCGCAGTCGGTGCCGATTATTTTTACCCCACGCTCCATCAAGGGCGCTGCAAGATTGATGGCCGTCTGCCCGCCCAGGGACGCGATGACGCCCTCGGGCTTTTCAAAGTCGATGATGGCCATGGCGTCCTCTGGCGTCAGAGGCTCGAAGTAGAGTTTATCGGCGGTGGTATAGTCGGTGGAGACGGTCTCGGGGTTGTTGTTGATGATGATGGCCTCATAGCCGGCCTTCCGGATGGTCTGCACGGCGTGGACGGTGGAATAGTCGAACTCCACCCCCTGGCCGATGCGGATGGGGCCGGCACCCAGCACCACGATCTTTTTCTTATCCGTCAGGCGGGAGTCGTTTTTCCCGCTGTAGGAGGAATAGAGGTAGGCGATATACTTGCCGGTGTGCAGGGTGTCCACCATGCGGAACACCGGCGTGATGCCCCGGCTGCGGCGCTTTTCATAGACCTCTACCTCCGTCAGGTTCCAGAGGGAGGCGATATACTTGTCCGAAAAGCCCATGACCTTGGCCTCCCGGAGGACCTGCACATCGTTGATGTTGGCCGCCAGGCGCCGCTCCATGTCCACGATCCGTTGCAGCGATTGGAGGAACAGCTCCGTGATCATGGTCACCTCGTGGAGCTTTTCGACGCTCACGCCCCGGCGCAGCAGCTCCGTCACGGCGAAGATGCCGTCGTCCCGGAAATCCCGGAGATAGTCCAGCAGCTCGTCGTCGGTCCGGCCGTCGAACTTGGCCATGCGGAAGTGGCACACGCCCGTCTCCAGGGAGCGGACGGATTTGAGCATGCACTCCTCCAGGGTGGAGCCGATGCCCATGACCTCACCGGTGGCCTTCATCTGGGTGCCCAGGGTGTTGGGCGCGTCGGCGAACTTATCGAAGGGGAACCGGGGGAATTTGGCCACGATGTAGTCCAGGCTGGGCTCGATGGCGGCGGTGCCGCCGGCCACGGGGATCTCCTCCAGAGCCATGCCCATGGCGATCTTGGCGGTGACGCGGGCGATGGGATAGCCGCTGGCCTTGCTGGCCAGGGCCGAGGACCGGCTGACCCGGGGGTTCACCTCGATGAGGAAATACTCGCTGGAAGTGGGGTTTAAGGCAAACTGCACGTTGCAGCCACCCTCGATCTTCAGCTCCCGGATGATCTTGATGGCGCTGTCGTTGAGCATTCTGAGGTCGTGCTCGCTCAGGGACAGGATGGGCGCCACCACGATGGAGTCGCCGGTGTGCACGCCCACCGGGTCCACGTTCTCCATGCCGCAGATGGTGATGGTGTGGTCGTTGGAGTCCCGCATGACCTCGAACTCGATCTCCTTATAGCCCTTCACGCTCTTCTCCACCAGCACCTGATGCACCGGGGACAGCTTGAAGGCGTTCAGGCCGATCTCCACCAGCTCCGCCTCGTTGTTGGCAAAGCCGCCGCCGGTGCCGCCCAGGGTGAACGCCGGCCGCAGCACCACCGGATAGCCGATGTCCAGGGCGGCCTTTTTCGCCTCCTCGATGGAATAGGTGATCTCCGAGGGGATGACGGGCTCGCCGATGGCCTGGCACATCTCTTTAAAGAGCTCCCGGTCCTCCGCCCGCTCGATGCTCTCGCTGGGGGTGCCCAGCAGCCGCACCCGGCACTCCCGGAGGATGCCCTTTTTCTCCAGCTGCATGGCCAGGTTCAGGCCCGTCTGCCCACCGATGCCGGGGATGATGGCGTCCGGCCGCTCGTAGCGCAGGATCTTGGCCACATATTCCAGGGTCAGCGGCTCCATGTAGACCTTGTCCGCGATGGCGGTGTCGGTCATGATGGTGGCCGGATTGGAGTTGCACAGGATGACCTCGTACCCCTCCTCCTTCAGCGCCAGGCATGCCTGGGTGCCGGCGTAGTCGAACTCCGCCGCCTGGCCGATGACGATGGGGCCGGAGCCGATGATGAGCACTTTTCTGATGTCCGTTCTCTTTGCCATGTTTGCCTCCAGAGTCGTTCTATCGTGAATACTTTTCGTTTTGAAAAACCGTCTGTCCGTTCCGGACGGTCGCCACGCAGGCCCCATAGACCCCCATGCCCGCGAAGGGCGTGGTCCTCCCCTTGGAGAGGAAGTCCGCCGGGTCCACCCTGTAGGGCCGGTCCAGCTCCCAGACCGCGTATTCCTCCCCCGCCGGGATGCAGAACCGCCGCCGGGGGGCGTCGGCCAGAAGCTCTATGAGCCGTTCCAGGGGCAGGATGCCCGGCCGCACCAGCTTCGTATACAGCACCGGGAACGCGGTCTCCAGCCCCACGATCCCCATGGCGCTCTTTTCCAGGCCCCGGGATTTTTCCTCCGCGCTGTGGGGCGCGTGGTCGGTGGCGATCATGTCGATGGTGCCGTCCAGCAGCCCCTCGAGCAGCGCTTCCCGGTCCTCTTTCGAGCGCAGGGGCGGGTTCATCTTGAACCGGCCGTCCTCCCGCAGGTCGCCCTCGTCCAGCACGAGATAGTGGGGCCCCGTCTCGCATGTCACGTCCACGCCCTCGGCCTTGGCGGCGCGGATGAGGGCCACGCTCTCCTTCGTGGAGATGTGGCACACATGGTAGGCGCAGCCGGTCTCCTTCGCCAGGCGCAGGTCCCTTTCGATCTGCCGCCACTCGCTCTCGGAGCTGATGCCCCGGTGGCCGTGGGCGGCGGCGTAGGCCCCGGCGTGGATGTATCCGCCGTGCAGGAGGCTGTTTTCCTCGCAGTGGGCGGCGATGATCTTGCCCAAACTTTTGGCCTTTTCCATGGCCGCGCGCATCATGCTCTCGGACTGCACGCCCCGGCCGTCGTCGGAGAAGGCGATCACGTCCGGCGCCATGGCCTCCATGTCCGCCAGGCGCTCCCCCCGCTCTCCCGCGGTGATGGCCCCGTAAGGGTACACAGGGATGACCGCGTCCCGGCCGATGATGGCCCGTTCCGCCGCCAGGGTCTCGGCGCTGTCCGGCACCGGGTCCAGGTTGGGCATGGCGCACACGGCGGTATAGCCGCCCCGGGCCGCCGCGGCGGAGCCGGTGGCGACGGTCTCTTTATAAGAAAAACCCGGCTCACGAAAATGCACATGCACATCGCAAAAACCGGGAAAAACGGTATATTTTCCATTGGGAAAAGCGGGAATGGTCCCCTTGGGGGCGTAAAAATGGGAATAGCTCTTCGGGTTGAAAAAAGCGGCCTGGACCAGTTCCTGCACAGCGCGCTCCCCCTCTCGGCAACTGAAGCGGCGTCCCGTCATCCGGAGCGCCATTTCCAGCATTTTACCACGCCGGTGTCCGCTTGTCAACGAATCACAGACAGGCCGTCCCCACAAAAAACGGGACCGGCCGGAGCCGGTCCCTATCTATTATTGCCATTTACTGCAGGGGCTCCACGCTGTCCAGTCCCTGGCAGGCGTCCAGCACGGCCTGTCCGCCGATGACGCACACGTGGCCGGCCGCGCAGACCCGCTCGATGGTGTCCGCGACGGCGGTCAGCTGTTCCGGCGTGGTCCGGAGGATCTCCCGGCGCTGCCGGTCCAGGTCCTCCTGGCCCTGGCCGTTCAGCCAGAGGCTCGCCGCCCGGCTGCCCTCCATCCAGGGGGACAGCACCGGCTCGGTGGAGGCGATGGTGCTGACGATATACTTGCCGATGTCGCCGCCGGCGCACACGTCCCGCAGCGCCTGGCCGGACCGGGCGAAGGTCTCCAGAGTCTTGGCCGGGCTGGGGTCCCGGAAGCTGGTGAAGCCCACGTCGCCCATGGGCCGCACGGAGAGCGCCACGCCGTAAGCGCCGCCCTTGACGCGCACCTCGCTCCAGAGGTAATCGAAGGTCAGCAGCTGCCCGGCCACCAGGGCGGCCCCGGAGAAGGCCGTGCCCAAGCCGTTGAGGTTGGCGGCCTCGGCGGCGAAGCCGATCTCCGCCGGGATGAGGAAGCCCTCCTTCTTGGCCGGCAGGGGCGCGTACACCGCCGCCGGGCCCATGGGCGCGCTGCCAAGCACTGCCATCACGTCCCCCACAAGGCCGTCGTCCTCCGGTCCGGTGAGGCTCACGGTGAGCCGCTGCAGGGTGAAGAGCTTGGCGCACAGCGCGCCCAGCTCCTGGCACAGCGCCTTCCCGGACCGGTCAAAGTCCTTCTCCGCCGCCTGGAGCATGCGCAGCATGCTGATGCCCTGGACCGCCTCGCTCACGGCGCCCCGGGCGGAGCACTGGGCGGACACCCGCATGGCGCCGTAGCCGTTGCCCCGCATGACGATGGTCTGCTCCATCTCGATGCGCTCCTGGCGCAGGATGTTATAGATATAGGCGGTGTCGTCGAACCGGGAGCGGTTGAGGATCTCGTCCAGCAGCCGGACGGCGTCCTGCTTCCGGTCGGATAGCATGGAGAGGTTCACCGTCAGGTACGGCGTCGCCTTCGCCAGCTCTTCCGGCTCGGCGCAGACGTTCATCGCCGCGGAGAACCGTCCCAGCGAGCCCTCCAGCTGGCTGTGCAGCTCCAGCACGGAGTAGTGCTCCGTGGCCACCTGGCTCAGCAGCTTTGCCAGCAGCTTCGCCTTCTGCAGCTCGGCCACCGGCAGGTCCGCCAGGGAGAAATACAGGTCCAGATAGGTGATGCCGTCGGTCTCCACGGGCTGATGCAGCACCGTCACGCCCTCCAGCTGCCCCACGTTCTGGACAAGGCGCACCCCCTTCTCCGGGATGTCGCTGACCGAGAGGACCGGCAGGCAGGCCAGCGCCTCGGGCGTGTCCGGGGCCTCCTGCCGGGCGCGCAGAGCCGCGAACTGGGCCAGCACGGCGTCGATGCGCGCCTTGTCCCAGCCGGCCTTCACCGCCGCCAGGCGCTCCGCCTCCGCTTGGCGCTTTTCCGCGCCCAAGGTCTTGGAGGGCAGCATGCACACCCGCGCCGTGTGGGGATTGTCCAGCAGCGTCTGGCGCAAAAAGCCCTCGAACCAGCCGGCGTCGATCTTCTCCCGCAGGGAGGCGAACATCGCGTCAAAGCGGAAGTTCTCCGCCGGGTCGCCGCCATAGAGCCAGGTGGTCATGGCGTTGATGGCGTACACCAGCCCCCGGGGCATGGTGCCGAAATCCTTCTCCCGGGTGACGAACTCCAGGCGGTTGAGGATGCTGTGCAGCCGCTCATGGTCCAGGCCGTTGCCCGCCTGGTCCGCCAGGGTCTTTTCCACCGTGGCCCAGATGCGGTCCTTGTCGGCGGGAGCGGCGTTGCGGATCACCAGCATGGCGTACAGCTGCTCGATGCCGTCCACGCCCTCGAAAGACACGTCCTCGCACAGACCCTCGTCCAGCAGCGCCTTGGTCAGCGGCGCCTCGTTGGAGCCGCACAGGGCGCTGGTCAGCACAGAAAAGGCCATGCTCTTCTCCAGCTCGGCGTATTCGCCGAACACCCACCCCGCGGCCAGGATGGCCTTGTTGGCCGCGTCCTCCTCCGGGCCGATCTCATAGCGGCAGGTGCTCTCCGCAGGGTGCACCGGCGCCTGCAGGGGGATGTCCGCGTTGGGATCGATGCGCTCATAATCCGCCAAAAAGCCGTCGATCTTCCCCAGGACGGTGTCCAGGTCCATCTGGCCGTCCAGGAAGATATAGGAGTTGGAGGGGTGATAGAACCGGGCGTGGCTGGCCAGGTAATTCTCATAGGTCAGCTCCGGGATGTGATCCGGATGGCCGCCGGACTCATAGCCATAGCAGTTGTCCGGGAACAGCAGCCGTCCCAGCTCCCCGGACAGCACCGAATCCGGCGAGGCGAACACGCCCTTCATCTCGTTGTAGACCACACCGTTGCAGCGCAGCTCCCCCTCGGGGCTGTCCAGCTCATAGTGCCAGCCCTCCTGCAGGAAGCTGTGGGGATCGGAGATGCTCAGCGGATGCAGCACTGCGTCCATATATACGTCGATCAGATTCAAAAAGTCCTGGTCGTTGCGGCTGGACACGGGGTACATGGTCTTGTCCGGGAAGGTCATGGCGTTGAGAAAGGTGGCCATGGAGCTCTTGAGCAGCTCCACAAAGGGCTCCTTCACCGGATACTTCTCCGAGCCGTTCAGCACCGAGTGCTCCAAAATATGGAACACGCCGGTGTCATCCTGGGGGATGGTCTTGAAGGTGATGGCAAAGGTCTTGTTATCGTCCGGCCGGTCCAGCCAGATGGTCTGCGCGCCGGTCTTGGCGTGCTCCATCCGCCACATAGTGGCCCCGATCTCCGGCAGCGCCTGGGAATACAGGACCTGGAACCCGCGGATCATATCTCCTTTTTGCATGTTGCGTCCTTTCCGGCGGTATGGGCCGCTGCCCCGCCAATGTGTTCTCGTGCGCCGGCAGCGCCGGGCACAATGGATGTTTCCTCCGTGGTATTTTGTGGTACAATAGCGGCTTTGCCGCTATTGTACCACATTTTCACTTGGATGCAACAGCTTTTCGCCGGCCATCCCGCCGGTCCCTCAAAACTGGGCGTAGATCGACTCCTGCGCCGCGATGTCCAGCGAGCAGAACACCACCAGCACGATGACGTAATAGACCGCCCAGCGATAGGGCCACCGCAGGCCCGCCAGCTTCTCCAATACGTTGATGTCCCTGTATTTCATATAGTCCACGGCGAGCACGGCAAGAAAGCCCAGCCCCATCACTGCCAGGCCGCCGATCCCGCCCAGATCCGCAAAGGGGACCGCCAGATTGATCCCCTGCAAAAGGCCCGCATCCAGCAGACCATGCAGACTGGCCCCCAGCCGCGTCAGGGCGTCCGGCAGGGACGCCGCCCGGAAAAACAGCATGCCGAACATCCACAGCGTCAGTGTCCGCAGCGACTGGAACGCGTGCCACCAGCCGCTCTCCTCCCGGATACGCAGCCCCGTTTTCATCTTTTGGAACACTGGCTCCAGCAGCTGCCCCGATACGATCACGAACCAGAACCACCAGCCCTCGCCGATGATATACTTCCAGCTGTTCCCATGCCACAGTCCCATACAGGACCATAGCGCCAGCATCGCCGCATAGGAGGGCACCTTCCTCCCCCGCTTCCTGCCAAACCTCCGTTTGCAGGCCGCTCCCAGCCGGATGAAGGGGCCGGACTTCAGCAGGGGATTCATGATATAGTCCCGAAGCCAGGTGCCCAGGGTGATATGCCACCGGCGCCAGAATTCCTGGATGTTCCGGGAGAAAAACGGCGCGCGGAAATTCTCCGGCAGGGTGATCCCGAAGCAGCCCGACACCCCCAGCGCGATATCCATCACGCCGGAAAAATCCGTATACAGCTGCACCAGATACACCGCCGTGGCGATCCACACGCAGATCCCCCGGCTGGTCTCCGGCGCGGTCCACAGCCCCTCCGCGATCACCGCCGCCCGGTTGGCGATGGCCAGCTTTTTGAAAAGCCCCCAGGCGACGCGGATGAGCCCATCCCTGACCCGGCCGTAGTCGAACCGGTGTTCCTCGAACAGCTGCCGGCCCAGCTCGTCGAACCGACAGATGGGGCCGCTGGTCATCAGGGGGAAATAAATGGTGTACAGCGCCGTATGCAGGACGTTCTCAAAGGGCTCCGCCACGCCCCAGTAGCAGTCCAGCAGATAGGACACCAGCTGGAGCGTGTAAAAGCTGACCGCCAGCGGCGCCAGCCACGCCACGTCGCTGACGCCCCGGACGCGCAGGATGCGCTCCCCCAGAAAGTTGAAGGTATGGATCGCCAGGTTGGTATACTTGAGCACCGCCAGGATGCCGACGTTCACCGCCAGCGTCAGCGCCAGGACTCGTTTTTTTGCTTTTCCGTCGCTCTGCCGCGCAAAATACCTCGTCGCCCCGTATACGCTCGCCGCGCTCACGGCCACGTAGGCGAACGTGTACCAGGTGGCGTTGGCAAAGTAGAAAATGATGCTGTCCGCCAGCAGCAGCTTCCACTGGTGCCGGGCCGGCATATGCCAGTAGATCAGCAGGCTCACGCCCACCATCGCAAAAAAGGAAAATGATGTGATCTCCATTGGGAATGATTCCTGTTCTGTAAAAATCCAGGCACTCCCATTGCCGCCGCGGCGTCAATGGAATATCGGATATGAATGCTTATAAGTATATTTCGCGGAACCACTGATAAAAGTCAAAGCGTTCATACCGCCGTTTCAATGAGATCACGTGTTCAAAACGGGTTATGGTGTCTACGCATTCCCTGGAGTCCTCCCCCTTCATATAAAACGTGTGCGGGGCATTCTCATATTTCCGGTGCGTGAACAGCACTTTATAGCGATAGGGCAGCTTTTCGAACCGCTCGACCAGTTCGGGCGCGAATCCGTTTCGGTCTGTCATCACGACGCAGATCTCATGGGGACCTTTTATCGCCTTCTCATACAGCTTGCAGCCTCTTCTCCATTTTTTGGCGCCGTCCTCAAATCTCTCCTCATGCCCGAAATGCAGCACGACATCGTCGACGATCCCCGTCGGGTGATTTTCAAAATCCGCCTCGCCCTCTGTGATCTCCTGACGGAAATACCTCTGCGGGTCCTCACAGATCTTCAGAAAATCCTCCCCCGTGAACCATATGTTCACAGTCGGCGTGTAGCAGGGAAGCATATAATCCTTCATCAGTTTTCCGCCGAGGCAGTCGCTGCTGAGAACGATAAGGCTTTTTTCCTTGAGTCTGTCGTGCAGGCTCTCCCTCTTGTCTCTGAGCAAATAATACCGGCCTCTGTCGCGCAGTTCGCTGTATTTCGCTATGATCTTTATGACATCCATCCCGCCTGCCTCCTTTTGCTGGTCATAGGCTCTCGGGATATCCAAGCCTTATCGATGCGGATACGCAGCCACTTTCCTTCCGGGTCACCCCAGTTGCCGCAGGATGATGTCCGCCATCTCCCCCACGTTTTTCAGCTTGTTGACCTCGCCCATATTGAAGCGGATGCCGAACTCGCTCTCCACGGCCACCACCAGGTTGATGTGCTCCAGACTGTCCCAGCCCTCGACGTCATCCGAGGTGGTCTCGTCGCACACGGTGATGGTCTCGTCGTCGAACACGTCCCGAAACACCCCGTTCAGCCGCTCGTAAACTTCTGCTCTCGTCATGGTCTATTCTCCTTTATTCCTCTATTCTGATCACTTTGTTTTTGTTCTCATAATCGCCGCCGAGCTCGTACTCCCAGTCGGTGTTGCCCTGCCCGTCCTCGGACACTTTCGTGAATCCCTGGGCTCCATAGAACTCCCGGACCATCCCGTTCTTAGCCGTGGGATAATAATGCCCCACGATCTTTTTCACGCCCCGGGCCTGGCAGGCATGCGCCAGCGCGTCCATCATGGCGTATTCCATATCCCGCTTCAGCACCCGGCAGCTCATGATCCACAGGTCCACATGGCACGCCTCGCCCGCCACATGGCCGATCACCACCGACACCACGCCGTTGTCTCCGAACCGGTCCGTCAGCTTGCCGTACAGGGTGATATAGTCGGGGTCCGCCGCCGTCTGCTCGAGCTCCGCCTGGGTGTACCGCCGGGTCGTCAGGTTGAACTGGTTGGACTTGTTGCTCAGCTGGGCGATCCGGGCCATATAGGCCGGCTCAAAGGGCCGGATGACCGCCGACATATCCAGGCTCCGCAGGTAATCCGAATAATCCGCGAAGCTGGCCTCCAGCCGCGCCCTCTGGACGTTCTCCCGGTACATCTCGTTGCGCTTCAGATCGTCCTTGGACAGGGTCGTCACCTCAAAGAATCCGGACCGGTCGATGGTCTGGATGTACTCGGTCACGTCCCCGATGGCCGGCGCCTGCACGCCCTTGAGCTGCTCGGTGACGATATGCCGCTCCGCCGGGTTGTCGTCGATGAACACCAGGCTCTCCGGCAGCAGGTTCAGCTCCTCGGCGATGGCCGCGAAGTTTCTGTCCTTGGGGTCCCAGTTGGCCTTGACGCAGATGAAATCGTCCTCGGTGAAGGCGCTGTCCCTGTGCCCGATCCCGGCGATGGCGTTGTCGCGGTCATTCTTCGAGTCGATGTTCAGCAGTACGCCCAGCTGCTTGTGGGCCTTGATATACCGCTGGAACGCCGAATAGGCCTGTCCCTCCGGCTCCTCCGGTCCCAGCGCGATGTTGTCCACGCCGTCGTCCCCGATGACGCCGCCCCACAGGGTGTTGTCCAGGTCCAGCACGAAGCCCTTCTTGTTCTTTCCGAACAGGGACTTGATGATGTTCGCCACATTAAAGGACAAATACGGGATGGCGGAGACGTTCAGGGCGTATTTGTACATATGCCAGTAGAACGGCTTTGACCATTCCTTCAGCCCGTAGTCAGCGGAGATATAGTTGATGTCGCAAATATAGAAATTCTCATGGGTCTGGGCATACGCATAGAACTCCATGTTCAGCCGCGTCAGGAAGTTCACGGCTCCATGGATGTCATAGGCGTCCCGGTTGCCCATCAGGCGGTACAGCGGCATCTCGAAGTTATTCTGGATGATGGGGCAGTGATATACCGCGGCCAGCCGGTCCCACATGCCGATGAACCTGTCCGTCTCGGCCCGGATGAGACCGTCCACGGTCTCCGCGCTGTCCGCCACCTGGGGCCAGGCCGTCACGTTCCGGTTGCTGGTATGGATATAGATGACGTCCGGCGCGAACGCCTCCAGCGACGGATTGGGGAACATGGCGTCCTGATAGTACTGGTCATATTCCGACTCATAAAAGCTCGGCCGAATGCCGTAGTTCAGCAGGAACAGCTCCAGGACCTGCTTGATACCGCTGGTGGTGGACCCACCCAGGATGGCCACTTTCTTGTCAGTAAACGCCGCGCCGCTCTCCAAAAGCTCCCGCCGGAGCCTCTTCTTTCTGGCCAAGATCGCTTCCGTGTCGAAGGGGTATTCCAGTTCTTTCACCTTCATGTCACCTCACCAAACACATAAGGATATTTTTCCCGCAGCTGGGCGCAAAAGCGCTCCGCGCCGTCCTGATCGAGATGGAATGCGTCGTCAAAGTACCCGCTTTCATACCATTCCCACGCGGCGTCCACGCTGATCTCGGGATGATCGGCCCGGACGCCTTCCATATACGCTATGAACCCGTCGATCCACCCGCTGTTGATGCTGTCCTTTGTGCTCATGTTCTGGGGCGGGCTCTGGAAGATGAACTGGATACCGTTCTCCCGGCACAGCCCGATCAGGGCCCGGAAATAGCGGTCGATCAATTCGCTGGGCGAGAACGTATCCCTTTCGATAGTCATCACGGGCTGGTCGTTGGCCCCTTTCGCGTAATACTGCGACTGCCCTTTGTTCGCGACGACATAATCATAATTTTCCTGGTACCCTTCCCTGCGGCTATGCCCGGTCAGATCCAGCGCGAGGCCCTTCAGGAATACCACGCCATATTTCTGCGGCGTATAGAAGCGGTAGAGCGCGGCTTCTTTTTGGAATTCCCGCAAAGAGGCGACGCCAAAGGGGGAAAGATCGCCGGTCTGCCGCAGCTGCTCCTCGATCTCCCGCATCTCGCCGTCATCGAGCAGGTGGAAATATACCTGCCGGCTCCAAAAAAACTCATCCGTGACAAAGTACCAGGGCCCCTGCATATAGAGCAGATATTCGGGCGCCTCATGGTTCTCCAGATACTCCCGCAGGAAATAGTACTCCTCGATGGGAGTGGCGCCCTGCAGGGAGAAATTATAGGTGTCGTCCGAAAGCAGCGCGGGCCGGCACGCCACCTTGGCTGCGGAGTCGCCCATGATCATCACCCGGCAGGGCTCGCCGTCACCCTCGGCATACTCCCGATTCTGCCGGTACCATCCGTACTCCGGATCGAAAAAGTACGTGGGGAACACAGACAGCGCTATCGCGACGGCCAGCGGGAACGGGAGCAGCAGCGCCGCGAGCTTGATTGCCAGTTTGGACAAGCCTCTCATCTGTACCGCTCCTTCCCGATCATGTCCGCTTATCTGTCCCGTCTCCCGCGGGCTTTTCTCCGCGCGCGCCTGTAGCTGTGGCGTTTGACCACCACAAAGACCGTCGCCGCCACGTTCAGCGCCAAGGCCGCCGCCAGCGCCGCCCAAAGCCAGACGTCCAGTCCTTCGTCCTTGTCTGCGGTCACCATGCTCCGCACGGCCTTTGTGTTCGTGAAGGTGACGATCTCAGCGGCCTGACCGGCCCCGTCGAACGAACCCGCGACAGACACGCACTGGTCCTTGTCCACGGTCCCGCCGGGGGCGGCGGTGGCCTGGTAGCCGGAGGCGGGCTCCTGGGTCACCCGATAGGCCGCGGACTGGGGAAGTCCGCTGACCGTCATCTGCTGGCCGCCCTTCAGCGTGAAGCGCCAAACGCCGGCCGCCTCCGCCCGGATGTCCCCGTCCGCGGCCGTCCCGCCGCCCGCGGCGAGCAGCCTGCCGCTGGCGATGGTGACCTGCTCGCCGTTTTCATAGCCGGTGACAGCATAGGTCAAAGACCCGTCCGCCGGCGCGCCGTCCAGCGAGAGGGTAAAGGTGAACGCCTGCTCCATGTCGTCCCAGCTCAGGCGGACATCCTCCCTGGCGGTATTCAGCCAGTTGGCGATCACCAGGGCGGAGGGCTCATACTCGTTCACATAGTGCAGACCCATCTCGGCGCTGTCGGTCATGCCGTACATCCCGTAGACGCGCTCCCCCGCCAGAGCGGTGGAAAAACGCGCGCGGGACTTCAGCTCCATCTGGCTGCGCGTGCTGTAGTCCATCTGCAGCGTGTCATAGACCGTCCAGTGCCGGACCGCTTCTTCCCCGTCATATTCGTCGGGGCCCTCCGGGAGCCTGGCGCAGTTTTGGTGATCCATATCCGCGTCGTCGCCGGTGATGACGCTCCAGGCGTCGATGAACGCGCTGCCGCTGGGGTCGCGCATGTCGTCGATCCCATAGCGTGCAGTCTCATATTCGCAGGCCTGGCTGGCCTCCCGGAGCAGGAAGCCTTCCTCGCCCATCCCCTCCTCGGTCACGCGGTACCCCGAGCCGGGCCGGACGCTCAAAAGCAGGCCCTCGCCGTCGCCGAGGACCACCTCCGCCGTATGGCTGGCGACCTCGTCCCAGCCGATCCACACAGCCCCGCCCGCCAGCGCCGAAGCGCGGTCAAATTCCGCCGTCTCCATGACGGCCCGCTGCTGGCCGGGAATGGCGGCGCAGGTGGTGTCGTTCAGCCAGAAGGGCGTCCTGTCGAAGAGGTCGTTAAGGCCCAGCGGCGTCTGCGCGCCGTCCTCGTCCACACGGCTGCCGAAATAAAGGGTCTTGGTCTGATACGTGACGTCGATGAGGTAGTCGGACGCCACGCGTATGTCCGTGCTCTCGCCGTCCGGCTCCAGGCGCGCCGCGAAAAGGCTGTCCGCATGCAGATAGCCCTGGGCATCGCTCCCGTCAAAAGTCCATTGGCCGTCCACCCGGCCCGTGGGCACGAGCCAGGCGTCCTTGACATAGCACTCCTCCGTGCCCATGGCTTCGTCCTGGAGCTGGGCGCGGTATGTGGCCGTGCCTTCCGGAGGAATATACAAATAGTAATTTCCCTCGACCGAATACGCCGCGCCGGCGCCGACGAACGCGCCGTTCCTGTCGACGACGGCGGGAAGGCCGTTGGCGGCCAGCGCCAGGCCGGCGCCATCGGTGCGCACAGCGATCTCCGCGATCTGCTGGAGCCAGCTGCCCTTATCGGGGTCATAGCGGAGCACGACGGCGTCATGGGCGCCTGTGAAGCCCTCCACATACAGCTGATAGCGGAACGCCGTATCCTTAAGCCCCTCCGGCGCTTCTATACTGTTCGTAATATAGAGCAGGGTGTTCCGGATCGTGAGCTTCCCTTCGTTTCCAAGACTGTCGCAGAGGATGAACGCGCCGTTCGCGCCCCGGTACGCATCGGACGCCGGCGTATAGCTGTCGTCCGCCGTCAGGGTAGCGTTCTGCGCCTTCACACGGACCGTCTTGGCAAGCTCGCCGGTGCGGGTACTGCCCGGCTTCGCCGCCTGGACCCAGATGAGGCCCACCGACAGATACTCCTGCTCGCTGATGAGGCCGTCGCCGTCCAGATCCAGCAGGTACATCAGCTGTTCCTGCATGGTGAGCCAGTATGTGAACTGCGCCGTCAGCGCCGGTTCGGCGATGCCGACAGCACTCAAATAGTCTCTCAGCTCCTGGCCCCGGTACGTGAGCTTTTCCAGCGTCGGCCTGCCGCGGGTGACGTCCCCCGGCACCGCCGCGAAGTCCGCGACAATGTCCGTGCTGCCGGTGCCGTCCGCCCAGCAGAGATACTCCCCAGCGTCCACGCTCTCCCGGGCGTCGCCCGAGGCAAAGTCCGCGCCCTTGCTGCAGCCGGCCAGCTGCACCGTCGCGCCGCCCTGCCCCTCTTCGCCGGGCAGATAGTTCTCCTGCGCGAAGAAATAGCTGTCCTCCGGACGGACGGTCCCGTCCGTGATCAGGTCCCTCTGGAAAAAGACGATGCCGTCCTCGGCATAGGGGTACCGGTGGCCGAAGCTGTCCCGGATCATGGTCACGCCGTTCCGGTCAAACAGCGCCGCGCGGGCCGCGGCAAACGCCGCCTCGTCCGCGTAGGTGCCTATGTATGCGCCGCCGGCCCACAGGCCGCCGCCGGTGCTGCCATCCTCCCAGACCGTCGCGCTGTTGGAC
The DNA here is from genome assembly GCA_947625355.1 of uncultured Oscillospiraceae bacterium. Lineage (GTDB taxonomy): Bacteria > Bacillota > Clostridia > Oscillospirales > Oscillospiraceae > CAJOIG01. Next base: position 22,698 of record CANQOA010000011.1, on the reverse strand, counting down.
GCCTCCGCCTGACCGCCGGTCCCGTCGACGCACACGGGCTCCCCATCCGGGGCCGCCCGGTACGCGTGGGCATACAGGGGCAGCGCCTCCTGGCAGAGATAGTAGCAGTTCTCGCCGCTGGGGACGAACGTCACGCTGGCGCTGCCGGGCCCCTCCTCATAGAGGCCGGACAGGAACCACACGCTGCCGATGCCGCCGCTCCGGTGGCCGCTCAGATACTCCCGGGGCAGCGCCTCCACATCGACGCCGTCCTCCCCGCTGTAGAGCCCCTGTTCGATCAGCTCCTCATCCAGCCCCGCCGCGTAAAACAGCCGGAACGGCGTGGACTGGGTCCTGTCGCCCAGATTCGTCTCAAAGCTCTCCGGGTCGTACGGGCCCATGGAGATCTCGGCCATCTGGGTGGGCAGGGCGCTCACGGGGATGTCCACGCAGATGCTCTGCGCCGTCCCGTCGGCACGGCTCTCCGTCCAGACACGGATATCGCTGAGGCGGTAGATGCCTCTCTCATCCTTGTACAGGGCGTTGTCCGCGGGCTTCTCCTTCAGACCCTCCCACATATTGTTCAGCGTGACGGGCACGATCTTCCCGTAGACGGGGTTGATGCGCAGCCGGTTTGCCTCCCTCTCGCTGTCGGTGAAGCGATAAAGGGTATACACGGTGTCCTCCCCCACGCCGGCAAGGTCACCCCTGCCGCCGACGGTGGGGACGAAGTCGGCCAGCGTCTGTACGCCGACGCGGTAGACCCAGCCGTCGGCCCAGGCATCGTCCGGGGCGTCCCCCGGCGCGCGGTATTCTGCCTCGCCGCCGGTCCCTCTGTACCAACCCTCCGGGAACACCTCCGTCCCATCGTTCAAAACGGTCGTATGGTCGGCGTTGAAGGCGGCGTCATAGACCGCCGCCCGCGTCAGTCCGTGCATCTCGCCGAACAGGAGTGCGGCCATATCGTAGCGCTGCCACGCAGAGCCCTTCTCGGAGGCGAGGGCCTCCACAGAGCCGTTTTTCACCTGCATATACGTCCCGAGCTCATCCCGATAGGTGAGGCTGTCCTCGGCGCCCGCGGCGTTTTTGCCCTCGATGGGCACAAAGACGCTCTCCGTGAGCATGGCGACCACGTCCTGGAACACGCTGCTCAACTCTTCCGACTCCACATCGTAGAACATGTCGGGATAGACGATGTTGTCGATCACATCCTGGTTGCTGACCAGGACCCGCTCCACCGTCTCGCCTGTCTCATCCGCCCGCTCATAGGCGTAGTCCTCCGGCAGAGGATGGATCCGCAGCGTGGCGCAAAAGGTCAGCGTGTGTTCCTCATCGTCGTCCAGCTGTATGATCTCCGGCCCGACGCTCCCCGGATTGCCGATCCAGTCCGCCAGCACGGAGATCGTCTCGTCGGAGGACTCGAGGGATTTCCACTCCTCCCATTTACCGTAGGTATAGGGCAGCAGGTCCTCCATCTGGATATCTCTTTCCGTTCTCCAGGGGAGGGGCGCCAAAAAGTCGGAGCCTATGCAGGCGTAGTTGGGGTCGTTCCACAACGTGGCGTTGAAATACACCTGCGGGTCCATGGTGGGATAGATGCGGTACCGGCCCCAGGCGGGCAGATGGATCGCGTCCACGCTGACGGTGAACACGCTCAGCGGCACGCGGCTGTCCTGCTCGGCACGGCCCTGCTCCCAGCCCTGTTCATAGTGCTTTTCCACGACGGTCTTCATATAGGACGCCGTCATCAGCACCTCCAGGATCGTGGCCGGCGTGCCGCCCACATCCGCGTCGCTGTCGTAGAAGATGCCGCTGTCGTCATACTTGGGGATAGACGTCAGCTTGCTCTCGGCGATCCCCTCGTTGTAAAGATCGGTGATGTCCTCCTGGGGCAGGTAGACGTCATACCACTCATCGCCGGCGTTCCAGGGCAGCTCGTGCCAGCTGTCCTCGGCCTTGGCGTTGAAAGCGAAGTTAGCGCCGCCGTCCGTCAGGATCATGACGGCGGGGACCCGGGCCAGGTTGACCGTCTCCCCCTCCTCCAGGGTCTCCGTATAGATCATGTCCTCCGTGTCCGCCAGCTGCTTCATGCCCAGGAAAATGCCGCCCTGGGTGTTGGTCATATAGCCCACGTACTGGTCCGCCTTGAGCTGCTGGCCGTCCCCATCCAGGTCCGGATCGGGATGGAGCACGCTGTTTTTCACGTTGTTGCTGACGGTCCGGTTCCAGACCTCATCAAAGGTCTCCGGGGCGTTGGCGCTCTGGTCATACAACGCGTTGGCCACCACGGTATAGCAGGCGTCCCGGTTGATGGTCCAGATGCCCTCCTCCGGCGGCAGCTCCGGATGCCCCAGCTCCGCCGGCGTGGAGTAGTCGTCCCGGTCATAGAGGGTCTCCATGCCGCCCACCGTCAGATACGGCTCGCCCTCCACCCTCTGGTAGTGGGCCAGGGGCATGAGCACCGTGGCGTTGGCGCCGTATACGCACACCGCCACCCGGTTCTGGCGGTTGTCCTCCATGAAGGCGTCGATGGTCTCGTTGACGGCGTCCAGCGTCACCTGGATACGGGAGTTCTCGATCCGCTCGGTCATGGTCTCCTGATAGCCGTTGTTGCGGTCGGCCAGGATCGGATACTGGGTGCTCTGGGCCATGGAGCCGGACATATCCAGCACGATCACCAGGTCCAGCGGCGACGTCATATAGTCGTTGACCACCTGGGTGGAGCCCAGGGCGGAGTACACATTCAGAAAGTCGGCGTCAAAGCCCACGGTCCCCTCGTATCCGTCGGTGAGCTCATCCAGCGGGAGGATGTTCCCGGCCAGACCGCCCTGCTCCGTCCCGGCGCCGCAGGCGAACACGGTCTTGTCCGTCCAGACCCGCCCGGCATAGCGGTTGCCGTCCGCGGCGCTGAACAGTTCCTCCATATACGCGTCCATCGTGCCGGGATCGGCTATGCGGCGGCTGGCCTTGATGTGCTCGTTCAGGGGCGTAGCCGTATCGGCCCGCGCCGCAGCAGGGACCAGCGTCCAAACCATCGCCAGGCACAGGCACGCCGCCATCAGTCTGCGCCGCCGGGTTACTGCTTTCTTCATATGAACCTCCTTTTGACACGCTGGGGTCCGTTCAGTCCCCGCCGCGGCTCAGCTTCCGGTATTCCTCCGCCAGCCCGTTCCTCTTGATCTTGCTCATGGCCGTCCGGGGCAGGCTGTCGCGGTGATCCCACACCCGGACGATCTTTCTGTCCACGGGCCTGCCCCGGTTATACTGCGCCAGCGCGGCCTGGAAGCGCTCCTCGTCGAAATCCTCTCCCGGCGTGTACGCCAGGACCGGGTATCCGTCATAGCCGAACACGGCCGCCTCCCGGACGCCCGGCAGGGCGGACAGCTCCCTGTCCAGATCCGCCGCGTTCAGCTTCTCGCCGTTTCGCAGCACGATCATCTCCCCCATGCGGCCCACGATCCGCAGGTATCCCGCCTCGTCCATCTGGCCCAGGTCCCCGGTCATCACCGTGTCGCCCCGGAGCACCTGGCGGGTCTCCTCGTCCTTCTTGTAATACCCCTCAAAGTGGCAGGGCAGGGTCAGCAGGACCTCCCCCTCTTCGCTCAGGCGCACGTCCACCCCATCCACCGGCCGGTAGCGGAGCAGCTCCCCGCCCGCCTCGCTGATGGCGGCCAGACCGATCACCTCGCTCATACCATACATGGCGAACAGGTCGATGCCGCGCCGCCGGAGCATGTCCTGATACTCTCCCGGGCAGGCGCTCCCGCCGGTGATCACCTTGCGCGTCCTGGGCGGGAAGCCGCAGGTGTCCAGAGCGAACTTGATCATGCTGGGCACCAGGGACACGTTGTGGGCGTCGTAGGCCCACAGGTCGTTTTTCAGTTCCCGCACGCCGCTGCCGATGCAGAAAACCCCGTGCCGGTTGAACACCTCGATGACCATCAAAAAACCGAAGATGTGAAAAAACGGGATGGGAGAGAAATAGACTTCCTCCGCCTCTCCGGGCAGGGCGTGCTTGAACAGCCGCAGATGCTCCGCCAGCGTGGCCGCCGGGATCACCACTCCCTTGGCGCCGGCGGAGGTGCCGGAGGTGAAGATGACGATGCTCTTCTCCGACTCGCCGGGGACCCAGCGCGTCTCTCCCCGGCCGGCGGGCTCCGCGAACCGGTCAAAGCCGTACACGGCCCGGTCCGGGAACAGCTCCCCCGCCTCGGCGGCGAGCTCCGGGCTCACGGCGAAAGCCTCCGCGTCGGCATACTCCGCCAGCCGGCGGAAGTCCTCCTCGCCGATGGACTCGTCGAAGAGGATCACATGCTTGCCGGCCAGCAGACAGCCGTAAGCGGCAGCGATCCAGGCATAGGAGCTGCCGCCCCAGATGCCGATCCGGCTCTCCGGCAGAGCGGCGGCAAGACGGGCCGCCGTCTCCAGGTCCTGCAGCAGCGCGCCGTAGCTGACGCGGACCGTCCGCTCTCCCTCCCGGTAAAGCACGGCGGGCATATCCTCATGCCCCTTCACCAGCTCATGGATCAGCTCCCACAGTGAATGCTCCATCTTTTCCCTTTCCGGGCTTATACCCTGTATATATCCATACAAAACATGAATATTTATGCGTCCGGCCTATATCCCCAGCAGCCCGCAGTAGAACTGCTCCAGCCGCTTTGCCTGCTCGGTGACGTCAAATCGAGAAAAATCCCCCTCGAAGGCCCGGGTATCCGGGTCCGCCAGCAGCGCCTCCTCCGCCCAGCGCTCCGCGCCGGCGGCGAGGGGCAGGAACGCCATGTCCTCCCGCACCTGCGCCTCCTCCGGCACCTCGGTGGAGACGACCGCCTTCAAGCCCGCCGCCTGGGCCTCCACGGCCACCATGCCCAAGCCCTCAAACAGGGATGGGAACAAAAACACATCCATGGCCTGATACAGCTGCCCCACGTCGTCCCGCCGGCCAAGAAGGAGCGCGTCGTCCCGCAGGCCCAGCCGTTCCAGTTTTTCCTCGATGGCAGGTCTCGTCTCACCATCGCCCGCCAGCAGCAGCAGCGCGTCCGGCCGGCGCTCGTGGATGGCCCGGAAAACATCCACCAGAAACGGTTGGTTCTTTTGGATAGAAAACCGGCCCACGTGGCCCACCACGAACCGTCCCTCCAGCCCCAGCTCCTGCCGGACCTGGGCGCGGACAGCCGCGTCGTACCGGTACTGCTCCAGCTCGATCCCCGTATAGATGATCTTCACATCCCCCCGCTCCACGGTCCTCCGGCCGAAGAGCCACGCGGCCGCCTCCCTGGAACAGGCGGCATAGTGGGTGGCATACACCTTCACGAGGGGGCGCATAACGCTTTTGATCAGTCGCTTTTTTCCATATCCTTTTGGGGCGGTGGTGTGGCATTGGGAGATGCGGATGGGCACGCCCGCCCTTTTGGCGGCGCAGAAGGGAAAGATATCCAAAGGGCTGGTCTGGGCATGGACGATGGGATACCGGTTTTCCCGGAAGAGCTTCTCCAGGACGGTCATGTACTTCCCCAGCGCCTCCCAGCGGGGGACCAGGAACACCCGGCCGCCCAACCGCTCGATCTCCTCCCGGGGGATCTCGGTCGAATCCTCATCGACGATAAGATCGAACTGGACCTTTTCACGGTCGATATGGCGGTAATAGTTCATGATGTACTGCTCCACGCCATAACCGCTCATTCTCCCCATGACCTGGGCGACACGGATCGGCTCGCTCATAACCATCCCCACGACCTTTCGCTATGATCTGCTGACGTCCTTCTCCGGGACAATACGGCCGTCAGCCTGGACCAGACCGCAGTAAAACTGTTCCAAAAGCTTCGCCTGGACCGTGACGTCAAAGGCGGAATAGTCCCCCTCATACGCCCGGCCGGCCGGGTCCGCCCTGAGCGCTTCCTCCGCCCAGCGCTCCGCGCCGGCGGACAGCTCCAAAAACGCCATGTCGTCCCGCACCTTTGCTTCCTCTGTCACCCCGGTAGAGACGACCGCCTTTAAGCCCGCCGCCTGCGCCTCCACGGCCACCACCGGGAGGCCCTCATACAGAGACGGGAGCAGGAACACATCCATCGCCTGATACAGCCGGCCCACGTCCTCCCGCAGACCAAGAAAGAGCGCGTCGTCCCGCAGGCCCAGCCGCTCCAGCTTCTCCTCCACGGCGGCTCTCGTATCCCCGTCGCCCGCCAGCAGCAGCCGCGCCTCTGGCCGCCGCTCATGGATGGCCCGGAAAATGTCCACCAAAAACAGGTGGTTCTTCTGATCGCAAAACCGCCCCACGTGGCCCACCACGAAACGCCCCTCCAGTCCCAGCTCCTGCCGGACCTGGGCGCGGACGGCCGGATCGTACCGGTACTCGTCCAGCTCGCTCACAGGATCGAAGATCATCGCCTGGCCCCGCTCCACGGTCCTCCGGCCGAAAAGCCATTCCGCCGCGTGCCGGGAGCAGGCGGCGTAGTGGGTGGCGTACACCTTTGCAAAGGGCCGCAGCGCGTATTTGAGCAGGCTCTTCTTCCCCTCGCTCAGCGCGGCGGCGGAGTGGTTGTGGACGACGCGAAAGGGGACGCCGGCTCGCTTGGCGGCGCAGAGGGGGAACACGCTCATGGTGCCGATCTGGGCGTGGACGATGGGATACCGATTCTCCCGGAAAAGCCCCTCCAGCGCGGTCATGTATTCTCCCAGGCGATGATAGGCCGGGACGAGGAACACCCGGCCGCCCAGCCGCTCGACCTCTTCATAGGGGATCACGGTCGAGCCCTCATGGGCCACGAGGTCGAACTGCACCTTGCTCCGGTCCATGTAGCGGTAGTATTTCATGACGTATCGCTCCACGCCATAGCCGGTCATATCCCCCAGGATCTGTGCCACCCGGATCGGCTGGCTCATGCGCCGCCTCCTTCCGCCCTGCTCCCGCGCAGGAACTTCCACCGTCCAAGGGCCTTCCCCGCCCATTTGCGCACGGTGGCCCGATAGACCATCGAGACGAGCAGGCACCCGGCGAACACACACAGGATCTTCACCGGGGCGTGGATGTACGGCCAGGCGGCATAGGCCGCGTTGGGATAGACGCCCTCCCAAATCCACCGCCGCATATAGGCGTTCATATGGATGATCAGCACATGCAGTATCGACCCAGCCACATAATTGACAGGCCGGGAATAAAACTCCAAATTGGAAAAAAACAAAAACAGAGAGACAGTGCCGATGACCGGCAGGATCATGTTGTAATCCCTGAAATAGTAGGCGTTCTCCATGAAAAAGGTGTTGCCTGTGATCTTCGCCATGGCGTCAAAGACCGCCACCGAGAGCACCATGAGCGCACAGGCGCCCAGGCAGATGACCAGGTTCCACCCATTCTTATAGCGGACCTGCCCGTGGACATATCGCCGGATGTAGGCGCCGATCGTATAAAAAACGATAAAATAGTCCAGTCTTCCATAGGTGACTTGGTGGAAGGTCAGGGTGGGGATGACCGACCAGAAAATGAAGATCAGCGCCAACAGCGTTTGAAATGACTTCTTGTCCAGCGATCGCAAAAGTCTATTGAGGAAAGGAACGAAGAAGGAAAAAATCAGATTATATATCACGTACCAAGTCATCCCCGCACGCGCTACGCTGAACAAAGTGACTTGGGCAATTCCAGCCGTCTGGACAAAAACACCAACCATCGCGGTGAGAAAGGCCACGTCAAAGACGACCATGGCGATCTTGTAACGGTCAACGGTCGTCTTTTCAAGCATAAAGTAGCCGCTGATCACCGGGAACACCGAGCAGCCTACCCACCCGAACAAACTAATCACCTGTATGAAGAAGACATTCATACCTAAATCACCCGGCGTGGTCACACGGTATGCCCCCTGCTCCCCGTAATGACCGGCAATGACGAGTAGCATACATATGATGCGCCCCAGTTCCAGGCCGGATTGCCTTTTCTTTTTCATGGATGTTCCTCCCTCGCTTTACGGCTGTGTCTGCGCCTGGGCCAGCACTGAGGGCATATGCTCCTGCAAAAACGCCGCCGTCTCCGTCACATCCACATCGCCTAAATTGGCGTGCTCCGCCCCCTCCTTGACAGAGACGGTGAGCTGGTTGGGATACGCCGCAGCCCGCTCCTGGAAATCCTCGATCCATTCCAGGGGGAAGATATCGTCCGTGTCGCTGTTCATCAGCAGCAGCGGGACGGAGAGGAGCTCCTCCATGTTCTGGTCCGGCGCGTTCTCCGTGATCTCTGTGTGCAGACGCTTCTTTTCCTCGATCGTGGTCATGGGCACGCTCTCCCCGTTCTGGCGGTAAGTGTAGTACAAACCGCTGTTCAGCAACTTGCTCCAATCGGGCGAGCCGTAATAGCTCACCACGCACTGGGGCTTCGTCTCGCTGTAGGCGGCGTAGTAAAGCGACGTGAGCGCCCCCAGGGAGCTGCCCAGAAGGGCGAAGGTCTCCGAGTCGGCGTACATCATGTTCTCATACATGGAGCGGATGATATCCACGTTGTGGGCCGCCTGCTGGATGATGTCGAACATATCCAGGGGCTCATCCGATATGCTCTCGCCGCAGCCGGGCAGGTCGGGCACCACCACCACATACCCCGCGTCCACGAACGGCTTTACGAGGCCGGACATTCCTTCTTTCCTGTTCCCGGCGTCGTGCAGCATGATCAAAATGGGGCTGTTCTGGGGGAGGCTCGCCCTTCGCAGCTCATAAAAATGCAGTTTTTCGCCGTCATATTCCCGCATATCGTAGGCGCCGGACATGGACATGGCTTCCCGGATATCGTCCTCGTTCAGTTCATGCTCCGGGGTCGTCTGGGGCTGGGCCTCCGCCTGCGCGGGGACAGCGGGAACGCACAGCGCCAGCGCCAGAAGGACGCAGAAGAGGCACATCAGTTTCTTCTTCATTTTCCGCTCCGTTTCTCCTTTACCGCGTCGGCAAGGTCGCCCAGGGTCACGATGTTCCGCAGCTGCCGGTCGGTGATCCGGACCGAAAACCGGTCCTCCACCTGGCCGATGAGCTCGAATATCTCCAGGCTCGTCAGCTCCATGTCCGTCAGAACGGAGGTATCCGCGCCCCACTGGATGTCCTCCTGGCAAAAGCCCTTTGCTATTGCAATGATCTCGTCAAGCATTCCTCAAACCTCGTTTTTCCTTTGATCTGGAATTTTATATGCCCGGACCCACGGCCCGTTTTCTCTCCGCCGTCCGCCGCCGCAGCCAGAGCATGCCGTGGCACATGGCGACGACGAGCGCCATGCGCAGCACAAAGTGCAAGCCAAGCCCCAAAACGGATTCTCTGGGGACGAACCAAAACAGGATCTTCCAGGGAAATACCTCATCCTCCACGGCATGGACGCACAATATCCACAGCGAATACCGCCCCAGCCAGCGGATGGGCTCCAGCGCCCGCCATTCCAGGGCGTTCAGACACAAAAACAGCCGGATCAGCAAAAACGCGCCGCTGAGCGCCCCGGGGATGCTCAAAAAGCCGTTTTCGATCTTGTACAAGGCCAGGTTCAGCCCGCCGAAGCAGGCGCCCGCCGCCCATACCGCGATCAGCAGCGCCCAGACCCAGGGACCGAGCTGTCTCTCCAGCAGCTTTTTCCGCTTGATGAAGTATCCGGCGTAGACATAGAAAAAGGCGATCAGTCCCTGGCCGATCTGAAAGGGCAGCGGCAGCAGCAGCGCTCCGGCCAGGGCGCCGGCGCAGGCGGCGATGATCTGACCTCTCTCCCCCAGCAGGTCCACCGCCAGGAAGAACAGGCACCAGCCGATGAACAGCGCCAGCACGAACCACATGGCGCCGATCCGGCCCCCCTCGCCCGATGTACCAAGGATGATGGGGACCAGAAAGCTGTCCACCCAGTCTCTCATGTCGTTGATCAGCGCCCGGTGGACCGCGCCCACGGCCAGGATGACGGCGCACACGATGAGATAGGGCTTCAGCAGGGACTGGATACTGCTTTTCAGCCCGTCCTTCAGCTTCCGCTTTTTGAGCCAGTATCCGCTCACTGTGAACAGGGTCGGGAGGAACATGGTGAACAGCAGCTTCTCGATCAGCGTATCCGTCTGGTCCACATAGCACGTCGTGTGCCGGAAGATCATGTAGAGGATGATGACGCCCTTCAGAAGGTCGAACATGCCCAGGCTCATCTTTGGCTTCCTCTTCATGCCTCCGCCTCCTTCTCCGTCATGAGTGCCCGCAGCTCCCGTACCGACGCCAGCAGACCCTTTCGTTTCGCCGCCAGATACAAAAGATACGCCGCTCCGTAGACGCCGATGGCCGGCAGGGGCCGCAGCAGCCAGTTGCAGAGGATGAACGCGGCGGTCATTGCCCCCTCCAGCAGGTGATCCCGCCCGATGGGCAGGGGCATCTGCCGGGCCAGCAGCGTCTCCGTGAGGATGGCCTTCACGGCGTACAGCACGATGATGGACAGCACCGCCATGTCCAGGCTGCCCAGGACATGGACCGTGAGGAACGTCACCGCCAGGCTCACCAGCACCACGCACACGTTGGCGCCCATGATATCCCGCTCCCGGCGGAGGGTCTTTAAGTATGTCCAGGCCAGCACGCTGGTCCTGGTCTCATAGATGCACAGGGGGAACAGGATCGCCAGATACCGCAGTCCCTCCCCGTACTTGGGCAGCCACAGCTCCAGCAGCAGCTTTCCCGGGACATAAAACGCCAAAAGGCCATACATGACCGCCGACAGGCAGGTCCTGGCGGGCAGGTACAGGGCGGACAGCGTCTCCCGGCCGGCCCGGCGCAGCCGGGGATAGAGCACGATCCCCACGGCGGAGATGCAGGTGATGAGCATGTTCGCCATGCTCAGCGAGAGGGATATCTGTCCGAAGGTGGACACGCCCCAGTGCTGTTCGATGGCAAAGCGGACGATGCCCACGATCAGCTGGCCGGCGGCGGTGGCAAGGGTGAGCTTCAGGCCGGAGCGGATCAGCTCGCCCATGAGGGGCAATGCCTGCCGGGGCGGCAGCGGCCGGACGAAGGTCACCTCCCGGCAAAGCCATGCCGCGTAGAGCAGCACCGCCGCCACGCTGAGGATCTCCATCCCGGCCACGTACTGAAAGTCCCGCCGGCCCAGAGCCAGACACAGCAGCACCAGCACAAAATAGAGCAGCCGCTCGCCGGCGTAGCTGCGGGCGTACTCCGGGATGCGGTGGGTGGATTGCAGCACCATCTGCAGATGGTATTTGAGGATATTCACCCACATAAAGGCCACGGCCAGCCACAGGGCCGCGCGCTTTTGCGGATCGGAGGTCAGTTTCCCTCCCAGCAGGAGCACCGCGGCCATAAAGAGGGTCTCATACAGGGCCAGGCTCCAGAACTGGGCGCTCATCTCCCGCCGGTCCAGATCCCGGTATTGCTCCCCGCCGTATTTCAGCATGGTGCCCTCGCTCAGGCCCAGGGACAGATAGCCCAGATAGCTGCAATAGAACACGTACAGCTGCCAGTAGCTGTAGCCGTCCTCGCTCATGAGCCTCGGCAGCAGCAGCGTCAGCACGAAGGTGGTGGCGATCCGGCTGAGATTGGCGCCCGCCGCGTAGACGATATGCTTTATGAACTGGCGCGCTTTCGCGTTCATGCGCCTCACCTCCATGGACTGAACAAATCCCCGTCCGCGGTGTTCAGTTCACTTGAAAAACACCCATTGGAACGGCGTGACGCCGTATGACCCGTCCAGGCCCTGGATGATGATCATCTGCGCCGCAAACATGGCGACCAAGCCTGCCGGGATCAGCACGCGCATCCGATCGTCCGTCTCCTTTCGGATCATAATGGGGATGCTGAACACCTGCACGATGTTCAAGCCCTCCGCCGCTCTGAGAAAACCAGATACTACGCTGTTATTGAGAATAAACACCGTGCCGATCAACACCATCCAGGTCATCCACTCAAAATCCTTGTCGCGCTCAGGGAAACGACCCAGATAGAAGATGTGCACCAATGTCATGGCCAGCGATACAAAAAACGGGATTTGAGAGAATTCCCCGCTGTCGAATATAGTCCCAAAATATCGGCTGAAACGGGGAATGAACTGTGCCGCCGCGCGAAGCAGGATACCGATTGCCGGAAAGGCAACGAGCGAGGCCAACAGGATGGTCAGGCAGCGCCGGGGCGTCGCCCGTATACCGTAGAGGAAATAGACCGGGAAATACATGACCGACGACTGGTGGAGCGTCGCGCCGATCAGGTTGATCAGAAAATACCGCTTCCAGTCCCTCGCCTTCAGATACCGCACCGAATACAGGAACATGGACATGGCCAGCATCTGCCGTATCGCGTTGAGCGATTCGAAATAAGCGCCGCTGACAAAAAAGAACAGGATGGTCGCCGGGAGCAGGACGGACTGGCGGCAGAAGGCCATGAAGAAAAAGATCATCGTCATGAGGCCCACGAACGCGATGGCCCAGTAGGGCTCCGCCGTGATCTTTCCGAAAATGCGGAAGATCAGACGAAAGCCCGGATCGGGGATCATCTCTATGCCATGCCGGATGGCTATATACCCGGTCTCATAGATATACACCCAGTCCTTGCCGACCCGATAGCGGAAGGTGGTGACGAACACGAAAGGCAGGGCCGCCAGGGCGCAAAAGGCGTAATAGCTCCGTCTGATCGCCCCGTTGCGCTGTATATAAGGTTTTGCGCGCTGGGCGTAGCAGGCAAAAAACAGCGACGTGCCCAGCATGATGAAATAGATCAGCATTTCCTTATTCCCACACCCCCTGCCGGTAAAACCGGTCCAGCCTGGGGGCCTCCATGGCGATGTCCAGGTGTCTGCGCCCCAGCTCTTCCCGCACATCGCCTGTGCGGCCGCCCCGGACCGCCTCGCCGATCGCGCCGCACCACGCCTGCGCCCCCGCCTCCAGGCTCAAAAACCGCACCCGTTCAGAGAGTGCCGTCTCGGGGGCCACTCTATCGGACAGAATGACCGGCAGGCCGGCGATCTGCGCCTCCAGCGCCGCCAGCGGGAAGCCCTCGTACAGCGATGGGAACAGAAACGCGTCCATCGCCATGTACCAGCTGGCCACATCGCCGGTGGGCGGCACGAAAAGCACGCGCTCCCCCAGCCCGAGGTCCGCCGCCAGCGCCTTCATCTCGTCCAGCAGCTCCCCGCCCCCGATCAGTACCAGACGGCTGTTCTCATCCAGCCTGTGGTATTCCGCAAAGGCTCTGAGCAAGAATCCGTGATTTTTTTGTTCCGTGAACCGGCCCACATGGCCCACCACGGTATGTCCCTCCAGGCCGTGGGCCCGGCGCATCCGCTCCCGGACCGCGGCGTCGAAGGAAAAATCGTCACAGTCCAAGGCGTTGGGCATGATGACCGCCCGCCGCGCACCCCGCTTGCCAAAGAGATATCGGGCGGCCTCCTGGCCGCAGGCGAACCGGGCGGTGGCCGTCCACGCGCTCAGCTTCTTATAAACCCAGTTAATAGGCTTTTGGGTCCAATGGGGATACAGGGCGTTGTGGCAGTGGGCGATCCGCACCTTCACGCCGGCGGCCATGCCGATCATATTGGGTACAAAGCACATGAGCGTCATGTGGGCGTGGATGATCTGCACACGGTTCTCCCGGAGGATCGCCCACGTCTCCCGGCAGCTCTTGATGAAGTCCACGCTTTTGGGCGTGATCTCATAGACTTTCACGCCCAGCGCCTCGAACATACGGCGCACCCGCTCCTCCGGTGTGGTATAGCTGATGCATATCCAGTTGTAGGGAGCGGGGTCGATGTGGGACAAATACCGGTGCAGGACCATCGGAACACCGCCGCTGATCAATCCGCTGACCACATGTGCCACGGTGATCTTCTCCGCGCCCCCTGCCGCGTCTGTCGTCTTCAAAACGTTACTCACCCTCCAGCGGCTTTGTATGCAGTTCCACGCACACCAGCTCCGGCCGGTTATAGAACCGGGGGAAGTCGGCGTCGCCCAGTCCCCGGCTGAGGACCATGCTCATATACTGGTTCTCAAAGGCGCCTCCGTCATATTTGGGGAACAGCGTGCCGCCGGTATTGACCAGCCCGCCCACGAAGGGGAGGCGCACGACGCCGCCGTGGATATGCCCCGCCATCAGCAGGTCATACCCATAGCCGGACAGCAGATCAAACAGGTCTCCGCAGTGATAGAGCAGGATGTTGAAATACGCCTGATCCGCTCTGGGGATATAGTCCTTGAAGTACACATCACGCCACTGGACGCCTGTCAGACGGATCTGGGCGTCGTTCCGGTAGATCGTCTCCTGCCGGTCGTCCAGATCGGTGACGCCATAGGTCAAAAACAGGTCCTGCATCTGGTCGTACTGAGCCACCGCGTCGCTTGCCAGATCATGGTTGCCGCTCACATAGTAGATCGGCGCCAGGTCATGGATCCCCGCCAGCAGCTGCGCCAGGGGCGACAGATCCTCATGCTCGCCGTCCACGATATCGCCGGTCATGACGATGATATCCGGCGCGCAGGCCTCCACGGCGGCAATGAGCTGTTCCTCCTCATTGCCGAACTGCTTCAGATGGAAGTCGGATATCTGCACGATGCGAAAGCCCTCGAATTCTTCCGGGATCTTCGCGGATGTGTAATCGTACATCGTCGTCTCCAGCCGCTGGTCAAAGCCGATGATGACAAGGAGGATCAGCACCACCAGCAGGCACTTCAGCATCCATTTCAATACGCCCTTCATGTCACGCCCTCCTGGTAGACTCAAACTTCGGAATGATCCCGACCACCTTCATCTGGCCATAGAGCCCCGCGTCGTCCACCGACATGACGCGGTCGGTGAACACGACCTTTCCCAGAACGATGATGCAGCCGAGAATGCACCCCACGATGGCGCCAAGCAGCACCACTATGAAACAGGTCTGCATGGCGTTATAGGTCAGCTGTCCGTCGATGGCATAGTCCAGCACCCGGACCGCCTCCGTGTCAGAGAGGCTGTTGACCTCCTGGACAAAGGCGTCGGCCACGGCGTTGACGACGCTGACGGCGTAATACTCGTTCTCGTCGACCGCGTGCATAGATATGATCGGCGTATCGTTCTCGTAGATGTAGGTCATTCCCTGGAAATACAGCGAATCCACAGAGATCTGCTCGTACACATCCTCCGCGGTGATGTTGGGGTCGGCGATGAGCGCGGCGGCATGCTCCGCCACGCGGCGGCTCTTGATGATGCTGGAATAGGTGCGCATCACGTCCGTGCCGCTCACAGATTCCGCATAGGAGCCGTAGGAGATGCAGTACACGTTGGCCGTGGCGGTGTACTCGCTGTCCTTCGGTATGGCGAACACCGCCGCCAACACGCCGAGCACCGCGCCGAGCACCGCGGTCAGCAGCACGAAATACCGGCTCTTCCACAGGCCGATCCCACAGCGGCGGAAATCAATGTTCACGATCCTCTTGAAATTCACTTCTCACCCCTCCGTTCCGCTTTGCGCGCGCGGCTGTGCTTGTATACGCGCCACAGGCAGTCCGCCAGCAGCAGCCCCGCCGCGACCCAGATCACCGGCTCATAATCGCTTTGCAGCTTTTTCATCACGTCCGTGATGCCGTCCCGCGCCACCAGATGGCGGTTGTTCTCGTCCCAGGCGATGTCCGTGCCATAGACGCTGCCGTCGCTGCTGCTGTTGATGACCTCGGTGGTGACGTACCGCGGCTCCAGCTGGTGCACCTCGCCGTTCTCGTCCTCATAGGAGATATACACCGTCAGCCGCTGGGACCCTATGTCCGTAAAGATGACGTTGCTCTCCGCGTATTCCTGCCGGCCCGGCCGGGGCGCCTTCAGGGACACCTCCTCGTTGGTGGAGACGATGTTGCCCTGGATCTGCATTTTCAGATCGTGCAGCTCCGCCGTGCCGTTGTTCTCATACTGGATGCTGAACAGGGCCCGCGCCCCTATGACGGCGCGCTCCGGCGTCAGGATCGAGATGATCTCCACCTCGCTGTCCTTGCTGACCGGCGGCGAGATCAGCACCGTGTTCGTTCCCTCTCCCGCGGCGCTCATGTATTCGAGGTCGACCTGGATGGAGACCACCTCGCTGCTGATATGATCCATGGCCTTGAGGGAGAACTCGCAGTCATACGTCTCCCCCGGCTCCAGTTGGTCCACATACCGCTGGTTCGTCTCCCCCTCGCCCAGATAAAGCTCGCCGCTGAGCACACGGATGCCCACCCGCAGCTGTGTCGCGTCCTCGGAGGCATCCATGTTCTTGACCTGCAGCGACAGCGTGAACGCCTTTCCCGGGGCCAGCACGCCGTCGATGTCATAGCCCTCCACCGCCACGACGGGGACTTCGCTCCCGGTGTTCCGGCGCTCGCTGGCCGCCTGCGCCTCCACGGGCCAGAGGGTGCCCGCCATGAGCGAGACGATCATCGCCAGGCAGACGATGAGCCTCTTGATGAGCGCGGCGATGGACTTGCGGCGCTTGGGCCGGTCCTCCGTCTCCTGGCGGAAATACCGGCTGCGCTTGAGGTACTCCTTATCGCTGAAGTAGTTGTAATCCTCCATGTAATACCGGTAGTCGTCCATGGTGACCTTGTTCAGGATCACGCCCAGGATGTTGGCGCCGGCCTCTTCCAGCTGCTTTTTCGCCGTCTCCAGGTCGCGGAACTTGGTATCCCCGGAGGCCGCCACCAGGAAGGTGCTGTCCGTTTTCGAGCCGACGATGGCCGCGTCCACCACGCTGTTCAGGGCGGGGCAGTCAAAGAGGATAAAGTCATATTTCTCCTTCAGCCGGTCCATCAGCTCGCCCATCCGCTGGGAGCAAAGCAGCTTGACCGGCGTCTCCCCATTCTGGTGGCCGCAGGCGACGTAGTGCAGCCCCGGCCAATTGGTGGGATAGAGGATGTCCTCCAACTCCAGCGGCTGGGCGACAAAATCGGACAAGCCGGCTTTGACCTTCATGTTGTGCTTTTTGTATTGGGCCTCCTTGCGCAGGTCGCCGTCGATCAGCACGGTCCGCCAGCCGGCCACGGACAGGGATATCGCCAGCTCCGTAGCGATGGAGGTGGAGCCCACGCCGGCGTTGCAGCTGCAGATCATGAACGTCTTGTGGCCGTTCGCCTGGCTGTCCATGAACAGATCTACGACCACCCGGTCAAAGGCGTCCACGACCATCTCCTGGTCGTTCCGGTAAAGTTCGATGGTCCCGGCCGCCGCCTTCTGCGCGTCCCGGGAGACCTCGACCGCCTCTCCAATAGCCATACTTCTTACCACCCCTTCTTCTGATCTGTTGATTTGGAAACCGACTCCGACACCACACGCATGATCATGTGGTCGAAGATCATATGTACGTCCTCGGCGATCTGCATATCATCGATCGCCGCATGCATGGACCAGTCCGCCAGCTGCCTGACCTTTCCGCCGCCGTAGCCTGTGAGGCCCAGCACCGGCGCGCCCACCTCTTTGGCGTACCGCACCGCCCGGACCACGTTCTCCGAGCTGCCGCTGCCGGAAATGGCGATCACCAGATCGTCCGGCCGCAGCTTTCCCTGCAGCTGCCGCAGAAAGACGTCCTCATAGCAGAAGTCGTTGGCGATGGCCATCATGATGGGCACATTGTCGCACAGACACTCCACCCGGAACTTGGGTCCGCCCAGCGCCTCGCTGCAGCCCTTGGCCAGGTCGCAGACCATATGGCTGGCGGTGGCGGCGCTGCCGCCGTTGCCCATGGTGTAGATGGTCCCGTCCCGGTCCCGGACATCCATGATGGCGTTCACCGCCCGGTCCAGCTCTTCCACGTCCAGACCCCGGAGCACCTCGATCTCCTTATCGATGTAGCGCCGGATGTCTGGCGAAAAATCTCTCATCTCAGTACCCCCTCACCGTCTCCCAGTTCCAGGCGTCCCGCAGGATCTCCTCGATGCCGCTGTGGACCGGCTCCCAGCCCAGCAGCCGCCGGGCCTTGTCGTTGGACGCCAGCAGCACCGCCGGGTCCCCGTCCCGCCGGGGAGCCAGCTCATAGGGCACCTTTTGCCCCGTCACCTTCTCCAGCGCCCGGACCATCTCCAGCACCGTGAAGCCGGCGCTGCTGCCCAGGTTGAAGTCCGCCGAGCAGTCGTTCTCCATGATGTATCGCAGCCCCAGGATATGGGCCTCGGCCAGATCCAGCACGTGCACGAAGTCCCGGATGCAGCTGCCGTCCCGGGTGGGATAGTCCGTCCCGAAGACCTTGAAGGGCCTGCCGCTGCGGGCCGCCTTGATCATCACGGGGATGAGATGGGTCTCCGGATCATGGGCCTCGCCGATCCGGCCGTCCTTGGCGTCCCCCGCCGCGCAGAAATACCGGAACGAGCAGGACCGCAGTCCGTAAGCCCGGTCATAGTCCGCCAGCAGGCGCTCCCCGATGAGCTTCGTCATCCCGTAGGGGTTGATGGGCTTTTGGGGGTGGGATTCGTCTATGGGCGTGTATTCCGGCTCGCCAAAGGTGGCAGCTGAGGAGGAGAACACGAAATACTTCACCCCGTGCTCCACACAGCAGTCCATCAGGTTCTGCATGTTGGTCACGTTATTGCGGTAATACCGGGCCGGCCGGATCACGGAGTCAGGCACCGAGGCAAAGGCCGCGAAGTGCACCACCGCGTCGAACCGCTCCTCCGCCATGAGCCTGCCCACCAGCTCCCTGTCGCCGAAGTCGCCCCGGACAAAGCGCCCGCACACCACCGCTTCGGGGTGGCCGTCGCTGAGATCGTCCAGCACCACCGTGTCGACGCCGCGCTCATGGAGCAGCCTGTTGGTATGGCTGCCGATATATCCGGCTCCGCCGGTCACCAGGATCTTCATTGCCTTACCCCCCTGTCACAGTCCAATATCTGTTTCACCGCCGACGGCAGATCCGTCGTCAGGATCGTGCGCACGCCGTACCGCCGGCCGGCCTCCACGTCCGTGTCGCTGTCGCCCACCATCCAGGAGGCCGCCCTGTCGATGGGAAAGTCCCGCTCTGCCTGCAAAAACAGCCCGATCTCCGGCTTGCGGCAGGCGCACTGGCCGTAGTCATGGGGGCAGACATAGATGCCGTCGATATGGGCGCCCGCTCCCGCCAGCGTCTCGCACATCCGGCGGTGGATATCGTCCACTGCCTCCATGGTCATCATCCCGCGTGCCACGCCCCGCTGGCACGTCACGATGAGCACCAGATACCCCGCCTCATTCAGGGCGCGGATCGCCGACCGCACGCCGGGCAGGAACCGGAAATCCTCCCACCGGGTGATGTACTGGTGGGGCGCCGCTCGCTCGTTGATGACCCCGTCCCGGTCCAAAAATACCGCCTTATTCACAGCAGATCACGCAGCTCCCCCGTTGGGACAGATGGAAATCGACCCGCGGCAGGCCCACTGCCCGTTCCACCGCCGTCTGCCAGTCCTCGTCGCAGTAAAACAGCAGAAATCCCCCGCCGCCGGCGCCCAGCAGCTTGCCGCCCACGGCCCCGGCCGCCAGCGCCCGGTCATAGCACTCGTTGAAGAACTCGTTGCTGATGGTCGACGCCAAGGAGCGTTTTCTGATCCAGCCCTCGTGCAGAGCCCTGCCAAAGTGCTCGCCGACGCCGTTTTCGACCAGTTCCCTGTACATCTCATCCGCCTGGGATCTCATGCAGTCCAGCGTCTCCATTTTGGCCGCGGTATTGTGCTTCTGCTCGATCAGGACCGTGTCCGCCTTGCGGATCACGCCCGTATAGAACAGCATCAGCTTCTTCCCCAGCTGCCGATAGGCGCTGTCATTGAGCAGTATCCGCTCTCTTCTCACCGTGTCGTCCGGCTCAAAGCGGAAGTAATTCATCCCGCCGTATGCCGCCGCGTACTGGTCCTGCTTGCCGATGGGGTGGCCCAGAACGCCTATCTCCACTTCACAGGCCTGCTGGGCCAGCTCCTCGGAGGACGGAGAATACCCGTTATATACGTGCAGCGCGTTCAAAAGTCCGACCGTGAAGCTGCTGGAGGATCCCATGCCCGTCCCGGCGGGGATATCGGCGATGGACGCGATCTCGATGCCGCCCCGGACGTCCAAAAGCTTCAGGCACTCCCGCACCAGCTCATGGCGCAGCTCCTCCACATCCTCCACCATCTCCGTCCGGGAATAGCTGACCCGGATCTTGTTGTCGAATTTCTTGTTGACTGCGATGTATATGTATTTATTGATCCCGGCGTTGACCACGGCGCCGCCGTGCTTCTGATAGTAGTCCGGCAGGTCGGTCCCTCCGCCGGTGAAACTGATCCGCAGCGGTGTTCTAGTGATGATCATGTTTCCATTCCTCGTTCGCTCTCTTAAAATTCGCCAGGGTCCCGATATCGATGAGGTAGCCGTCCGTATTCCAGCCGTACATCGCCCCCACCAATTTCGGGAGCACGTCTTTGCCAAAGTCCAGCAGAGGCTTTTCCCCGTCCAGATAGTCAAAGATCCGGCTGTCGGCCATATACATCCCCGCGTTGGCCAGGTCGCTCCGGGGCTTCTCCGGCTTTTCCGTGAAGGCCGTGATACGCCCGTCCGCGTCCGTCTCCGCGATGCCGCACTGCCTGGGCACGTTCGTATGGAACAGCGCCATGGTGAGCGGCGCGTCATGGCTCCGGTGACATCGGCGGAAAGCGGTCAGGTCCGCATCCGTCAGATTGTCCGCATAGCAGATGAGAAAATCCCGCTCGCCCCGGACGAAGTCCCGGTTGGCCCGCACCGTCCCGCCGCTGCCCAGCAGCTCGGGCTCATAGGTCTCATACGCCGTGAGGCCCGTTCCCCGGCGGTTATAGGCGGCCATGTATTCCCGCACCGGTCCCGGCAGATAGTGGGTGTTCACCAGCACCTCCGTCACCCCGTGGCGGCAGAAAAGGTCGAACCACCACCCCAGCAGCGGCTGGCCGTGGATCGGCACCATGCACTTGGGGATCGTGTCCGTGATGGGACGCAGCCGCGTGCCATAGCCGGCGGCCAACAAGTACGCTTTCACTGGCTCTTTTCTCCCCCCTCGCTGGATCCTCTCTTCATCCCGTTCAATGGGCGCCCGACCGGCTCAGCACGACCGTAAACGTCCTGAAAAAGATCTGCATATCCAGCCGCAGGCTCTGGTGCCGGACATAATACAGCTCCTTCTCCTGCCGCTCGCCGCTTTCATATGTACTTTGGCTGCGCCCGGAGGTCTGCCAATAGCCGGTGATCCCCGGCTTTACGGAGAGGATCTCCTCCGCCGCGTCGCCATAGAGCGCCAGCTCCTCGGTGACGACCGGTCTCGGCCCTATGATGGACATCTCGCCCCGCAGCACGTTGACGAACTGCGGCAGCTCATCCAAGCTCATTTTGCGCAGGAGCCTTCCGACCCTGGTGATCCTCGGGTCATTCTCCAGTTTGATGTTCCTTCTGTATTCCTCGATCTGCTCCGGCGACAGGTATTTTTCCAGATCGTTGGCGTCCTCCACCATGGTCCTGAATTTCAGCATCGGGTAAAGGCCGTTTTTCCCCTCGCACCAGCGCTTGTGGATGATCGGGCCGGGGCTGTCCAGCCGGATCAGCAGCGCGATCAGCAGCAGGATCGGCGACAATAGGGCGAGGGCCGCCGCGGACAGCACGATGTCGAAAAAACGTTTGGCGAACCTGTATCCTCTCCCCGGCCCGGCCGCGGTTTTCGTGCCCTTCGCCGGCGCGTCCATCGCAGGATATCCTTCCTTTCCCATTCCCATCTCTCAAACCGCCGCGATCTCCTGCCGCATGGGGACAGGCGCCGCAGCGACGGCCGCATCCGCCGCCGCGTTCGTGCGAACGTCAAACCGGCCGTCCACACGCTCCACCTCATAGAAAAACGGGTTGGCCTCCGCCCAGGCCGGGTCCGCCTCCGCGCGCTGCCGGTAGAGCTCATACGCCTCCACGAACCCCCGATGCAGCCGCTTCTCCGCCTCCAGGCGGGCCTGCACCGCTTCCTCATAGTTCTTATAGGTCCCTACATAGTAGAGCTTCTTCTG
The DNA here is from genome assembly GCA_947625355.1 of uncultured Oscillospiraceae bacterium. Lineage (GTDB taxonomy): Bacteria > Bacillota > Clostridia > Oscillospirales > Oscillospiraceae > CAJOIG01. Next base: position 793 of record CANQOA010000011.1, on the reverse strand, counting down.
GAAATTGATGGTCACCCGCCAGGACCCATTGGGCGCGTGATATACGCCCCGGAACCCGGAGGTGTTGGCGCGGCTGTTTTTCATTCCCTGCTCCAGCGCCTCGATACAGGTGCCCTCCGCCATATGCAGATATGTATGCAGCCTCTGGCTCTTCTCCCGGTTCAGACACCCGCAGGAGCAGGTCGCCCCGCTCACCAGGTGCTCCGCCGTGGTCTCGATCTCCCGGCCGCAGTCGCACCGGCAGCGCCACAGAGCGCTGGTGCCGGCATGGGGCTTGCGCACCCGCTCCAGAGCCGTCAGCCGGCCGAACCGCCGTCCCGTCAGGTCCCGGCCGCCGAACCAGTCGTGCTGCCGGCAGCCGCAGGAGCGCACGTTGCCCTGCTTCAGGGCCATGGCCGTGGCCGGGTATTCCCGCCCGCACGCGCACCGGCACATCCACTGGGTATGCCGCCCTCGGTTCTCCATCCGGTACAGCACCGTCAGCGCGCCGAACACCCGGCCGGTCAGGTCCTCCGCCACGCGCCGGGGCCGCCTCTCCCTGGGCACACAGCCGCAGTCGACGGTCACTCCGCCGGTGAGCTTCCCTGTAGTGACCAGCGCTTCGCCGCCGCAGTCGCACCGGCAGCGCCACACCACGGACCGATGGGCCCGCTGGCCCGAGTCCTCCACGACCGTCAGCTTTCCGAATCTTTGACCGACCAGATCACGCTTGTTCATATCTCCCACCAAACTTCGCATCACCGCCCGGGCGCCGGCGGTCCTTCCGCCATCGGCGTCCGGAGATCAAAGTAAA
>CANQOA010000010.1 GCA_947625355.1 uncultured Oscillospiraceae bacterium | reverse complement strand
ATCGTCTCTGTGGGCCGTGGCATCAGCAAGGACGTGGAAGGCGGCATCAAGCTGGCGGAGGAGCTGGCGGAAGAGCTGGGCGGCGTTGTCGGCGGCTCTCGCGCGGTGATCGACTCCGGATGGCTGAGCGCTGACCACCAGGTGGGCCAAACGGGCAAGACGGTGCACCCGAAGGTATACATCGCGCTGGGCATTTCCGGGGCCATCCAGCACAAGGCTGGCATGCAGGACTCTGAGTGCATCATCGCGGTGAACAAGAACGAGACGGCGCCGATCTTCGAGATCGCGGACTACGGCATCTGCGGGGACCTGTTCAAGGTGACGCCGATGCTGACGGAGGCGATCCGGGCCGCCAAGGCCGCCAAGTAAGGCAACGCAAGACCATACGAAAAGAGCCATCCTCTGGGATGGCTCTTTTTGAGCTTGTCAAAAAACGAGTTTTTTGACCGCTCGATCGGATCTGCTCGGCGGGAGTGAATCACGCCGGCATAATCCAAAAGCCTGACGCTCTGCGGCTTTTGGATTAGCGCGCGGCCCGCCGCGCGGCTCGGCCTGACCGGCCTTCGCTCCCTTTCACCCATTCTTTGACAGTCTGAAAAAGAGCCATCCTCCCGGATGGCTCTTTTTCTGCGGGAAGGGAATGGATTTCCACGGGCGGGTGTGTTATATTAATGAATGAAAAGCGATGCGCCGTCGCGCCGCGGGAGAGAGGTGGGAGCCGTGAAAAAGGATAAGAGCTGGGTCTCGGTGGCGCTGATCCTGCTGGCGGCCGCCGGTTGGGGCGTGATTGGGGTGTTCTCCCGGCCGCTGGCCGCGGCGGGGCTCAGCTCCATGCAGATGACCTTCGTGCGCAGCGTCACGGTGCTGGTGTGCATGGGGCTGCTGCTGGCGGTGAGGGACCGGCGCCTGTTCCGGGTAGAGCTCCGGGACTGCTGGGTGTTTCTGGGGACCGGGCTGGTGAGCATCGTGTTTTTCAACGTATGCTACTTCTCCGCCATCCAGATGACCACCCTGGCGGTGGCCAGCATCCTGCTGTATACGGCGCCCTGCTTCGTCATGCTCATGAGCGCGGTATTCTTCCATGAGCCCGTCACGGGCCGCAAGCTGGCGGCGCTGGTCCTGGCCTTTGCCGGATGCGTGCTGGTCAGCGGCTTTGCCGCGGGAGGCGTCAGCCCCAAGGCGCTGCTGGTGGGCATCGGCGCGGGCTTCGGCTATGCCACCTACAGCATCTTCGGCAAGGCGGCGCTGAAAAAGTACCACACCTTCACGCTGATCTTCTATACCTTCCTGGTGTCCACGGTCTGCCTGGCCCCCTTCGCGGATCTGGGCGGCGCTGTGAAAGCGCTGGCCGCCTCGCCCGGGGCGGTCTGGCCCGCGCTGGGGCTGGGGCTGGCGTCCACTTTCATGCCCTATGTGTGCTATACCACGGGACTGGAGAAGGTGGAGGCGGGCAAGGCGTCGGTGCTGGCCTTTGCCGAGCCCATGGTGGCCACCATCGCGGGGATCCTGGTGTTCCATGAGACGCTGGGGCTGAAAAACGCCGCCGGCATCGCGCTGATCTTTGCGGCCATCGTGCTTTTGAACGCGCCGCAGCGAAAGAAATAACGGGAACTTTTTCCCGCTCCGGCCGTCCAAAGGACAGGCCCGGCCGGGGGCCGAAGAGAAAAAGAAAGGAACGATCGATGAAACGGTTACTCACATTTTTGCTGGCTCTGTGTTTGGTGCTGGGCCTGACGTCCTGCGGGGGAAAGAAGGATGGGTTCTCCCTGGATCTGGCCGCCTTTTATGACGAGGCGACCGGGGAGGACTTCCCCATGATGATGGAGCTGTCGGACGAGATGGTGGAGGACATCTATCCGGGCCTCGGCGCCATCGAGCGCAAGCAGTCGGTGCTGTACACCGCGGCGGTGTCCTTCACCCCCTGCGAGATCGCCATGGTGGAGGTGGCCGACGCCAAGGACGTGGAGACAGTGCAGGCCATCTTCCAGAAGCGCATCGACGACCAGGTGGCCGGCGGGGCCTGGTACCCGGAGTCCATCGAGGGCTGGAAGAACGGCTCGGAGATCGTCACGCGGGACAACTACGTGTGCCTGTTCGTGACGCCGGAGGATCTGACGTCCCCCGCCGAGGCGTTCAAGGGGAAATAAATATGACCGGCGCGGTCGGAGGCATCTCCGGCCGCGCCGATACTTTGTCTGCCCGGGTCGAGCCTTCTTGGGCATGCCGCGCAGGTCATTCCCCGCCCTTTTTCCTTTCGAGAGCCAGGCGCTGGATAGGCTTTTCCCAAAGATAGGTGAACGCGGCGGCCACCGCCGCGGCGCCCAGAAAGCACACATAGGTGTAGATCGTCTGCCAGGGCTGCTCATACGCCTGGTTGGGCAGCTCCGCCGTGTAGGCGGGGATGTGCCAGTCCTTGAACCGGCAGGCCAAAAACTGGTGCCACATGTAGAAGTTGAAGGAGATGTCCGCCAAAAACCGGGTGACGGGATTGCCCAGAGCGCGGGCCATCCTGGGCGGGGCCAGACAGCCGCACACCAAGAAGCATCCGCCCAGCAGCCCCAGCGGCAGCCGGCCGTCCATCTGCCCGTGGCGGATCGGCTCATAGCCCGTGGTGGGCACCGGCTGCAGGTACATGATCCACAGCATCCCGGCGAAGCAGACCAGCATCCCCACCGGGGCCAGCCACCGGCGCGCCGCCGGCCCGGGCTTTCCCGCCGCCTCCAGCCGGGCGAAGATCAGCGCCGCCGCCAGCCCGCAGGCATACAGGTCCAGCTGGGCGGGCAGCTGGTTGAAATACATGGAGCAGTCCGGCTCCCCATAGACCCACGCCCGGAAGGTGAAGGCGATCACGATCAGCGCCGCGCACACCCGCGCGGGCTTTTTCACATAGACCCGGGCCAGCAGGGGCCACAGCACATAGAACTGCACCTCCACCGCCAGAGTCCACAGCCCGCCGAAAAAGGGCGAGAGCAGATAGGTGTCGAAGGTGAACGTGTGGGTGAAGGTCAGGTGGGCCCACAGGTCCTTGGCCATGGCCCAGCCGCTGGGATAGAGCTTCTGGGGCATGACCCACAGCGCCAACAGCAGCAGGAGCATCAGATAATAGGACGGCACGATGCGCCAAAACCGCTTGCGGTAAAAATCCTCCGGCGGCTCCAGCTCCCGGCCCCGGATGTGCCGCCGGGCCGCCGGCAGCGCCAGCAGAAAGCCCGACAGGAGCAGCAGCTCGTCCACCATCATGTAGCCGTGGCGGATGATCTGCTGCAAGTTTACATAATGTCCTCCGATGAAGAATCCTGGGTCCAGCCAGCTCTGCTGCCAGATGTGGAACCAGGCCACGATGAAGATGCTGGCCACCCGCAGCACGTCCGGCGCGGCCATGCGCTCCCGGCCGCGGGCGCTCATGGGGCGGCCTCCTGGGCGGACTTTTTCTCCGGCTCGGGCAGGGGCTCGTGCTCGGCCTTCGTCTTTACGGCCACACACCGGTGGATGGGGACGCCCTGGTCGTGGAACTTGGCCTCGTAGTTGGTCATGATGCCCACGGGGCCGGCCCCGTGCAGGTCCCTTGTCACCTCCCGCAGCTCGTAGCCCAGGGCGGCGAACTGCTCCAGGGACCAGTCGAACAGCCACGGCTGATCGGTCTTGTACTCGATGCGCCCGCCGATGGGCAGGATGTCCCAGTACATGGCCAGGAAGCTGGGGGCGGTGAGCCGGTGCTTGGCCTCCTTTTTCCGGGGCCAGGGGTCGGGGAAGTTGATATAGATCACCGACACCTCGCCGGGGGCGAAGATGTCCGGCAGGTTTTTCACGTCCGTGTCGATGAAGCGCACGTTCTCCACGCCCTCGGCGCAGGCCCGCTCCATGGCGGTGACCATGGCGTTTGGCACCTTCTCCAGGGCCACGATCAGCGCCTGGGGCTCCGCGTTGGCCACGCCCACGGTGAAGGCGCCCTTGCCGCAGCCCATCTCGGCCCGGACCTCCGTCCGGCCCGGGACCAGCCCGGCCCAGCCGCCCCGCAGGGCGGCCGGCTCGAACACCTGCACCGCCGCGCATCTCTCCATCCGGGGTATGAGGTTTTTCTTGTTGCGCATCCGCATAGACAGCGCCTCCGTCGGCAGTTTTTCCCATTATATCCGCTCCCGCGGCGATTTGCAAGGCCGGGCGGCCGGTTTGACATGGGAGGGGTTTTGTTATACAATGCCAAAGGGAATGGGGGGTCGCGGATGAAAAAGGGAGAGGACCTGCTGTGGATGTGGCTGCTGGCGATGCTGGCGGCGATGCTCTGTACCTGGGCCACCGGCTGCCGGGGCTGGGCCCAGGGGGCGGTGTTTGCCGCTCTGACGATCGCGTGGGCGCTGGGGCTGGTGGTGCTGTGGGTGGTCGGCATCTGGATCGCGGGGCTGACCGTGGATCTGGACGAGCCGGTGACGGAGGACCATCCCGGCATCCGGTGGATCGTGATGACCATCGTGGGGCTGCTGTGCCGGATCGGGCGGCTGCGCATCACGGTGAAGGGCTGGAAGAACGTCCCGGGAGGACCCTTCCTGCTGGTGGGCAACCACCGCAGCAACTACGATCCCATCGCCACGCTGTGGGCCATGCGCCAGCGGGGCGTGGACGTCGCTTTCGTGACCAAGCCGGAGAATATGAAGCTGCCGCTGGTGCCGATGATCCACCGGGCCAATTTCCTCACCATCGACCGGGAGGATCCCCGCAAGGCCATCGCCACCATCAACGCGGCGGCGGACCTTTTGAAAAACAACGTGGTGAACGTGGGCATCTATCCCGAGGGCACCCGCAGCAAGGGCCGGGAGCTGCTGCCGTTCCATAACGCGGTGTTCAAGATCGCCCAGCGGGCCAAAGTGCCCATAGTGGTGGTCTGCGTCACCGGCACGGAAAAGATCGGCGCCAACGTCCCCTGGCGGCGCACGGACGTGACGCTGGATTTCTGCCAGCGCATCGAGCGGGACACGGTGGCCGCCTCCAGCACCAAGCAGCTGGGAGAGATGGTGCGCCAGAGCCTGGAGCAGGCCGCTGCCCAGGGCGACGCGCCCTGACAAATTCCCGGCGGGGTATTCCCTTTGGGGCGGGGATGTGGTATACTTATATCCAGATGGGCGCGGTCTGCGCCGCTGACCACATCCGGAAGGAGGGGCGGTATGAACAAAAAAAGAGCGGCTGCCGGCGCGGCGGCCGTGGTGCTGGCGGCCAGCGTGGGCGTGAACCTGTCGTTCGAGGCCAGAGAGCTGATGCTCCCCGCCGACCGGTTGGCCGGCGCGGTAGAATACGCGCCCGTCCGTCTCGCCGGAGAGGACCCCCTGGCGGAGGGGGAGAGCTTTGAGCGCATCTCCCTGCCCGACGCGCTGCGGGCCCGGTTCATCCGGCTGCCGGTGGCGGTGAAGGCCACGGTGCTGCTGCCCCTGTGGGCGCTGGGCGCGCTGCCGGCCGCGGCGGCGTCGGCGCTGGGCCCCGTGTGGGGGGCGCTGCTGGGCATCTTGGTGCAGCTGGGATTGCTGCTGGGACTGTTCAGCCTGGTCTATAAGCTGCTGTTCCCGAAGAAAAAGCTGCGGGAGCTGTTCCGGAAAAAGAACCTGAAGTGGCTGGCGGCGGCCGCCGTCACGGCGGCGGTGGTCAACGTGCTGCTGGCGGACCTGTGGACAGGCTGGCCCCTGGTACGGACGCTGCTGACGGCCCTGGTGGGCATGGGCGTGCTGGCGCTGCTGTGGAAGCGGCTGTGCGGCGCGGCGCGGGCCCCGGAGCCGGAGGTGGTCCGGACGCGCATGATGCTGGAGTTCTGAATTATTAAATTTCAAATGCCGGACGGGCCGTTGAGACATCCTCAACGGCCCGTTTTTCAGCGCTCCCGGGGCTTTCGGCGCGCCGCAGCGGCCCCCGCCGCGGCGTTGACAAAGGCGGGGCCGGCGGATATACTAACAAAATAGATATTTCATTTGACCGAGGAGTGAGCGCATAATGAGCGAAAATTGCACCCATGATTGCAGCAGCTGCGGCGTGGACTGCGCCCAGCGGCAGGGGCCCCAGAGCCTGCTGGAGCCTTTGAACGAGAAGTCCCATGTGGGCAAGGTCATCGCCGTGGTCAGCGGCAAGGGCGGCGTGGGCAAGAGCATGGTCACCTCCATGCTGGCCGTGGCGGCTGCCAAGAGCGGCAAAAAGGTGGGCGTGCTGGACGCGGACATCACCGGCCCCTCCATCCCCACCGCCTTCGGCGTCCATGACCGGCCCTACGGCAGCGAGGACGGCATGCCCGCCCTGGTGAGCCGGGACGGCATCAAGCTGATGAGCATCAACCTGCTGCTGGACAACGAGACCGATCCGGTGGTGTGGCGGGGACCCGTCATCGCCTCGGCGGTGAAGCAGTTCTGGACCGACGTGATCTGGGGCGATGTGGACTATCTGTTCGTGGACATGCCTCCCGGGACCGGGGACGTGCCCCTGACGGTGTTCCAGTCCCTGCCGGTGAACGGCATCGTGGTGGTCACCACCCCCCAGGACCTGGTGGGCATGATCGTGGAAAAGGCGGTCAACATGGCCGGAATGCTCCACATCCCCGTGCTGGGGCTGGTGGAGAACATGGCCTGGTATGAGTGCCCCTGCTGCGGGCAGAAGCTGAACATTTTCGGCCAGAGCCATGCGGAGCAGACCGGCATGCGCCTGGGAGTGGGCAACACCGTGTCGCTGCCTCTGGACCCGGCGGTGGCCGCCGCCTGCGACAGCGGGAAGATCGAGGACGCGGATATCTCCCGGCTGTGGGAGTTCTCCCAGAAGCTGTAAAGCGGGGCCGCCATGATCCGTATCCTGGTGGTGGAGGACGAAAAGCCCATCTCGGAGCTGATCCGTATGAGTCTGCGCAAGGCGGGCTATGAGTGCGCCTGCGTGTATGACGGCCTGGCGGCGGCGGACGCGCTGGAGCGGGAGCGGTATGACCTGGTGCTGCTGGACGTGATGCTGCCCGGCGTGGACGGCTTCGCGCTGATGGATTATATCCGGCCCCTGGACATCCCGGTGATCTTCCTGACGGCGAAAAACGACCTGAAGGACCGGGTGAAGGGCCTCAAAATGGGGGCGGAGGACTACATCGTCAAGCCCTTTGAGGTGCTGGAGCTGCTGGCCCGTGTGGAGGTGGTCCTGCGCCGGTATAACAAGCTGGACGATGTGCTCCATGTGGGCGGGCTGGACATCGACACCCGCTCCATGGCCGTGTCCCGGGCCGGGGAGGACATCCCGCTCACCGCCAAGGAGTACGAGCTGCTGCTCCTGTTCGCCCACAACCCCGGCGTGGCCCTGTACCGGGAGACCATCTACGAGCGGGTGTGGGGCGGCGACTATGTGAGCAGCAGCCGCACGGTGGACCTGCATGTGCAGCGGCTGCGGAAAAAGGTGGGCTGGGAGGACAGGCTGGTGGCCCTGCCCAAGGTGGGCTACCGGCTGGAAGCGTGAGATGAGATTTCGGCTGCGGATGACGCTGTGTATCGTGATGCTCCTGGCCCTGGCATTCGGGGCCGGGGGCACCATGCTCATATCCGTGTCCTTTCGGGAGAGCCTGGACAGCGAGCGGGACATCGCCGTGCGCAGCCACCGGATGCTGGCCAATACCCTGGTGCTGGCCAACAACATCTCCGCCCAGACCGACATCGAGGATCTGGTGAGCACCCTGCGCCAGATGGACCGGCAGGACGCCGCTCCCTGGAGCGGTCTGCGGCTGCAGCAGGGGGAGCGGGTGCTCTACGCCAGCGGGAGCCTGCCCTACCCTGACACCGCCGCGGCGGAGCCGGGGCAGTGCTATATCCGCCTGTACGCCAACGACGGAGTGGGGGTGCTGCAGGTGTCCGGGATGCTGCAGGTCAACTCCAGGGACTATTTGAGCCTGGACGCGGGCTACACGGTGAGCCATCTTTACGCCGTGCGCCAGATCCAGATGGACATCTTCTACCGGCTTCTGGCGGCGGTGGTGACCGTCGGCGCGGCGGTCAGCTGGGTGCTGGCCATGCTGCTGACGAGGCCCCTGTATCAGCTGGGCCGGGTGACCCGCCAGATCGCGGGGGGCAACCTGGCCAGCCGGGCCAATATCCGCTCCGGCGACGAGTTCGAGCAGCTGGCGGCGGACTTCAACCGTATGACCGACCGGGTGGAGGAGGATATAGCCGCCCTCCAGGACGCCATGCGCCGGCAGGAGGAGTTCATGGGCTCCTTCGCCCACGAGATGAAAACGCCCATGACGTCCATCATCGGCTACGCCGACCTGCTGCGGGGCCAGAGCCTCCCGCCCGAGGACCAGCAGCAGGCCGCCAACTATATCTTCTCCGAGGGCCAGCGGCTGGAGAGCCTGTCGCTGAAGCTGCTGGACCTGCTGGTCATGGGCAAGGACGAGCCGGAGATGCGCCTGGCGTCCCCCCAGGGGCTCATCACGTCCCTGGTGCAGATGCTGCGGCCGTCCATGGCGGAGCGGGACATCACGCTCCAGTGCCGGTGCGAACCGGGCCAATGCCGGATGGAGCCGGACCTGGTGAAGAGCCTGGTCACCAACCTGATCGACAACGCCCGCAAGGCCATGGACGGGGCGGGCAACATCTTCGTGCTGTCGGATATGACCGATACCGGCTGCCGCATCCGGGTGGTGGACAACGGCCGGGGCATGCCCGCCTCGGAGGTGTCCCGGGTGACGGAGGCGTTCTACCGGGTGGACAAATCCCGCTCCCGGGCCCAGGGGGGCGTGGGGCTGGGCCTGGCTCTGTGCCAGCGCATCGCCAAGCTCCACGGCGGCGACATCTCCTTCCAGAGCGCCGAGGGCAAGGGCACCATCGTCACGGTGACGCTGAACGGAGGGCGGGGCCATGAATAGGAAAACGGTCCTGTGGATCATCGCGGCGGCGCTGGTGGTGGCTGTCAGCGCCCTCATGCCGGAGCTGGCGCTGCTCATCCAGGACAGCCGGCTGGAGAATGCCGTCCAGTCCCAGCCGGCGGATACGGTGGACCTGAGCATCCTCAGCGAGCTGAGCATCCCCGACACCCTGTATCTGGTGCAGAACACCCGCTCCCGGGTGGTGCTGGAGCAGGGCCGGCAGATGACCGAGGCCGAGGCTGAGGGCGCGGCCATCAAGTGCGTCAGCGAGGTGCTGGGCCCCATCGTGCTGAGCCTGCCGCTGGAGAGCTCCACGGCGGTGCCCTGGCTCTATGTGGGCGCGGCGGACGAGACGGTGGTGCTGTGGCAGGTGGAGCTCACCGGCCAGATGGTCGATCCGTTCTTGGCGATCTTCCTGGGGGAGGACGACGCGGTGCGGGCCGCGCTGGACGCCGGGAACGCCCGAGCGGTGCTGCTGGTGGACGAGCACAGCGGCCAGGTGGTCAGCTTCGACATCCGCTGGGAGGAGAGCGTGCTGCCCACGCCGGAGACCGTGCCCACGGCGGAGCCATGGGATGGCACAGGGGAGCCCTGGGACGAGGCGGGGGATCATTGGTACAGCGCGCAGTTCGGCAATGCCCAGTATATCACCACCGAGAGCCTCAGCGAGAGCCTGATGATGTGGATGCGGGACCGGCTGACCAACGGCGGCGGGAGCTATCAGCTGGACCCGGAGGTGGAGGAGATGCCGGACGGAGGCGGCGCGGTCTGGCGCGCCACCGCCGGAGACGGCACGGTGTTCCCGGTCCGGGCCCTGTTCGCCCTGGGGCGGGTGTGCTTCAACCCCCTGGAGCCGTGAGAAAAACCATAACGAACGCCGCCCGGATGCCTGGCATCCGGGCGGCGCTTTGCCGTGTATTTACAGGGCGGCGATGACCTCGATCTCGCACAGGACCTGCTTGGGCAGCTCCTTCACCGCCACGCAGGAGCGGGCGGGCTTGCCGGTGAAGTACTTGCCGTAGACGCCGTTGAAGGCGGCGAAGTCCGCCATATCGGCCAAAAAGCAGGTGGTCTTTACCACGTCCTCATAGCCCAGGCCGTTGGCCGCCAGGATGGCGCCCACGTTCTTGCAGGCCTGCTCGGCCTGTTCCTCGATGGTGGCGCCCACGATGGCGCCGTCGGCGGGGGAGAGGGGGATCTGACCGGAGGCGAAGAGGAAGCCGTTGACGGCGATGGCCTGGGAATAGGGGCCGATGGCCGCCGGCGCGTTGGGGGTGGAGGTCTTGTTGAGCATAGGCATGGTTTCTCGTCCTTTCGTTATATGATGGTCCTGCTCAGCGCAGCAGGGGATAGCCCTTGGACTGGAGGGCGTCGCGGATGCAGGCCACATGCTCCTGGTCCCTGGTCTCCAGCACCATGGACACGGTGCAGGTGGCCACGTCGGTTCGCTCGTCCTCCCGGGCGTGGCGGATGCTGACGATGTTGGCTCCGGTCTGGGAGACGATCTGCAGCAGGCCGATGAGGCTGCCGGGCTTATCCACCACACGGGTGGCCAGGTCCACGATGCGGCCGGATTTCACCAGGCCCTTGGTGATCACACGGGACAGGGTGGTCACGTCCACGTTGCCGCCGGAGACGACGCACACGGTCTTTTTCCGGGAGATGTCCACCTTGCCGAACATGCAGGCGGCCACGCCGGTGGCGCCCGCGCCCTCGGCCACGGTCTTTTGGCTCTCCATGAGGGTCAGGATGGCGGCGCAGATCTCGTCCTCGGTGACGGTGACGACCTCGTCCACGTACTGCCGGCACAGCTCGAAGGTCAGCGACCCCGGCGTCAGCACATGGATGCCGTCGGCGATGGTGTCCCGGTCCGGGACGGTGACGATGTGTCCCGCAGCCAGGGACTGGGCCATGGAGTCCACGGCGGCGGCCTGGACGCCGATGATCCGGCAGGAGGGCTTGAGGGCCTTCACGGCGAAGGCGATGCCGCTGATGAGCCCGCCGCCGCCGATGGGGCAGACGATCTGCTCCGCGTCGGGCAGCTGCTCCAGGATCTCCAGGCCGATGGTGCCCTGGCCGGCGATGACCGCCGGGTCGTCGAAGGGGTGGGCGAAGGTATAGCCGTGCTCCTGGGCCAGGCGGGCGGCCTCCCGGGCGGTGTCGTCATAGACGCCAGGCACCAGCACCACCTCCGCGCCGTAGCCCCGGGTGGCCTCCACCTTGCTGATGGGCGCGCCGGCGGGCATGCAGATGACGGACCGGATGCCCAGCTTGGCGGCGGACAGGGCGATGCCCTGGGCGTGGTTGCCGGCGGAGCAGGCGATGACGCCGCGGGCGGCCTCCTCGGGGCTGAGGGAGCGCATCTTGTTGTAGGCGCCCCGGAGCTTGAACGCGCCGGTGAGCTGCAGGTTCTCCGCCTTGATATACAGATTCTCCCCGATCTTGGGGGCGTTCTCCAGGGGGGTGCGCCGGGCCACGCCCCGCAGGGCGGCCTGGGCGTCCCAGATCATATCCAGAGTGAGCATAGCGGTGTCCTCCCGATTCACAGTCCAAAGACCCACAGCTTCCACATGGCAAAGGCCTCCCGGACGGCGTAGTTGATGAAAAGGCTGATCTTCGTGGTCCTGGCGGCCACCAGCACGGGCTGGCAGCCCAGCCGCTCGGCCATCCAGCCCAGCCGGTGCAGATGGTACTCGCTGGAGAGGATGGCCACCCGGCCGGCGGGATCGCCCCCGTCGGCGGCGATGCGCTCCAGAGAGTACCGCAGATTTTGCAGGCTGTTGACGGCCTGATCCTCCAGGATGAGGCGGCCGGGGTCCACGCCCCGGGCGGTGAGCCAGTCGAACATGGCCTGGGCCTCGGACAGGTCCTCCCCCGGCCCCTGGGCGCCGGTGAGCACCGCTTTCCCGGCGGGCTCGGCGTCCAGCCACGCCATGGCCTCCCGGAGCCGGTCGGTCATGGAAAGAGAAGGGGTGCTGCCGTGGACACCAGCGCCGCAGACGATCAGATAAGGCGCGGTGGTATCCGCGTCGGAGCGGCAGTCCATCAGCACGGGGATCTCCGCCGCCAAAAAGCAGGCGACGCCAACGAGAAGGACGATGATCACGATCAGTTTCAGCCTCCGGGCCCCTGGGCCGCGCCGCCCGGCCATCAGGCCGAAGAAGCCCAGACAGGCGGCCAGCCCCAGAAAGGCCAGCGCGCTCATGCCGTAGCCCAGCAGACAGAATTTCAAAAACGCGGCCAGCGCGAGACACAGCCCCGCGGCGATGTACAGCGCGCGCTTGCCCTTTTGGGTAGATGCTCTCATTCCGCCAGCGCCTCCCATTCGCTGTAAAGCCCGTCCAGCTTCTCCTGGATGCCGGACCGTTCCTCTCCCAGCTCCAGGAGCTTCTGGTAATCGGTGGCGTGCTCCTCCTCCCGGGCGGCCACGTCCGCCAGCGCCGCCTCCAGCTTTTCGATCTCCCGCTCCAGGCGGGCCATCTGCTTAGCCGGATCGGAGGGGCGGGGGGCCTTAGCCGCCTTGGCGGGTTTGGGCTCGTGGCGCTTGGCGGCGTGGGTCAGCTCGGTCTGGCGGGCCTTGTACTGCTGATAGGCCTGATAGCCCCCGGCGAAGTCCGTGAGCACGCCGTCCTTCAGCTCCCAGATGCGGGTGGCGAACCGGTCCGTGAACCAGCGGTCATGGCTGACGAACAGCAGCGTGCCGGAATAGTCCTCCAGCGCCTGCTCGATCCACTCCCGGCTGGCGATGTCCAGGTGGTTGGTGGGCTCGTCCAGGATGAGGAAGTTGATGTCCGATTTCATGAGCATGCACAGCCGCAGCCGGCTCTGCTCCCCGCCGGAGAGGGACCCAACGGTCTTGAACACGTCCTCGCCGGTGAAATTGAAGGCGGCCAGCCGGTCCCGGGCGTCCTGGGGCTGGGCCTTGTCGTCGTAGATGAGGGTGTCCACCAGGGTCCGTTCCGGGTGGGCGAAGGTGACCTGCTGGGGCAGATAGGCCGTGCGGATGGCGGGGCCCAGGCGGGTGAAGCCCTCGTCGGGGCGGACCTGGCCCAGGATGATCTTCACCAGGGTGGATTTGCCGCTGCCGTTGTCACCCATGACGGCCACCCGCTCACCGGGGCGGATGAGCAGCTCCAGATGCTCGAAGAGCCGTTTCTCCCCGAAGCTCTTGCCCAGATCGTCGATGAGCAGCACCTCGTCGCCGAAAAACTCCTGCTCCTTGAACCGGGCGGTCAGCTTCCGCTCCTTCCGGGGCTGGGGAGCGGTCTGGAGCCTGGCGATGCGCTTTTCCATGGAGAAGGCCCGCTTATAGAGCTTGTCGTTGCCCAGAAACGCCCACAGCCGCAGGTCCTTCGCCGCCTGCTCCAGGTGGGCGATCTCTTTCTGGCTCTTCTCGTACTGTTTGCGCAGCTCCTCGTACCGGCGGTGCTTTTCCTCCACGTAGAAGCTGTAGTTGCCCGCGTAGAATTGGCAGGTGCCATCGGCCAGCTCGATGGTCCGCTGGGCGATGGTGTCCAAAAACCACCGGTCATGGCTCACCGTGAGCACGGCGCCCTTGAAGCGCAGCAGAAATTCCTCCAGCCACTGGGTGCTCTTCAGATCCAGGTGGTTGGTGGGCTCGTCCAGGAGAAGGATGTCCGTGTCCTCCAGCAGCAGCCGCGCCAGGTTGACCCGGGTCTTTTCCCCGCCGGAGAGGGAGTCGAAGCTCTGCGCCCGCATGGCGGCGGAGATGTCCAGGCCGTTCGCCACCCGGTCCCGCTCAAAGTCGGAGCTGTAGCCGCCCAGCCGGTCGTACTCCGCCGCCAGGGCGTCGTACCGGGCCAGGGTCTGGGGAGAGGCGTCCGTCTGCATGGCGGCCTCCAGGGCGGCCATGCGGGCCTTGATGTCGTCCAGGTGGCGCACGGCGGAGCGCAGCACGTCCTCCACGGTAGTCCCCGCGGGATAGACGGGGATCTGGGAGATAAGGCCCACCCGCTTGCCGGCGGCCAGGACCACGGTCCCCTCGTCGGGCTCCAGCGCGCCGGTGAGGATGCGCAGAAGCGTGGTCTTGCCGGCGCCGTTGGGGCCCAGGAGCGCCACCCGCTCGCCGGATTGGATGTCAAAGCTCACGCCCCGGAGGACCTCATTGCCTCCGAAGCCCTTTTTCACGTTTTGCAGGGAGATGTCTATCATGTGATCGGTCTGCCTTGTTCAGATTCATATCTGCGCCCGTCAGCGCTCGTCGGCGGCGTCTGTGCCGCACGTCCTCGCTGCGCTCGGCAATATGCGTTGCCGAGGCGCGGCCTCCTCGCTCTGGGAAGGGGACGTCAATCCAGCACGGCTACCGCTTTTTGCAGCACTTTGTTGGCGATGGGGGAGGCCACGTAATAGCCGCCGCCGGCCCGCTCGGCCATCACCACGAAGGCATAGGGCGCGTTGGCGTTGGTGATGAAGCCAGCGAACCAGGCGTGGGTGGTGCCGTCGCCCACCTCGGCGGTGCCGGTCTTGGCGTGCATCTCCAGGCCCGGATAGCTGCCTGCGCCGTATTCGAGCTGGACGTTGTAGCTCATCATCTCGCTCAGCCGCTGGGCCGTGGCGGCGGGCATCAGCCGGGTGGAGCCGGCGCTCCGGCCCGCCAGAAGGGTGGGCTCCACGCATATGCCGCCGTTGGCGATGGCGCCCATGAAGCGCATGAAGGCATAGGGGTTCACCAGGTCCTTGTATTGGCCGATGCCCTCCCAGGCGGCGTCGCCGTCGCCGGAGCCGGCGGGCACGCTGCCGGCGGCCGCGGTGATGTGGCCGTTGATCTCGTGGGTGGTGGTGAGGCCGTAAGCCTCGGCATAGCGGGTGATGAGCTCGCCGCCCAGCTGCCGGGCGATCTCGCCGAAGGCCACGTTGCAGGAGTGGGCCAGGGCCTGCTCGACGGTGATGGTGCCGTGATGGCCGGTGCACTTGACCTTCTGGCCGCCGATGATGGCCTCGCCGCTGCAGGTGAAGGTCTGCTGCCAGATGTCCGGGATGTTCTCGATGGCCGCGGCCATGGTCACCAGCTTGAACACCGAGCCGGGGGTGAAGGTGGAACTGAGGGCCCGATTGATGAACGCGCCCTCATAGGCGGGGTCGTCCAGGTCGAAGGTGACGCCCTGCTGGGGGTCCCAGGCGGGGGTGGACACCAGACAGACGATCTCACCGGTCTTATAATTATATACCGCGACGGTGCCCTTCTTGCCATTGAGGGCGTCATAGGCCGCGGCGGACACCTCCGCGTCGATGGTCAGCTGGATCTGGGGGTCCTCGGTGGTGGTGCCGGTGATGAAGGAGTAATCCACGATCTCCGGCCGGAACTCGCTGAGCACGCTGGTACCGATGTTGCCGCCCAGGTCGCCCACCACATGCAGGCAGCCCCGGCGCACGGAGGCGTCGTCGGCGTAATGGAAGCCGTCCTCGCTGGCGGTGGCCAGCACCTCGCCGTCCCGGTCCAGGATGACGCCACGGTTCAGCTGGCCCTTGGAATAGACGCTGTCGTTGGCGTAGAAGGTGGCCCAGTCGCCCCCGTCCCGTGCCAGCCGGAAGATGTATATGCCCAGCCCGGCCACCACCATGGCGGCCAGCAGCAGCACCGCGAGAGAGCGGGTGGTGACTTTTTTCATCGGCGCCCTCCCTGGGGATAGTACCCGGTGTCGTAATAGCCGTCGCTGTCGTCGTCATAATAGCCGTCGGCATCGGCGTCGTCATAGTCCTGCCCCGGGTCCTCCACGCCCTGGCCGCCGGAGAACCGCTCCGGCCGCTTCACGGCGAAGCTGCCCCGGGCGCGGGTGTCGCAGCCCTTGATGAAGGCCAGCAGCATCCAGCAGGCGATGAGGCTGCTGCCGCCCACCGAGACGAAGGGGAAGGTGACGCCGGTGAAGGGCAGGATGTCCATGGTGCCGAACACGTTCAGGATCACCTGCACCAGCATCATGCTCACCGTGCCGCTGGCGGCGATGACGAAATAGCTGGACCGGCCGGCGGAGGCGTTGCGCACGGCGAAGCCGGCCATGGCCAGGATGGAGACCACGCAGCTGAGGGCCGTGATGAGGCCCATCTCCTCGCTGACCACCGCGAACACCATGTCCGTCTCGGCGGCGTAGATGTCCACCAGCCAGCCGTTGCCGGCCCCCTGGCCGAAGAGCCCGCCGCTGGCGGCGGCGCTCATGGCCCGGACCTGCTGGAAGCCCTTGTCGTAGATGTCCTCCCAGACATGGCCCCACATCTCGAACCGGCTGAGGGTCTCCGGCTTCAGCGAGAGCACCACCATCACCGCCAGCACCGCGCTGCCCACCGCCAGAAAGGCCGTGGCGAAGTTTCCCGAGCGCATGAAGGAGATCACCAGGAACGTCACGAAAAACACCAGCGCCGTGCCAAAGTCGCCCATCAGGGCCAGCAGCCCCACACAGGCGGCGGAGAAGCCGATGTAGAAGATCAGGTTTCGGTCCACGAACAGCCGGTCCAGGGTGGCTGCCCCGGCGTATATGTACAGCACTTTCACGAACTCCGACGGCTGGATGGTCAGCTGGCTGCCCAGCTCGATCCAGCTGTAAGCCCCGTTCCGGGGCGTGGCCACCAGGCGCGTGACCGCCAGCATGCCCACCGCCGCGATGAAGGCGTACAGCCGCACGGACTTGACCCGTCCCAGGTCCCGTATCCACAGGCACAGGAACACATAAAGGCTCACACCGACCAGAAACAGGATGATGTACTTGAGCATGTCGTCCGGCGTCTTGGACGCGGCCACGCTCATGCCTACACTGGACAAAAACAGCGCCAGCAGCTCCGGCTCGAAGCCGGTCTGGCCGGAGGACCGCAGCACGATGAAATAGCCCCACTGGACTGTGGCCATGATGGCGAAGGCCATGGCGACGCCGGTCCCGGCGCCAGGGTTATAGGTCAGCTGCTGGAGCACCAGGATCAGCTGGAACACCGTCAGCAGCAGCAGCGTCACCGACGGGCGCACCCGCCGGCCCGGCGCGTGGCGGTATTTGAGGAGGCTGGCGCGCTCCTCCTCCGTCAGGTCCACGAACCGGGCGGAGGCGTTGCCCATGGTCAGCACGTCCGCGTCGGCGATGGGGGCCCCGCCCATGGGGACCAGCTCTCCGTTGACATACGTCTCGCCCCTGCCCAGATTGTACACCGTCCAGTCCCCGGAGGCGTCCCGGATGAGGCAGGCGTGCAGCCGCTCCACGCTGGGGTCGTTCACCTGGCCGTCCACGCTCCTGGCCCGGCCCAGGATGCACTCCCAGTGGCGCAGGGGGACCATGATGTTGCCGGGCAGATAGAGGTAGGCCCAGGTCTCCGGCTCATACCGCTCCCGGAGCATGCTGACCACGCACCGGGTGACGATGAGCGTGGCGATCAGCGGCAGGATGTACCGGGAGACGCGCGCCAGCAGCGGCGCGTGCTCGCCGAAAAACAACGTGACGATCTCCAATCGGGCCGCCTCCTCTCTCTTGCGGATGGTCCGCGGCGGAAAAAATCCTGACCGCGGCAGGTGAAATCATATTGACATTATACATTCCTGTAACTAAAATGTAAACTATGAAGCGAAAAACACTTTTCTGGATCGTGCTGTTCGCCCTGCTGGCGGCGGGGGGCGCCGCGGCGGCCTGCCTGCATGGGGGCGGGACCGTGGCGGTGATCACCGTGGACGGCCGGGAGTGGGACCGGGTGGATCTGTCCGCCGTGGCGGTGGGTTACGAGACGACCGTGGAGACCGACCTGGGCTGGAACACCATCCGGGTGGAGCCCGGCAGCATCGCGGTCATCGACGCCGACTGCCCCGGCCATGACTGCGTGGAGCAGGGGGCCATCACGGACGGGGCCATCCCCATCGTATGCCTGCCCCACCGGCTGGTGATCCAGATCGAGGGACCGTGAGATGACGAGAACGCGAAAGCTGGTCTTTATGGCCCTGCTGACGGCGGTGGAGCTGACGATATGGGTCATCGAGGGGCAGTTCCCGGCCCCCATCCCTGTGCCGGGGGTGAAGCTGGGGCTGGCCAGCGTGGTGACGCTCACCGCCATGGCGGTCCTGGGCCGCCGAGAGGCGGGGGCTATCCTGCTGGCCCGCGTCCTGCTGGGGGCGCTGTTCGCCGGGAGCTTCTCGGCGGTGATCTTCTCCCTGGCGGGCGGGGCGCTCAGCTGGTGCGTGATGAGCGCGCTGGTGGGGCTGTTCCCGGAAAAGCTGCTGTGGGTGGTCAGCGTGTTCGGCGCCATCGGGCACAATCTGGGCCAGCTGCTGGCGGCGGTGGCCGTGACGGGCACGCCGGGCCTTTTCTGGTACGGGCCGGCGCTGCTGACGGCGGCGATCCTCACCGGCGCGTTCACCGGCCTGGGGAGCATGTATCTGGTGCGGGCCCTGCGGGCCTATGAGCATAGACGGAGCTGAAAGGAGAAAGTTCCATGAGTATAGACAGAAAAAAGCTGAAATACGCGGCAAAGGACGCCATGCACGACACCCGGCCCTCGCCCTATTGGGTGTCCCTGCTGCTGATGGTGATCACGGTGCTGCTGCAGGTGCTGACCATGAGCCTGAACGGCAGCCTGTCCGCCTATCGGACCATGCTGGCG
The DNA here is from genome assembly GCA_947625355.1 of uncultured Oscillospiraceae bacterium. Taxonomy (GTDB): domain Bacteria; phylum Bacillota; class Clostridia; order Oscillospirales; family Oscillospiraceae; genus CAJOIG01. Next base: position 36,109 of record CANQOA010000010.1, on the reverse strand, counting down.
GAGTTCGTGGCGCACGGGACGGCCACCTATGTGGAGCCGGCGGCCGTGGGCGGCGTCTTTGGATGGCTGCTGACGGTGGCGCTGGAGATCATGGGAAGCGTGTTGAGCGTGGGCTTCGTGATCTACGCGCTGCGGGTCTGGCGCCGGCAGGGGGCCACGCCGGGGAACCTGTTCGACGGGTTCGGGGTGTTTTTCCGGGCCATCTGGATCCAGCTGCTGTATTCGCTGGTGATCGCCCTGTGGGGGATGGCGTACGTGCTGCCGGCGAGCCTGCTGGCGGGCATGACCGGCCAGGCCTGGTGGCTGGTGGCGGCGCTGCCACTGCTGGCCCCCATGATCATGGCGGTCTATTCCTACCGGCTGGCGGTGTATGTGATGCTGGACGAACCGGAGCTGAGCTGCTGGCAGTGCATGGCCAGGAGCAAGGAGCTGATGCGGGGCCATAAGTGGGAGCTGTTCGTGCTGGAGCTGAGCTTCGTCGGCTGGGCCCTGCTGGCGGCGCTCATCCCCATCGGGGGACTGCTGCTGATGGTGTGGGTGTCGGTGTATATGGAGGTCACCATGGCCGGGTACTATGACCGGCGCGTGACCGAGTACGCGGCCCAAAACGCCCCGCCGGTGATGCCGGGCGCGGGATACTGACTCGCCCCTGATAAACAAAAAGCAGCAGATGATGGATCTGCTGCTTTTTTCCCTCAGAACATAGAGGAATATGCCTGGAACTGGGCCGGTTTCGGTCGGTATCGGATGCCCGAGACGATGCCCATGGCGGCGAACATGGTGAACAGGGACGAGCCGCCGTAGCTGAAAAACGGCAGCGTCAGGCCGATGACCGGGGTCAGGCCCGTGCACATGCCCACGCTGTTGAACAGCTGGAAGCAGATCATGGACGCCATGCCGATGCACACCAGCATGCCGAAGGTGCTGTGGCAGTGGAGCCCCACATAGACGCACCGGATGATGATGGCAGTCAGCAGCAGGATCACGGCGACGCAGCCCACCATGCCCATCTCCTCGCCGATGCAGGCGAAGATATAGTCGGCGTGCTTGCTGCGCAGGGCGCTGGACTGGGTCTGGGTGCCCTCACCCAGGCCCGTGCCCCAGAGGCGCCCGGCGGACAGGGCCAGCTTCGCCCGGGTGGGCTCCCAGCTCAGATCGAAGCCGGTGGGGTCGATCTGGTCCTGGATGTAGGGCAAAAGGATGCGCTGCTTCTGGTTTTCCGAGAACACGTAGTTCCACGCCAGAGGCACCGCCAGCGCCATGGCCGCCCCGCCGAACAAAAACCAGTACAGCTTCACTCCCGCGGCGAACACCATCACCGCGAACACGAAAAAGAACACCAGCGCGTTGCCCAGGTCGCTGGAGATGATCATATACAGCGCGAACAGCGCCCCCAGATGCCCCACGAGCTGGACGATGGACAGCGGCGAGCTCAGGTTCCGGTATTCCTTGAGATAGGTGAGGTGCTTGGCGGTCAGGACGATGTAGATGACCTTGATCACTTCGGCCGGCTGGATGCCGATGCCCAAAAACCGCAGCCAGGCCCGGTTGCCGGTGTCGTCCTTATAGCCCAGGGGCGTCAGCAGAACGGCGATCAGGCCGAACTCCGCCACCAGCAGCAGAGGCCACTGGTCGGCGAAGATGTCCGCGTCGATGACCGTCAGGACGAAATAGAGCCCGATGCCGATGACCATGGCCAGCAGCTGGACGTAGATATAGGAGCGGCCCATGGTGCGGGTGGCGCTGGAGATGGCCACCAGGCCCATCAGCGACGCCGTGACGCACAGGGCGAACAGCAGCATGTCCGCCCGCTTCAGGAAATCCCTTACGAGGGAGAGCTTGGCCCGCACGACGCGGCCTCCCTTCCGCCGGAGGTCCCGGCGGGGAACAGTATAGCACATTATGGCCCCAGTGGCAATGCATGAAATTATTAAGAAAAGCAGGTGTATCGCGCCATGAACGAACATGAGGGACACCGGCACAGGCTGCGCCGGCGGTTCATCGAAAACGGCCTGGACAGCTTTGACGACCACAACGTATTGGAGCTGCTGCTGTTTTATGCCATGCCCCGGCGGGACACGAACGTCATCGCCCACCGGCTGCTCAACGCCTTCGGCAGCCTGCCCGGCGTGTTCGACGCCACGCCCGCGGCGCTGATGAGCGTGGAGGGCGTGGGAGAAAGCGCCGCCGTGCTGATCCATCTGGTGCCGGAGGCCGCCCGGCGGTATTTCATCGCCCGCAGCCAGACCGGGGAGGTGCTCTCCGACAGCGCCGCCGCCGGCCGGTACCTGCTGCCCCGGTTCCTCACCAGCCGGGAGGAGACCATGTACCTGGTGTGCATGGACGCGAAGCTGAAGGTGCTGGACTGCCGGGAGCTGAGCAGAGGAAGCACCACCAGCGTGAACGTGAACGTGCGCAAGATCGTCCAGCTGGCTCTGAGCCAGAACGCCTCCGCTGTGCTGATGGCCCACAACCACCCCGGCGGCCTCGCCATGCCCTCCCATGAGGATGTGAACGTGACGCTACGGGTCCGCCAGGTATTGGCCCAGGTGGGGGTGACGCTGACGGACCATATCGTGGTGGCCGGGGACGATTTCGTGTCCATGGCGGACAGCGGACTGCTGCCCTGAGAGAGGAACATTTTGTTTTTTTCGCCGGCGGGACGGCCGGTTGCAGGGATATGCAGACGGGGATGCAAATAATGTTATTATGTAAATCGATATTTTGAAACTATTTGTTGCTGGACACGATTCAAGAATTTGAAATTTTTGGCAATTCGACAAAAATCGACGGCCCCGTAGGGGATAAAGGCTGTTGAAATGTCTGTTGAAAATGTCGATAACTTTCTGCATTATAAAAGGCGCGGGATATTATGTTAATGAATAAGGCGGATAGGTTTTTTATGGAAATCTCCCATAAGACAGGACTTGAGGGGCGCAGGAGATTTTGAATAACTGACAGGAAAATGAAAACATCGCCGGGGAGGGGGCAGAGAATGAAAGCAAATTGCAAGGGATTATACAAATCGTAATCGAAAGGCGGGCCACATTCCTGTTGACTTCCCCGGTCCGCTATGCTAAAATACGTGAGCCGAAGTGCTAGTGTAGCTCAGTCGGTAGAGCAGCTGATTCGTAATCAGCAGGTCGCCAGTTCGAGTCTGGCCACTAGCTCCAGAAAAGCGCCCGGAGATCAAGCGTTTCCGGGCGCCTTCTTTTTTCCTGTTCCTGCTCTGTTAGTAACGCGCTGGCAACGGGCGCTTGACCTTTCCTGAGGGCGGGATTATAATATATCATAATGAATGCTCCTGATATGTAGTGTCCGCATATAAATGGGCGCTTCGCGGGGAGCGGCCGCACGGACCGGGCGGCCGGCGGGCGTTTTTCCGGCGGCGCGGGCGTGAGAGGAGATGTTTATGAGAAGGGTCGTCACATGGTTCCTGTGCCTGGCGATGGCGGCGGGCCTGTGGGCTGTTCCCGCCTGGGCGGAGGAAGAGAGGACGGAGCTGGCCGTGTGGGTCTGCCCGGTGGGCCGGTGGGCCGATGAAGAGGCGGTGGAGGAGCTGACGGCCGCCTTTGAGCAGGACCGGCCAGACGTTCAGGTCACCGTCACCTATCTGGAGGAGGCGGAGGCCGAGAGCCGGATCGACGAGGCCATCCTGTCCGGCCAGACGCCGGATCTGGTGGTCGGCGGGACCGAGCAGCTGCGTGCGCGCTGGGGCAGCCAGGGGGAGCTGGCTCTGGAGGCATATATCACGGACCCCGCCCCCGAGTCGGACCCGGACGGGGAGAGCGTCCAATGGAGCTTTGGCTCCTTTGACAACGGCGGCGAGGCCAGAGCCGAGGCCGCCAAGGCCTTTGTGGAGCACGTGTGCGCCGCCGTCCAGGAGGACGGCGCCCAGGTGATCACAGAGGAGATGCTGGCTTCCAGCCGCCGGGCTGCGGAACGCCGGCTCGAAGAACGGGGCGGCTGTTGATACGAATGAACCGGCTCCGGCGGAGCCTATGACGGAACGACGGTCCCTTCCGGGGACCGGACATGATCCCTCCGTGTCAGCACGGAGGGATCATTTTTTGCGGCAGAAAGCAATGTATATAAAATTGGGGGCAATCATGCTGTTGACAAAGCGGGTGACACATTGTAAACTTTAACCAGTATGCGGTGCGATTTGCGCCGGAAAATTATTGAAATAATATAACGGAAAGGACTCTTGCCGGCGCGGGGAGCGCTGGGAGGCGTCTTCCGAATAGGAGGGAAAATATGGAGATCTACTGCACGAAGGATTATGAGGCCATGAGCCGCAAGGCCGCCGCCATCATGGCCGCGCAGGTCATCGCCAAGCCCCGCAGCCTTTTGGGCCTGGCGACCGGCTCCACGCCGGTGGGGCTCTATCGGGAGCTGATCGCCGGATGCACGGCGGGTGACCTGGACTTCTCCCGGATCGTCACGGTGAATCTGGACGAGTACGCGGGCCTGCCCGGCACCCATGACCAGAGCTACCGGTATTTCATGGATCACAACCTCTTTGACCACATCAACATCGACATCGCCAACACCCATGTCCCCAACGGCATGGCCCCGGACCCGGAGGCAGAGTGCGCCCGCTATGAGGCGCGGCTGCGCGAGCTGGGCCCGGCGGACATCCAGCTGCTGGGCATGGGCCGCAACGGCCACATCGGCTTCAACGAGCCGGGGGACGCCTTCATCGCGCCCACCCATGTGGTGGAGCTGACCGACTCCACCATCGACGCCAACGCCCGGTTCTTTGCCAGCCGGGACCAGGTGCCCAGGAAGGCCCTGACCATGGGCGTCGGGGCCATCATGCGGGCCAGACGCGTGCTGGTGGTGGTCAGCGGCGCCGACAAGGCCCAGGCCGTGAAGGCCGCGTTCGCCGGCCCCATCACGCCCCAGGTCCCCGCCTCGATCCTGCAGCTGCACCCGGACGTGGTGCTGGTGGGCGACGAGGCCGCCCTGGCGGGCCTGAAGGGAGCGGGGTGCTTAAGATGCGGCTGACCAACGGGCGGGTCTTTGACCCGCAGAAGGGCTTCATCCATCGGGACGTGTGTCTGGAGGACGGCAGGATCGCGGCCCAGGCCGGCGGCGAGACGGTGGACGCGGCGGGCGGCTATATCATCCCGGGGCTCACGGACCTGCATTTCCACGGCTGCCGGGGGGCGGACTTCTCCGACGGCGACGCCGAGGGCCTGCAGACCATGGCGGACTATGAGCTGAGCCGGGGCGTGACTCAGATCTGCCCCGCGGGCATGACCCTAGACGTGCCGCAGCTGGAGAAGATCTGCCGCAACGCGGCGGCCCACAAGGCCCATTCCCGGTCCGGCGCGGATCTGGTGGGCGTGAATCTGGAGGGACCGTTTTTGTCCCAGGCCAAGAAGGGCGCCCAGAACGGCGCCTGGATCCGGGAGCCGGACCCGGCGCTGCTGCTGCGGCTGCGGGAGCTCTCCGGGGGCTTGGTGAAGCTGGTGTCCCTGGCGCCGGAGGCACCGGGAGCCATCGATTTCATCCGCCGGGTTAAGGGCTCCGTGCGCGTCAGCGTGGCCCACACGGCCTGTAACTATGACCAGGCCCTGGCCGCCTTTGACGCGGGGGCCAGTCAGGTGACCCACCTTTTCAACGCCATGAATCCCCTGGGCCACCGGGAGCCGGGACCTGTGGCGGCGGCGGCGGACTCCGACTGCCGGGTGGAGCTGATCTGCGACGGCATCCACATCCATCCCGCCGTGATCCGGGCGGTGTTCAAGCTGTTCGGACGGGACCGGGTCATCATCATCAGCGACTCTCTGCGGGCCTGCGGCATGCCGGACGGACAGTATGAGCTGGGCGGCCAGGACATCTTCGTGAAGGGGCCGCGGGCCACCCTGGCCGACGGCACCATCGCCGGGTCCATCACCGACCTGATGGGCGGCATGGTCCGGGCGGTGGGCTATGGCATCGACCTGCATACCGCGGTCACCGCCGCGGCGGTGAATCCGGCCAAGGCGCTGGGCATCTATGACGAGTACGGCAGCCTGGATGAGGGCAAGACCGCCAACATCGCGGTGCTCGGCCCCGATCTGAGCCTGCGGACCGTGATCTTCCACGGAAAGATCGTGGGCTGAGAAAAACAGAAAAAACGCTGGACGGGCCCGTCCAGCGCTTTTTTATCGGTTCAGATACCATACCCCGGCGTTCAGATACGCCGCGAAGGTCACCCAGAGCTCATAGGGGATCAGTAATTTCCAGGCGGTGTCCGACTCCCGGCGGAAGGCCAGGATGACCGCCAGGATGAGCCCCCAGAGGATGAGCAGCCAGACGAGGGCGAACAGCCGCCGCTCCGTGTTGAAGAAGATGATGGTCCACAGGAAGTTGAAGGCCAGCTGCGCGCCGTACAGCCACAGCGCCCCGCTCCGGCCCGGCCCGTTTTCGATCCACACCAGATAGGCCGCCACGCCCATCAGAACGAACAGCACCGTCCATACCACCGGGAACACCCAGCCCGGCGGGGCCAGGGGCGGCTGGTCGAGGAAGGCGTATTCCTCCATGGAGTCCTTCGTCAGCAGCGCCGAAAGGCCGCCTGTGCCCAGGCTCACCGCCAGGCTGATCGCCAGGGGCTTGATCTTGATCACGCGCATCACCCTTTTCCCGTCTTGGTATAGAGTATATGCGCCCGGACGGAAAAAATGCGCCCGCGCGGCGCAGCGCGGCCGGCGGACGCTTGCCAACGGCGGCGTGGCGGATTATAATGGGCCCAAGACTGTTCGGGAGGTGGCCTTATGCCTTTTTCCATCGTCCGGGCCGACATCACGGCCTTTCCCTGCGACGCCATCGTGAACGCCGCGAACAACACCCTTTTGGGGGGCGGCGGCGTGGACGGGGCCATCCATAAGGCCGCCGGGCCGGGGCTTCTGGCGGAGTGCCGGACCCTGGGCGGCTGCGAGACCGGGCAGGCCAAGATCACCAAGGGATACGAGCTGCCCTGCCGGTATGTCATCCATACGGTGGGGCCCATCTGGCAGGGCGGGGACCGGGGAGAGCGGGAGCTGCTGGCGTCCTGCTATCGGTCCAGCCTGGCCCTGGCGCGGGAACACGGCTGCCGCAGCGTGGCCTTTCCGCTGATCTCGGCGGGCGTGTTCGGCTATCCCAAGGACCAGGCCCTGCGCGTGGCGGTGGACACCATCAGCGCGTCCCTGCTGGGCGAGGCGGCCGGGGAAGAGATGCAGGTGTATCTGCTGGTCTTCAGCCCCACGCCCTATCTTTTGAGCAAGAAGCTGTTCAGCGACGTGCGGGCGTTCATCGACGACCACTATGTGGACACCCATTATGACGCCTGCTCCGAGCGGATGCGCATGGCTCAGCTGGCCAGCCAGATGAGCGGGCCGCTCTATGCCGTGCCGCCGAAGAAGGCGCCCCCTCGCCCCTCCGGGACCGGCGCGCCGGCGGAGGACCTGGCAGAGAGCGCCGCCGCCGGGGTGTTCTCAGCCGCCTATCCAACGCTGGAGCAGCTGCTGTCCCAGATCGACGAGAGCTTTTCCCAGATGCTGCTGCGGAAGATCGACGAGCGGGGCATGACCGACGCCCAGTGCTACAAAAAGGCCAACATCGACCGAAAGCTCTTCTCCAAGATCCGCAGCGACGTCCATTATAAGCCCAGCAAACAGACGGCGCTGGCCTTCGCCATCGCCCTGGGGCTGAGTCTGGAGGAGACCCGCGAGCTGCTCGGCAAGGCGGGGTACGCCCTGTCGCCGGCCAGCAAATTCGACGTGATCGTGGAATACTTCATCCGCAAGGGCAACTATAATATCTTTGAGATCAACGAGGCCCTGTTCGTGTTCGACCAGAGCCTGCTGGGCGCGTGAGGACCGGACGAGCAGACGCGGCGGCCGGATTTGTCGCCTGCAAGGCGACCACATAGGTCACGAAACCTCCTATACTGTGACCATCAAAACACAGTACAGGAGGTTTTCATCATGGCAAAGAACGACATCACGGAACTGGTATTCATCCTGGACCGCTCCGGCTCCATGGCGGGCCTGGAGACAGACACCATCGGCGGGTTCAACGCCCTCATCGAAAAGCAGAAGGCCCAGCCGGGCAAAGCGTATGTGACCACGGTGCTGTTTTCCAACGACAGCGTCACGATCCATGACCGGCTGCCCCTGGGGAGCGTGCCCCCCATGACCAGGAACGACTACGCCGTCGGCGGCTGTACCGCCCTCATGGACGCCATCGGCCTGACCATCCGCCACATCGCGGACATCCACCGCTACGCCCGGCCCGAGGACGTGCCGGAGCACACCGTGTTCGTCATCACCACCGACGGCATGGAGAACGCCAGCCACCTCTATTCCAGCGACAAGGTCAAGGCCATGATCGCCCGCGAGAAGGAGAAGTACGGCTGGGAGTTCCTGTTCCTGGCGGCCAACATCGACGCGGTCCAGACCGCCGCCCGCTTCGGGATCGCCTCGGATCGGGCCGTGGACTATACCGCGGACGGCCAGGGGACCCATGTGCTCTATGACACCGTCTCCGCCGCGGTGGGCGCCGTCCGGTCCAACGCGCCTCTGAGCGCGGACTGGTCCGACGCCATCCGGAAGGACAACTGCCGCGGGCAGAAATAATGCCGGCAGCAGAAGGGCCCCGGAGACCAAAAGGTCTCCGGGGCCTTGGCGTATTCTGATGGGGAAATCAGCGCTTGCTGAACTGGGGCGCGCGGCGGGCGGCTTTGAGGCCGTACTTCTTGCGCTCCTTCATGCGCGGGTCGCGGGTCAGGAAGCCGGCGGCCTTCAGGGGCGCGCGGTATTCCTCGTTGACCAGCAGCAGGGCACGGGCGATGCCGTGGCGGATGGCGCCGGCCTGGCCGGTGACGCCGCCGCCGGACACGGTGGCCTCGATGTCCACCTTGTCGGTGGTGCCGGTGGTCACCAGGGGCTGACGGACGATCAGCTTCAGGGTCTCCAGACCGAAGTAGTCGTCGATGCTGCGGCCGTTGACGGTGATGACGCCGGTGCCGCCGGGGATCAGGTGGACGCGGGCAACGGAGCTCTTACGCCGGCCGGTGCCGTAAAGGTACGGACGCTTGGACTGATAGGTAGCCATTAGTTGTTGCCTCCTTCCACATACGCTTCGGGCTTCTGGGCCTGGTGGGTGTGCTCCTCGCCCCGGAAGATGCGAAGCCGGGTCAGCTGGTTCTTCGCCATGGCGTTTTTCTGCAGCATGCCACGCACAGCCAGCCGCATGGCCAGCTCAGGCTTCTCGGCCATCAGACGGGTGTACTGGGTCTCATGCAGGCCGCCGGGATAACCGGAGTGGGTGCGATAGTATTTCTGCTCCAGCTTCTTGCCGGTCAGGACCGCCTTCTCGGCGTTGATGATGATGACATAGTCACCGCAGTCCACATGGGGGGTGTAATCCACCTTCCGCTTGCCCCGCAGCAGGTCCGCGGCGATGACGGCGGTCTTGCCCATGGGCTTGCCGGCCGCGTCGATCACGTACCACTTGCGGACGACATCGGCAGGCTTCACCATTGTCGTGCTCATTCGTTTTCCTCCGCATATTGCAAAAGTTTTTGACAGTTTTTCAGGGCGCCTTCCCAGGGAACGCGCTCCTTTTTTATAGCACAGGCGGCGGACGGTGTCAACAGGATTTTTTGAAAATTCTGCGATTGCTCAAAAATACTCTTGTTTTCGCTTGAATGCTCCGGATATCTCTGTTTGGATTTGCGGTTTTCCATCAAGGGACAGTATGGCGCGTCCCGCCGGCCGGAACGGGCGTGAAAATATTTATGGAAACCTGTCAAAATGTGTTGCACTTTCCGAAGATGTGTGTTACAATACGGTAACAAAGAGTTAAAATTTGTTCTGAGAGGAAAGAGGGTGCGGCATATGGTGAAAACGGTGATCCTGGTATCCGGCGGAGGGACCAACCTCCAGGCGGTGATGGACGCCCACCTGTTCGGGGAGATCCCCAACTGCGAGCTGACCGCGGTCATCTCTTCCGACCCGGAGGCATATGCTCTGATCCGGGCCAAGAGCGCCAATCTGCCCACCTATGTGGTGGACAGGACCCTGTTCCCCAATGTCCAGAGCTATAACACCGCCGTGGAGCAGAAGCTCCAGGACCTGGACGCGGCGCTGGTGGTGCTGGCCGGGTATACCCACGCGCCGGGACCGGGGATGCTCAAAGCTTACGAGAGCCGGATCATCAACGTCTGCCCCAGCCTTCTGCCGGCGTTCGGGGACAGCGACATGAACACCATGGAGCCCTATGAGCGGGCCATCCGGGCGGGGGTGAAGCTGTCCGGCGCCACGGCCTATTTCGTCACGGCCGGCTCCTGCGGCCCCATCATCCTCCAGCAGGCCGTGGAGGTCTGGGAGGGGGATACCCCCAAGACCCTCCAGCGGCGGATCATGGAGGAGGCCGAGTGGAAGCTGCTCCCCAAGGCCATCGCCCTGTATTGCCAGGGCCAGCTGCGGGTAGAGGACGACATCGTACATATCACCGGCGAGAGAAAGTGAATCAGACCCTTCAAATCGTGGAGAGAGGTTTTGCCATATGAGTAAGAAAATGAAATGCCCCAACTGCGGCGCCACTGTCCCGGCGGATGTGAAATACTGCCGCAAGTGCCATGCCCGGCTGGATTCCGGCCGGATCGAGAACCTGTCCAAACCCGGACGCCGTTCCGATGACGACGCGCTGCGGAACCTGCCGCGGCCCGTCCGGCCTTCGGCGGAGCAGCAGCCCGCCCAGCAGCCCCGTGGCGACGGCTTCTTTGCCCCGGAGCAGGGCGGCGGGGAGAGCGTCGAGCGGGAAGCCGCCCCGGAGCGCATGGGGCGGATGGGGCCCGCTTCCGACCGCGGCCCCCGGCCCACCGAGACCGCCCGCGGCGGGGATATCCCCGGCTACAGCGGCCGGCAGACCCCTCGCAACCTCTGGCAGATCGTCGCCGTGCTGGCCCTCATCCTGGTGGTCATCGTGGTGGCGGTGGTGCTGGTCATCAAGCTCAACCAGCCCGCAGAGCAGGGCGGGACCCCGAATCCGTCCGAGCCTTTCACCGGCGTGCATGTGATCGACCCCGACGGCGCTACGCCCTCTCCCGATCCCAACGGAGAGCTGCTGTCCCCGCCGGAAGACAATGAGCCGCCCGCGGTCCCTACGGCTACGCCGACCGTGACCGCCACGCCCATCCCGTCTCCCACGCCGATGGTGACGCCGACGCCCGCGCCGTCCTCTACGCCCAACCCCTATAACATCACTGGCATCAACGACACCGTTTACATCAGCGGCAACGGCGTCAACATCCGTTCTGGCCCGGGCACCAGCTACCAGATCCTGGGCAACGAGAGCGCGGGCTATGAGCTGCAGCGCACCGGCCGGACCGACAACGGCTGGAGCCGGGTGTATTACAAGGGCGCCGAGGCCTATGTCATCGACACCCTCATCACCTCCACCAAGCCCGCTTCCACGTCTCCCAGCTACACCGTGACGGAGGCCAGCGGCACCGTCACCGTGACCAGCGACGCCAACCTGCGCACCGGTCCGGGCACCAACTATGACGTGGTCACCGTGGCAAAGACCGGGACCCAGCTGACCCGCACCGGCGTGACCGGCAACTGGACCCGCGTGCAGTATGACGGCAAAGAGGTGTTCATCTCCAGCGGCCTGATCAATCAGAGCGGCGGCGGCACCTCCGCGCCCCAGAGCTCCCAGGTCATCATCAACGGCATCGGCGTGAATGTGCGCACCGGCCCCGGCACCGAGTATAGCCGGGTGGGCTCGGTCAGCACCGGCGACAAGCTCCCCTATGTGGGCGAGAGCGGCAACTGGTACCAGGTCACCTACAACGGCCAGACCTGCTACGTGTCCAAGGATTACGCCAAGCTGGGATAAAGCAGAACATAATAAAAAAGGAGACAGGCAGCCGCCTGTCTCCTTTTTTGCGCCTCCGTTCAGCTCTCCAGCCCGCCGTACAGAGCCAGGGTGAACCGCCGCAGCGCCCGATCCCGGCGGCGGTAGACCTGTGCCTTTTCCCGGTCCAGCTCCTCGCACAGCCGCTCGCACGCCCCCTTGCGCCGGTGGACGTAGAACCGGTCCAGGACCAGCCGGTCCTCCTCGTCCAGCGCGGCCAGCCCGCCGTCCGCCAGGGCCACCCAGGCCCGGGTCGACTCCAGCTGCCGGGCCAGCTCCTCCCGCCGGACGATGTTGGACAGCATCGCGTCCTCCCGGCGGCTGCCGCCGTCGTGGGAGGGGATCGCGTCCGGCACGGAGCTGCGAAGGGAACGGTAATCCTGCTCCAAGCGTTTTATCTCCGCGGGGATGTTCTCCAATGCCTGCCGGCGGACCTCATACTGCATCAGCTTGTCCGCGGCCTCCTGCTTCCAATCCATTGATTGCTCCTCCTTTTCGGATGCACCATGCGGCTGCATCCCGTTTTCGGTATTTGTGGATTTAGTATAATTCCGAAAACGGGATTTGTCAAGGGATTGTTTTACCGAAAAGTAGATTATTTGATTGACAAGGACATAATATTCGGGTAGAATAGAACTGACAGGAGGCGACCGGCATGGAATTGAGCGAACGGATCGGGAAGCTCCGCCGGCAGGCGGGGCTGACGGTGGATGAGCTGGCGGAACGGTCCGGCGTGGCCAAGGGCACGCTGAACAAGATCACCGGCGGCGTCACGAAAAATCCCACGGTGTCTGTGGCGCGGGACATCGCCAGGGCGCTGGGGGTGACCCTGGGAGAGCTGCTGGGGGAGGACAGCGCGGCGCTGTCGGCGGACGCCCTGGGCCTGGCCAGGGATTTCGAATCGCTGGACGGGCACGGGCGGCGCGTGCTCCTGTCCGTGGCCGCAGAGGAGAAGCGCCGCATGGAGGCCGAGGCGGCCGAGACCGCGCCCGCCGCCAAGATCATCCCGCTGTTCGGCGCCAGCTTTGCCGCGGGCCTGGGCGAGCCGGACTTCGGCAACGCCTGGGAGGACTATGCCGTGCCGGCGGACAGCAAGGCGGATTTCGCCATCCGGATCAACGGCGATTCCATGGAGCCCTATCTGCCGGACGGGTCCGTGGCCCTGGGCCAGAAGCGCGCGCCGCGGGACGGGGAGGTGGCGGCGTTGCTCCTGGACGGGGAGTTTTTGTGCAAGCAGGTGTGCCAGGACTTCGTGGGGAACCTGTACCTGTTCTCCCTGAACCGGGCGCGGAAGGACGCGGACAGGACCATCGCCCACGACGCCGGGCGGCGGCTGGACTGCTTCGGGACGATCCTCATGGAGCGGGTCCCGCTGCCCACGGATGTCTGAGAGCCGCCGGCTGTTCCCGGCGGGCAGAAAAAGAACGCGGCCTCGCCTGACGTTGCCGCCGACCCATGAAATATTGTGAAGCCAAGGCCGCCCGCGCGTCGCGCGGGCGGCCTTGGCTTTTTCAAAGGCTTGCCGTATGCTTTTTCACCGCGAATACCGCTCCGCGGCGCGGACGGTGTTGACCAGGTAGCGGATGACCTCCACGGGATACTGCCCGGCGGCAGTCTCCCCGGTGACCATGACGGACGAGGCCCCGTCCAGCACGGCGTTGAAGATGTCGCTCACCTCTGCCCGGGTGGGAACGGGGCTGCGCTCCATGCTGGCGAGCATCTGGGTCACCACCATGAAGGGCTTTCCCGCCGCACGGCAGGCCGCGGCGACGCGCTTTTGGGCCGCCGGCAGTTCCCACAGGGGCACGGCGTTGCCCAGGTCGCCCCGGGCGATGACGATCTCGTCGGCGGCATCCATCAGCTCCGGCAGCCGGTCCATCCCCGCCCGGTCCTCGATCTTGGCCAGCAGCCGCGCCCGTCCGCAGCCGGCCTCCGCCATGGCCTGCCGGACGGCGGCCAGGTCCGCCCGGCCCCGGACGAAGGGCTGCATCACCGCCGTGACGCCAAAGCCCGCCGCAGCCCGCAGATTGTCCCGGTCCGCCTCCGTCACGGCGGGGGAACGGATATCCGCGCCGGGCAGGGCCAGGCTCTTGCGGCCCCGCAGCAGACCGCCCCGCAGGACGCGGGCCTCCGCGCCGTCCGGCAGGACGTCTGTCACCTCCAGCAGCAGCTTCCCGTCGTCCAGCAGCACCTGCTGTCCCGGTTTCAGCGCGGGAAGGACCGGCCCCGGCACGGGGATGTCTGCGCCCAGGCGGACAGTTCCGCCCTCGGTCAGGGGCAGCGGCTCGGCCAGCGGGCCTACCCGCAGCTCCGGCCCCTGCATGTCGATCAGCACCCCGGGCCGCGTCCCCTCCAGGGCCGCCGCCCTGTCCAGCGCCTTCAGCCAGGGCGCCGCCTCGGCCAGCGTGATGTGGGACAGGTTCAGCCGCATCCCCGTCATGCCCAGGGCCAGCATCTGCCGCAGGGTCTCCGTCCGGGCGCAGGCCGGCCCCAGCGTGCCGTATATCTCCATGAAAAGACCTCCTCTCAGACACCTCGCCAATATACCATGATCCCTTGGCCGGCGCAAGGATTTCCAGCTGTCGCCTATTGACACGGGGGGCAAAGTTTGGTATAGTGAGACTGTTGGCATAAGAAAAATTGCTGGATATCATTAATTTAATTCACTACACCGGAGCAAAAACCATGGAGTATCTTGAACAGTACGCGTCCAAGCGCCGCACGGCCGATCAGCTCGCCGCCATGCTGGAGAGCGGCTGGTCCTGCGCCACCGACGCGGCCGCCGCCATCCCCGCCGGCATCCTGGAGGCCGTGGGCCGCCGGGCGGAGGCGGGCGAGCTGCATGACATGCGCTTTCACGGTCTGCTGGACCTGCGGCCCAGCGCCCAGTTCGCCTATCCGGAGGCCATCACGCCGGTGAGCTGGTTCTCCGGCAAGATCGCCAAGGCGGCCGTGGCCAGGGGCGAGGCGGATATCATGCCCTGCTATTACCGGGATATGCCCTCCCTGTACCGGGACTATGTGCCGGTGGACGCGTTTTTGGTCGTGGTGTCCCCCATGGACGAGGACGGCTATTTCAGCGCCGGCGTCACCGGCTCCTATACGGGGACGCTGTTCGAGCGGGCGCGGCGGATCTTTTTAGAGGTAAACGAGAACATGCCCCGGGGCGTCACGTCCCCGCGGGTACATATCTCCCGGGTGACGGCCCTGTGTGAGAACGACGCGCCTCTGCCCCTGACGCCGCCGGCGCAGTTGGACGCGGTGAGCCGGGCCATCGGCGGCTACATCGCCGAAGAGGTGCCCGACGGGGCCACCATCCAGCTGGGCATCGGCGCCATCCCCGAGGCGGTGGGTCTGGCTTTGAAGGATAAGCACGATCTGGGCATCCACACGGAGCTGCTGCCGGACTGCATGATGGAGCTGATCGAGTGCGGCGCGGTGACCAACGCGCGCAAGCCCATCCACCGGGGAAAGACTGTGGCCACCTTCACCTTCGGCTCGGAGCGGCTCTACCGCTACGTCCATGAGAACCCGGCCGTGGAGATCCTGCCGGTGGACTATGTGAACGACCCGGCGGTGATCGCCCAGCACCCCAGCTTCATCTCCGTGAACGGGGGCCTGGAGGTGGATTTTTACGGCCAGGTCTGCGCCGAGAGCCTGGGCACCAAGCATGTGTCCGGCACCGGCGGCCAGTCCGACTATGTCCGGGGCGCGGTGATGAGCCCCGGCGGCAAGAGTTTCATCGCCTTTCCCTCCACCGCCGCCGGCGGCACTGTCAGCCGTATCCGGCCCACTTTGAGCCCCGGCGCGCTGGTGAGCACCAGCAAGAACGACGTGGACTTCATCGCCACGGAGTACGGCCTGGCCAAGCTGCGGGGCAGGACTCTGTCCCAGCGGACGAAGGCCCTCATCGCCATCGCCCACCCCCGGTTCCGCGAGGAGCTGACCGCCCAGGCCAAGGCCATGAATATACTGATCTGAGGGAGGACGCCCATGAGCACACTTCCCGCGTGGATGACGGCCCGGCGGCTCACCGCCATCGTGGGCCACAGCGGCAGCGGCAAGACGGAGCTGGCCGTGAACATGGCCGTTGCCCTGGCCCGGGCGGGGGTGCGGACGGCCCTGGCGGATCTGGACGTGGTGAACCCCTACTTCCGCTCCCGGGAGCGGCGGGACCTGCTGACGGAGCTGGGCGTCCGGGTCGTGTCCTCGGCCCAGGCGCTGGCGGAGGCGGATGTGCCGTCGCTGCCGGCGGAGCTGAACGCGCTGCTTCAGGATCAGGGCCTGCGGAGCCTTTTGGACATCGGCGGGGACCTGGGGGCGCGGGTCCTGGCCCGGTACCGCCACCAGATCGACGCCCAGCCCCACGAGGTGCTGCTGGTGCTCAACGCCCACCGGCCCCAGACCTCCACGGCGGAGCGGGCGGCGGCGTCTCTGCGGCAGATCGAGGCCGCCATGGGCCTCGCCGTCACCGGGATCGTCAACAACACCCATCTGTGCGGCGAGACCGGGCCGGAGGATATCCTGCTGGGGGCGGCGTTGGCGGAGGAAGTCTCCCAAATGACGAAACTGCCGGTGGTGTGCCACGGGGTGAGCCGCGCGCTCGCGCGGCGCCTGCCGCCGCTGGACGCGCCGGTGTTTCCCATAGACATCTATATGAAAAAGCCCTGGGAGCGCTGAGCGCGCCGGGCAAAAAGGGGAGGTGACAACCTGTGACCGTGTTTTTACATTTTAACCGCGACCGCTGCAAGGGCTGCGAGCTGTGCGTCAGCGTGTGCCCCAAGCATATCCTGGCGCTGGACATGGCATCCACCAACGTGAAGGGGTACCATCCCGCGGGGGTGACGGACCCGGCGTCCTGCATCGCCTGCGCCAGCTGCGCGAAGATCTGTCCTGATTCGGTCATCAGCATTGAAAAGGAATGAAAGGAGCCTGAGTATCGTGGCAAAAGAGCTTTGGAAGGGGAACGAGGCAGTTGCCGAGGCCGCTGTAAGGGCGGGCTGCAAGTGCTTTTTCGGTTACCCCATCACGCCGCAGAACGAGATACCTGAGTATATGTCCGCGCGCCTGCCCCAGGTGGGCGGGGTCTTTATCCAGTCAGAATCGGAGCTGGCGGCCATCAACATGGTCTACGGCGCGGCTGCCTCCGGCGTGCGCGCTATGACCTCGTCCTCCTCTCCCGGCATCAGCCTCAAGCAGGAGGGCATCAGCGCCATGTGCAGCGGCGAGCTGCCCGGCGTGGTGGTGAACATGATGCGCGGCGGGCCGGGCCTTGGCACCATCCAGCCGTCCCAGTGCGACTATTTCCAGGCCACCCGCGGCGGCGGCAACGGCGATTACCGCACCATCGTGCTGGCCCCCTGCAACATCCAGGAGGCCGTGGATATGACCCAGGAGGCCTTCGACCTGGCGGATCTGTACCGGATGCCGGTGATGATCCTGGGCGACGGCATGATCGGCCAGATGATGGAGCCCATCGAGTGGCACGACATCCCCAAGCGGGAGCTGCCGCCCAAGGATTGGGCCGCCTCCGGCCGCAAGGGCAGGGACCACAGCAACTTCATCACCAGCCTTCGCATCGACGCGCCGGACAGCGAGCAGTTCAACCGCTCCCTGGAGGCCAAGTATAAGCGCATCGCCGAGAAGGAGACCCGCTGGGCCGAGCAGGACACCGAGGGCTGCGAGATCCTTCTGGTGGCCTACGGCACCCCGGCCCGTATCGCCCAGTCCGCCGCCGAAGAGCTGGAGGCCAAGGGCATCCGGGCGGGCCTGTTCCGGCCCCAGACCGTGTGGCCCTTCCCCTCGAAACGGCTGGCGGAGATCGCCGCCCAGGAGAGCGTGAAGGCCATCCTGGTGGTGGAGATGAGCCTGGGCCAGATGCTGGAGGATGTGCAGCTGGCCGTGGAAGGCGCCAA
Source organism: uncultured Oscillospiraceae bacterium (assembly GCA_947625355.1). Classification (GTDB taxonomy): domain Bacteria; phylum Bacillota; class Clostridia; order Oscillospirales; family Oscillospiraceae; genus CAJOIG01. The sequence goes on along the minus strand of CANQOA010000010.1, from coordinate 18,296 downwards.
GCCCGTGCGGTTCTATGGCCGCGTGGGCGGCATGGTGCCCAGCGTGGAGGAGATCGCCGACGAGGCGGAAAAAGTTTTGCGGGAGGTGCGGTGAGATGACGACGGTATACCGCAAAAGCGCGGGCTTACAGGACCGGGAGCTCCACTACTGCCCCGGCTGCAGCCACGGTATCGTACATAAACTGGTAGCGGAATGCATGGAGGAGCTGGGCCTGGTCGACACGGCCATCCTGGTCTGCCCGGTGGGCTGCTCCGTGTTCGCCGGAAACTATTTCGCCTGCGACTGCATCGAGGCCATCCACGGCCGGGCCCCGGCGGTGGCCACCGCCGTCAAGCGCACCCATCCCGACCAGCTGGTGGTCACTTATCAGGGCGACGGCGATTTGGCCTCCATCGGCACGGCGGAGATCGTCCACGCCGCCATGCGGGGCGAGAAGTTCACCACGGTATTTATCAATAACGCCATTTATGGCATGACCGGCGGCCAGATGGCCCCCACCACGCTGCTGGGCCAGCGGGCCACCACCGCCCCCATGGGGCGGCAAAAGGAGCTGCACGGCAGCCCCATCCGCATGGCGGAGCTGCTGTCCACCATGGACGGCCTGGCCTATGCCGAGCGGGTGTGCGTGGCGGACATCCCCCACCTCAACAAGGCCAAAAAGGCCATCAAAAAGGCCTTCGAGCTGCAGCTGGCCGGCGCGGGCTTCACCTTCGTGGAGGTGCTGTCCGCCTGCCCCACCAACTGGGCCATGACCCCCGTGGAAGCCAACAAGTGGCTTCTGGAGAATATGGCCGCCTATTATCCCCTGGGCGTGATAAAGGAGGCGCAGGCATGAAAAAGCAGATCACCATATCCGGCTTCGGCGGTCAGGGCGTCATGAGCATCGGCAAGAGCCTTGTGGAGGCGGCCGTGGCCGAGGGGCTGCACGCCACCTGGGTGCCCTCCTATGGCCCGGAGATGCGCGGCGGCACCGCCAACTGCGAGGTGGTGCTCAGCGAGGAACCGGTGGGCTCCCCCGTGTTCACCTACCCCACGGAACTGATCGCCATGAACCTGCCCAGCCTCGTCAAGTTCGAGCCCTTCGTGACCGCCGGCGGCACCATCTTCGTCAACAGCTCCATCATCGACGAGAAGGTCAAGCGCACCGATGTGCGGGCCGTCTATGTGCCCTGCGACACCATCGCCGACGAGCTGGGCAACAAGAAGGTGTCCAACATGGTCATGCTGGGGGCCTATATCGCCGCCACCGGCGCGCTCAGGACCGAGACCATCCGGCAGATGCTGGCGCACATGTTCACCGGCCCCAAGGCCAAGCTGGTGGAACTGAACATGCAGGCCCTGGAAAAGGGCGCCCAGTGCCTGGAGGGCTGATATCCGGCCGCTATCCGTCGGCTATGCGGCCGAAACAGGGCGGTATGCGGCGCTATGCGGAATGACCGGCGCGTATCCGGCCGAAGAGCCCATGGCTTATGCCATAAATATCCATACAAAACAGGGCCCGGGACCGATGTCCCGGGCCCTGTCGTTTGCAACAGGCGCATGTCCATGTTATAATGCGTATGATGACGGTGCGAGGAGAAGATATTATGTCAACTAATGCTGTTTTCACCGACCCGGCGCTGGAGGCGCTGCGCAAGCGGTATTTCCCCCGGGTGCCGTGGACGGACCAGGGGCCGGTGCGCCGGCGGTATCTGGCGCGGGCGGAGGGCCGGACCGTGGCGGAGGCGCTTCAGGCGCTGGCCCTGGAGGAGGGCTTCATCGCCCCCGGCGGCCACGCGGTCACGGGGGACGCGGCGGCATGCCTGGCGGCATACCGGACCGGGGGGAACGGGGACACGCTGGTGTTCGGCCGGGGGCTGGATGCCGTGTGGTGCGATCTGTCGCTGTCGGAGCCGGACGCGGACGGCTGGCAGGAGATGATCGTGCGCAGCGAGACGGCGGAGAACCTGGTGGCCCTGGCCAGCGCCATGGGCACGGTGAAGTTCAAAAAGGTATAAAAAACAAAAGAATAACAAAAAACGCCGCCTGCGGGCGGCGTTTTTGCTTCTGCGTTATCTTCTTACTCCTCTGCCGTGTCGATATATTTCTCCTCCGCCTGCTCCAGCGCCTGCTGCAGTATTTGCCGTGCCTCCGCCGCCTGTGGCGGCAGCGCGTCCAACGCCTCATCCACCGCGCGGCAAAGAATGTAGTACATCTTCTGATAATCCACCATCGTGCGTACCACCTTTCAAAATGGCATATATGCAACTATTTACACAAGATTTCTTAGAGCTTATATTTTAAGTCTATCAAAGTTACACTACATTTGTCAACAGCAAATGACGGATGGTGTGACGATGGAGAGATTTGGAAAAATAGATGTGCATCTGAAAGAGCTTCTGGAGAAGAGCGGACTCAGCAAGAACAAGTTTTGTCAGCGGGCCGAGATGCAGAGAACGCAGCTCAATCACTATTATAACAACACGGTCACACGACTGGACACAGATGTACTGGCACGGATCTGCACGGTGCTGGGCTGCAGCGTCGGGGAGCTGTTGCAGTATACTCCACCCGAAGATGGGGAAAGCAGAGAATAACAAAAAACGCCGCCTGCGGGCGGCGTTTTGCGCGCTGTAAAGAGCGCCTTTTTTCATTTTTCAGCAGGTCTGCACGGCGTGCTTCATGTAGTAGTTGAACCGGCGCTCCCGGTCCAGGGTGGTGGTGTCCATATGGCCGGGATAGACCTCGTAGTCGCCGGGCAGGTCATACAGCCGCTTCAGGCTCCGCAGCAGCGCGTCCATGTCCCCGCCGGGCAGGTCCGTCCGGCCGCAGGAGTCCCGGAAGAGGGTGTCCCCGGTGAACAGCGCGTCCTGGCAGAGCAGGCATACCCCGCCGGGGGTGTGGCCCGGCGTCTCCATCACCCGGAAGGTGAGGCCGCCCACATGGAACTGGTCCCCCTCGCCGTACATGATGGCGCCCTCCGCCGGATCGTAGCGGTAATCGCCCGTGCCCACGTCCCGGCGGCTCATGCACACCGTGGCGCCGGTCTCGGCCCGGACCGCCTCCACCGCCATGGTGTGGTCGAAGTGGCCGTGGGTGAGGAAGATGTATTTGGCCTGGAGCTTGTGCTCCTCCAGGTAGTCGAGGATGGTGTTGGACTCGTCGCCGGGGTCGATGACGGCGCACTGGAGGGTGTCCTCGTCGGTGACCACGTAGCAGTTGGTCTCGATCTGGCCGACGGTCAAGGTCTTGATAAGCATGGTCAGAGCTCCTTCGTATCCAAAAGTATGGTCACGGGGCCGTCGTTCTGGCTGCGGACCTGCATATCCGCGCCGAACACGCCGGTCTCCACGTGGAAGCCCCGCTCCCGGCACTGGGCGATGACGGACTCATAGAGGGGGATGGCCTGCTCCGGCCGGGCGGCCAGGGTAAAGCCGGGCCGGCGGCTGCGGCAGTCGGCAAAGAGGGTGAACTGGCTGATGATGAGAAGGCTGGCGGCGCCGGCCTGGACGGGATTGCGGTTCATCTTCCCGGCCTCGTCCTCGAATATGCGCAGGCCGCAGATCTTGTCGGCGATCTTGGCCGCCTCGGCCGGGCCGTCGTCCACATGGACCCCCAGCAGCACCAGAAAGCCCTGCTCTATGGCCCCGTGGATGGCCCCGTCGATCTCCACGGAGGCATTTTTCACTCTTGTGACCACGGCGCGCATGTTCAGATGCCTCCCCGGTTGATGTCCCGCACGCCCCGGACGGCCTGGAGCTTGTTGATGATGGTCTGCAGCTCGCCCACCTGCCGGATCTCCAGGGTGATGACCACGGTGGAGGTCCCCTTGCCGGTATCCCGGGCGTTGAGGCCCCGGACCTTGGCGTTGAGACTGTTGAGCACGGTGGCGATGTCCATGACCAGGCCGCCCCGCTCGTCGGCGGTGATGTACAGGTCCGCCGCGTAGCTGTCGGTGATGTTGTCCGCCCAGGAGACGCTGATCCACCGGCCCTTATCCTCGTCCCGCTGGTAGTTGACGCAGTCCTTGCGGTGGATGGACACGCCCAGACCGCGGGTGATGAAGCCGATGATGGGGTCGCCGGGCACCGGCGTGCAGCAGCGGGAGAATTTGATGAGGCAGTTGTCCAGTCCCTGGACCAGCACGCCCTGGACGGCCTTCAGCTCCTTCTGCTGGCGGCGGCCGGCCCGCTCCTGCATCTTCTCGACCTCGGTCTTGCGCACGCTGGTGCGGTTGCGCAGGATCTCGTCCCGGATGCGGCCCACCGCGTGGGCGGCGGTCATGCCGCCGTAGCCGATGGAGGCGTATACGTCGTCCAGGTCCGTCACGGCCATGCGCTTGAGGATGGCGGGCAGGATCTCCGGATCGGTGACGTCCGCCATGGAAAGGCCCGCCCGGCGGGCCTCCGACTCGAACATGTCCCGGCCCTGGACGATGTTCTCCTCCCGGCGCTCCTTCTTGAACCACTGCTTGATCTTGGAGCGAGCCTCGCCGCTCTTGGCGATGTTCAGCCAGTCCCGGCTGGGGCCGGTGGCGGCGTGGGAAGTGATGATGGAGACGATGTCGCCGTTCTGCAGGGGATAGGCGATGGGCACGATCCGGCCGTTGACCTTGGCGCCGGTCATGGAGTTGCCCACGGCGGAGTGGATGGCGTAGGCGAAGTCGATGGGCGTGGCCCCGGCGGGGAGGCTCTTCACGTCCCCGTTGGGGGTGAACACGAACACCTCGTCGTCGAAGAGGTCCACCTTCAGGTCATGGTAGAAGTCCTGCACGTCCCCGGCGTCCTGCTGGGTCTCCAGCAGCCGGCGGATCCATGCGAACTTTTCCTCGTCGCCCTCCTTGTGGCCGGCGGCGCCGGACTTGTATTTCCAGTGGGCCGCCACGCCGTATTCCGCCGTCATGTGCATCTGCCAGGTGCGGATCTGCACCTCGAAGGGGATGCCCTCGGTGCCGATGACGGTGGTGTGCAGGCTCTGGTAGTTGTTGGGCTTGGGGGTGGAGATATAGTCCTTGAACCGGCCGGGGACGGGACGGAACATCTCGTGGATGATGCCCAGGACATTATAGCAGTCCGCCAGATCGTCCACGATCACCCGGAAAGCGCACAGATCGAAGATCTCCTCCACGCCCAGGTGCTGGGCGTACATCTTCCGGTAGATGCTGTAGATGTGCTTCAAGCGCCCGTAGACCTTGCAGCGGATGCCCTCCCGCTCCATGCGCTGGCTGATGCGCTGCTCCATGGACTGCTGGAATTTCTCCATCACGTCCCGGCGCTTGTCCAGGATGCTGGTGATCTCCCGGTAGCCCACCGGGTCCAGATACAGCAGCGCCAGGTCCTCCAGCTCGTCCTTCATCTTCTCCACGCCCAGCCGGTGGGCGATGGGGGCGTAGATCTCCATGGTCTCCCGGGATTTGCTGAGCTGCTTTTCTGGGCTCTGGAACTCCATGGTGCGCATGTTGTGCAGCCGGTCGGCCAGCTTGATGAGGATCACGCGGATGTCCTTGGCCATGGCCAGGAGCATCTTGCGCAGATTCTCCATCTGGGCCTCCTCCAGGGTGCTGTACTGCACGCGGGTCAGCTTGGTGACGCCCTCAACGATGTCGGCGACCTCCTCGCCGAACTGCGCCTCCAGCTCCTCGTGGGTGACGCTGGTGTCCTCCAGCACGTCGTGCAGCAGCGCGGCCATGATGGACTCGTCGTCCAGACCCATCTCCCCGGCGATCTTGGCCGCGGCGATGGCGTGGGTCACATAGGGGGAGCCGTCCCGCCGCTTCTGCCCGTCATGGGCCGCCACGGCAAAGTCGAATGCCTGGCGGATGCGGGCCAGGTCCGCGTTGGGGCTGTTTTCCTCCAGTACGGCCGACAGCTCGGCAAAGGCCGCGTCCGGTTGAAACTCTGTCATATCTCGATCCCTCTCCGGTCAGATAGGCCGGGCCTTTCCGGTGATCTTATTCCATGTGGGCGAACGGTCAAGGTCGGTCTTATCCTCCCATGCCACCAGCATGATATGTATGTCGGGCCCGTCCAGGCGCACCCGCGCCAGCTCCAGCTCCGTCAATATCCGCAGCCCCGCGGCGATCTGGGCCGGACGCAGGCGGCTTTCCAGCCGGCTCAGGCGGCTGAGCTTCAGCTTGCAGGGGCACTGGCCGGACAGCGACCGCCACAGCCAGCCCAGTTCCGTCCGGGTCAGCCGGTGGTCGCCGATGGGGCCGCCGTTCAGGATGTCCCGGCACAGGGCCTCCAGATCGGTCCGGCGGATGTCGATCATCATCAGCTGTATGCTCCGGTGGCCCCGGTACTCGCTGACCTGGGGGAAAAAGGCGGCGTCCACCCGGTCGCCCGCGTTCACGCCCAGCTCCGAGGCGGGCTTGGAGAACCACACGCAGTCATAGCGCTGGCCGAACCGCTCCAGCTGCAAACGCACATGCCGCCCGCCCCCGATGGGGGTGAGGCTGGTGAGCAGCGCGTCGGTCATGCACAGCACGGGCCGGGGATTGGCGTTGCCGCAGGGCTCCAGCCGCTCCAGGCTCTCCACGCACTCCATGGTGAGCAGCGCCGGATCGGTGACGGCCACGTCGGGGGAGAGGCTCTCCTGCACCTGGGGGATGTGCCCGGCGTAATACGCGGCCAGGGCCCGGCGCAGCGCGTCCACGTTCCCCCGGCGGATGTTCAGTCCCGCGGCCATGGCGTGGCCGCCGAAGGACTCCAGATGGTCCCCGCAGGCCGCCAGCGCGTCAAACAGATTGAACCCGCCCCAGCTGCGGCAGGAGCCCTTGCCCTTGTCGCCGTCCAGGGAGATCATGATGGCCGGCAGCTTGTACGCCTCCGCCAGCCGGGAGGCCACGATGCCGATCACGCCCTGATGCCAGCCCTCCCGGGCCAGCACGATAGGGCCCGTGAGCGTGGAGCCGGCCAGCATATCCACCGCCTGCTCCCATATCTCCGCCTCCAGCTGCTGCCGCTGGCGGTTCATCTCGCACAGAGACGCGGCCAGCTGCGCGGCCCGGTCCGGGTCCCGCTCCAGCACCAGGGCCGCCGCGTCCTGGACCCGGCCCAGACGGCCGGCGGCGTTGATGCGGGGAGCCAGGGTGAAGCCGATGGCGTTGGCGCCCAGACGGGCGGTGTTCACGCCGGACTGTTCCATCAGCGCGGCGAGACCCGGCCGCGGCGCGGTGCGCAGCATGTCCAGGCCCAGCCGCACGATCCGGCGGTTCTCGCCGGTCAGCGGCATCACATCCGCCACGGTGCCCACGGCCACCAGGTCCGCGTACCGCTCCAGCGTGGCCTGTCCGTCCCCGGTCAGGGCGCAGGCCAGCTTGAACGCCACGCCCACGCCGGCCAGATCCCGGTCGGGCCCCGCCCCCTCCGGGCGCTTGGGGTCCACCACCGCCACGGCGTCGGGCAGCTCCGCCTGGCACTCGTGGTGGTCGGTGATGATCATGTCCATGCCATGGGCGCGGGCATAGGCGGCCTCGGCGACGGCGGTGATGCCGCAGTCCACCGTCACCGTCAGGGTCACGCCCCGGCCGCGGAGCCGGTCGATGGCCCCCGTGTTCAGCCCGTAGCCCTCCTCCAGCCGGTCGGGGATATAGGTCTCGGTCCGGATGCCCAGGCCCCTGAGGCAGTCCGACAAAAGGCACGCGGCGGTGATCCCGTCCACGTCATAGTCCCCATAGACCGCCACCGTCTCGCCCCGGTCCCGGGCCCGGAGGATGCGGGCGACGGCGTCGGCCATGCCGTCCATGGACAGCGGATCGGAGGGGACGAAGGGGCCCGTGGCCAAAAAGGCCCGGACCCAGGCTGGGTCGGTCTGTCCCCGGGCCGCCAGTACGGCGGCTAACAGAGGCGTGCATCCGGCCTGGAGAAGCGTCTCCGGGATGGATACCGCCTTTGGTATATTCCAGATTTTATCGTTCATGAGCTTCCTTTTCATACAGACATATTTAATTAATTATACGCCTATCGGCAGCGGTTTTCAATCGCAAACTGGACGGAGCCGCCGAGTTTTCTGGAGGCATTTCCATAATATCGGAAAATGAGCGCGGCGCGAGCGGGATATTTCTGGGATAACTCTTGCGTATAGAGGGGAAACATGGTATAGTATGCGGTAGACATAAATCGACAGGGGCAGGCGGTGCGCCGGCTGTCGAACGGGAGAGAGCAAGATGCATAAGAAGATCGCCCTGTCGCTGCTGGCGGTCTGCGCGATACTGGCGCTGACGGCGGCGGTGGGCTTTGCGCGGATGTGGGCGTCCGGGGAGCTGCTGGGCCAGGGCCCGGCGGCGGACGCGGCGCTGGAGCCGACGGCCGACCCATCCGTCCCCACGGCCACGCCCGAGCCCACCGAGGTCCCCACGGCGACGCCCGAACCCACCGAGACGCCGGTCCCCACGCCGTCGGAGGTGCCGGAGCCCACCGAGACGCCGATCCCCACGGCCGCGCCCTGGACGGGGCCCTATATCAAGGAGCAGGCGGTGGAGGCCGGCCCGGAGTATTTCGCCGACGCGGCGTTTTTGGGCAACTCGGTGCTGTCGGGGCTTTGGTATTACGACTATGAGGGGCTGTTCCCCAAGAACAATTTCTTCTGGGAGGACGGGCTGACGGTGCTGGGCGCGTCGCCCTATGCCGCCAAGCTGACCGGCGGGGATTACGGAAAGATCTATGTGGGCTTCGGCATGAACGAGCTATCCTATGAGAAGGGCACCCTGCGCCAGGCGTTCAACACGGTGCTGGACAAGCTGCAGGCCGACCACCCGGACGCCATCATCTATCTGGTGAGCGTCTCGCCGGTGAGCCGCTGGCGCTCCAGCAACGACAGCGCCGTGAACCGGAACCTGGTGATATCCTTCAACGACATGCTCCTGGAGATCGCCCGGGAGCGGCAGGTGTGGTATCTGGACGTGTACTCGGTGCTGTGCGACGATGAGGGGTATCTGCCCGCGGACGTGACCAACGACGGCGTCCACTTCACCCCGGCCCACTATGAGAACTGGATAAACTACATGAAGACCCATTATGTGCCGGACGGCACCGAACCGGCGGGGGACGCCCCACAGCCGGAAGCGGGCTGAGCCCGGCCAAGATCAGGAAAGAGAGAGGAGACCGTTATGAAGATCGTGAAAAAGCTCGCCGTATGTTTGCTGGCCGTCGCCCTGATGATGTGCCTGGCCGCCTGCGGCGGAGGGAAGCAGCTGGATATCCAGGCGCTGGGCGCCGATCTGGCCGCCTGCGGCGCCTTTACGGAGGACATGACCCAGTATGCCGCCGCGTCCGGCGTGGCCGAGGGGCTCTACCAGTTCCAGGACGGCGACGTGACCGACAGCGTCCTGTACTATAACGGCAGCACTGGCGAGGAGCTGATGGCGGCCCACGCCAAGGACAAGGACGCCGCCGGGCGGGTGGCGGAGCTGTGCCGCGCGCGCGTCGAAAACCAGATCGCCGTGCTGCAGAGCTATGTGCCCGAGGCGGTGCCCCGGCTGGAGAACGCCATCGTGCAGACCGAGGGCAGCACGGTGATCTTCGTGGTGGCTCAGGACGCCGCTGCGGCCCAGGCCGTGATCGACGGATACGTGAAATAAACTGCGGCTGTGCCGCAAAAAATGACCCGCGCCCGGTTCGCCATGAGCCGGGCGCGGCGGGTATGGAAAGGAGTTTCGACGGCGATGGCTGACCAGTTTTCCAGAACGGAACTGCTCCTGGGGGCCCAGGCCATGGAGCGGCTGCGCCGGGCCCGCGTGATCCTGTTCGGCGTGGGCGGCGTGGGCGGCTATGCGGCGGAGGCCCTGGCCCGCGGCGGCGTGGGCACGCTGGACCTGGTGGATGACGACAGAGTGAGCCTGACCAACCTGAACCGGCAGATCGTCGCCCTGCACAGCACCCTGGGCCAGTATAAGGTGGACGCGGCCCGGGACCGCCTGCTGGACATCTGCCCGGACATGACCGTGAACGCGTACCGCGCTTTCTATGGCCCCGAGACGGCGGACAGCTTCGACCTGGCCCGGTACGACTATGTGGTCGACGCGGTGGATACCGTCGCCGCCAAGCTGGAGCTGGCCGTCCGGGCCCAGGCTGCGGGCACGCCCATCATCAGCTGCATGGGCGCGGGCAACAAGCTGGACCCCACCGCCTTTGAAGTGGGAGATATTTCCAAGACCAGCGTCTGCCCCCTGGCGCGGGTGATGCGCCGGGAGCTGAAAAAGCGGGGCGTGGCCCACCTGAAGGTGGTCTGGTCCCGGGAGCCGCCCCTTACCCCCGGAGAGAGCGGGGAGGAGACCGGCCGGCGGCAGGTGCCGGGCAGCGTCTCCTTCGTCCCGCCGGCGGCGGGCCTGGCCCTGGCCGGCGCGGTCATCCGCGACCTGGCGGGGCTCTGAGGACGAATAGCACGCCCCCTCGGACGAGGGGGCCATTTTTTGCAGCTTGTTTGCCTCTTGACCGGGGCGGGGAATTGTGGTATGCTCGACCGGCCAAGAGAAAACTGAATATGGAGCCAAAAGGAGAAATTTGTTATGACAAAACGCATTCTCACTCTTGCGCTGACGCTCGTTATGACGGCGGCACTCTTCATCGGAGGCGGCCAGTCAGCCTGGGCGGCGGAAAACGGCTCCACCGGAGACGCCGAGCTTATCGTCGGCATCGCCGCAGACCTGGACAGCAGTCTTGACCCGCACGTATCTTCGTCGTCGGCAGGAACCAGAGAAGTCCTATTCAACATCTATGAAGGGCTGTTGAAGCCCGATACCGAGGGAAATCTCGTCCCCGCCGTCGCCGAAGATTACACCGTCAGCGAAGCCGCAGATCAGTATACCTTCACCCTGCGTGAGGGCGTGCGGTTCCATGACGGAAGCGAGGTCACGGCCGGGGACGTCGTTTATTCTCTGACCCGTGCCGCAGGTCTCGACACCGGTGAGCCCCTGATGGCCACGCTGGCGAACGTCGCCGGCGTGGAAGCTGCAGACGACAAAACCGTCGTCGTGACCCTCTCCACGCCCGACGTGGAGTTCCCCGCGTATATGACCGCCGCCATCATCCCCGAGGGCAGCGACCCCGCCGACGGCATCGTCGGCACCGGTCCGTTCCGGTATGTGTCCCGCTCGCCCCAGGAGAACATCGTGATGGAGCGGTTCGAGGACTATTGGGGCGAGAAGGCCCGGTGCGCCAAGGTCACCTTCCGGGTCATCGAGGACGGCCAGACCATGGTCATGAGCCTGCGCTCCGGCGCCATCGATCTGGCGGCCCATCTGGAGGCCAGCCAGGTGGCGGAGCTGGCCGACCTTACCGTGCTGGAGGGCAGCATGAACCTGGTGCAGGCGGTGTATCTCAACAACGCCCAGCCGCCCTTTGACGAGCCGCTCGTGCGCCAGGCGCTGTGCTATGGCGTCGACAAGCAGATGGTCATCGACCTGGCCGGGGACGGCCATGGCTTTGCCGTGGGCAGCAGCATGTATCCCGCCTTCGGCAAGTACTTCGACGCCGAGCTGACCGACTTTTACCAGCCGGACGCCCAGAAGGCCCTGGAGCTGCTGGCCCAGGCCGGCTATGACGCGGCCCATCCGCTGGCGTTCACCATCACCGTGCCCAGCAACTATACCCCCCATGTGGACGCGGCCCAGGTGGTCGTGAATCTGCTGGACCAGCTGGGCGGCGCGGTCAAGGCCGAGATCCAGCAGGTGGAGTGGGCCACCTGGTACTCCGACGTGTACCAGGGCCGGCAGTTCGAGGCCACGGTGTGCGGCATGGACGCCTCCACCCTCACCGCCTCGGCCATGCTCTCCCGCTTCGTCAGCGACAGTCCCAAGAACTTCATCGGCTTTGTGAACGCCGACTATGACGCGGCCTACGCCGCGGCCCTGGCCACGGAGGACGACGCCGAGCAGGTCGCGCGGTTCCGCGACTGCCAGAGCATCCTCGCCCAGCAGGCCGCCAACGTCTACATCCAGGACCTGGCGGACTTCGTGGTCATGCAGCCCAACGTGACCGGCTACCGGTTCTATCCGCTGTACGTGATGGACCTGGGCTGCGTTGAAAAGACCGCGTAAGTGCGGTATGTGCTGAAAAAAACAGGAGTCCTTCTCGTCACGCTGCTCCTCATATCCCTGCTCGCCTTCCTGGCCTTCCAGATCATCCCCGGCGACCCCACCGCCAAGCTCCTGGGCAACGACTATACCCCGGAGCGGGCGGCGGCGCTGCGCCATGAGATGGGTCTGGACCGGAACGTATTCGTGCGCTACTGGGATTGGCTCACCGGTTTCGTCACGGGCGACATGGGCGCCAGCTACAGCTATGGCATGCGCGTGGCCGAAGTCATGGAGGGAAAGGGCGTCGTCACGGCGGCGCTGTCCCTCATGGCGTGGCTGCTCGTGATCGCCATCAGCGTCCCTCTTGGCATCGCGCTGGCACGGTGGCAGGGTCGGCGGATCGACCGGGTATTCGTGGCCATGAACCAAGTGTTCATGGCCATTCCCCCGTTCTTTTTGGGCATCGTGTTCACCTACGTTTTCGGCTTGGTGCTGAAGCTGTTTGTGCCCGGTGGGTTCGTCCGGCCCCAGGAGAGCTTCTGGGGCTTTTTGGGCTACTTGGCGTTCCCGGCCCTGGCCATCGCTATCCCCAAGGCCGCCATGGTCACAAAGCTTCTGCGCTCGTCCATCCTGGACCAGATGGACGAGGACTATGTGCGCACGGCTTACAGCCGGGGCAACTCCCGCTGGGGGGTGCTGCGCGGCCATGTGCTGAGAAACGCCATCCTGCCGGTGGTCACCTTCCTGGCCATGACCTTGGCGGACATCGTGGCCGGGTCCATCATCGTGGAGCAGGTGTTTGCCCTGCCGGGACTGGGCCGGCTGCTGCTGGCCAGCATCGGCAACCGGGACTATCCCGTGGTGCAGTGCATCGTGGTCATCATCGCGGCTCTGGTGGTGTTCATGAACTATCTGGCGGACGTGGTCACCCAGACCATCGACCCCCGCATCCGGCTGGGGTGAGCGTATGAAACTGAGACACAACAAAAACTTCACAGCGGGCGCGGCCATCACCGCGGTCATGCTGCTCATCATCTTGGTGGGCCTGGTGTGGACGCCCTATGACCCCAACGCCATGAACGGCGCCGCCAAGCGGCTGGCCCCCTGCCTGACCCACCCGCTGGGCACGGACAATTTTGGCCGGGACATCCTGTCCCGAGTGGTGGAGGGGGCCGGGGCCACGTTCCTCATCGCCGCGGCCACGGTGGCCATCGGCCTGGCGGCGGGGCTCGTCATCGGCGGGCTGACGGGGTACTATGGCGGGTGGCTGGACGAGATCGTCATGCGCCTGAACGACGCCCTCGCCGCCTTCCCCAGCATCCTGCTGGCCCTGGTGCTCATCGCGCTGATGGGCGGCGGCAAGTATAACATCATCCTGGCGCTGGGGCTGCTGTTCATCCCCAGCTTCGCCCGCGTCGTCCGCGGGGAGGTGGCCCGGCAGAAGAGCCAGGACTATGTGGCCCTGGCCAAGCTCATGGGCGCGGGGGACATGCGCGTCCTGTTCCGGCACATCCTGCCCAATATCGTGCCGGTGCTGCTGCCCAGCGTGGCCATCGGGTTCAACAACGCCGTGCTGGCGGAGGCGTCCATGAGCTATCTGGGCGTGGGGGTCCAGCCCCCGGATGCCAGCCTCGGCCGGATGCTGAACGAGGCGCAGGGGTATCTGCTCACCGCGCCGTGGTACGCCCTGAGCGCCGGCGCGGCCATCATCCTGCTGGTGCTGGGGTTCGGCCTTCTCAGCGAGGGGATGGGAGGGGACTATGGCGCTGCTTGATATCCGGGACCTGCATGTGACGTTCCTCTCCACCGGCAAGGAGGCGGTCCGGGGCGTGGACCTGACCGTGGAGCCCGGCCAGCGGCTGGGGCTGGTGGGGGAGTCCGGCTCGGGCAAGACCGTCACCGCCATGGCCCTGTCGGGCCTCATCGAGCGGTGGAACGTGGATATGTCCGGCCAGGTGCTTTTTGACGGCCGGGACCTGCTGACCTGCTCCCGGGACCAGCTGCGCAAGATCCAGGGCCGGGACATCGGCGTAGTGTTCCAGGAACCCATGACCAGCCTCAACCCCTTGATGCGGGTGGGCCGCCAGGTGGAGGAGGTGCTGAAGATCCACACGGATCTATCTCCGGACGAGCGCCGGGCCAAGGCCCTGGAGGCCATGGCCCAGGTGGGCCTGCCCGACCCGGAACGGACCTATGAGAAATATCCCCACCAGCTCAGCGGCGGCCAGCGCCAGCGGGCCGTCATCGCCTCGGCCATGGTGATCCGCCCGCGGCTGCTGATCTGCGACGAGCCCACCACCGCCCTGGACGTGACCGTCCAGGCCCAGATCCTCTCGCTGCTCAAGTCCTTCAGCACGGATCACGGCGTGGCGATCCTGCTCATCAGCCACGATCTGCGCGTCGTGCGGCGGCTGTGCGAGCGCGTGGCGGTGATGCACCGGGGGCGCATCGTGGAGCGGGGAGACACGGACGCGGTGTTCGCCGATCCGCAGGAAGAGTATACGAAGCGGCTCATCGCCGCCATCCCTCAGAGGAAACGCCATGGATGAACAGCGGGTCTTGGAAGTGGAGCACCTGAGCGTGCGGTATACCGACGCCACCGTGTTCGGCCGGCGGGCCGGGTATGAGGCGGTCCATGATGTAAGTTTTTATGTAAACCACAAGGAGATCGTCGGCCTGGTGGGAGAGTCTGGCTGCGGGAAGTCCACCCTCTCCAAGGCCATTCTGGGCATGCTCCCCGGACAGCAGGTGTCCGGCCGGATCGAGCACTTCACGAAGCGGCCCCAGATGGTGTTCCAGGACCCGGCCTCCAGCCTCAATCCCGCCCGGACGGTGGGGTGGATCCTGGAGGAGCCGCTGCGCATCTTCGGCAAATATGACGCCGCCGAGCGCAGGCGCCGGGTGCTGGACATGATGGAGCAGGTGGAGCTGGATAAAGATTATGGTAATAATAGGCCCCGCCAGCTCAGCGGCGGCCAGCGCCAGCGGGTGGCCATCGCCCTGGCCCTCATCCAGCGGCCCAGGTTCATCATCGCCGACGAGCCGGTATCGGCGCTGGACGTGACCATCCAGGCCCAGATATTGGATCTGCTGTGGAAGCTGCGGCAGGAGCTGGACCTGAGCTATCTGTTCATCAGCCACGATCTGAACGTGGTCTACTCCATCTGCGACCGGGTGCTGGTGATGGAAAAGGGACGGATCGTGGAGTCGGGCCCGGTGGAAGAGGTGTACGGCCACCCCCGGCATGAGTACACGAAGAAGCTGCTGCAGGCGGTGCGGGATGAAGTATGAAAGCGTCGTGGCCGGGCGATTCCTCGCCCGGCCGAACCGGTTCATCGCGTATGTGGACCTGGACGGGCATACCGAGACGGTGCATGTGAAGAACACCGGCCGGTGCCGGGAGCTGCTGGTGCCCGGCGCGCGGGTCTACCTGGCGGAGGGGACGAATCCCGCCCGCAAGACCCGCTACGATCTGGTGGCGGTGGAGAAGGGGACGCGGCTGGTCAACATGGACAGCCAGGCCCCCAACGCCGCGGCGCTGGAATGGCTGCGGGCGGGAAACGTGTTCCCGCCGGGGGCGGAGATCCGGCCGGAGTACAGATACGGCGACAGCCGGTTCGATATTGCGGCTTTTATCCCGGAGCTGGCCTTGCTGGAGGTCAAAGGGGTGACGCTGGAGCGGGACGGCGCGGTCCTGTTCCCGGACGCGCCCACGGCCCGGGGCGTGAAGCACCTGCGGGAGCTGACGGCCTTTGCCAAAGCGGGCGGAGCGGCCTATGTGCTGTTCGTCATCCAGATGGAGCGCGTGGCGTATTTTACGCCCAATGCGGCCACCGACCCGGCTTTCGCCGCGGCGCTGCGGGCCGCCCATGACGGGGGCGTGCGGGTGCTGGCATACGACTGCCGGGTGACGCCGGATTCCATGGCGCTGAACGCGCCGGTGGAGGTGCGGCTGTGAAAACTGCCGGCGCGGAATGAAACAGCGGACGAACGCGGCGATCCGCCCCTCTCCCACGGGAGAGGGGCGGATCGTTTGCACGGCTGCGGCAGGTATGTTACTGGACGGTCTGGACGGCGCGGCTTTCGCAGGGGAACACGATGGGGCCGTCGCAGGGGACCGGGCGGCGGTAGACGTCGAAGAACCGGTCCAGGACCCGGCGGATGTCCTCGTCCTTGTACTGGGCGGCGAAGGTGTCCTCCAAAAGCCGGGCCTGGCCCCACTTGGGCAGGTCGTAGACCAGGGAGAAGTGAAGCAGGAAATCGTACAGCTCCCAGGGCTCGGCATCGTCGTCATGGACGATGGAGCGGATGGGCACGGACAGGGCCATGTTGCCGCAGGTGTTGGCGTAATAGCGCATCACCAGCCGCGCCACGCTCCGGGGCACGGTGGCGTTCACGGCGTAATGCTCCGGCTGGATGCCCTCCAGCACCCGGACGGTGAGGTCGGTGCTGTCCACGGCCAAGCCGCTCGGGCCGTTCAGCGTGACCCCAAGGGCGGCGGCGATCTGGTGGGCCCGGTTGCCGTCGGCGTCCACATGGATGTTCTTCCGGGACAGCTTCAGCTTATCCACCGCCGTGACGCAGGCGGTCAGCGCCAGCAGGGAGGAGGCGTTGCGGCCGATGCTCACGGACAGCTGGGTGGCCCCCAGGCGCATCATCCGCCGGGCCAGGCCCTCACCCTGGAGCTTCAGCACCCGGGGCAGCTGCTCCGGGAAGGGGATCCAGGGAGTGGTGGACTGGTCGGTGACCTGTTCCTCCACGGGGGGCGTCTTTTCCCGGCTGGGGATGGATACCTGGGCGATCACATAGCCGTCGGCGCATTTCAGGATGGCGCCGTTCTGGGCGATGACGCACTGGCCGGTATACAGCGTGCCGCCGTCGCCGCCCATGGGGCAGGCCATGACCACCACGGCCATGTTCTCATGGCTGGCCAGGCCGGCCAGATTGATGTTGTCGTAGTGGGAGGAGACGGTGGCGGGGGAGCTGTCGGAGCAGCACAGCACATCCATCTCGTGGTGGTGCAGCAGCTCCTCCCGGGGCAGGGAGGCCCGGTTGATGGGGTAGATCGTCATGGGCCCCGCCTGACGCTCCAGCGCGCCCCGGTTCATATCCTCCGGGATGCCGGCGGGCAGCACCAGCAGGGAGGCGCCGTCCGCCCGGGCCCGGCTGATGGCGGCCAGGACGTTGGCCATGTTCTGGCCGGGCCGGCCGGGCAGAAGCTCCGGCGCGGCGGCGGCCACTTTGATCTTCAAGGCGGTCAGCCCCTTTCAAATGTGATCAGATCCTCCGGAAAGTACCGCAGGATGGCGGATCGGCCCACCACGAAGTGGGCGTCGTCAATGGTGACGGTGACGGTATCGCCGGTGAGGCGGGCGGCCATCGTGTATTCCGGCAGCTTCGGGAAAACCTGGGTCTCCAGCACGGTCACCAGCTGGCTAAGGTCGTTTTCATAGCTGGCCCGCTCCGGGGGCGTATAGCCCGGGATGGGGTCCCGGCCGGCGGTGAGGCACACCGCCGCCACCAGCACCGCCAGGATCAGGAACAGCGCGCACCCCGCCGGGCGGATGCTCTTTACGAAGGCCTGGCCCGCGGTGAGCTTTTCCTCGGCGGGCCGGTTTTCCTCGTTCACGATCAATACTTGACGCGCTGGGCGATATAATCCGCCACCTCGGCCATGGGGATGCGCACCTGCTCCATGGAGTCGCGCTCCCGGACGGTGACGCAGCCGTCGGCGGGCACGTCGCCGTCGCCCACGGTCTGGAAGTCCAGCGTCACGCAGAAGGGGGTGCCGATCTCGTCCTGGCGGCGATAGCGCTTGCCGATGGAGCCGGTCTCGTCATAGTCGCAGGAGAACTGCTTGCACAGCGTCTGGTAGAGCTCATGGGCCGGGCCGGCGAGCACGTCCTTCTTGCTCAGCGGCAGCACCGCGCACTTATAGGGCGCCAGCTGGGGGTGCAGATGCAGCACCGTGCGCACGTCGGGGTTGCCCTTCTTGTCCACGCCCACCTGTTCCTCGTCGTAGGCGTCGATGAGGAAGGCCAGCATCACCCGGTCCGCGCCCAGACTGGGCTCGATGACATAGGGGATGAAGCCCTCGGCCATGCCCTCTTCCTTGTATTCCATCTTCTCGCCGGAGAAGGTCTGGTGCTGGGTCAGGTCGTAGTCGGTCCGGTCCGCGATGCCCCACAGCTCGCCCCAGCCGAAGGGGAAGAGATACTCAAAGTCCGTGGTGGCCTTGGAGTAGAAGCTCAGCTCCTCGGGGGTGTGGTCCCGCAGACGCAGATACTCGTCGTTCATGCC
>CANQOA010000009.1 GCA_947625355.1 uncultured Oscillospiraceae bacterium | reverse complement strand
TACTCCCAGTTCATGCACGGCCTGAAGCTGGCCGGCATCCAGATGAACCGGAAGATGCTCTCCGAGACCGCGATCAACGACCCCGCCGCCTTCACCGCGCTGGTGGAGAAGGCCAAGGCCGCTCTGTAAAATAGAAAGACCCGGCAAAACGAAAGAGGGACGGTTTCCGTCCCTCTTTCGTTTTCTCTATCTCCGCGTCAGGATCTCCCGCACCCAGGCCAGGTCCATCCGGTCCAGGGCGTAGTCCGCCGGCGGGAGCGGCTCCCGGGGGGAGATCTCGGAGCGGACGTATACCGTGGCCAGCCCCACGGCCCGGGCGCCCAGGATGTCGCAGGCGCCGTCGTTGCCCACCATGACGGCCTCCTCCGGCCGGATGGCGCGCTCGGCCAGCAGCCGCCGGAAAAAACGGGGGTCCGGCTTTTTGACGCCATAGTCGGAGGAGAGGCAGATCCCGTCAAAATACGGCGTCAGCCCCAGATGGTCCAGCTCGGGCACGGTGAAGATGCGCTGGGCGTTGGACAGCAGCCAGACCCGCTGGCCATTGGCGCGCAGGGCCTCCAGCAGCTCCTTCGCGCCCTCGTAAAGGCACAGCCGCTCCAGCGAGCACCGGCGAAAATGCTCCCCCGCGGCGACGGCCAGGTCCGGCCCGGCCGGGACGCCCTTCTCCCGAAAAAGCCGCAGAAAGATCTGCTCCAGCCGGATCTCCGGGCAGGCGCCGGGGATGTCCCGGTCCGCCTCAGCAGCCTCCCGCTCCAGCTGGCGGACCAGGCGGAAATACCCGTCCTCCAGCGCCCGGGGGGCATAGTCCGCGCCCCGCGCGCCGTACCAGCCGGCCATGGCATCCCACAGCCGGGGGGAGCGCTCGTCGGTGCGGATGTCCACAAGCGTGCCGTAGAGATCGAAGATGCAGTCCCGCCAGAGCATTATGCCTGCCGCCTCTGGTAGTATAGCTGCGCCTCATAGGGCCGCAGCGCGCCGCCCGCCGGGTCATAGTTGCCCAACAGCCGCTCGGCCCGGGCGAACGCCGCCGGGCGCTCATAGGGAACGGTCTCGCCGGTGAAGTTGCAGACCACCAGAAGCTGCTCCGTGTCGGTCTGGCGGGTGTAGACGAACAGCTTCTCGCTCTCCGGCTCCAGAAGGGTGAACGTGCCGTCCCGAAAGACCGGATAGCGCTTGCGCAGGGCGATCAGGGACCGGTAATAGGCGAGGATGGAGTTGGGATCGGCCAGCTGGTCCTGGACGTTGATCTCGCGGTAATTGGGGTTCACCGGCAGCCAGGGGTCCCCCTGGGAGAACCCGGCGTTCTTCTCCGCCGACCACTGCATGGGCGTGCGGGCGTTGTCCCGGCTCCGGGCGTAGATGGAGGCCATCACCTCTTCGGGCGGGTCCCCCCGGGCGACGCGCTCGGCATAGACGCACTGGGTCTCGGCGTCGGCGTACGCCTGGATGGGGAGGCGGATATTGGTCATGCCCAGCTCCTCGCCCTGATAGACATAGGGCGTGCCCTCCATGCCGTGGAGCATGGTGGCCAGCATCTTGGCCGACTGCACCCGGTATGTGGTGTCGTCGCCCCAGCGGGAGACGATGCGGGGCAGATCGTGGTTGTCCAGGAAAAGGCTGTTCCAGCCCTGGCCGTGGAGCCCCTGCTGCCAGTGCTCCGCGCAGCGCTTCAGCGCCGTCAGCCGCAGCGGGACCATGTCCCATTTCTCCCCCTCGGGCAGCTGGTCCAGGAGGATATGCTGGAACTGGAACACCATGCTCAGCTCGCTGGCGTCCAAAGCGCTGTAGCGCTTGGCCCGCTCCAGGTCGGCGCCCCACGCCTCTCCCACGGTGACCAGGCCCTCCTCCCGGAAGGCCTCCCGGGACAGCTCGTCCAGCAGCGGGTGCAGCTTCGGCCCGTTGCAGGTGACGCCCCGGTCCGGGTCCTTGCCGATGACGTCGATCACGTCCAGCCGGAAGCCCTCCACGCCCTTGTCCACCCAGAAGCGGATCATGTCGTACAGCTCCCGGCGGACGGTGGGGTTGTCCCAGTTCAGATCGGGCTGCTGAGGGGCGAACTGGTGGAAGTAGTACTGCCCCAGGTGGGGCACATAGGTCCAGGCGGAGCCGCCGAAGGACGCCCGCAGGCCGTTGGGGGGCGCGTCGGGGGTGCCGTCCCGCCAGATGTAGTAGTCGTGGTAAGGGTCGTCCCGGCTCTGCAGCGCCCGCTGGAACCAGGCGTGCTGGTCGGAGGTGTGGTTCAGCACCAGGTCCATGATGATGGAGATCCCCCGCGCGCGCGCCTCGGCGATGAGCCTGTCCATGTCCTCCATGGTGCCCATGGGAGGCCAGATGGCCCGGTAGTCCGCGATGTCGTAGCCGTTGTCCACCTGGGGGGAGTCGTATACCGGTGAGAGCCACACGCCGTCCACGCCCAGCTGCTGCAGGTAATCCAGCCGGGAGATGATGCCGGGGATGTCCCCGATCCCGTCGCCGTTGGAGTCCTGGAAGCTCTTGGGGTAGACCTGGTAAAACACGGCGTCTCTCCACCAGCCCCATTTTTTCTTATCCAGCATGATCGGTCGTCTCCTGTTCGATTTTTTGCAGCCGCTCATAGACCCGCAGCAGCTCGCCCACGCTCCACGCCTGGGCAAAGCAGCCCTTGGAGGGGCCGGGCTCGCCGCCGTCATAGATCTCCGGCAGCTGCCCCACGCAGCCCTCCCGGAGGATGGCCTCCATGGGCGCCAGCATCTGCCGCACCTGGGCCGCCGCCGAGGGCGTATCGCCGTGCACTTTCAAATAGGCCAGATACCAGGCGCCCAGGGGATAGGGCCAGACGGTGCCCTGGTGGTAGGCCATGTCCCGCTCCCGCTGGGGCCCGCCGTAGAAGGGGTGGAACTGGGGGTCCTCCGGGGACAGGGTCCGCAGGCCGAAGGGAGTGTAGAGATGCTCATAGACCGTGTCCGTCACCCGCCGCTCCTGGTCGGGGGACAGCATGGTGAAGGGCATGGTCACCGCCCAGATCTGGTTGCAGCGGATCTGCTCGTCCGCGCCGGTGCCGGAGAGCACGTCCCGCAGATACCCCCGGTCCTCCATCCAGAACTTCTCCCTGAAGGAGCGGCGGACCGTCTCCGCCAGGCGGTCGTATCGTTCGCCGTCCTCGCCGGCGAGGGGGGCCAGCCGGGCCAGGACGCGCAGGGCGCTGTACCAATAGGCGTTGATCTCCACCGGCTTGCCGTGGCGGGGCGTGGGGAGGATGTCGTCCACCCGCACGTCCATCCAGGTCACCTGGTCCAAACCCTGGCCGGCCCGGATCAGCCCGTCGCTGTCCATGGCGATGGCAAAGCGGGTGCCGGCCTGATAGGCCCGGACGATCCGGACCATCACCGGCCACGCCTCCCGGACGAAGTCCCCGTCGCCTGTCCGCTGATAGTAGAGCCACACGCAGTTGACGAGCAGCAGCGGCGCGTCCGCGGAGTTGTACATGGGCTCGGCACCGCCCTCGGGGAAGAGGTTGGGCACCAGACCGTCCTTTTCATAGGCCAGGAACGTGCGCAGGATGCTCTTGGCAGTATCATACTGTCCCCGCGCCAGCACGCATCCGGGCAGGGAGATCATGGTGTCCCGGCCCCAGTCGCCGAAGAAGGGGAAGCCCGCCAGGATGGTCTGCCCGCCGGGACGGGCGCGCTCGGCGAGGAAGGCGTCGGCGGCCCGGGCAAGCTCCTGGGCCACGGGGTCCCGGAAGCCGGACCCCTCCAGCAGCGCGGTCTGCCGCTGCTGGGTCCGGCGGAGGATGTCCCCGCCGGGCCTGCCGATGGGGTCGGCGGAGAAGGCCAGCTCCAGCCGGCCCGTCTCCCCGGCGGGGACCGTCATCATGACGGCGCAGCAGCGTATGCCCACGCCGCTGGCCGTCCGGCCGTCCTTCTCGTCGTCGGCATAATAGAGGGCCTCCCAGGCCGGCGGGATGGCTGTCAGAGAGCCGCTGGCGGTGATGTACACGGTCATCTCCCCGCAGCGGACGACGCCATCCATGTATCGGATCGGCAGCGGCCGCTGGGGAGGAGCCCCCTTGAGGGCGAACTGAAAGACAGGGACCACCTGCAGTGAGCAGGGGCCGTCCGAGCGGTTTTCTACAGTATAGACCGCCGCGGCGGCGTTGGCCCCGTGCTCCATGGCGCACCGGCGCGTGACGGTCACGTCGCCTGTCTCATACTGCCAGCAGGGCAGGCCGTCCCAGTCGAAGGATACAAGCCGCCGGTATCCGTCCTCCTCCGGCGTGCTGTCGGCGAAGCTCTGGCTGGAGAGGAACACCGTCCCGGCCGTCGTCTCCAGAGTCTCCGACAGCCGGTGCACCAGGCCGAAGCGCCGGCTGGGAGACTGCCCCGCCAGCAGCAGCCCCTGGTCGCAGCGGGTGACGGAGAAGATCGCCGAGGCGGAGGCGAACCCGCCCAGGCCGTTGGTCAGCAGCCAGCAGGTCCGCCCCACGGGCGGCTGGGAGCAGAGCTCCTCCCGGTCGAAATGGAATCTCATTCGGCCGCCTTGACCAGCACCATGGCGGAGATGGGCTCCACCGTCACCGCGCCGGTGAGGGTGTCCAGCACCTGGGTCCCCGCGTGCTCGCCGTCCACGTACACGTCCCAGCTGCCCTCGGGCAGGGCCAGCTGCTGGGCGCCGGCGCTGGCGTTGAAGATGAGGAAGAGGCCCTCGGCGCTCTCGCCGTTGACGCCGCCGGCCACCTCCATGGCCACCAGTCCGGCGTTCAGGCCGTCCACCGCCGTCACGCTCGCCTTCACGTCCTCGGCGTTGGTCAGCCGCAGAGCGGGATGGGCCTTGCGGAAGGCGATCAGGCCCTTGTAGTACTCATAGACGGCGCTGGTCTCCTCGTCCTCCAGGGTGGACCACTTCAGACTGTTGACGCTGTCGGAGGCGTTGTAGCTGTTCTCGTTGAAGGAGCCGTCGTCGTTGACCTTGGTGCGCAGCATCTCCTCGCCGGCCTGCAGGAAGGGGATGCCCTCCGCCGTCAGATAGATGGCCGCGGCCAGGTCGTTCATGCGGATCATGTCCTCCCGGGAGGCGTCCGGCACCGCCAGGGCGATGCGGTCCATAAGGGTGTTGTTGTCGTGGCAGGAGGCGTAGTTCACGGTCTGGGCGGGGGTGGAGCACCAGCTGGTCAGGCCGGTGAAGCACTCCGCGATGGTGCGCTCCTTGCCCGGCGCGCCGGACACGAAGCCGGGATCGTGGTTGAACACGCTGCCCTTGAGGGCGTCGCGGATGGTGTCGCTGAAATAGGCGAAGCCGGGGGTCTGGGCGGAGTTGACCTGGGTGGCCAGGGTGACGCCGGGCTTGGTGAGTTTTGTGGCCATGGTCCAGCCCTCGCCGTAGAAGATCACGCTGGGGTGGTCCTTGTGGACCTCGGTCACGATCTCGTTGACCGTCTCGGTGTCCAGCAGGCCCACCAGGTCGAAGCGGAAGCCGTCGATGTGGTACTCGTCCGCCCAGTACTTGACGGAGTCCACGATGTACTTGCGCACCATGCTCCGCTCTGAGGCGGTGTCATTGCCGCAGCCGGAGGCGTTGGAGTAGCTGCCGTTCTCGTCGATGCGGGAGAAGTAGCCCGGCACGATCCGGTTGAAGCAGAAGTTCTCCGCGCTCTGCACGTGGTTGTACACCACGTCCATGATGACGCTGACGCCGTTTTCATGGAGCGCGCGCACCATCTGCTTCATCTCGGCCACCCGCACGGCGCCGTTGTAGGGGTCGGTGGAGTAGGAGCCCTCGGGGACGTTGTAGTTCACCGGGTCGTAGCCCCAGTTGAACTGGGCCTCGTCCAGGCGGGTCTCGTCCACGGAGCCGAAGTCATAGGAGGGCAGCAGATGCACGTGGGTGACGCCCAGGTCCTTGATGTGGTCCAGGCCCGTGGGGACGCCGCCAGGGGTCTTGGTGCCGGTCTCGGCCAGGCCCAGGAACTTGCCGGCGTGCTCGATGCCGGAGCTGGCGTCGGAGGAGAGGTCCCGCACGTGCAGTTCGTAGATGACCGCGTCGTTATAGGTGCCGCCGGCGTGGGGGTCCGCGTCCGTGTCCCAGCCCTCCGGGTCGGTGGAATCCAGGTCGATGACCATGGCCCGCTCGCCGTTGACGCCGGTGGTCCGGGCATAGGGGTCGCAGGCCTCGTTCACCTGGCCGCCCACCTCCACCGAGTAGGTGTAGTAGGTGCCGTTCAGGTCGCCGGCCTTCTCCGCCACCCAGGTGCCGTTCACGTCCGGCTGCATGGGCAGCTGCTCGATGAGGTCGTCTGTCCCCGCGGTGCCGCCGGCATAGAGGTTGACCGTCACGGACTTGGCGGTGGGGGCCCACACCCGGAAGGAGGTCTTTTCCGCCGTCCAGACGGCGCCCAGGTCGTCCCCGGCGTAGGTGTATTCCGCTTCAAAGCTCTCGGTAGAATAAACGCTCGGCATGGTGATCTTATACTCCGTTCCGTCAAATACCAGTTGATAGACGCCCGCGGCGTCCAGCGCTTCGCCCAGGGTCAGGATGTAGCCGCTCTCCCGGTCGGGCTCGGCGGCGGTGATGGGCACGGCCGCGCCGTCCGCGTCCAGGACCTGGAACGCCTCGAGCGGGTCGCCGTCCACGGCGCCGGTGGCGGTGACGAGCACGGCGGGCCCGTCCGCGTCGTACTGGGCTTCGGTGATCAGCACGCCGGTGGCCACGTCGTCCCCGTCCACGCGGGTGTAGCCCTCCACGCCGGACTGTACGTAGATATGTACGGTGCCGGCCGTCACGTCCGGCAGGTCGATGAATTGGTCGGCGTTGATGTCCTTCGCCTTCCAGCCGTCGCCGCCCTGGCGGACGATGAAGCCCACCTGGGTGACGCCCGCCGGCACCGGGATGGTGGCCACCATCTCCCCGTCCTCCTCGGCGAAGGGATAGGCGGCGCCGTCCTTTCCGGGGGCCCAGGACCAGACGTCCCAGTCGTCATATTGCCCGTCGGGCCGGTCGTAGTGCAGCTTGATCACCACGCCGTCCCCGTCCGCCAGGGCGGACACCGTGCCGCCGAGACCGGCGGCGAGCAGCAGTACCAGCGCCAGCAGCGCGCAGCCGGCGCGTCTCGTAAAAAGTCTCCAGCTCCGTTTCATGATTGATCCTCCGTTTCTCAGTGTAGGTCAGTTATGCCAAGGCCAGCACCACGCTGGTCTGGGGGTCGAGGGTGAGGGTGGTGCCATCCAGGACGGCGCCGCCCATGCCGATGGACGCGCTGATGCCGGCGATCTCCAGCCCCGTGACGTCCGCCAGCTCGATGACGGCGGAGTCGGTGGTGGTGTTGTGCAGCACCATCACCATGGTCCTCTCCCAGCTGGCGGTGAAGCCGCCCACCCGGGTGTCCTCCAGAGCCAGAGCCGCGTATGTTCCGTGGCTGATGGCGGGATTGGCCTTGCGGATCAGAATGAGCTTTTTATAGTAGGAATACAGGCTGTCCTCATCGGCCATCTGCTCGATGGCGGTGGCGTCCGTCCGGGCGTGGTCATAGCTGGCGCCCTCCGGGTCGGCCACCGTGTCGCCGTCGCCCCACTCCATCTTCAGCCGGCGGTTGGCGTCGGTGCTGGCGCCGCCCCGGGACCCCCGCAGGCCCAGCTCCTCGCCGTAGTAGATGAACGGGGAGCCGGAGGACAGCAGGTACAGGTTGGCGGCCATCTGCATGGTGCCGTTGGCGGCGCTCAGATAGCCCGCCGCCCGGTCCATGTCGTGGTTGGACACGAAGGGGACGATCATGGCGTCCTCGTTCAGCTCATGCACCCGGTCCAGATAGGACTGCACATAGGCGGTGTAGCGGTTCACATTGCCGGCCTTGGCGCACTGGGCGATGAGGCCGTCGGCCTGGGAGGTGGTGAAATCGAAGCAGTTGAGGGCGGGGTAATACCGGTCGGTGACGCCGTCGGCGTCCCACACCTCCGCCACGGTGTAGATGTCCGGCCGGATGGCCTTCAGCTGGCCGATGTACCACTGCCAGAAGGCGGCGCTGCGCTCGTTGTCGCCGAAGTAGATATACTTGGCCGCGTCGAAGCGGAACCCGTCCACGCCCAGCTCCAGATAGTGCGCCGCCACGTCCAGCACCGCATGGCGAACGGCGTCGCTGTCGTAGTTCAGCTCCGGCATGCTCTCGGAGAAGTTGCACTCATAATACACGTCCGTGCCGGCCAGCTTGGCGAAAGTCATGCCGGCGGGCGCGCTCTCGCCCTCGGCGTACCAGGAGTAGAAATCATAATAGGGGTCTTGCTCGTCGCCGGCGCGATGGGCGTCGGCGAAGGACTGAAACCAGGGGTTGCCCGTGCCGGTGTGGTTGATCACCAGGTCCAGGATCACTTTCACGTTGCGCTCGTGGCACAGCTCCACCAGCTCCTTCAGGTCCTCCTCGGTGCCGAAGGCGGGGTCGACGGCGTAATAGTCGTCCACGTCGTATTTGTGGTAGCTGCCCGACGTGAAGATGGGGGACAGCCACAGCCCCTCCACCCCCAGGCTGAGGCCGTCGCTGTCGTCGCCGTCGTTGAGGTAATCCATCCGGTCGATGATCCCCCGCAGGTCGCCGGTGCCGTCCCCGTCCGAGTCGGAGAAGGAGCCCACGAAGATCTCATAAAAAACGCGGGTGTTGTCGTCGGCGGCCAGCGTGACCGGCGCGGACGCGCAGTCCACGGCCGCCTCGCCGCCCTCCGCCTCCGAGGCCAGGGCAACAGTCCCGCCGGCACAGCTCATGAGCAGCACGGCGGCCAGGAGCAGCGCGGATATACGTTTCATGGGGAAGCCCTCCGTTTCTGTGTTCTGCCCATATGCTATAAAAAGGTACACAAAAAGTCAAGGGGGAAGGAAGAAATTTCTATATACTCTGCTTGTATCCGCCGGGTTTTTATGGTATGGTTGGAGGAAAGGTGGGAGGCAGGATGAACGGGACAGTCATTGAATTATACAGCGACGCCGACCTGGCGCGGATGAAAAAACATATCAAGCGCTGGCGGACGGCGCTGCTGGCGCTGGCCGCCGCGGCCCTGGCGGTATGCGTGGGCCTGGCCGCCGCCGCAGGCACTCTCAACGCCCAGCGCATGGAGCTTGCCACAATCGCCGTGAGCACCGTTGCCGGATGGGTCGTGCTCTACGGCATCCTTTTTGTGGTGACGCCTGTCCGGCGGGAACTGGCCCACGCCGAGATGCTGCGCACGGAGGAGCGGGAGAGAGTGGAGGGCGCGGTGGCGCTCACCGACGAGCGCTTCACTATCCGCAAGAGCGTCGCAGTCCGGCGGGTGGAGGTGCGCGCCGACGAGGAGACCGTCCACAGGCTGCTGGTATGCGCCAGCCGCGCCCAGGCCCTGGCCGGGGCGGAGACGAGGGCGCTCTATACGTGCCACGGCTATGTGGCCGCCTATGAGGTGACGGCATGAGGTTTCTGAAAAACGTTTTCTCCCAGCTGCACACCTTCGTGCTGTGGCTGCTGGCGTCGGCCCTGTTCTGGGGCTGGATCTTCACCATCGTCACCGACACGTCCCCCGAGAAGAAGGTGACGGTATACTGCCGCGTGCCGGCTGTGCAGGACGCGGCCCTGGCGGCGGCGCTGGAGGAGGACATGCCGGAGGGGCTGCGCATGATCAAGGTCCATTCCTTCGAGTACGTGATGTTCGGCACGGACGAGTTCGACCGGGGGGACATCTTCATCGTCCCCGCCTCCGAAGAGGCGGACTTCGTCAAGGACCTGCTCCCGGTGGAGGGCGATCAGCCCACGAAGGCATATGACGCCGCCGCCGGCGAGGGCGTGGCCACGGATTACATCCAGTATGGGAACGAGGATTACTATATGTATCTGGGCTCCGGCTCGGTGCATTTGGAGGACGGCGCGGCCCTGGCCGTGGCCCGGGAGCTCCTGGCGATGGGATAAACGCCGGCGGCGGGCGTTCAACAGCCGCGACGATATCAGGAGGAGGATGACATGAAAAGACACGCGTTTTGGATCAGGGCGCTTTTGACGCCGGCGCTGGTGCTGGGTCTGCTGGCCGGCTTCGCGCCGGGCGCCATGGCGGCGGAGGACGGCGGCGAGCCGTCCCTTTGGGTGGAAAAGGTGGAGGGCCTGCCGGAGGACTTCATCCTGGGCGTGGACGCCTCGTCCGTCATCGCGGAGGAGGACAGCGGCGTGAAGTATTATGACTTCGCCGGGGAGGAACAGGACGTGTTCGCTACCCTGGCGGAGAGCGGCGTCACCCACATCCGGGTCCGGGTCTGGAACCACCCCTATGACGCCGATGGCAACGGCTACGGCGGCGGCAACAACGACGTGGAAAAGGCCGCCGAGATCGGCCGGCGGGCCGCCCAGTACGGCATGAAGCTGATCGTGGACTTCCACTACTCCGACTTCTGGGCGGACCCGGCCAAGCAGATGGTGCCCCTGGCGTGGGCGGAGCTGAGCCTGGAGGAAAAGAGCGAGGCGCTGTACGCCTTTACGGCGGAGAGCCTGAAAACGCTGAACGACGCCGGCGCGGCGGTGGGCATGGTCCAGCTGGGCAACGAGACCAACGGCGCCATGTGCGGCGAGACGTCCTGGGACGGCGTGGTGGCTCTCATGCAGGCCGGCAGCCGGGCCGTGCGGGAGACCTGCCCCGACGCGCTGGTGGCGGTGCACTTCACCAACCCGGAGCGGAGCGGCGCCTATGCCGACTATGCCAAACAGCTGGATGAGCGGGGCCTGGATTACGACGTGTTCGCCAGCTCCTATTATCCCTACTGGCACGGCACGCTGGCCAACCTCTCCGCGGCGCTGGGCCAAGTGGCCAGGGACTACGGCAAAATGGTGATGGTCATGGAGACCTCCTATGCCTACACCGTCGAGGACACCGACTTCGCCGGCAACACCATCGGCGAGGGCTCCGGCGTGGTCAAGAACTATCCCTATACCGTCCAGGGCCAGGCCAACGAGATCCGGGACGTGATCGACACGGTGGCCCACACCGAGGGCGGCATCGGCGTGGTCTACTGGGAGGGCACCTGGATCACCGTGGGCGGCAGCTCCTGGGAGGAGAACGCCGCGCTTTGGGAGACCTACGGCTCCGGCTGGGCCAGCCGCTTCGCCGCCGGCTATGACCCCAACGACGCGGGCAAGTATTACGGCGGCTGCGCGGTGGACAACCAGGCGCTGTTCGACGCCGAGGGCCGTCCGCTGCCGTCGCTGCGGGTGTTCAGCCTGGTGCGCGAGGGCAGCCAGGCGCCCATCGTCGCCGACGCGACGGAGGACGCGCACCTGACGGCGGAGGTGAAGGACGAGATCGTGCTGCCCGAGACGGTCAGCGCGGTGATGAGCGACAACTCCCGGCAGGAGGTGCCCGTGCAGTGGGAGCTGACCGACGAGCTGCTGGACCAGATGCACACCGGCGGCGCGGCCAGCTATGTGGTCACCGGCACGGCGGAGGGGCTCCCGGCCCGCTGCTATGTGGATATGTTCGTCGCGGACCTTTTGCAAAACGGCGGCTTTGAGGACGGGGACGCGGGCTGGACGGTGAACGACATCGCCGGGGCCGACGAGATCTACGTGGAGGACAAGGCCACCGACTCCCTCACCGGCACCAAGCACATGCACTTCTGGAGCGCGGCGGCCAACAGCGTGGAGTTCACCGTGGAGCAGGCCGTGGAGGCCCTGCCCGCCGGCGATTACGAATACGCCGTGTCCATCATGGGCGGCGACAGCGGCGAGAGCGAGATCTACGCCTACGTGAAGCTGGACGGGGAGATGACCGCCACCGCGCCCATGACCATCACCTCCTACGGCTCCTGGGACACCGCCCACATCGACGTCACCGTGGCCGAGGGAGAGAGCCTCACCGTGGGCGTGTATGTGAAGTGCGCCGGGGCGGGCGGCGGCGCCTGGGGCAAGATCGACGACGCCATGCTCAATCCCGCGGCCTGAGCGGCTTGCCGCCGGCGCGCCTGCCTGGCCGGCAGCAAGAAACAAGAAAACTGAATAAAAATCTTTCCCGCTTTTTGTGTAAAAATCGCTGAAAAAAATATGGCAGATTTGTAGACAATGGCGAAAGAACTTGGTATAATTGCGTTGATTAATAGGCGACAAAGGGGGTACCCCCTTTGTATCCCCGCGCAGCGGGGATAATGACCCATTAAACAAAAAACATATTTTACAGGAGGAACCAACATGAAAAAGCTTTTCGCGATCCTTTTGGCTCTGTCGATGCTGCTCTCCATGAGCGTGTTCGCCAGCGCCTCCAGCGAGATCGCCGGCACCTATGATGTGACCATCTGGGCCCCCGACGCCGCTGTCGACCTGACCAAGTCCCAGGTGGAGGCCTTCAACAGCTCCAACGAGATGGGCATCGTCATCAACGCCACGGTGGAGCCGGTCTCTGAGGCCGACGCCGCCAGCAACATGATCCTGGACGTGTCCGCGGGCGCCGATCTGTACTTCTTCGCTCAGGACCAGCTGAGCCGTCTGATCCAGGCCAACGCGCTGACCAAGCTGGGCCAGGGCGCCGCCGCCTTCGTCAAGGACAACAACTCCGCCGGTTCCGTCCTTGCTGCGCAGGCCGGCGAGGACTACTACGCCTATCCTCTGACCGCGGATAACGGCTACTTCATGTACTATGACAAGTCCGTCGTCCCCGAGGAGGACGTGGACAGCCTGGAGGCCATTATCGCCGACTGCGAGGCCGCCGGCAAGAACTTCTCCTTCGAGCTGGAGAACGCCTGGTACAACGCCGGCTTCTTCTTCGGCACCGGCTGCCACTCCGACTGGATCACCGATGACGCGGGCAACTTCATCGCCATCGACGATGACTTCAACTCCGACGCGGGCCTGATCGCCGCCAAGGGCATCTACAAGCTGGTGTCCTCCCCCATCTATGTGAACTCCGGCAACGCCGACTTCGCCAGCGGCTCCGCCGTCGTGGTCACCGGCACCTGGAACTATGCCACCATCCTGGAGCAGCTTGGCGATAACTTCGGCGTCGCCGATCTGCCCTCCTTCGAGGTGGACGGCGCCGAGTACCACATCGGCTCCTACAGCGGCTGCAAGTTGCTGGGCGTGAAGCCTCAGGAGGACGCCGTGAAGGGCGCCGCCCTGAACCAGCTGGCCCAGTTCCTCACCAACAAGGACTGCCAGATCCAGCGTACCGTTGAGTTCGGCTGGGGCCCCGCCAACAAGGAAGCTGTCCAGGACGAGGCCGTCGCCAGCAACCCCGCTCTGACCGCTCTGGCTGAGCAGAGCAACTACGCCATCCCCCAGCCCAACATCCACGGCTCCTGGTGGGATATCGCCAAGGTCATCACCACCGACGTCAAGGCCACTGACGGCTCCGACGACGCGCTGAAGGCCGCTCTGCAGAAGTATGAGGACTCCATCGCCGCCGTGTTCGAGATGACCGACGAGGTCCGTAACGCCTTCACCCTGATCGGCACTGTGGGCGGCACCAACTGGGATACCGACCTGCCCATGACCGCCGAGGGCGATATTTGGACCTCCAACGAGGCCTATGAGATGGAGGCCGGCACCGAGTTCAAGTGCCGTCAGGGCAAGGCCTGGGATACGGCCTATCCCGCCGACAACTTCGTGGTGGAGACCGCCGGTACTTACTACGTCCAGCTGGACGCCGCCTCCGGCGAGGTGTCCCTGGTCCCGGCCGCGTAATCACCGGCACAGAGGGCGCCGTGCCCTCGGGATCGACATGATATATACGGCAGCTGGCCGGAGTCTGTTCGGCTCCGGCCAGCTTTTATTAAGAGGGGTGATTTGATGAAACATTACAGCGACCTTGAATTTCTGCGCCTGTCCAAGGGGCAGAGATTCGTTTATAAGCTGACCGCTTTCTTCTGCGGCATTCCCCGTGCCATCGGCAGGCTGTTCATCAAGATATGGTCCCTGATCAAGGGGGCCTTTCTGGCGATCGGCCGGGAGATCGGCGACGTTTGCTCCACGTTCAAAAACGGCGACTGGAAAACAAAGACGTCCTTCCTCGTCATGGGCTTCGGCAGCTTTGCCCGCGGGCAGATCCTGCGGGGCGTGCTGTTCCTGCTGTTCGAGGTCGTCTTTATCGGATATATGTTCATCGCCGGCGGCCACTGGCTGTCCCTGCTGCCCAGCCTGGGCAAGGAGGGGCCCTCCAGCGAGTACAACGCGGTGCTGGACACCTACGTGACCGCGTACCATGACAACTCCTTCAAGATCCTGCTCTACGGCGTGCTCACCATCTTCTTCATCATCGCCTTCATCTACACCTGGCGGGTGAACGTCAAGCAGAACAAGATCTCCGAGCAGATCCTCAAGTCCGGCAAGAAGCTGAAGGGCAGCAAGGACGATCTGCGCTCCATGGTGGACGAGAACTTCCATGCCACGCTTCTCGCTCTGCCCATGACCGGCATCATGGTGTTCACCGTCATGCCCATCGTGTTCATGGTGCTGGTCGCCTTCACCAACTACGACGGCGCCCACAACGGCTTCTCCAATAACCTGTTCACATGGGTGGGGCTGGACAACTTCAACACCCTGCTCTCCTGGTCGGGCGGCAACGGCGGCGGCCAATCCTATTCCGCCACCTTCGGCGAGATCCTCACCTGGACGCTGATCTGGGCGTTCCTGGCCACCTTCACCAACTACTTCCTGGGCATGGGCGTGGCCATGATGATCAACAAGAAGGGCATCCGCCTGAAGAAGATGTGGCGGACCATCCTGGTCATGACCGTGGCCATCCCCCAGTTCATCTCCCTGCTGTACGTGGGCAAGATGTTCGCCCGCAACGGCCTGATCAACCTCTCGCTGATGGATCTGGGGTGGATCAAGCAGCCGCTGCCCTTCTGGGAGGACCCCACATGGGCCCGTATCTCGGTCATCGCGATCAACATCTGGGTCGGCATCCCCTATCTGATGCTGATCACCACCGGCATCCTGATGAACATCCCCGCGGACCTGTACGAGTCCGCGCGCATCGACGGCGCCAACGCCTGGCAGCAGTATCGGAAGATCACCTTGCCCTATATGCTGTTCATCACCGGACCGTATCTGCTCACCAGCTTCACCGGCAACATGAACAACTTCAACGTCATCTACCTGCTGACCGGCGGCGCGCCCACGAACCCGGCGGCGTCGGGTGCGGCGGGCTCCGTGGGCTATACGGACCTGCTGATCACGTGGCTGTTCAAGATCACCACCGGCGCGGAGAGCCAGTATTACCTGGCGTCTGTGGTCGGCATCATGGTGTTCGTGGTGGTGGCGTTCATCTCCCTGGTGGTCTACAACGTGCTGCCGTCCATTAAGAACGAGGAGGATTACCAGTGATGAATGAAAAACGTCATATGGGTCTTAAGACCCTGAACCGTGTCAGCAATACTTCCATCTACATCCTGCTGGTGATCATCAGCGTTATCTGGCTGCTTCCCTTCATCTTTATCGTGCTGCAGTCCTTCCGCGTGGAATCCACTTACCAGGTGGGCTACGTCATCCCCAAACAGTGGGGCTGGCAGAACTACATAAACCTCTGGAACTCTGATTTCAAGCGGTGGTACCTCAACACCTTCATCATCGCCCTGGCTGCGGCGGTGCTCATCACCATTATCCAGCTGTGCATGAGCTATACGCTCTCCCGCTTCCGCTTCAAGCTGCGCGGCCCCCTGATGCGGTTCATGCTCATCCTGGGCATGTTCCCCGGGATGCTGACCATGATCATCCTGTACCGTGTGCTGTCCGACCTGGGCCTGACCCAGGCCAACGCGGTGCCCGGCCTGATCCTGGTGAGCGTGGCCTCCTCCGGCATGGGGTACTATGTGTCCAAGGGCTTCTTCGACACCATCCCCAAGTCTCTGGACGAGGCGGCCCGCGTGGACGGGGCGACCCGGTTCCAGGTACTGTATAAGATCATCCTGCCCTTGGCGAAGCCGATCGTCATCTACACCATCCTGACCGCGTTCATGGGACCCTGGGGCGACTTCGTGTTCGCGCGGTACGTGGCGTTCGGCACATCTTCCGGCTACAACGTGGCTGTCGGTATGTACAGCTGGCTGACCAACGACCAGATCGCCAGGATGTACACCACCTTCTGCGCAGGCGGCGTGATCGTTGCCGTCCCGGTGACGATCCTGTTCCTGTGCCTGCAGAAATACTACGTCGAAGGTGTCACCGGCGGCGCTGTCAAAGGCTGATTTGAAAGGAGCATAAGGATAATGGCTAGCGTTAAACTCACTGGAGTCAAAAAGATATATGACAACAAGGTCGTGGCTGTCCACGACTTCGACCTGGACATCCACGACAAGGAATTCGTGGTGTTCGTCGGCCCCTCCGGCTGCGGCAAGTCCACTACCCTGCGCATGATCGCCGGCCTGGAGGACATCAGCGAGGGCACTGTGGAGATCGACGGCGAGGTGGTCAACGACCTGCAGCCCAAGGACCGGGGCATCGCCATGGTCTTCCAGAACTACGCCCTGTATCCCCACATGTCCGTGTATGACAACATCGCCTTCTCCCTGCGGCTGAAAAAGGTGCCCGAGGATGTGGTCTATGAGCGGGTCACCAACGCCGCGGCGATCCTGGGCATCACCGAGTACCTGATGCGCAAGCCGCGCGCCCTCTCCGGCGGCCAGCGGCAGCGCGTGGCCATCGGCCGCGCCATGGTGCGTGACTCCAAGGTGTTCCTGATGGACGAGCCGCTCAGCAACCTGGACGCCAAGCTGCGTAACCAGATGCGCGCCGAGATCATCCTGCTGCGGCAGAAGCTGGACACCACCTTCATCTACGTCACCCACGACCAGACCGAGGCCATGACCCTGGGCGACCGGATCGTCATCATGAAGGACGGCTACATCATGCAGGTCGGCACGCCCACCGAGGTGTTCGAGATGCCCCACAACCTGTTCGTGGCCGAGTTCATCGGCGCGCCCAAGATGAACATCATCAAGACCAACCTGCTCCGCGAGGGCGACAAGTACTTCGTCACCCCCTTCGGTTCCAAGCTCCCGGTGAACGGCGAGAAGGGCAAGATGCTCCTGGAGAAGAACGCCCCGGCCGGCGAGATCCTGCTGGGCGTCCGCCCCGAGCACATGATGCTGGGCGGCGAGGGCGAGACCGCCATCGAGTGCAGCCTGGTGGTCAACGAGATGATGGGCTCCGAGTTCCACCTGCATGTGGACACGGCCGACGGCAGCCGCCTGATCGTGCGGGTGCCCACCATCGACCTGGACGCGGAGGGCCGCGGCGCTCTGGTCGCCGGCCAGAAGCTGAGCATCACCTTCGAGGGCAAGGCCATGCACTTCTTCGATCCCGCCACGGAGAACAACCTGCTGGTGTGATGATCACTATCGGACCAAAAACGGCGGCGCCTGGAAAAGCAAACGCTTTTCCAGGCGCTTTCTTATGGCTTCGGGGGCCGTTTTGCATACAAAAAAGCCCGCGTCTCTCCGTCGGAGAGACGCGGACTTTTGGGAGGAGTTAGCTCATGTGCGGTTCGCCAGGGTGCTGATGCAGGCGGTGCAGATGTTTTTCCCCTTGTAGGTGACGATCCCTTTGGAGCTGTCACAGAACACACAGGCAGGCTGGTATTTCTTCAGCATGATGGTGTCCTCGGAGACGAAGATCTCCAGAGCATCCCGCTCCGCGATGTCCAGTGTCCGCCGCAGCTCGATGGGAAGTACGATACGCCCCAGCTCATCGACTTTGCGCACGATACCGGTCGACTTCATATGCTCCCTCCTATGGCCTTAATACTGCCCAACAAGTTACCATATCGGGAGGGAAAAGTCAACGGGTCAAATGGGGAGCGTCATAAGATTTGGTAATTATTCACCATACGTTAATTCCAGAAAATCCCTGGAAATTCCATTAATTGGATAAAACTGAACTTCCCTGAAAATCCGGCGTTTTTTACATGCTCTCCGGGGCCGTCACGCCCAGGATCCCCAGGGCGTTTTCCAGGACCTGCTTGGCGGCGGCGGCCAGGGCCAGACGGGTCCTGGCGGTCGCATCGGCCTCGCCGCGGATGCGGCAGGCGTTATAGAATTTGTGGAAC
Source organism: uncultured Oscillospiraceae bacterium (assembly GCA_947625355.1). GTDB lineage: Bacteria > Bacillota > Clostridia > Oscillospirales > Oscillospiraceae > CAJOIG01. The sequence goes on along the minus strand of CANQOA010000009.1, from coordinate 38,137 downwards.
CGGGAGGCCAGCTCCGTGGCGTAACGGTTGATGCGGGAGGGGTCCAGCTCCGCCGCCGCGGCGCGGATCTCGCCGGGGAAACCGGCGATGGTGCGGATCAGCTCCCGCTCCTGGACGGAGGACAGCAGCGCCGCGTCCGGATGCTCGGCCGGCGTCAGACCGTCGGCGGCCAGGGTGGCCAGCAGGGAGCAGATGCGGGCGTGGGCATACTGGACGTAGTAGACCGGGTTCTCGCTGTCCTGGCGCACGGCCAGGTCCAGGTCGAACTCCAGGTGGCTGCCGGGGCTGGCGTTGAAGAAGTACCGGCAGGGGTCCCGGCCGATCTCGTCCATCAGGTCCGCCAGGGTCAGGGCCTTGCCCGTGCGCTTGGAGACCTTCACGGTCTCGCCGCCCCGGGTCAGGCGCACCATCTGCATGATGAGAAATTCCAGCGCCCGGCCGTTCAGCCCCAGCTCCGGGCAGGCCATGGTCTTGCCGAAGCGAATGGTGTGGCCGTGGTGGTCCGCGCCCAGCACGTCGATGACCCGGTCGAAGCCCCGCTCCACGAATTTGTTGCGGTGGTAGGCGATGTCCACGGCATAGTAGGTCCAGGTACCGTCGGCCCGGCGCATGCACTCGTCCTTGTCCGCGCCGAAGTCGGTGTTGCGCAGCCAGAGCTGGCCGTCTTTTTCATAGGTGTGGCCGCTCCGGGTGAGGATGTCTATCGTCTGGGCAACGTAGCCGCTCTCGTGCAGGTCCGTCTCCAAAAACCACCGGTCGAAGCGGACGCCGTACCGTTCCAGGTCGGCGCGCATGCGCTCGATGTTCCGGGGCAGGCCGTATGCCACGAAGGCCGCCCGGCGCTGCTCGGAGGGCATGGCGTCGTACTTGTCCCCCTCGGCGTCGCGGATCTCCTGGGCCAGGGCCCGGATGTCGTCGCCGTGGTAGCCGTTTTCCGGAAACTCCACCGTATCCTCGCCGTGGAGCAGTTGGAGGTAGCGGGCCTCTATGGACTGGCCGAACAGCTCCACCTGATGGCCGGCGTTGTTGACGTAGAACTCCCGCCACACGTCCCATCCGGCCCAGTCCAGCACGGAGGCCAGGGAGTCCCCCAGCACGCCGCCGCGGGCGTTGCCGATGGTCATGGGGCCGGTGGGGTTGGCGGAGACGAACTCCACCATCACCCGCTTGCCGCTGCGGTCCTCGGCGCGGCCGTAATCGGCGCCCTCGGCGGCCACCGCGTCCAGCACGGCGGAGTACCACCCGTCGCCCAGCCGGAAATTCAGAAAGCCGGGGCCGGCGGCCTCGGCGGCGGTGAACCAGGTCCCCTCCAGAGGGAGGTTCTTCAAAATGTCCTCGGCGATGGCCCGGGGGGCGGCGTGCAGGGCCTTGGCCCCGGCCATGGCGTGGTTGGCGGCAAAGTCGCCGTTACGGGTGTCCTTGGGGATGCTGACGGACCCGGAAGCGCCCTCCAGCGCCGGGACCGCCTGCTTGATAAGGGCGTCGATGCTCTGCTTCGCCCGTTCGATCAGGTCAGCCATTTCTCTTCTCTCTCACATTGATTTTAAACTGGTTGCGGCCAACGGGGGCGTGGTTGAAATCGATGTCGTAGTCCAGCTCCATGGTGCCGCCGTGCTCGTCCAGCCGCGCGTCGATGCGGCGGGTGTCCACCCCCATGGTGGCGCTGCCGTAAGGGGTTTCGTAGAGGAACAGGTCCTTCTGCCCCTCCCGGAACACCATCTCGGAGTTGAGACTGCCCTCCCGGCGCAGCACCACGCCCATGGGGCTGATGGTGAAGGTGGTGCGGGTGCCGTCCAGGCCGGTCAGGTCGCTCTCCTCATAGGTGAAGCGGCTCTCCCCGTTCTCAAAGCCGTATTTTCCGGCCGTGACCAGCTCCACCGCGTCCTTCTGCCCCGTGGGGTCCCGCTGGATGCCTGTTATGGAAATGATAACGTCTCGCATATTCATGTGGTCTATCATAAACTAAAATCTTCCCCAACACAAGGGAAAAATAAACGCCGGCGGAAATTTTGTTCTTCAAGAGGAGTATTCCCATTGCAGACCGGTTGTGGTATAATAAGGCTATGGTCATTGGTCCCGCCCGGCGCGGGCGCCTTGCGCGGATGCGTCACCATTCCGGCACGGGCGGATTATAATGTCCATAGGCGGCAGTGATAGATGAGGAGGTGAGCGCCGTGACGATCGAGTTAACGGAAAAAGAATTCAGACGACTGCTCGATCTGGTATACGTAGGGGACTGGATACTGAACTCTGCCCGAGGGGAGGACAGGTTCGAGGACTATGACCTGCTGCAGGAGAAGCTGTTTGCCATGTGTCCGCAGGTAGGCATGCATTCGCTCATCGAACGGTGGCAGGGGCACGTGTTCCCCTCCCGCGCTTATGAGGAAGGGGGCATCCATGAGGCCATCGCGGACTACGAGGACGCGGTGTTCTTCGACATCCTGGCCGAGGAGCTGGCCCGCCGGGACATGGAGGGCGAGGGCGTGGACGCCAACGATGAAAACGAGCTCATCACCCGGATGGATGAGTATTATTCCGAATTCGAGCAGCACGGCATCGACAACCTGACGGTGGAGCCGTGAACCGTGAGCCCGCCCGGCAAGCAGCCGGGCGGGCTTCCATATGGGCGCAAAAAGGCCGCCTCCCGCGGGAGGCGGCCTTTTTTGCGCGTCTTTAGAGAATACCCATCATGACCAGGATCAGCAGCGTGCCGGTGACGGTGAGCACCGCGCCCAGAAGCACGATGCCCCAGTTCAGCCCGCCGTGGCTGCCGCTGCCGGTGGAGGGCTCCACCAGATTTACCCGCCGCAGCGCGGTGACGATGGGTTTGTAGAGCAGCAGCGTCAGCCCCGCGTTGATGGTGCCCTTGACCAGGTTGAAGGGCAAAAACAGCGTGGGCAGCATGGCCGCCACCGCCTCCCGGGGCTGGCCCATGTAGAAGGGGGTGATGATGTAGTTCCACAGGCACATCATCGCCGTCATGCAGGCGACGGCTGCGGCCAGCCCGCCGATGGCCCCCTTGGAGGTGCGCCAGCGCTGATATACGAGCGCGGCGGGCACCGCAAAGGAGCAGGTCTGGACGGTGTTCATGATGAAGCCGTAGATGCCCGTGGAGGAGACGGTGACCATCTCCACCAGGTCCACCAGCACGGTGATGAGCACGGCGGAGAGGGGTCCGAAGATGAAGCCGCTGATGACGATGATCACGTCCTTGGGGTCATAGCTGAGGAACATGACCGGGGGGATGAGCTGGCCGGCGAGCATGACCACATAGGCCACGGCGCACAGCATGCCGATGGTGGCGGGGCGGCGTGCGCTGGCGGGCCTGGCGCCGGCGCGGGCGGTGGGATGAGTGTCCATGGAAAAAACCTCCAAAAAAGATTCGACACCTGTGGGCACGAATGCCTTCCAGGTGTCAATATGGGGCCGCGTTCCATGGGCGCGGACCGGTGGCCCGCCGCCGAAAACAGCGCCGCTCAACACATCTTCTTCCATCCAGACTGTCACTGTCGGTCCCGGAGTTCCACCGGGTCAACGCACGGATCGCTGGAGCTGCCGTACGCTCGCGGACTGTACCGCCGATCGGGAATTTCACCCTGCCCTGAAGACATTGTTCGCTCATTCGGTTGTCTATTAATATATAACACCCTGCCGGGGGAAATGCAACACCCTTTCCGGGAAAATTTTTGAAAGTTTTTTTAAAGCCTTTCGATGTCCGCCAGCAGCGCCTCCAGCTCCTGGTCCGTGGTGGCCCAGCTGACGCAGAAGCGCACGCACATCCGCCCGTCCTCCAGAGGATGGTCCAGCTCGAAGGTGTATTTCTCCCGCAGCGCGTCCATCTGGGGGCCGGTGAGCAGCACGAACTGCTGGTTGGTGGGACTGTCCAGGTAGGCGGGGATGCCCCTGGCGGCAAAGGCCGCCCGCAGCCGCATGACCATCTCCACTGCCCGGCGGCAGATGTCGAAATAGAGCCCGCCCTCGAACAGAGCCGCGAATTGCAGCCCCAGCAGCCAGCCCTTGGCCAGCATGGCGCCGTTCTGCTTGATGTAGCTGCGGAAATCAGGCTGCAGGGCCGGGTCCGTGATCACCAGGGCCTCCCCGAACAGCGCCCCGCACTTGGTGCCGCCCACGGTGAACATGTCCGCCAGCCGGGCCAGGTCCGGCAGCGTCACGTCCGAGGCGGCCAGGCCGTAGCCCAGCCGGGCCCCGTCCACGAACAGCGTCATGCCGTATTCGCGGCAGACGGCGCGGAGCGCCTCCAGCTCCCCCAGGGAATAGACGGTGCCGTACTCCGTGGGGAAGGAAATGTACACCAGCTTCGGCTGGGTGATGTGCTCGGGGATGGGACTGCGGCGGTAGCTCTCGCCCACCTGGGCGACCTGGGCGGCGGTGATCTTTCCGTCGGGGGAGGGGAGGGTGAGGATCTTGTGGCCGGTATGCTCCACCGCGCCGGTCTCATGGGCGTGGATGTGGCCGGTCTCGGCGCAGACGGCGCTCTGATAGGGCCGCAGGGCCGCAGCGATGGCGGTGAAGTTCACCTGGGTGCCGCCCACGAAAAAGTGCACCGCGGCGTCGGGACGGTCCGCGGCGGCCCGGATGGCTTGGGCGGCCTTCTCGCACCAGGGGTCTATCCCATAGCCGCCGTAGCTCTCCCCGGCGGTGTCGGCCAGGGCCTTCAGCACGGCGGGATGGGCCGCGCGGTGGTAGTCGTTGTTGAAGCGGATCATGGCGGGTCTCCTTGTGATACTGTCTTGAGGTCAGTATAGCATGGGGCCCCGCCGATGGCAAATAAAACCGTTTCTTTTTTCCGGCAATCTTTAGAAAAGCAGGACGCATTGCGAAACGCGTCCTGCCATGTGTTTGCTAAAATCAGCAATAGAAAGATAGCATAGTTTTAGAAATTACGCAAGTGCGTATACGCGTCTGCGCGAAAAAGGATACTATCGCTGTGGGGTGATCGCATGTCGGTAAAGGACGCGGTGGCCGCGCGGTTCGACAGGCTGTGCCGGGAGCGGGGCATCCGATACAATGAATTGGCCACGCTGGCTGGAGTGACGCCGTCCACGGTGTACAGCATGATGGACCCGGTCCGGCGGGACGTATCCGTCGTCACGGTCAAAAAGCTGTGCGACGGATTGGGCGTCACGCTGGGAGCGTTTTTCTCCGCGCCGGAGTTTGAGATGCTGGAGCAGGAAATAGAATGAGCCGTCGGGCGGGAGCGCCCGGCGGTATCTTTTTGCCAAAACGCAAAAAATCGTCCGCCCCTTGAAAAATCGGGGCGGGCTGGCGGATATTATAGGTGAAATGCATTTCGCAAGGAGAACAGACGATGTTCACAGAGGATCGCTTCACCCAGCTGGCCCGGGTACATATGGACATGATCTTCCGGGTGGCCTTCAGCCATCTGCGGAGCCGGGAGGACGCGGACGACGTGACCCAGAACGTGCTGCTGGCCCTGTACAGGACGGACAAGACCTTCCAGAGCGAGGCACATCTGAAGGCATGGCTGATCCGGGTGACGGTGAACGAGTGCAGAAAGCTGCTGCGCTCGCCCTGGCGGCGGCGGTCCGGCGGCTCCATCGAGGACTACGCCGGGACGCTGACCTTCCAGGAGCCCGGGGACCGGGAGCTGTTCGCGGCCATCATGGCCCTGGAGAACAAATACCGTACGGTGATCGTGCTCTATTATTACGAGGGCTACTCCATCGCCGAGACGGCGAAGCTGCTGGACCTGCCCGCGGCCACGGTGGGGACCCGCCTGGCCCGGGCCAGGGAGAAGCTGAAACACTATCTTACGGAGGCATGACCTATGAACGACCACATGAAGATCCGGCGGGCCCTGGGCCCCATGCATGCCTCTGAGGACACCTTGGAGGAGGTATTTGCCATGATCGAACGAGAGGATATGAGAGGATATGCCAGACACACCGGCCGCCGCGCCCTGCGCACAGCCATCATCGCGGCGGCGCTGGCGCTGGCCCTGGCCGGCACGGCCTGGGCCGTGGGGGAATACACCGGCTTTTTCCAGACCGTGTTCGGCAACGAGAGCATCGGCAGCCGGGACCCGGAGAACAAGACCCTTACCGATGAGGACGGGAACGTCGTGATAGAGTACGTCGTGCCCGGACAGGAGCGGGCGCCGGTGGACCCGGACCAGGCCCAGGAGCTGGTGGGGGACGCCACCGCCAACGTGGGCGCCTCTGTCACCATCGAGGGGGTCACCTTCACCGTGGAGGACTTCGTCATGGACTGCAACGGCATGGGCGTGCTGACCTACACCATGGAGGACCCGGAGGGCTTTCCCGGCGTGGAGTTCGACGGCAGCTCCATGCTCTCCGACCCGCTGGCGGGGGGTACCCTGATGACGCCGGTGCTGACCGTCCACGACGGCGGCGGCAAAAAACTGGCCTGGCTGGACAGCACCCAGTACGTGGCCGCCGGCGGCACCGACACAAAAAAGACCGTGGTGCTGTATTTCGCCGCCTTCGACAGCCTGGACGGGGCGGAGCAGCTGAAGCTGACCTTCTCCGTGGCCACGGGCTATGACGCGGCCAAGGGCGAGCTGGACACCAAGGAGGGCGGCATACTCTTCCCCATGGCCGGGGCGGTGGACGCCGAGACCCTGACGGGGCCGGAGGGCTGGAGCGCCGGCCTGTCCCCGGTGGGACTGAAGCTCACGTCTCCGGAGGGGAAACGCAGCGGCTATGATTACTACTTCAAAGATGTGGCGCTCCGGATGGCAGACGGCACGGAATATGTGCTGGAGCAGGAAGAGTCTTATATGTACAACATCACGGTGGGGGCCGTGTGTGACGACGGCGGCACGGCTATGGTGTTCGACCGGCTGGTGGACCCGGCCCAGGTGCAGAGCGTCACCGCTGTCGCGCGGGACGCCCGGACCGACACGGACTTTACGCTGACTTTCACAAAATAACAGCGCGGCATGATCTATGCGCCCCGGCGGGATAGTCCCGCCGGGGCTTGCATTTGTCCATGGGATGGAATATAATATCATGTAATTATGTAAATGTACCCAGGAGGGAACGCCGTGAAGCTGACCGCGAGCATGGTGTACGACATCGCGCTGATGCTGCTGATCATCTATATCGTCTGGCGGGGCTGGGAGCAGGGAATGGTCTCGGAGCTGCTGCGGCTGGCGGGATGGCTGGCGGCGCTGGTGCTGGTGACGGTATACGCCGAGCCCTGGTCCCAGAACGTGTGCCAGGCCCTGTCCGGCGGACAGACGCCCCAGCCGCTGCTGGTGTCGGTGGTGCAGGCGGTGCTGTCGCTGCTGCTGGTATCGGCCAGCCTGGCGATATCGCGGGTGCTGGCCCGCATCGCCTCGGCCCGGCACGGGGGCGACGGCATCCTGAGCCTGACCAACCGGCTGCTGGGGGCGGCGCTGGGCATCGGCGAGGCGCTGGTGACGGCTTACGCGCTGGTGTTCGTGCTGAACATCCTGACCATGTTCATCAACACCACCTGGCTCAACGGCGACATCCTGGCCAAGACCATCGTCCTGCGGCGGTTCCTGTAAAGAGAGATAGGAGGCAATGCCATGATCACGAACGTACTGGATTACCTGGACGCATCCGCGGCCCGTTTCCCGGAGAAGATCGCCTTCGGCGGGGAGAAGTCGGCCCTGACCTTCGCCCAGCTGCGGGACCTGGCCCGCCGGGGCGGCACCTATCTGGCCGGACGCATCGGCATGGATCGACCGGTGGCGGTGTTCATGGAAAAGACGCCGGAGTGCCTGGCGGCCTTTTTCGCGGCGGTGAGCGCCGGGTGCTTCTATGTGCCCCTGGACACCAAGATGCCCGCCGAGCGGATCAAGCTCATCTTCGACACCCTCCATCCGGCCTTCGTCTTTTATGACGAGAAGAACGCCGAGGCCGCCCGCGCCGTGGCGGGGGACGCCGGCTGCGAGCTCTTTGCGAGCGCGTGCCGGACCGAGCCGGACGAGGCGAAGCTCTCCGCCATCCGGGCTGCCCATGTGGACACGGACCTTTTGTATGTGCTGTTCACCAGCGGCTCCACCGGCGTGCCCAAGGGCGTCACCATCAGCCACCGGGCCATGGTGGACTACGCCGACTGGCTCCATGACGCGCTGGACATGAATGAAAGCTGCGTCATCGGCAACCAGGCGCCCTTCGTGTTCGACAACTCCACCCTGGACATCTATTCCACGCTGAAAAACGGCTGCACCACCTGGATCATCCCCAAGAAGTGCTTCACCTTCCCCAAAACCATGATGCGGTTTCTGGCGGAGCATGAGATCGACACCATCTTTTTCGTGCCGTCGGCGCTGATCTCCATCGCCAACTCCGGCATCCTGGAGATCGACCCGCCCACCCAGCTCAAACGGGTCTACTTCTGCGGCGAGGTCATGCCCAACCGGCAGCTGAACATGTGGCGGCGGGCGGTGCCGGGGGCCGTGTACTGCAACATGTACGGCCCCACGGAGATCACCGACGTGTGCGCCTATTACGTGGTGGACCGGGGCTTTGACGACGACGACCCCCTGCCCATCGGCCGGGCCTGCGCCAATACCCGCATCCTGCTTTTGAACGACGAGGACAAGCCCGTGGGCTCCGGCGAGACGGGAGAGCTGTGCGTGCTGGGCACCTGCCTTTCCCTGGGCTACTACAATAACCCGGTGCAAACGGAGAAGGCCTTCGTGCAGAACCCGCTGAACACCCTCTTCCACGAGCGGATGTACCGCACCGGCGACCTGGCCCGGTATAACGAGCGGGGGGAGATCATGTTTCTGGGGCGGAAGGATTTCCAGATCAAGCACCAGGGCTGCTACCGCATCGAGCTGGGCGAGATCGAGACGGCGCTGCTGGCCCAGGAGGGCGTGGCCAACGGCTGCTGCCTCTTCGACGAGGCCAAGGACGAGATCGTGTGCGTATACATGGGCGGGGAGGACGAGCACGCGCTGGCCAAGGCCCTGGCGGTGAAGCTGCCCAGCTATATGATGCCCAACCGGTATGTGCACCTGGAGCGCCTGCCCATGACCATCAACGACAAGATCGACCGGGTGACGCTGCGCAAGACCTATATCCCCTGAGGGAGGCGGCGCCATGGAGCTGTTGCACGGGTCCCCGGCGGATATGACCGGCCGGGCGGACCGGGAGATACGGGCCTACGGGCTGCTGGACCGCCTGGGGGTGGATTTTTACCGCACCGACCACCCGGAGGCGCCCGCCACCACCATGGAGGTCTGCGCCCAGGTGGACGCTATCTTGGACGTACATATCTGCAAGAACCTGTTCCTCTGCAACCGGCAGCAGACGGATTTTTATCTGCTCATCATGCCGGGGGACAAGCCCTTCAAGACGAAAGAGCTGAGCCATCAGCTGGGCGTGAGCCGGCTGTCCTTCGCGGACGAGGGGCACATGGAGCAGTACCTGGACGTGCTGCCGGGCAGCGTCTCGGTGCTGGGGCTGATGAACGATGCGGAAAAGCGGGTGCGCCTCGTCATCGACGGGGACGTACTGCAGGAGGAGTGGTTCGCCTGTCACCCCTGCATGAACACCAGCTCCCTGAAATTCCGGACGGCGGACCTGCTGGAAAAAATACTGCCCGCCATGGACCACGGCTATACGGCCGTGGAGCTGACGGGGACGTGAGGGGGAGGACCATGGCCTATAATATCGTATTCTACTTCACCGACCAGCAGCGCTGGGACACCTGCGGCTGCTTCGGCCAGCCCCTGGACATCACCCCCAACCTGGACCGTCTGGCGGCGGAGGGCGTGAAGTTCGACAACGCCTTTTCCCCTCAGCCGGTGTGCGGCCCCTGCCGGGCCCTGTTCCAGACCGGCCGCTATGGCACGGACACCGGATGCTTTCGCAACAACGTCATGCTCCCGCCGGAGAGCATGACCCTGGCCCGGTATCTGGAGCGGGCGGGCTATGAGACCGCCTATATCGGCAAGTGGCATCTGGCCAGCGACGGACCTTTGGACGGACCGCCTACCGTGGACCACACCGTCACCGCCGTGCCAAGGCAGCTGCGGGGCGGCTATACCGGCTACTGGCGGGCGGCGGACGTGCTGGAGTTCACCTCCCACGGCTACGACGGGTATGTGTTCGACGAGAACGACCGGCGGCTGGACTTTCAGGGCTACCGGGCCGACTGCATCACCGATCTGGCCCTGGGCTTTTTCGATACCTACGACCGGAAAAAGCCGTTTTTCATGACCGTCTCCCAGATCGAGCCCCACCACCAGAACGACCACGGCCACTATGAGGGGCCGGCGGGCTCCAAAGAGCGGTTCGCCGACTTCGTCCTGCCCCCGGACCTGGAGGCGCTGGGGGGCAACGCGGCGGAGGAGTACCCGGATTATCTGGGCCAGTGCGCCAGCCTGGACGAGAACCTGGGGCGCATCGTCGAGCGGCTGAAAAAGGAGGGGCTCTATGAGAACACGGTCATCCTCTACGCCTCCGACCACGGCAGCCACTTCAAGACCCGCAACCGGGACGCGCACCTGACCGGCGCGGACGACTATAAGCGCTCCTGCCACGACGCCAGTCTGCACGTGCCGCTGGTGATCGCCGGCGGGCCCTATCAGGGGGGCGCGGCGGTTGAGGAGCTGGTGAGCACCGAGAGCCTGCCCAAGACCATCCTGGCCCTGGCCGGCGTGGACGTGGGGGACGCCATGGTGGGGGAGGACCTGCTGGACGTGGTCCGGCACCGGGACCCGGACCGGCCCAACGAGGTGTTCGCCCAGATTTCCGAGAGCCGGGTGGGCCGGTGCGTGCGCACGCCGGACTGGCTCTACGCGGTCTATGCCCCCGGCGTGGACGGCGGCGCGGCCCCGGCGGCGGAGGAATACGCGGACGACTTCCTCTATGACATGAAAAAGGACCCCTGGCAGCTGCAAAACTTGGTCGCCGACCCGGCCTATGCCGATGTGAAGGCCATGCTGCGGGAAAAGCTGCTGGCTTGGATCGAGCGGGCGGAGGGGACCCGGCCGCGCATCGTCGGCTGACCGAGCGGGACATATGGAAAAAAGAAGAGCGCCGGGACGGGATCTACCCGTTTCGGCGCTCTCCAATTCTTCAGTTTAACACATCGTTGCGGATATGACAAGAAAGGAATAAAAATTAGGGGGTTTTGCCGGTATTTTTTGAAAATAGTTGCGAATATTTTTGTCAAAACGCCCAGCCGGTTCTCCCTTTCCTTTTCTTGACAAATCCCGCCAGGCGTATTATCCTTTAAATAGATAAAATGATAAACGAGCCGGACGCCGATCATGGCGGCCCGGCATCCGATGGCAGCAAGGCCCCGGGGCCTTGTGCTTGTATCTGCGATACAAGCAATGGTCCTTGTGAACTGCGGGGGCATCCCCGGTTCAAAGATAGAGAGTTCCCAGCGAAAATCGATCAACTAGGAGGATAAACCATGAAGTTTACGACCAAACTGCTTGCTCTGGTCCTGGCGCTGGCCATGTGCCTGAGCCTGGGCGCCACGGCTTTCGCGGCCGACGCGGCGCCTGTCCCCGGCGGCACCATCGTCATTGGCGCCGGCGGCGATCCCCAGAGCTTCAACCCCGACTACCGCAGCGACGACAACCTCTGGCCCATCGCCCAGAACATGTTCAACCGTCTGGTCAAGCTGGCCAACGGCGACGGCGTGCTGCTGGACCTGGCCGAGAGCTATGAGTTCAACGATGCCGGCGACGTGCTGACCTTCCACCTGCATGACGGCGTGAAGTGGCACGACGGCGAGCCCCTCACCTCCGAGGACGTGAAGTGGACCTATGACACCATGCTCGCCGAGCAGTGGGCTTTCGCCAGCAACATCTCCGCCATCGACACCATCGAGTGCCCCGACGATCTGACCGTCGTCATGAACCTGAAGGCCCCCGACGTGACCATCATCCCCAAGCTGGCCTGGTACGGCACCTTCATCCTGCCCAAGCACCTGTATGAAGGCCAGGACGCCGCCACCTGCGACGCGGCTCTGACCAACCCCGTGGGCTCCGGCCCGTTCAAGTTCGACTCCTATGAGTCCGGCGTCAGCGTCACCCTGACCAAGAACGAGGACTACTGGGGCGACGAGCCCGTGGCCGACAAGCTGATTTTCGCCATCTACACCGATGAGGACGCCGGCTATCAGGCCTTCCTGAACGGCGAGGTGGACTACTGCTACAGCGTGCCCACCGCCAACACCGACGATCTGGACAACGATCCCGATTACCGCGTGTTCCAGTCCATCTGGCAGAACCGTACTTACATCACCTTCAACTTTGAGGACCCCGACTTCAGCAAGAAGGAAGTCCGTCAGGCCATGCAGCTGGCTGTTGACCGTCCGGGCATCTTCGCCCGTGTGGGCGGCGCCGGCCAGATGGCGGAGTACTATGTCTCCCCGCTGCAGACCGACTTCTGCGACAAGCAGTACAAGATGCCCGACCGTGACGTAGAGGCCGCGATGGCTCTGCTGGAGCAGGCCGGCTACACCAAGGGCGACGACGGCTTCTATCTGCACACCACCATGGACGTGTTCGAGAGCGGCAACTTCGGCGACATCGCCCAGATCGTGAAGGCCAACCTGGCCGAGGCCGGCATCGACATGACCATCAACATGATGGAAATGGCCGCCTGGCAGGATAAGGTCCAGGTCAACATGGACTTCTCCGTGACCATGCTGGCTGGCTATCAGGGTCCTGACGTGTCCGGCCTGGTCGGCCGTATCCAGACCGGCGGCGCCACCAACATCGGCGGCTACTCCAACGCCCGTGTCGACGAGCTGTTCGAGCTGAGCAACTGCGAGCCCGACACCGCCAAGCGCGCCGAGTACTACAGCGAGATCCAGAGCATCATGGCCGACGAGGTCCCCATGATCCTCCTGATCGACAACGGCGGCAAGTACCCCATCAAGAACACCCTGGTCGGCACGCCCTATGACCTGCCCGACAAGGCTGCTTCCAGCGAGATGACTTACGCGGGCTTCACCGAGTAAATCGAACCGGGGGAACGGTCCCCTGAATGAATGAGCAGGGAAAAGTCCGATGGAATCTGTTCTATCGGACTTTTTCCCTAAATCCCGCCAGAGCGTGTCCTCCGGCGCCGTGACCGCTGCTCCGGCGCGGGCGCGCCGGAGCAAGAGAGGAAGCGATACGATTGAAACGATATATCCTCAAGCGGATCCTGACGGGCATCCTGGTGGTGCTTGTCTCGGTCTGTGTGAACTTCTTCCTGGTGAGGAGCGCACCGGGCAACCCGGTCCGCATCCTGGCCGGTACGGACAACCCCAACCCGGCCCAGATCGAGGCCCTCACCATCAAATACGGCCTGGACAAATCCGCGCCGGAGCAGTTCGCGCTGTTCATCAAAAACGCCCTGAAGGGCGACCTGGGCTACTCCTACCGGAATGAAAAGCCGGTGACCGCCCTGATCGGCGAGAAGGTGGTGCCCACTCTGATGCTGAGCCTGTCGGCGCTGATCATCGCGGTGGTATGCGGGACGCTTCTCGGCATCCGATCGGCCCGGAAAAACGGCGGCTGGTTCGACCAGATCATGTGTACGGTGTCCTATATCTTCGACGCCACCCCCAGCTTCTGGCTGGGACTGATGTTCATCCTGATCTTTGCCTCCTGGCTGGGCTGGCTGCCCACCACCGGCATGGTGAACATGCGGGCCGGCTACACCGGCGTGCGCCATGTGCTGGATGTGGCCTACCACATGATCCTGCCCGTGGGCACCCTCGCGCTGGTCCAGTTCCCCTATTATTTCCGCATCGCCCGGTCCTCGGTGCTGCAGGTCATGAGCGAGGACTTCATCACGACCCTGCGGGCCACGGGCATGAAGGAGACCCACATCTTCAACAAATACGTGCTGCGCAACGCCCTGATCCCCACCGTGACGGTGCTGGGCTCCAGTTTGGCGTTCCTGCTGTCCGGCTCGCTGTACATCGAGACGGTGTTCTCCTGGCCCGGCATGGGCAAGCTGCTGTTCGAGTCCATCGGCAAGCGGGATTACCCGGTGCTGCAGGGGATCTATCTGATCCTGTCCATCACCGTGGCCGTGATGATGATCGTGGTGGATCTGGTGTACAGCCTGATCGATCCCCGGATCAAATACGAATGAGGAGCGTGCGGACATGAAAAAGTATTTTACCGCTTTCGGAAAGGAGCTCAGACGCAACAGTCAGCTGCGGACGGGCTTCATCATGCTCGCCGTCCTTCTGATCGGCGCCATCGGCGCGCCGGTGTTCGCCACCCACGACCCCTATTTCCTCTATGACAGTCTGCGGGTCGCCCCGGGGACGGACGGCTTCATCTTCGGCACCGATCACCTGGGCCGGGATATCTACAGCCAGATCCTCTACGGCGCCCGGACCTCCCTGGAGATCGGCATCGTGGCCGCGTCCATCGCCGCGGTGGTGGGTACGCTGATCGGCGGCATCGCCGGCTTCTTCGGCGGCGCGGTGGACAAGGTGATCGTGGAGTTCATCAACATCTTCGTGATGACCCCGTCCTTCTTCCTGATCCTGATCATCGTGGCCATCTTCGGCAGCGATATCCGCTATGTGATGATCGTGCTGGGACTGACCTCCTGGCCCGGCAACGCCCGGCTCATGCGGGCCCAGGCCATCTCCCTGCGGGAGCGCACCTTCGTCAAGGCGGCCCAGGCCATGGGCGAGAGCAAGAGCAAGATCCTGTTCCGCCACATCATCCCCAACGGCATCTTCCCGATCATCGCCAACACCACCATGCAGATCTCCGGCGCCATCCTGACCGAGGCCGGCCTGTCCTTCCTGGGACTGGGCGACCCGAACATCATCAGCTGGGGCCAGATGATCAGTGCGGGCAAGCAGTATCTGACCAAGAGCCCGTGGATCTCCGCCATACCGGGCGTATTCGTGGTGCTGACAGTGCTGACCTTCTTTATGATCGGCGAGGGGCTGAACAAGTTCATCTCCCCGAAGATGCAGAATACGAAGTGAGGGCTGAAAGATGGCGCTGTTAGAAATCAAAGATCTGAACATCACCTATCAGATGAAAAATGAATCCGTCTACGCTGTCCAGGACGCCAGCTTCACCATGGAGCAGGGCGACGCGGTGGGCATCGTGGGCGAATCCGGGTCGGGCAAATCCACCCTGGCCATGGGCGTGCTCCAGCTGCTGCCAAAGACGGCGCTGATCGAGGGGCAGGCCCTGTTCGAGGGGCGGGACCTGCTGACGCTGTCGCCGGAGGAGCTGTCCAAGGTCCGCTGGCGGGAGATCTCGGTGGTGTTCCAAAAGTCCATGAACGCCCTCAGCCCGGTGCACCGGATCGGCCGGCAGATCGAGGACGTGTACCTGGTGCACTTCCCCGGCACGCCGAAAAAGGAGATCCGGGAGCGGATCTATGAGCTTTTGAAGGTCGTGAACCTGAACGAGCGGGTCTACGAGCTGTTCCCCCATGAGCTGTCCGGCGGCATGATGCAGCGCATCTCCATCGCGCTGAGCCTGCTGTTCAACCCCAAGCTGCTGGTGATGGACGAGGCGACCACCGCCCTGGACGTGGTGACCCAGAGCCAGATCCTGAACGAGATTATGCAGCTGCAGGACAAGTTCAACCTGACCCGCCTGATGATCACCCATGACGTCTCCGTGGTCGCCTCCACCTGCAACAAGGTGGTGGTGATGTACGCCGGGCGCATCATGGAGACCGGCGCGGTCACGGACGTGCTGGTGTCGCCCAGGCATCCTTATACCCAGGGACTGCTGCGGTCCTTCCCGTCCTTCGAGGGCGAAAAGACGGACCTGCGCGGCATCCCCGGTTCTCTGCCGGACCTGACGCACAAGGCGGAAGGGTGCGTCTTTGCGCCCCGCTGCCCCTATGCCACGGACCGCTGCCGCACCCAGCGGCCGGAGATCCAGGACGTGGGCGGCAAAGACAGACCGTGGCAGGTGGCCTGCCACATGACGGGAGGCGAACGCAATGGCTGAAGAGTATGTCATGGAGGCGGAAAACGTCCGCAAGTGGTACATCCAGAAAAAGATGGTGAAGAAGGACGGCAAGAAGGTGCGCAGCCAGCAGATCAAGGCTGTGGACGGCGTGAGCTTCTCCCTGAAACGGGGCGAGACGCTGGGCGTCATCGGCGAGTCCGGCTGCGGCAAGTCCACCCTGGGCCGGCTGCTGATCCACCTGGAAGCGCCCACCTCCGGCGACATCCGGCTGTTCGGAGAGTCCGGGTCGGAGCTTTTGAAAAAGGACCCGCTGCGGTTCCGCAAGAACTGCCAGATGATCTTCCAGAACCCCTTTGACACCTTCGACCCCCGTTTCCGGCTGAAAAAGATCCTCAAGGACCCGCTGAAGCAGCACAACATCGGCTCCTCGGAGGAGGAGCGCATGGAGATGGTGCTCTCAGTGCTGGAGCAGAGCGGCCTGACGCCCGCCAAGGACTACATCGACCGGTTCCCCCATGAGCTGTCCGGCGGCCAGCTGCAGCGTATCGCGATCCTGCGGTCCATGCTGCTGGACCCCGCCTTCATCGTGGCGGACGAGCCGGTGTCCATGCTGGACGTGTCCATCCGGGCGGACATCATCAACATGCTGGTGGAGCTGGTGAAGCAGAAGAACGCGGCGCTGGTGTTCATCAGCCATGACATCGCCACGACCCGGTATATCTCCGACCGGGTGGCGGTGATGTATCTGGGCCGGATCGTGGAGATGGGCCCCACCGACGAGGTGCTGCACAATCCCCAGCATCCGTATACGAAGGTGCTGATCTCCAACTGCGCTTCCCTGAACCCGCTGGAGAAGAAGGAGGCCATCCGCATCGAGGGCGAGCCTCCTACGCCCATCGACAACGGACCGGGCTGCTATTTCGAGCCCCGGTGCTACTGCGCCCAGAAGGGCTGCGGCGAGGAATATCCTCCGCTGGTGGACCTGGGCGGGGGCCACTGGGTGTCCTGCTGCCGCTGCGGGGGCGGCGATACCTGATCAGAACATGCCGTCCGCCGAGCCCCTTGGCCCGGCGGACGGCACGGAGCATTTTCTGGAGAAAGAGAGGTCAATATGCGAGATTTCACCAAGCTGATCGAAAACGTCCCGGATTATAAGGAATTCCTCACCGTGGACGAGATGGACGCCCATTCCCTGGCCCTGGCGGCGGAGTATCCCGACAAGGTCCATGTGTTCCAGGCGGGCGCCTCCCGGAAGGGTCACCCGATCTACTGCATGAAGATCGACGGCGGCGACAAGAACGCCTTCATGTTCGGCTGCCCCCATCCCAACGAGCCCATGGGCGCCATGATGCTGGAGTATTTCACCCGCGCCATCGCCGAGGACGACGCGCTGCGGGCGGACCTGGGGTATACCTGGTATATCATCAAGAGCATCGACGTGGACGGCACCCAGCTGAACGAGGCGTGGTTCAAGGGCCCCTTCACCCTGTCCAACTATGCCCGCCACTATTTCCGGCCCGCCGGCTATGAGCAGGCCGAGTGGACCTTCCCCCTGCATTACAAGAAATACAGCTTTGACGATCCCATCCCCGAGACGCAGGTGCTCATGAAGATCATCGACGAGGTCAAGCCGGTGTTCATGTACTCCCTGCACAACTCCGGCTTCGGCGGCACCTACTGGTACCTGACCAAGGAGATGCCCGCGATCTGGGATAAGCTGTACGCGGCCAGCCGCCGGCAGAACATCCCCCTGCACCTGGGGGAGCCGGAGGTCAACTACATCACCCCCTATGCCCCGGCCATCTTCCCCATGATCGAGCAGGAGGACACCTACGACCACTATGAGAAGTTCTCCAGCACCCCGCCGGAGCAGCTGATGAGCTGCGGCGCCAGCAGCAGCAGCTACGCGCGCCGCCACGGCACTGTCACGCTAGTGACGGAGCTGCCCTACTTCTTTGAGCAGCGCATCCAGAGCGACAGGCAGATGCCCTTTACCCGGGCGGAGGCCGCGCTGAAGCGGGGGGACTTCTTCCGGGACAACAGCCGGGCCGTGGCCGGGTATTACGAGCAGATCAAGTCCCTCATCTCCCCGGACAACCCCTTCGCCAAGATGGTGGAGCTGTCCCTGAAGAACCGGGAGGAGAACTATGAGGTAGAGAAGTCCTTCATCGAGACGAGCCCGGATTACGCCGTGCCCTGCAAGGAATCGGAGGCCTTTGACAACCTGGACCTGCCGAAGTTCTTCGGGCTGTTCATGTGGACGCTGACCATCCGCTCCTGCGAGCATGAGCTGGAGAAGGACCACACCGAGCAGGAGAAGGCGCTGCTGCGGCAGGTCCACGAGCAGTGCGAGGCGGAATTTGACCGCCGGGCCGCCGAGGCGGAGCGGGACATCCACTACGAGGTGACGCCCATCAAGAAGCTGGTGAGCATCCAGCTGGAGAGCGGCATGATCGTGGCGGACTATCTGAACCCCCGCGCCGACGGCTGAGAGAAGGGAGAAAAAACAGAGCGATGGCTGACATTGAAAAATACTATCGGGTCGTGGAGAACCGCGGCGGCGTCTGGATGGCCGACGGCAGCATCGCGTACCTGAGCGATCAGAGCGGCACGTCCCAGATCTGGACCCTGTCCCTGGAGGACCGGGAGCCCCGCCAGCTGACCTTTTACGGCGAGCGCATCTGGCGCCTGGCGCCCACCGGCGACAGGAAGGGGCTGCTGTTTGCCAGCGACCTGGGCGGCAACGAGCAGGAGCAGATCTATTTGCTGCGCCAGGGCGAGAGCGAGGCCCTTGACCTGAGCGGGGATGGTACCAGCCGCTTTTACCTGGGCGGCACGGACAGCGCCTGCCAGTGGCTCTACTACGCCTGCAACCAGCGCAGCAAGGCCAGCTTCGACATCTGCCGGAAGAACATCGGCACCGGCGAGGCACAGATCGTGCTGGAGAACCACGACAACTACAACCTCCCCGCCAGCGTCTCCCCGGACGGGCGGTATATGCTCTACAACAAACTCAAGGGCATGTCCGACAACCGGATGTATCTGGCGGACATGGAGCAGGGCACCAGCCGGGATCTGAAGCCCGGCGGCAGCAACGCCCAGTATGAGTCCACGGCCTGGCGCTCCGACAGCAAGGGGTTCTATGTGACCACCGACGAGGACAGCGAGTTTTTGTATGTGGCCTATTATGATGTGGCATCCGGCAGCCTGACGAAGGTGTATGAGACCGACTGGGACGTGAGCGCGGTGGCGCTGAGCAGCGACGACCGGTACCTGGCCATGGTGGTCAACGCCGACGGCTACGGCGAGCTGAAGATCATGGACGTGACCACGGGCGGGTTCGTCTGCGTGCCCCGGCCGCCCCAGGGATTCATCTATACGTACGCCGGCATGGACTGGTCCCCGGAGGGGCATAAGCTGCTGTTCTCGTTCAGCAGCGGCCGCCGGCCCGTGGGCCTGTGGGTGCTGGACATGGACAGCGACAGCCTGTATGCCCTGGCGGAGGACCGCTGCGAGGGCATCGCTCAGGAGGAGATGGCGGAGCCGGAGCTGCGGCAGTTCCGGTCCTATGACGGGCTGCGGGTGCCCTACTGGCTGTATCGGGCGCCGGGCGCCGCGGCCGGTCCCGGCCCGGTGGTGCTGGACATCCACGGCGGCCCGGAGGGACAGGAGTTCCCCATGTTCACGCCGCTGACCCAATATCTGGTGAGCCAGGGCTTCCATGTGGTGGCGCCCAATATCCGCGGCAGCGTGGGCTACGGCAAGACCTATCATCACCTGGACGACGTGGAAAAGCGTCTGGACAGCGTCCATGACGTGGCCTGCCTGGTGGAGCACCTGGTGGCCGAGGGCATCGCCGATCCCAAGCGGGTGGCCGTCATGGGCGCCAGCTACGGCGGCTATATGACCCTGGCCTGCATCACGAACTATCCGGACCTGTGGGCCGCCGCCGTGGACACTGTGGGCATGTCCAACCTGGAGACGTTCCTGGAGAACACCGCGGAGTACCGCCGGGCCCACCGGGAGTCGGAGTACGGCACCCTGGCCCATGACCGGGAGACGCTGCGCCGGGTGTCCCCCATCCACAAGGTGGACCGGATCACCGCGCCGCTGATGGTCATCCATGGGGCCAACGATCCCCGGGTGCCGGTCAGCGAGGCGGAGCAGATCGTGGCCAGCCTGCGCAGCCGGGACGTGCCCGTGAAGTACCTGCGCTACGAGGACGAGGGCCATGGTCTGAGCAAGCTGAAAAACAAGCTGGACTGCTATCCCCAGGTGGCCGCGTTCCTGAAGGAACATCTTATGTAAACCTATATCCGGAAAACAGACAGAAAAGGAGAGAAGATATGCTGATCAAAAACGGCAGGGTCCACGATGGTCTGGGGACCGTCTCGGTGCGGGACATCCGCATCGGGGACGGCCTGATCCAGACCATAGGGGAGGACCTTTCGGCGGCGGCGGACGAGGAGGTCTTTGACGCGGCGGGGATGGAGATCCTTCCGGGCTTCGTCCACGCGCTGTCCAGCTGGGGCGTGAACGGCTCCACCACGGAGATCCGCCCGTCCTCCGAGGACAACAGCGAGAAGAGCAATCCCATCACTCCGGAGCTGGACGCCTTCTACGCGTTCAACGGCCGCGCCGCCACGGCCCAGCAGCTGGGCGCGTTCGGACTGACGAGCTGCGGCGTGGCGCCGGCGGACACCAACCTGTTCGGCGGCCGGATCGCCGCCTTCACGGTGGACGGGGTGAACCCCTATAAGATGTGCCTGAAGCGGGACATCGGCATGATGGCGTCGGTGGGCGGCCAGCTCAAGCGCGTCTATGGCGAGCGCTCCATGGCGCCCCAGACCCGGATGTGGATCTTCACGAACTTCGCCCTGCAGCTGAAGCTGGCCCAGGACTATAAGAGCCCGGAGGAGCTGGAGAAACAGGCGGCGGAGAAGGCCGCGGCGGCCGGGACGCCGGCCCCGGCGGCACCTCCCGCCAAGCGGGACGAGAAGATGGAGGCGCTGCGCGAGGTGGTGGACGGGCGTCTGCCGCTGTTCGTATACTGCGACGATCTGGCGGCCATCGAGCGGGTGCGGGAGATCGTCAGCGTCTATCCCAAGCTGCGGCTGGTGCTGGTGGGCGGCTACGGGCTCACCGGCGAGGAGGACTGGCTGATCCGGGAGAACATCCCGCTGGTGGTCCGCCAGGCCAGCTGCCCGCTGGACAAGGAGGAGATGGCCCTGGACATGGCCGCCATCGCCAAGCTGGCGGAAAAGGGCGCGCAGGTGATCCTTGGCGGGTCCCACTCCGCTGTCTTTGCCCCCAGGGAGGATATGCTCTGGAGCGGCGCGGAGATGATGCGCCAGCTCCACGACAGCGAGAAGGTGCTGTCCATGCTCACCTCGGCGCCGGCGAAGCTGCTGGGCATCGACGGCGTGACCGGCTCTCTGCGGGAGGGCCTGCGGGCGGACCTGGTCATATGGAGCGCCGACCCCATGGAGACCTACCAGGCCCACATCGTCCGCACCTATATGGGCGGCGAGATCATCTACAGGGAAGGGGATGCGATGAGATGTATGTGATCAAAAACGGTACCCTGTACACCATGGACGACGCCGGCGTGATCCAGGCCGACCTGCGGGTGGAAAACGGCAAGATCACCGAGATCGGCGCCGGCCTGTCCACAGAGGGCGCGGATGTCATCGACGCGGCGGGCAAATGCGTGGTGCCCGGCTTCGTGGACGCCCACAGCCACATCGGCGGTCTGGATGACGCGCGCCATGAGGACCTGAACGAGATAACCAATCCCCTGACCCCGGAGCTGGACGCGCGCTACGGCATCAATCCCGCCAGCGAGGCGTTTGCCTGCGCCATCCGCCAGGGCATCACCACCAGCTGCCTGGCCCCCGGCTCGGCCAACGTGGTGTGCGGCTGGGTCATGGCCTATAAATCCGCCGGCAAGGACCGGGTCCTGAAGTCCCCGGCCGCCATGAAGGCCGCCATGGGCATCAACCCCAAGGGGTGCTATTCCGGCAAGAACATGGCCCCCATGACCCGCATGGCCATCGCCAATATCATGCGCGGCTACCTGCGGAACGTGCGGGAGTACATGGAGAAGAAGGAAAAGGCCGGCGATGACAAGGACAAGCTGCCGCCCTATGACCTGGGCCTGGAGCACGGCATCCCCGTGCTGAAGAAGGAGATCCCCCTGAAGGTCCACAGCTACATGCACGACATGATGACGCTGCTGGAGATCGCCCGGGAGTTCGACATCTATGTGACCGTGGACCACGCCCAGGGCGCCAGCGACTTCTATGAGGAGCTGCAGGACCCCCATGTGAAGGGCGTCATCTTTGGGCCCAGCGCCGCGCCGCTGTTCCCCGGCGAGGGGGGAAAGCTGGACCCCTGGTGCTGCAAGGGACTGGATGACCGGGGCGTGCCCGTGGCGGTGATGACCGACGGGCCGGTGAGCCCGGTGAACATGCTGCTGTATGAGATGGGCGAGGCCGTGCGCTGGGGCATGGACCCGGTGCGGGCCCTGGCCATGGTCACCAGCAACGCCGCCAGGATCGTGGGCGTTTGGGACCGGGTCGGCTCCCTGGCGGTGGGCAAGGACGCGGATATCGCCATCTGGGACAAGCTCCCCTCCCTGGCCGCGGACGCGGTGCTGGAGCGTGTCATGATCGACGGCGAGACGGTGTGGGAGAAAAACGCCTGATCCGCTCCGCCGGCAAAGAAAGAAACGCGGACCGTGCCGCCCTGCAAAAGGCGGCACGGTTTTTTACGCCAAAAATCGCACTTTTGACGATGAAATTTTGGGACGGTATTCCCCTTTTGTGAGAAATATGATAAAATAAATCGTTAAAAACTGTTCCAAGCATGTCACGTGGACCCGGCCCAAGATAGAGCGCGGGCCGTCAGGGAAGGGAGACGGGTCCTATGAAGAGCAAGACGCCCCGGTTTTTGATCGTCAGCCTGGTCTGTTTCTCGCTGCTGTGCGTGCTGGTGTTCTCGACCCTCGCCGTGCAGATGAACAGCCGGGAGGCGGAGGCGATCGGCCAATTGGGGGCCATCTATATGTCCGGCATGAGCGAGCAGGCGGCGACCCATTTCGGCACCACCATCGAGCTGCGTCTGAGCCAGGTGGGGGCGCTGGTGGATTCGGTGCCCCCCGGGACCGGCCGGGACTTCTCCTCCGTGCGGGTGGCGCTCAGCTACAACGCCCGGGCCCGCGGCTTCGACCACCTGGCCCTGTGCCTGGCCGACGGCTCCTTTGAGATGCTCTACGGCAGCCAAATGGAGGCCGACCGGTCCGGCGAGTTCTTCCAGTCCCTGGCCGACGGCAAGGAGGCCATGGCCGCGGGACGGGATGAGCTGGGGGAGGAGCTTCTGCTGATGGGCATCCCGGCGGACTATTCCCTGGAGGACGGCCGGCAGAGCCTGGCCCTGGTGGCGGCCCTGCCCGCCAGCTACATCAGCGATACCCTGTCCCTGGACGCGGACCAGGGGATGATCTATTACTTCATCATCGACCCGGAGGGGGAGTTCATCGTCCGGGATAGCGATGTGACGGACGAGGACTATTTCCGGCGGGTCCGGGATCGGTATGAGAGCGTGGGCGACATGAGCGCGGAGGAATACATCGCCGCGCTGGAGGAGGCCATGGCCGCCGGGAAGAGCCTCAGCGGCGAGTTCGTCATCGAGGGGGAGCGGCGGTATCTGTACTGCGCGAGCCTGCCCTATTCCGACTGGTAT
Source organism: uncultured Oscillospiraceae bacterium (assembly GCA_947625355.1). Lineage (GTDB taxonomy): Bacteria > Bacillota > Clostridia > Oscillospirales > Oscillospiraceae > CAJOIG01. Next base: position 14,490 of record CANQOA010000009.1, on the reverse strand, counting down.
CTGATGCTGTTCATGCCGTACGGGGCGCTGGACCAGACGGTGAACGCCCTGAGCCATGCCTGGGGCTGGTCGGCGATCCTGGCCTGCGCCGTCATCCTTCTGGCCCAGATGGCCATCTTCCTGTGGTATATGCGCCTGACGCGGCGGCACGTCCGGGAGCTGGAGGGGGCCCGCCAGGCCGCCGAGCGGGCGAACCGGGCCAAGAGCGAGTTTTTGTCCAACATGAGCCACGATATCCGCACGCCCATGAACGGCATCGTGGGCATGACCGCCATCGCCAGCGCCAATCTGGACAACGTCCAGCAGGTCCAGAACTGCCTGAAAAAGATCGACATCTCCAGCAAGCACCTGCTGGGCCTGATCAACGACATCCTGGACATGTCCAAGATCGAGAGCGGCAAGCTCACGCTGCACCGGGAGCAGGTGGCCCTCCAGGAGGTCATGCAGAACATGGTCAACATCGTCCAGCCCCAGGCCAACGCCAAGGAGCAGCGGTTCGATGTGTATGCGTATAACATCCTGTGCGAGCATGTGTACTGCGACAGCGTCCGGCTCAACCAGGTGCTCCTCAATCTGGTGGGCAACGCCATCAAGTTCACGCCCCAGGGCGGCAGCGTCCATGTGGCCTGCTACGAGGAGCCTTCCTCCAAGGGGGAGGCCTGGGTGCGGGTCCACATTCGGGTGAAGGACAACGGCATCGGCATGTCGCCGCAGTTCAAGGCGCGGATCTTCGACTCCTTCGCCCGGGAGGATGACCAGCGGGTGCAAAAGACCGAGGGCTCCGGCCTGGGCATGGCCATCACCAAGTACATCGTCGACGCCATGGACGGCGCCATCGACGTGGAGAGCGAGCAGGACAAGGGGACGGAGTTCCATGTGACGCTGGACCTGGAGCGGGCTCTGACCGAGCCGCAGGATATGTCGCTGCCCCCCTGGGACGTGCTGGTGGTGGACGACGACGAGATGATCTGCGAGAGCACCTCGGCGCTGCTCACCGCGCTGGGCTGCAGGCCGGAGTGCGCACCGGACGGGGAGCGGGCGCTGGAGCTGGTCCGGCAGCGCCGGGAGCAGGACCGGGACTATCCGGTGATCCTGCTGGACTGGCGGATGCCGGGGATGGATGGGCTGGAGACGGCCCGGAACATCCGGGAGATCTGCGGGGACAGGAGCGTGATGATGCTCATCACTGCGGCGGATTGGAACGACCTGGAGGAGCAGGCCCGCGCCGCGGGCATCACCGGGGCCATCTCCAAGCCCCTGTTCCGTTCCAACCTCTATTACGCCCTCAACGCCCTGACGGAGCCCAGCGTCCAGCCCGGCGCCGGGGAGGAGGAACGCGCCTCCTCGCTGCAGGGGCGGCATGTGCTGCTGGCGGAGGACAACGACCTGAACTGGGAGATCGCCGAGGAATTGCTCGCGGAGCAGGGCCTCTTGGTGGAGCGGGCGGAGAATGGCAAGGTCTGCGTCGACCTTTTCCAGGCCTCCGCCGTGGGAGCCTATGACGTCATTCTCATGGACATCCGCATGCCCATCATGACCGGATATGAGGCCACGAGGGCCATCCGCGCCCTGGACCGGCCGGATGCCGGGACCGTCCCCATCATCGCCATGAGCGCGGACGCCTTCTCCGACGATGTGAAGCGGTGCTTGGACTGCGGCATGAACGCCCATGCCGCCAAGCCCATCGACATGGGGGAGATCACCCGCTTGCTGGAGAAATACATCGGGAAAAACGACTGACCGCGCGATAAGGCGCGCATGAGGAAGGGAGAGCGGGATATGAAAAGACGCACGATCGCCATGCTCCTGGCACTGGCGGCGCTCCTGGCGCTGGCTGGATGCGGCGGCAACGACGCTGCCGAGCCGGCGGCCGAGAGCCCGGTCCCGGAGCGATATGTGGAGCTGACCCTTTGGACCTATCCGGTGGGCGGCTGGGGCAACAGCGGCACCCTGTCCTCGCTGATCGCCGCCTTCAACCGGGAGAACCCGAACATCCGCGTGTCGGCCAAGGCCCTCACCTATGACCAGGGCGACGCGGACATAGAGGCTGCCGCCGAGAACGGGGGCCCGCCGGACCTGGTGCTGGAGGGGCCGGAGCGGCTGGTGGCCAACTGGGGCGCCCGGGGCCTGATGGCGCCGCTGAACGACCTGTGGCAGGAAGAGGCCGCCGGCGCGGTCTATGACACGGTGCGGGTGGCCTGCCACGACGCCGGGGGGAACTATTACATCTATCCGCTGTGCATGACCACCCACTGCATGGCCATCAACCGGGATCTGTTCGAGGCCGCCGGGGCCTGGCAGTACATCGACGAGCAGACCCACACCTGGACCACCGACGGCTTCATCGCCGCCGTGCAGGCGCTGTATGACTACGGCGTGAAGGACGTGGCTGCCGTCTACTGCGGCGGCCAGGGCGGCGACCAGGGCACCCGGGCGCTGGTGAACAATCTTTACAGCGGCGTTTTCACCGACCCGGACCATACCCGCTATGCCGCCAACAGCCCGGAGAACGCCAAGGCCCTGGAGCTGCTGGCGGGCATGGACGGCATCAAGTTCGACCCCACCATCGTAGGGGCGGACGAGATAGAGCGCTTTGCCGCCGGAGAACTGGCCATGGCCTTCTGCTGGAACGTGTTCCAGGATGTGAACCAGACCATCAGCAACCCCGATCTGGACTTTGACATCTTCCCCATGGCCTTTCCCACCGACGACGGGGACGTGAATCTGCAGGGCGGCATCTGGGGCTTCGGCGTGTTCGACAACGGGGATGCGGCCCGGATCGAGGCGGCCAAGACCTTCATCCGCTTCATGACCGGGGACGACAGCCAGTACACCCGCGCGGTGCTGGCGTCCACCTATTGGCCGGTGCGGGATATGGCGGACATCTACGCCAACGACCAGCTGATGATCGAGTACGGCATGTTCCAGCAGTATCTGGGGGACTATTATCAGGTCACCCCCGGCTGGGCGGAGGCCCGCACGGCCTGGTGGCAGATGCTCCAGCGCGTGGGCGAGGGAGAGGACGCCTCCCAGGCGCTGGGAGAATTTGAACAGACCGCCAACCGGGCGGCCGGCGATTGAAAAAGGAATAAGAAATGGGCCTGCCGCATTCCCGGCAGGCCCAGATCGTTATTCATAGATATCTTCCCGTGACGCTGGCGGGGTCCGCCCTGATCTCTTCCGGCGTGCCCGCCGCCACGATCCGGCCTCCCTGGACGCCGCCGCCGGGCCCCATGTCGATCACGTAATCGGCGCTGCGGATCAGGTCCAGGTCATGCTCGATGACGATCACCGTGGCGCCCTGGTCGATGAGCGCCTGGAACACGCCCATCAGGCTCCGCACGTCCAGAGGGTGCAGCCCGATGGTGGGCTCGTCGAATACGAACAGGGCGTCGGACTGGCCCTTGCCCATCTCGCTGGCCAGCTTGAGCCGCTGGGCCTCGCCGCCGGAGAGCCCCGGCGTCGCCTCGCCCAAGGTGAGATAGCCGAGACCCACGTTCTTCAGCAGCGAGAGGCGGCTGTGCACCGCCGCCAGATCGTCGCAGAGGGGGAGGGCCTCGTCCACGCTCATGGCCATCAGGTCCGGGAGGCTGTGCCGGGCGCCGTCCTTCCGCTGGCGGCAGATCTCAAAAGCCTGGCGGCCGTAACGGCTGCCGCCGCAGTCGGGGCAGGGGATGTCCACGTCCGGCAAAAATTGCACGTCCAGACTGATGCTGCCCGTGCCGTCGCAGGTGGGGCAGCGCAGCGAGCCGGTGTTATAGGAGAAGTCCCCGGCCTTATAGCCCAGGCGCTTCGCGTCCGCCGTCCGGGCGTATACCTTCCGGAGCTCGTCGTGCACGTCCGCGTAAGTGGCCACGGTGGAGCGCACGTTGACGCCGATGGGCGTGGCGTCGATGAGCTTGGCCTGGCGGATGCCGGGGGCGTCGAGGGCGCGCACATGCGCCGGCAGGTCCTGGCCCGCCGCCGCGGCTTTCAGCGCCGGGATGAGGCTCTCCAGCACCAGAGTGGTCTTGCCGGAGCCGGACACGCCCGTCACTGCGGTCAGGCGCCCCTTGGGGAATCGGACGGTCAGCGGCTGCACCGTGTGGATGGGACCGGTGGCCAGCTCGATGGCGCCGAGATCGAAGATATGGGCGGGGTCGATGGGCGTCCGCAGCCTCGCCCCGCCGGTCCGGAGGAACGGCCCGATCTTTGAGACGGGATCGGCGATGAGCTGGGACACGGTCCCCTGGGCCAGGATGCGGCCGCCGTCGGCTCCCGCGCCGGGACCCAGCTCGATGAGCCAGTCCGCATGGGCCAGCACGTTCACGTCGTGGTCCACCAGCACCACGGAGTTCCCGTCCGCCACCAGGTCGTCCATCACGCCGGTGAGGCCGGTCAGATTGGCCGGATGCAGCCCGATGGAGGGCTCGTCCAGCACATAGAGGACGCCGGTGGTCCGGTTGCGCACGGCCCGGGCCAGCTGGGCCCTCTGCCGCTCTCCGGTAGAGAGGGTGGCCGTGGCCCGGTCCAGGGTGAGATAGCTGAGACCCAGGTCCACCAGCCGCCTGGCGGTGTTTTGAAAAGCGCCGCAGATGCTCTCCGCCATGGGGCGCATGGGCTCTGGCAGCGACGCCGGCACGCCCCGGACCCACTCGATGAGCTGGGAGAGGGTCATTTTGCTGGCGTCCGCCAGAGAGATGCCCCGCAGCCGGGGCGCCCGGGCTGCTTCGGAAAGGCGCGTGCCGCCGCAGTCGGGGCACACGTCCTGCTTGAGGAACTTCTCCACCCGCTTCATGCCCTTCTCGTCCTTGACCTTGGCCAGGGCGTTCTCCACGGTGTAGACCGCGTTGAAGTAGGTGAAATCCAGCTCCGCGAACTCCTCGGTGCTCTTGGAGCGGTAGAGGATGTGCTTTTTCTCCGCCGGGCCGTTGAAAACGATGTCCCGCTCAGCCTCGGTCAACTCCCGAAAGGGCACGTCCGTGCGCACGCCCATGGCCCGGCACACGTCGGTCATCAGCGACCACATGAGGCTGTTCCAGGGGGCCACCGCCCCCTCGTCGATGGTGAGGGACTCATCCGGCACCAGGGTGGAGCGGTCCACTGTGCGCACCACGCCGGTGCCGCCGCAGGTGGGACAGGCCCCCTGGCTGTTGAAGGCCAGCATCTCCGCGCCGGGCGGATAGACCCGCTCGCCGCACACGGGGCAGCGGATGGGCCTTTCTGCCGCCACATCCAGAGTGGGCTCCAGATAGTGCCCGTTGGGGCAGCGGTGGCTGGCCAGACGGGAGAACATCAGACGCAGGGAGTTGAGAAGCTCCGTGGAAGTGCCGAAGGTGCTGCGGATGCCGGGCACCCCCGGCCGCTGGTGCAGCGCCAGCGCCGCGGGGATATAGCGGACCTCGTCCACCTGGGCGGCGGCCGCCTGGGTCATCCGCCGGCGTGTATAGGTGGAGAGGCTCTCCAGATACCGCCGGGAGCCCTCGGCGTACAGCACGCCCAGGGCCAGCGAGGACTTGCCCGAGCCGGACACCCCGGCGATGCCCACGATCCCACCCAGGGGGATGTCCACGTCGACGCTTTTCAGGTTGTGTACCCGCGCCCCCCGGATCTGGATGGCGGCGGGCTCATTTTTCTTTTGGCCCATGGGATACCTCAAAATTCTGTGCTCCCCGCGCATATGCGCGCGGGGCGTGTTTTTCAGCTGCCGGTATGCTATAATGGGGACAGTACGGACAGTACGCAAGGAGGTGCGGAGTATGACCGAAGTCGTGGCGGCGCTCATCTGGGAGGGGGACCGCTTTTTGATCTGCCAGCGCCCGCCCCATAAGGCCAGGGGCCTTTTGTGGGAATTCGTGGGCGGCAAGGTGGAGCCGGGAGAGACGCGGGAGCAGGCCCTCGCGCGGGAGTGCCGGGAGGAGCTGGACATCGATCTGGCGGTGGGGGACGTGTTCATGGAGGTCACCCACGCCTACCCGGATATCACGGTGCATCTGACGCTCTTCCACGCGTCCATCGCCGCGGGGACGCCGAAGCGGCTGGAGCATGCGGCGCTGGCGTGGATCACGCCGGCGGAGATCCCGCAGTATGATTTTTGCCCCGCGGACGAAGAGATCCTGGAAAGACTGAAAGGCCGGGGATAAAGGTCCGCTCAGCCCAGGCTCGCGATCAGCGCCTCGGCGCAGCGCAGGCCGTCCACCGCCGCGCTCATGATGCCGCCCGCCCAGCCGGCGCCCTCGCCGCAGGGATAGAGCCCCGCCATAGCGGGGGACTCATAGCAATCTGTCCGCAGCATGCGGACAGGACTGGAGGAGCGGGTCTCCGGCCCGGTGAGCACGGCCTCCGGGTCGGCAAAGCCGCGGAGCTTCCGGTCGAAGAGAGGAAGGGCTGCGGCGACGGTGCCGGTGATGACAGTGGGGAGAATGTTATGTAAATCAACTGCCGCCACGCCCGGCCGATAGGACGGGGCCACCCGGCCGAAGTGGGAGGGGCCGCCTCGGAGGAAACTGTCCACGGTCTGGGCCGGGGCGCGATAGCCGCCGCCGGCGGCGTCAAAGGCGCGGCGCTCCAGCTCCCGCTGCCAGGTCATGCCGCCGAGGACCCCCGGATAGGGGAAGTCAGCGGGAGCGAGGGCCGCCAGCAGGGCGGCATTGGAATTAACATAATTTCTCATAAAAGGGCTCGCCCCATTGGTGCAGACCTGCCCCGGCTCGCTGGCGGCGGGGAGGATCTCGCCGCCGGGGCACATGCAGAAGGTGTAGCACCGCCGGCCGTCTGGCAGCTCACAGGCCAGCGCGTAATCGGCGGGCGGCAGGGCAGGGTGCCCGGCGAAGGGACCGTACTGGGCCCGGTCGATATCCGCCTGCAGGTGCTCGATGCGCACCCCCATGGCGAAGGGCTTGGGCTCCATGGGAACAACTTTACATAACATTTCAAACGTATCGCGCGCACTGTGCCCGCAGGCCAGGATCAGCCGGGAGCAGACGATGCGCTCGCCATCTGAGGTCACGGCGGCGCGCAGCCGGCCCCGGTCGCTTTCCAGCCGGTCCAGCCGGGTGGAAAAGCGCACCTCGCCGCCCAGCGCCTCGATCCGCTTTCGGATGCCCACGCATACGCCCGGAAGAAGATCAGTGCCGATGTGCGGTTTGGCGTCTGTGATTATGTCTACCGGCGCGCCGGCCTCGACCAGCTGTGCCAGCACCCAGGGGATACGCCGGTCTTTTACGCCGGTGGAGAGTTTTCCGTCGGAAAAAGCACCGGCGCCCCCCTCGCCGAACTGCACGTTGCTCTCCGGGTCAAGGACACCCTCGCGGCGCAGCCGCTCTACCTTGGCGGCGCGGCGGGCGGCGTCCTCGCCCCGCTCCAGCACGACGGGGCGGAGCCCCGCCAGGGCCATGGCCAGGGCTGCGAACATCCCCGCCGGACCGAAGCCCACCACCACCGGGCGATCCTCCGGCAGGGATGCCGGCCGGGGAGGGACATAGCTCTCCGTCGGCGCCGGCGCCGCGTCCGGACAGCGGGCCAGGGCGGACGCCTCGTCCGCCGCGGATACATCCAGCGTATAGATGAACCGCACGTCCGATCTCCGCCGGGCGTCCACGGCCCGGCGGACGATCTTCACGTCCCGGACTTTGGCGTTCAGCTTTCGTTCCGCCTTTTCCCGCAGGGCGGAGACCGGTTCCTCCAGCCCCAGGACAACGTTGCGCAGCCGGATCATGGCAGCATCCCTCCCGCCGCCAGGCCCGCCATGCGGCCGCTGGACCAGGCCCACTGGAGGTTGAACCCGCCGCAGTCCCCGTCCACATCCAGCACCTCGCCGCAGGCATACAGTCCCGGCACCAGGCGGCTGGCCATGGTCTCGGGGTCGAACTCGCCGGTGCGCGCGCCGCCGGCGGTCACCTGGGCCTCCTCAAAGCCCAAGGTGCCGGCGAGGGGCAGCTCATAGCGCTCCAGCACGGCGGCCGTCTGCTCCAGCGCAGCGTCGGACAGCGCCCACAGCCGGGCGTCCAGGGGGATCTGCGCCCGGCGGAGGACCACACGGGCGATAGAATTATGTAAAGCTCCGCTCAGGAGGTTTTCCGCTTTATAATCGGGAAAATTGTCCCGCTTTGCGATCATATAATTTATTATGTCAACTTTATGCAGTTCCGGCAGCAGCCGCAGGCATACCGTCGCGGGCCCCTCCGCCGTGGAGGCCGCGCGGGAGATGTCGTAGATGGCCGGGCCGGTGAGGCCGTAGTCGGTGAACTGTACCTCGCCGGAAGAGGCGGCCAGGATGGCCCCGTCCCGCTCCAGCGTCACCTCCGCCTGGGTGCGCACGCCCTTCAGAGAGCGGGTCCAGGTGTTGTCGCATTTCAGCTGCACCAGCGCCGGGCGCAGGTCCGTGACGGTGTGCCCGAAGGCGCGCAGCAGGTCGTATCCGGACCGGACGCCGCCCACTCTGGCTCCGGCCGCGCCGCCGCAGGCCACGATCAGCCTGTCCGCCTCGAAACGTTCTCCCAGCGGCCCATGCAGGAGGAACCGGCCGCCCCGCTTTTCCGCGCGGGCGACGGGCAGACCGCATATCACCTGGCCGCCCCGGGCCTCCAGTGCCAGCCGCAGCGCGTCCACCACGCTGCTGGCCGTATCGGACAGGGGATAGACCCGGCCGGAGGGCTCCGTGCGGGTGACCAGCCCCAGGGAGGCGAACCAGGCGATGGTGTCCTCCGGCCCGAAGCGGAAGAGCGCCGGGCCGGGAAAAGCCGGGTCCTGGCCGTGGTAATCGTCCGGGGCGGCGTTCCGGTTGGTCAGGTTGCACCGGCCGTTGCCCGTGACCAACAGCTTGCGGCCCACCCTGGCCTGCCGCTCAAAGACGGTGACGGCGTTGTCCAGGCTCTCCCGGGCGGCCAAAGCGGCGGCCAGCCCCGAGGCGCCGCCGCCGATGATGGCGATGTCCATTGCGCGTTCGCTCCTTTGTATCAAAAAACGGACGAAGGGATGTCCTCGTCCGTTGGATGGCCGCGTCAGCGGCCGTAATAGTCGTCGATCTGCTGCTGCTCGTCGTTGATGAGCCAGCGCGCCGCATAGGAGATCCGGTCGCTGTAATAGCCCACCCGGACCCGGTGGAAGTATTGCTTCGGGTCGTTGAGAAAGTCTGCGACCTTCTCCCCGCGGACGATCCGTTTGGCATCCCGGAGGATGCGCTGTTTTGTTGCCTGGGAAGCCATCGCTTCACCCCCTGCACGCATGATATCACGGGGGCGGAGAATTGTCAATGCGCCGGCCGCCGGGAAGAGCGGAACGGTACTGTCATATTTTTTAATTATTTGTAAGCAGATTCGCATGATTTTAATGATTTATAGGATTAAACTTAGTTTTGCTCAGTGTACATTATTATAAAAAGTGAAAAAGCGCGGCGCGCCGCGCTTTTTACATGGGAGGGTTGAAAGTGTTGAAAAAGCTGATGAGCCTGCTGCTGGCAGCGGCGGCGCTGTTCTCCCTGGCCGTGCCCGCGCTCGCGGACGGCGGACAGGACCTCGCGCCGGTCGCGGTGGAAGAGCCGGCGGAGAGTCCGGCACCCAATGCGGCGGAAGAGGCCCCGGCGGAGAGCCTGGAGCCCGATGCGGCGGAAGAGGCTCCGGCGGAGAGCCTGGAGCCCGATATCGCGGAGGAACCGGGGGCAGGGCAGCCCGGACTGCCGCCCGAGGGGGCGGCCGGAAACGGCTGGCACGCGTTCGGCGGCAAGTGGTATTACTACCTGAACGGGAGCCCGGTCGTGAACGACTGGGTCGTGGACGCGGGCAGGCGTTATCATCTGAACAGCCTTGGCGAGACGGACGCCGGACTGCGCCAGATCGACGGCGTCACCTACTACCTCAATGAGCGGCACGACGGTTACTACGGCGCCGTGGTCCTCGGCTGGAAGCAGCTGGGCGGCGCATGGTATTACTTCGATCCCCTGGCCAACGGGGCCATGGTTGTCAACGCCTGGCGGATGGACGGCAACGGCATGTGCTACCTGGGCGCGGACGGCCGGATGGCCACCGGCTTCGTAGAGGTGGACGGCAAGACCTACTATCTGCTCCCCTCGGGAAAGAAGGTCGGCACCCGCGCCGCCGGCTGGCAGAAGATCAGCGGCGATTGGTACTACTTTGAAGCCGACGGGACCATGGCTGTCAACGCCTGGCAGCGGGACAGCAACGGCATGTGCTACCTGGGCGCGGACGGCCGGATGGTCACCGGTTTCCTGGAAGTGGACGGCAAGACCTATTACCTGCGGGAGAGCGGCGCGAAGGTCGGCACCCGTGCCACCGGCTGGCAGAGCCTGAATGGCGCGTGGTACTGCTTTGACGGCGACGGCGCCATGATCACCTCTGACTGGGCCATAGACACCAACGGCATGTGCTATCTGGGCGCGGACGGCCGGCTGCTGTCCGGCTGGCAGACCATCGACGGCGTCACCTATTACCTCAACGAGCGCCATAACGGCAGCTTCGGCGTCAGGTCTGTGCGCCCCACCTATATCGACGGGAAGATGTACATGTTCGGCGCCAACGGCGCGCTGATCACCAACACCCAGGTCGGCCTGCTGGGCAAGACCTGGAACGTGGACGGGAACGGCGTCATCGAGGGATACCTGACGGCCACGTCCGCCCAGGCGGCGGCGGTGCTGGACAGGGTGGGGTGGACCCTGCGCAGCGCTTTCAACTGGTCCGTCGGTCTGACCTATTACAACCGGGCCCTGCGGGCCCCCTCCGGGTCCATCCACTCGGACTTCTACGCCAACTATGGCTTCCAGAACCGGCGGGGCAACTGCTATGTGATGGCCTGCACCTTCTATCAGATGGCCCGTCTGCTGGGCTATGAGGTCTATTTCGTGGAGGGCCATGTGGCCAACAGCCGCGGCGGCAAGGGCGCGGATCACGGCTGGACCGAGATCGTCCAGGACGGCAAGCTCTATGTGTACGATCCCAACTTCACCAACGAGATGGGCCTGAACGGCTTCAAGATCCAGTACGGACAGCGCATGACCTGGCGCTATCAGTATTATCAGCGCATCGAGTGAGGACGCGCGGCGGCTTGAAAGGACAGCCGTGCGCTTGCCCGCAGGAGATATGCGTTCGCCCGCGCGGGCGGATCTGAAAGGAGAAAAAGAATGAAAAAGATCACCCTTTCCCTGATGATGGCCGTGATGGTGATGCTGATGACCGGCTTTGCCCCGGCCGCGTCCGAGCCGGCCGCTGCGCCTGAGGCGACGCCCGTGCCGGAGCCTGTGGGCTACCTGGGCGAGCAGGAGGATGCCCAGGGCATGATCGTCCTGGCCAACGGCACGGAACAGGACATCGTCTCCCTGACCATCAAGGGCGAGGAGGACGAGGAATATTCCGAGCAGCTTCTGGCGGAGGACGATCCCTTCCTGGCCGGCGAGCGGCGGGTCCTCTGCCTGCCGGCGGAGGGGAGCTATGAGGTCCGGCTGGTGCTGGCCGATGAGACGGAGCTGACGCTCCACGCGCTGTCGGCGGAGGAGATCCCCGAGTGCACGATCCTCGTCAGCGAGGACGGCGTGGCCTATGTGGCCTATGTGGACGCGGAGGGCGAGGAAGCCGACACCCTGGAGACCGAGACGGCCATCTATGAGGAGGCCCAGCGGATCGCCGAGGAGGAGGCCGAAGCCGCAAGGAAGGCGGAGGAAGAGGCCGCCGCGGCGGCCGCTGCCGCGGCAACGGCCAAGCAGAGCAGCAACTCCAGCTATGGCGGCGACAGCGGCTGCCTGACGGGCGGCCTGCTCTGGTAAGCATGGCAGGGCGGCGCAGCGTCGGCTTCGACTGCCTGCGGGCCACGGCGTGTCTGGGCATCATCCTGCTGCACACGGTGTTCTCCACCAGCCTCATGTATGCCGGGGAGATGACCTTCGGCCGGACGCTGGCGGCGGAGATCGTGACGAACAATCTGATGTGGGCGGTGCCCTGCTTCATCATGGTGACAGGCGCGCTGCTGCTGCCGCCGGAGAAGCAGATCGGCTACGGGACGCTGTACAAAAAATACATCGCCCGGATGCTCGGGGCCATCGCCTTGTTCGGGACGCTGTTCGTGGCCCTGGAGATGCTCTTCAACCCGGAGCAGCGGACTTGGGCGCATCTGTGGGGCGGCCTTTATGAGATCTTCACCGGGGACAGCTGGTCCCACATGTGGTATCTCTACTGCCTGACAGGGCTCTATCTGCTGCTGCCGGTGTATAAGAAGGTGACCGCCCTGGCGGACGAGCGGGATATGCTGTACCTCATGGGGGTCTATACCCTGTTCCTGTCGGTGATCCCCGGGCTGCAGATGGCCAACATCCGCTGCGGGTTCTATATCCATGTGGCCAGCGTGTATCCGCTGTATCTGTTCATGGGCTACTGGCTGAGCCGGTGGGGCGGCCGCCTGCGCCGCCGGGTCTACGGCGGGGTGTTCCTGACCGCCACGGCCCTGATCGCGGCGCTCACCTATGTGCGGGTGCGGTGGGATATCCCGGCGCTGGAGGACTGCTTCCAGTATGCCTCCCTGCCGGTGATCGTCCAGACCCTGGGACTGGCGGGCTGGTTCTTCCGCTGCCGGGAAGAGGGCTTCCCGCGGCTGAAAAGGGTCCTGGCCAACATCGACCGGCACTCCTTTGGGATATACCTCATCCACATGGCGTATATCCGGCTGCTGTTCAAGCACCTGCGGTTCGATCCCTTCGACTGGGGGCTGGGCGGGGTGCCCGGCGTGCTGGCGGTGGTGCTGGCCGCCTTCGGCGCGGCCTATGTCACCGACCTGGTGATGAAAAAGCTGCCGGTTTTCCGGCGCGTCGTATAAGGAAAAGGCCGGCGGGGCAGACCCCGCCGGCCTTACGAATACTATACCAAACGAGGGAGACGGCTTCCTGGCGAAGCCTCTCCCTCGGGATTCGTATGTCTACAATTTCAGGATCGTCACGGCGAAGCGGAAATAGATCAGCAGCGAGAGCGCGTCCACGATGGTGGTGATGAACGGGGAGCTCATCACCGCCGGGTCGAAGCCCAGCTTTTCCGCCAGCATGGGCAGCGTGCAGCCCACCACCTTGGCGCACAGGACGGTGCACACCATGGTCAGGCAGATGACCGCGGCTACGGTGACGGTGATCTCCGGGTTATGGAACAGCATCCGGTCCACCAGCATCAGCTTGACGAAGTTGGCGGCGGCCAGGGCCGCGCCGCACAGCACCGCCACCCGGATCTCCTTCCAGAGGACCTTGAAATAGTCCTTGAACTCGATGTCCCCCAGGGAAATGCCGCGGATGACGGTGACGCTGGCCTGGGAGCCGGAGTTGCCGCCGGTGTCCATCAGCATGGGGATGTAGGCGGTGAGCACTGTGGCGGCGGCCAGGGCGTTCTCAAAGCTGGCGATGATCTGCCCGGTGAAGGTGGCGCTGATCATGAGCAGCAGCAGCCAGGGGAACCGGGCCTTGAAGGTCTCCCAGATGGAGGTCTTGAGATAGGGCTTGTCGGTGGGGGTGACGCCGCCCATGATCTCGATGTCCTCGGTGGTCTCCGTCTCCAGCACGTCCAGCGCGTCGTCCACGGTGATGATGCCCACCAGGCGGTTTTCGTTGTCCACCACCGGCAGGACGGTCAGGTCGTACTTGGAAAACAGCGCCGTGGCGTCCTCCTGGTCGGTGAGGGTGCCCACACTGATGACGTTCTCCTGCATGATCTCCGAGAGGACCTCGTCGTCCTCGGAGAGGATGATGGTGCGGATGGAAACCGTGCCCAGCAGATGGCGTCCGCTGTCGATGACGTAGCAGATGTTGATGGTCTCCTTGTCGGTGCCGGTGCGGCGGATGCGCTTGACCGCGTCGGCCACGGTCATGGTGGGCAGCAGGTCCACGAACTCCGTGGTCATGATGGACCCGGCGCAGTCGTCGGGGTATTGCAAGATGTTGTTGATGAGGCGGCGGGTCTCCGGGTCCGCCTGGCGCAGGATGCGCCGGACCACGTTGGCGGGCATCTCCTCCACCAGGTCCACCGCGTCGTCCACGTACAGCTCATCCACCACTTCCTTCAGCTCGCTGTCGGAAAAGCCGCGGATCAGCAGCTCCTGGGAATCCGGCTCCATTTCCACGAAGGTCTCCGCCGCCATGTCCTTGGGCAAGAGCCGGAACAGCAGGGGCAGCAGGTGCTCCTCAATCCCGTCGAACAGCGCGGCGGTGTCCGCGGGGTTCATGGTCACCAGGATATCCCGCAGAGCGGGGTATTTTTTTTGCTCCGCCAGAGCGGTGATGGTCCCCTCCAGCGTCGCGGTGCGTTCAGCCATGTTCCTTCCTCCTTATGTGGGTATTCGGAAGGCACAAAAAGGCCGTAAAGGGTCAGCGGGCGACGGGCGCCCGCATGGTTCGGCCTCGTTTTGTGCCGGTACTACTATCGCCAGCGTCCATCGTCTCATCTCCTTTCTCAGCGGGTCTGTTTCCGCGATGCCGCGTCAGGCGGCTTGGCAATACACAAAGTATTCCCCGCGCCGCCTTTCTCGCCTCGC
>CANQOA010000008.1 GCA_947625355.1 uncultured Oscillospiraceae bacterium | reverse complement strand
CTCGTACACATGCACGTCCACCAGATGCCAGTAGTCCAGCCCCGCCCGCTTCACGGCCGCGTCGGAGATGTCGAAGCCCAGGGGCTTGATCAAATGCAGGCTCGCGCCGGTGGCGGCGCAGGTGCGGGCGATGGCTCCGGTATTCTGGGGGATCTCGGGGGCGTACAGGACGATGCTGTTCATAGGGGAACGTCTCCCAAAAAAGCCTAGTTTTCCACTATCATTAACCTTCAATATTATATACCCTGGCGGTTTTTTTGCAAGGGGAAGTTTGGGCTTTTTTCATTTCTGTTGAAATTGTGGGAAAGAATGACTATAATACCCTATAGTCTTGGGAGGTGAGCCATATTGCGCACATTGTACATCGTGGTGCCGTGCTACAACGAGGCCGACTGTCTGCCCCAGACCGCGCCTACGTTCCGGGAAGAGCTGGCCCATCTGATGGACGCCGGAAAGGCCGGCCCGGCCAGCCGCATCCTGCTGGTGGACGACGGCTCCGTCGACGGCACCTGGGAGCGCATCCGCTCCCTGCATGAGGCCGATCCCGTTTTTATCGGGCTGCGCCTGCACCCCAACCGAGGCCATCAGAACGCGGTGATGGCCGGCCTCATGGAGGCCAGGGAACGGGCCGATGTGACCGTCAGCATCGACGCGGACCTGCAGGACGACATCCACGCCATGGACGAGATGATGGACAAGCACGAGCAGGGCTTCCACATCGTCTGCGGGGTCCGCTCCAGCCGGGAGACGGACACCTTCCTCAAGCGCTTCACCGCCCAAGGATACTACGCGCTGATGAACCTGTTCGGCGCCAAGCTCATCTATAACCACGCCGACTACCGGCTCATGGACCGCACCGCGCTGGAGAAGCTGGCCCGCTATCATGACGACGACCCCTTTCTCCGGGGCCTGACCACCCGCCTGGGCTTCGACATCGCCACCGTGGAATACGCCCGCGCGCCCCGCGCCGTGGGCGAGAGCAAATATACCCTCAAGAAAATGGTGAAGCTGGCCGTTCGGGGCATGACCTGCGCCCGGTGCAAGCCCCAGGACGTCCCCCGCCCCGCCGACCCCCATATCGCCGAGCGGCTCTTCTGACGGCCGCGCGTCCGCCAAAAACCCACTTTTCCGCTTCCGAAAATGTCTTTTCGGGAGCGGATTCTTTATTGTTTTTATTGACTAAAATCGCAAAGTGCCTGTCCGTCATCATGCACAGTTTTTACAAACATGATTTTGGCACATTGACATTTGCCGGCGGACACTCTATTATCTATGCTAAACTCTTGTTTTCATCTGGGGCCAAGGCCGCAGTGGAATAGAAATTCTTTGGAAAGAGGTATGACAAATGAAACACACTGCCAAGAAGATGCTCTCCTTCGTGATCGCGCTGGTTCTGCTCGTCTCCCTGTGCTCCGTTTTCGCGCTGGCTGACGATCCCGCGCCCATCAAGATCGGTTTCATCGGCCCCCTGACCGGCGCCGCTGCCGTTTATGGCGTTGCCACCGATAACGGCGCGCAGATCGCCGTGGACGAGATCAACGAGGCCGCCGGCTACACCGTCTTCGAGTACAACCCTCAGGACGATGAGAACGACGCCGAGAAGGCCGTCAACGCCTACGCGCAGCTGAAGGACTGGGGCATGCAGATCCTCTACGGGACCACCACCACTGCTCCCTGTGTTGCTGTTGCCGCCGAGACCAACGCTGACCGTTACTTCGAGCTGACCCCCTCCGCCTCCTCCACCGACGTGACCGCCGGCAAGGACAACGTGTTCCAGATGTGCTTCACCGACCCCAACCAGGGCATCACCGCCGCCAACTACATCAAGGAGAACGCTCTGGGCGAGAAGATCGCCATCATCTACAACAGCGCCGACGCTTACTCCACCGGTATCGCCCAGGCCTTCGTGGCCCAGGCCGCCGAGATCGAGCTGGAGGTCGTGGAGCAGCAGGCCTTCCTGTCCGACACCGACGCTGACTTCTCCGTACAGATCAACGCCTGCAAGGACGCCGGAGCCGACCTGGTGTTCCTGCCCATCTACTACACCCCCGCTTCCATGATCCTGCGTCAGTCCAACGAGCTGGGCTATGAGCCCAAGTGGTTCGGCGCTGACGGCATGGATGGCATCCTGGCTGTGGAGGGCTTCGACGCCTCCCTGGCAGAGGGCGTCATGCTCATGACCCCCTTCAACGCCGCCAGCGAGACCGGTGTCGCCTTCGTGGAGAAGTACGAGGAAGCCTACGGTGAGACCCCCAACCAGTTCGCCGCCGACGGCTATGACTGCATCTACGCCATCTACGCCGCCTGCCAGAAGGCCGGCATCACCGCCGAGACCAGCCATGAGGACGCCTGCGAGGCCCTGATCGCGGCCTTCACCAGCGAAGATTTCGCAGTGGACGGCCTGACCGGCACCGGCATGACCTGGGGCACCAACGGCGAGGTCGCCAAGGCCCCCATCGTTGCTGTCATCGAGGACGGCGCTTACGTCATCATGTGATCCGCCCCCAACAAGGCATTATTTCTCAAAGCGCAGGGTTGCCGCATATACGGCAACCCTCGCTTGCCATTTTTAAATCTTTCAACGGGAGGTGCAAGGTATGATGAGCTTTCTCTCCAGCCTGATCAGCGGCGTCAGTCTGGGAAGTGTTTACGCCATCATTGCACTGGGCTACACCATGGTGTACGGCATCGCCAAAATGCTGAACTTCGCCCATGGCGACGTGATCATGGTGGGCGCGTACATATGCTTCTGCGGGATAAGCTATTTGGGTCTTCCTCCGATTTTGGCGATCATCCTCGCGATCATCACCTGTACCGTTCTGGGCGTCGTCATCGAGGGGCTGGCCTACAAGCCGCTCCGATCTGCGCCTTCCCTGGCGGTACTGATCACGGCCATCGGCGTCAGTTACTTTTTGCAGAACGCTGCCCTGCTCATCTGGAAGAGCGATCCCAAGTTCTTCCCCTCCATCGTCAGCTTCGAGCCGGTAAAGCTCTTTGACGGGCAGCTCACCGTCAGCGCCGTCACCATCGTGACCGTGCTGTGCTGCATCGCGGTGATGGTGTGCCTGACGGTATTCATCAGCACCAGCAAGACCGGCAAGGCCATGCGGGCGGTATCGGAGGACAAGGTCGCCGCCCAGCTCATGGGCATCAACGTCAACTTCACCATCTCCGTCACCTTTGCCATCGGCTCTGGTCTGGCGGCGGTGGCGGGCGTGCTGCTGTGCTCGGCCTATCCCACCCTCATCCCCACCACTGGCTCCATGCCGGGCATCAAGGCCTTCACCGCCGCCGTGTTCGGCGGCATCGGCTCCATCCCCGGCGCCATGCTGGGCGGTATCCTTCTGGGCGTGATCGAGACCTTCGCCAAGGCCTATATCTCCACCCAGTTCTCCGACGCCATCGTCTTTGCCGTGCTGATCATCGTTCTGCTCATCAAGCCCACCGGCCTGCTGGGCAAAAAGGTCAGCGAGAAAGTGTGAGGTGCGGGATATGAAAAACGTGAAAAAGACAAGACGCCGCGACTTCATCACCTATGGCCTGGTCATCGCCGCCTATCTCATCATGCAGGCCCTCATCCGGACCGGCAGCATCACCAACGCCCTGAAAAACCAGCTGGTCCCCATCTGCGTCTACATTTGCATGGCGGTGAGCCTGAACCTGGTGGTAGGCATCCTGGGCGACCTGAGCCTGGGCCACGCCGGCTTCATGAGCGTGGGCGCCTTCACCGGCATCGTGGTGGCCATGAGCCTGCAGACCGCCATCCCCAGCGGCGTGCTGCGTCTGGTGCTGGCCATCGTGGCCGGCGGCCTGACCGCCGCCGTCGCCGGCATCCTGGTGGGCGTGCCGGTGCTCCGGCTGCGGGGCGACTATCTGGCCATCGTGACCCTGGCTTTCGGCGAGATCATCAAGAACATCATCACCAACCTCTATGTGGGCATAGACGGCAGCGGCCTGCACATGAGCTTTAAAAACGCCATGGCCATGGGCATGGGCCTGGACGGCAAGACCATCATCAACGGCCCCATCGGCGCGGTAGGCGTGACGAAGCTGGCCACCTTCACGGCGGGCTTCCTGCTGATCATGGTCACCCTCATCATCACCCTGAATCTGATCAACAGCCGCTCCGGCCGGGCCATCAAGGCCATCCGCGATAACCGCATCGCCGCCGAGAGCGTGGGCATCAACATCACCAAGTACAAGCTGCTGGCCTTTGCCGTCTCCGCCGCCATGGCGGGCATGGCCGGGGCACTGTACGGGCTGAATTACTCCGGTCTGGCCGCCAAGAAGTTCGACTTCAACACCTCCATCCTGGTGCTGGTGTTCGTGGTCCTGGGCGGCATCGGAAACATCCGCGGCTCCATCATCGCCGCCGCGGCGCTGACCATCCTGCCGGAGGCCCTGCGCCAGTTCTCCGATTACCGGATGCTCATCTACGCCATCGTGCTGATCCTGGTGATGCTCATCACCAACAACCCCACCCTGAAGGGCTATCTGGACATCGCCAAACAGAAGCTGTCCCGCAAAAAGCCCGCCGCGCAGACCACGGAAGGAGGCGCCAGCCATGGAGAATAAGGTCAAGCTGGTCCCGGTCCCCAGCCGCAGCGTCATCCCCGAGCGGGACATCGACAAGGCGCCCATCCTGGAGACCCACCATCTGGGCATCGACTTTGGCGGTCTGGTGGCGGTGGACGATTTCACCCTCACCATCGGCCGGACGGAGATCGCGGGCCTCATCGGCCCCAACGGCGCCGGCAAGACCACGGTGTTCAACCTGCTCACCAACGTCTACCAGCCCACCCGCGGCTCCATCCTCCTGGACGGCCGGGAGACCCGCGGCATGAAGACCAGCCAGGTCTGCAAGCTGGGCATCGCCCGCACCTTCCAGAATATCCGCCTGTTCTCCGAGATGAGCGTGATGGAAAACATCCTGGTGGGCCTGCACGACGAGATGAGCTACAACGTCCTGACCAGCCTGCTCCGCCTTCCCTCCTTCTACCGCAGCGAGCGCATCGCCCGGGAGCGGGCCATGGAGCTTCTCAGCATCTTCAACATGGAGGACATGGCCGACGACGAGGCTGGCTCCCTCCCCTACGGCGCCCAGCGCCGGCTGGAGATCCTCCGGGCCCTGGCCACCAACCCCAGCCTTTTGCTGCTGGACGAGCCGGCCGCGGGCATGAACCCCTCCGAGACGGAGGAGCTGATGGAGAACATCCGCCGCATCCGGGATATGTTCCAGATCGCCGTTCTGCTCATCGAGCACGACATGAACCTGGTCATGGGCATCTGCGAGGGCATCTGCGTGCTCAACTACGGCAAGGTCATCGCCAAGGGCAGCCCGGACGACATCAAAAACGACCCCGTGGTCATCGAGGCGTACCTGGGCAAGAAGGGGGCGAAATAATGCTGACCGTTGAGAACATCCATGTCTATTATGGCGCCATCCACGCCATCAAAGGCATCTCCTTTGAGGTGAACGAGGGCGAGATCGTGGCGCTGATCGGCGCCAACGGCGCCGGCAAGTCCACCACCCTGAAGACCATCTCCGGCATCATGCACCCCCGGAGCGGCAAGATCTCCTTCCTGGGCGAGGACATCACCCACACCGACGGGTACAAGCTGCCCGCCAAGGGCCTGGCCCAGGTGCCCGAGGGCCGGCGCATCTTCCTGCAGATGACCGTCATGGAGAACCTGGAGATGGGCGCGTATGTCCAAAAGAAGCCGCCCCAGTCCGATTTTGAGAACGTCTTTGAGCACTTCCCCCGCCTCAAGGAGCGCCGCAGCCAGATCGCCGGCACCCTCTCCGGCGGCGAGCAGCAGATGCTGGCCATGGGCCGGGCGCTGATGAGCCGGCCCAAGCTGCTGATGCTGGATGAACCCTCCATGGGCCTGGCGCCCATCCTGGTGGAGGAGATCTTCAAGATCATCCAGGAGTTCCATGCCGCCGGCACCACCATCCTGCTGGTGGAGCAGAACGCGGAGATGGCCCTGCAGATCGCCGACCGGGCTTATGTGCTGGAGTCCGGAGCCATCGCGCTCTCCGGCACTGGCAAGGAGCTGGCCGAGAGCGACGAGATCAAAAAGGCATACCTGGGCGGCTAGTGTCAGAAGCACACAAAAAACGGCGCATGGAGATCGCTCCATGCGCCGTTTTATTTTGTCTATATCAAGCCAGGAGGGCCTTGTCGCTCTGGATGCTGCTGCCGGAGAGCTCCGCGAACTTGTCCAGCAGGTCTTTCATGGTCAGGCGCTTCTTCTCCTCCCCGGCCACGTCAAAGATGATCTTCCCCTCGTTCATCATGATCAGCCGATTGCCGTGGGCGATGGCGTCCTTCATGTTGTGGGTGACCATGAAAGCGGTCAGGTGGTTCTCCCGGATGATGGTGTCGGTGGTATTGAGCACCTTCTCCGCCGTCTTGGGGTCCAGGGCCGCCGTGTGCTCGTCCAGGAGCAGCAGCTTGGGCTTTTGCAGCGTTGCCATCAGCAGCGTCAGCGCCTGGCGCTGGCCGCCGGACAGCAGCCCCACCTTGGTGGTCATTCTATCCTCCAGGCCCAGGTCCAGGGTCTTGAGCTGCTCCCGGTACTGCTCCATCTCCTTCTTGGTGATGCCCGGGCGCAGGGTGCGCGCCGCGCCGCGCCGTTTGGCCAGCGCCAGGTTCTCCTGGATCTGCATAGTGGCGGCGGTGCCGGTCATGGGGTCCTGGAACACCCGGCCCAGGAACCTGGCCCGCTTGTGCTCGGGCAGATTCGTCACGTCCTGGCCGTCGATGACGATGGAGCCGGCGTCGATGGGCCACACGCCGGCGATGGCGTTGAGCACCGTGGACTTGCCCGCGCCGTTGGAACCGATGACGGTGACGAAGTCCCCCTCATTCAGCGTCAGGTCGATCCCGTTGAGGGCGCGCTTTTCGTTCACCGTGCCGGGATTGAAGGTCTTATAGACATTTCGCAGCTCAAGCATCGGCCCGCACCCCCTTTTTGGCCTTGGCAAAATACTTGCCCTTCCAGTAGGGCACCGACAGGAACACGGCCACGATGATGGCGGAGATGAGCTTGAGGTAATTGGCGTTGATGTTGCTCAGACTGATGACCGCCTGGATGACCACGTAATAGATCACCGCGCCCAGGGACACCGCCAGCAGCTTCAGCGCGAAGTTCCGGAAGATCCTGGAGAACAGCGCCTCTCCAATGATGACGGCTGCAAGGCCGATGACGATGGCGCCTTTGCCCATGCTGGAGTCGGCGAAGCTCTGGTACTGGGCCAGCAGCGAGCCGGACAGGGCCACCAGGCCGTTGGAGATCATCAGACCCAGCACCGTGGTGACGTTGGTATTGATGCCCTGGGCCCGGGCCATGTGGGAGTTGGCACCGGTGGCCCGCAGGGAGCTGCCCAGCTCCGTGCCGAAGAACCAATACAAAATGGCGATGACGCCCAGCGTGAACAGGCCCACGATGAAGATCGGGTGGCGGAAGAAAGGCCGCTTGCCGCTGGCCACGTCCTGCACGAACCGCAGGGAGACCCAGAGCTTATCCAGGTTCTCCGGGTTGATGACGTTGATGGCCACGTTCGCTTTCATACCCATGATGGCCAGGTTCACGCTCCACAGCCCCAGCTGGGTCAGGATGCCCGCCAGGATGGCGGGGATGCCGCAGAAGGTGTGCAGCAGGCCGGTGGCCAGACCGGACAGCAACCCCACCCCAAAAGCCGCCAGCAGCGCCACAGGGACCGACACGCCGGAGGCGAACAGCACCACGAACGTGGCGCCGCCGGTGCAGAACGAGCCGTCCACCGTCAGATCGGCCAGGTCCAGGATCTTGAAGGTGATATAAACGCCGATCGCCATGATGCCCCAGATCAGGCCCTGGGAGACTGCGCCCGGCAGGGCGTTGAGAAAACCACCCATAGACAGTCCTCCTAACATGAAACGCGCTTTGCGCCAGTGCATAGTTAAAATAATTATAGCAAAAAACAGCGGATAAGGGAAGTCCCTTTTCCGCTGTTTTTGCGATTTCCAGTTTCTTTACGCCTTACTCGGCGGCCTCCTCGGCGGGAGCCTCCTCGATCACCACGGCCTCATAACCCTCGGGAGCCTCGATGCCCAGGTCGGCGCAGATGGCCTCGTTGTACTTGGGAGTGAAGGTGGCGGCATAGCCGATGGGGGTCTCGGCGATATCGGCCTTGCCGGTCAGAATGTCGGCAGCCATCACGCCGGTAGCGTAGCCCAGGTCATAGTAGCTGATGGACAGGGTGGCCACGCCGCAGCCCTTGCAGATGCCCTCTTCGCCGCAGAACACGGGGGTATTGCCGCGGCAGATGTTGTCGATGATGCCGGTGTTGGAGGCAGCGGTGTTGTCGGTGGGGACGTAGAGCACGTCGGACTCGTCCGCGGCGGTCTGGCACACGGCGGCCATATCGTTGGAGTCAGCGAAGGGATACTGGGTGCAGATGTAGCCCATCTCCTCCAGGTAGCCCTGGACGGTGTCCACCTGGTACTGGCTGTTGGGCTCGTTGGAGCAGTACAGCAGACCCACGGTCTTGGCGTCGGGATACCACTCCTGGATCATAGCGGCCTGCTCGTCCAGAGGCGCCAGATCGGAGGTGCCGGACACGTTGGTGCCCACGGTGCCAGTGAAGTCCTCGATGCCCAGGGCCACGCCGTACTCAGTGACGGAGGTGCCCAGCACGGGGATGTCGGCGGTGGCGGTGGCGGCGGCCTGCAGGGCCGGGGTGGCGTTGGCCATGATCAGGTCCACACCCTCGGACACGAAAGCGTTGGCGATGGTGGCGCAGGTGGCGGGGTCATTGGCGGCGTTCTGCTCGTCGAACTCCACCTGGCCGGGCAGCAGCTCCTCCAGAGCGTCCTTAAAGCCCTGGGTGGCGGCGTCCAGCGCCTCATGGGGCACCAGCTGGCAGATGCCTACCAGATAGGTCTCCTCGCCGCCGGCAAAGGCGGTCACAGACAGCGCCAGGACCATGACCAGCGCCATAACGATCGCGATCATCTTTTTCATCGTAAGGATTCCTTTCTGTTTTGTGATTTAAAGATTTGTAGAAAGAAATATCGTCTTGTATATATTATTACTTTAAATGGATGATGTCAATGTGCAGTTTCTCCAAAAACCGCACATTGACATCATGATCGTTAATACATTATTGCTTGCCCGTCAGGCGCGCTGATATCACCTCAGGATGACCTTCCGATAGCTCTTCTTGCCCCGGCGCAGGAGCACGCCCTCCCGGAGCTTTTCGGCGGGCACGGCCAGGAACAGGTCCGTGACCTTCTCCCCGTCCAGGGTCACGCCGCCCTGGGCGATGTTCTGCCGGGCCTCGGAGTTGGACTTCACCAGCCCCGCCTTCACCAGCAGGGTCTTGATGTCGGCCGCGCCATCGGTGAGGTCGGCCTCGCTGATCTCGGTGACAGGCACATCCTCCCCCGAGCCGGCGCCGAACAGCGCCCTTGCCGCGGTCTGGGCCTTTTCGGCCTCGGCCTCGCCGTGGACCATCTTGGTCAGCTCATAGGCCAGGATCTCCTTGGCCTGGTTGATCTTCTGGTCGCGCCAGGTGTCCATCTCCTCGATTTGGTCCATGGGCAGGAAGGTGAGCATCCGGATGCACTTCATCACGTCCGCGTCGCCCACGTTGCGCCAGTACTGATAGAAGTCATAGGGGCTGGTCTTGTTGGGGTCCAGCCACACGGCGTTGCCGGCGGTCTTGCCCATCTTGTTGCCGTTGGAGTCGGTGAGCAGCGTCACGGTCATGGCGTAGGCGTCCTTGCCCAGCTTGCGGCGGATGAGCTCCGTGCCGCCCAGCATGTTGCTCCACTGGTCGTTGCCGCCGAACTGCATGTTGCAGCCCAGGGTCTGGAACATGTGGTAGAAGTCATAGGACTGCATGATCATGTAATTGAACTCCAGGAAGCTGAGGCCCCGCTCCATGCGCTGCCTGTAGCACTCGGCCCGGAGCATGTTGTTCACGGAGAAGCAGGCGCCCACCTCCCGCAGCAGGTCCACATAGTTCAGGTTCAAAAGCCAGTCGGCATTGTTGACCATCATGGCCTGGCCGGGGCCCTCGCCAAAGTCGATGAAGCTGGACATCTGGCGCTTGAAGCACTCGGCGTTGTAGTCGATGGCCTCCCTGGTGAGCATCTTGCGCATGTCGGTCCGGCCGGAGGGGTCGCCGATCATGGTGGTGCCGCCGCCGATGAGGGCGATGGGCTTGTTGCCCGCCTGCTGCAGCCGCTTCATGAACGTCAGCGTCACGAAATGGCCGGCGGTCAGGCTGTCCGCCGTGCAGTCGAAGCCGATATAGAAGGTGGCCTTGCCGTTGTTGATCAGCTTTTTGATCTCGTCCTCGTCCGTTACCTGGGCGATGAGCCCTCTGGCCACCAATTCGTCATACAGAGTCATTTCCCGTTCTCCTCAATGCTGTTTTTCTTTCCACGCGTCCGCCGCGCTGAGCTGCTCCTCGGCGGAAGCGGTGGTGATGTCCGTGATGTTGTCCCCTCCGATGAGCCGGGCGATCTCCCGGCGTCGGCCGGGACGGTCCAGTTCCGTGACGGTGGTATAGGTGCGGCCGCCCCGCTCGGATTTCTCGATGAGGTACTGGCTGTCCGCCATGGCCGCGATCTGCGCAAGGTGGCTGACGCACAGCACCTGCCGGTATCGGCCGGTGAGGGCCAGCTTCTCCCCCACCCGGCTGGCCGCCACGCCGGACACGCCGGTGTCGATCTCGTCGAACACCGCCGTGGGCACCGGGTCGTTCTGGCCGAACACGGTCTTCAGTCCCAGCATGATCCGGCTCAGCTCGCCGCCGGAGGCGATCTTGCTGATCCGCCCGGGGGCCTCGCCGGCGTTGGCGCTCATGAGAAAGCGCACCTCGTCCGCGCCCTTCGGCCCGAAGCCCGGACTGCCGCCCATGGGCTCCACCTCCGTCACGAACCGCACAGACGGCATGCTCAGCTCCCGCAGTTCCCGCTCCACCCGTTCTGCCAGGGCCTGCCCGGCCCGTTTGCGGACCTGGGTGAGCTCCTTCGCGGCGGCGCGGCAGCGCTTCGTCAGCGCCTCCCGCTTCTCATAGAGCCGCTCCAGGGCCTCGTCGCCGTATTCGATCTCCGCCAGGCGCGCGGAGGATTCCTCATACAGCGCGAGCAGCGCCCCCTCGTCCGCGGCGGCGAACTTCTTCTCCAGCCGGCGCAGCTGCACCAGCCGCCCCTCCACCCGGTCGAATTCCTCCGGGGAGAAGTCCAGACTGTCTCCCACGTCCCGCACCAGCTCCGCCGCGTCCTGCAGCAGGTCCGCCGCCTCCGCCAGGGTATCGTCCGCCTGGGCCAGCTGGGCGCTCCAGCCCCTGGCCCGGCTGAGCCAGCCTCTGGCCTGGCCTGCCAGTTCCAGAGCCGAACCCTCGTCGCCATACAGCGCCGCGTAGGCCCCCTCGGCCGCCTCCCGCAGCTTTTCGGAATTGCGCAGCAGCTCGGACCGCTCCTCCAGCTGGGCCTCCTCGCCGGCCTTCAGCTGGGCCTTTTCCAGCTCCTGCACCCGATAGGACAGGCTCTCCGCCAGCCGGCGGCGGGTGTCGTCATCCAGACTCAGCCGCTGGATCTCCCGCTCATTGGCGGCGTATTCGTCATAGACCGCCCGATAGCTCTCCATCGCCCCGCCGTCCCCGGCAAAGGCGTCCAGATAATCCAGGTGCCGCCCCTCGTCCAGCAGCTGGCGGCCGTCGTTCTGGCCGTGGATGTCCACCAGCAGCGCTCCCAGCGCCCGCAGCTGGCCCACAGTCACCGGCACGCCGTTGACCCGGCAGGCGCCTTTGCCGTCGGCGGACACGGTCCGCTGCACGATCAAAACGCCGTCCTCCGGCTCCACGCCGTTGGCCTGGCACCAGCTCCCGGCGCCCTCTGCGTCGAACTCCGCCGCCGCCAGACAGCGCTCCGCCCCGGAGCGCACCAGCTCCCGGCTGGTCCGTCCGCCGGTGACGGCGTACAGCGCGTCGATGATGATGGACTTGCCCGCGCCGGTCTCGCCGGTCAGCACGTTCAGACCCGGACGAAACTCCACGTCGGCCCGCTCCACCACCGCGATATTTTCGATGTGGAGGCTCCTGAGCATGGCTTTACCTCTTATAGGCCCGGCGCAGCTGGGCGCACAGCCGCTCGGCGGCGGCGGCGTTGCGCATCACGATGATGCCCGTGTCGTCCCCTGCCACGGAGCCCAGCACCGCGTCCTCTCCCATGGCGTCCACCGCGCCGCAGACGGCGCTGGCCAGGCCCGGAAGGGTCTTTACGACGACGGTATGCAGGGCATGATCGAACCCCACGCAGCCCTCCCGGAAGATCTCCTCCAGCCGCCGGGCGGACTCGCTGGCCTCGTTCTGGTCGGCCTGGGTATAGCGGTACCGGCCGTCGGGGCCGATCTCCTTCACCAGGCGCAGCTCCTTGATATCGCGGGAGACAGTGGCCTGGGTGCTCTTCACGCCTCTGGCCAGGAGCGCCTCCAGCATCTGGCCCTGGGTCTCGATGCTCTGCTCGCCGATGATGTCCAGGATCACGCTCTGTCTCGAAGTTTTCATGCTCTCTCCCCCAGCTTTTCAAATGCCGTCTCATAAAAGCTCCTGGTCCCCAGATGGGCCATGAGCAGCTTATAGCGCGATTTGGTGACGATGAGCTCGTCCCCGTCATAGAGGTCCGTCAGGCCCCGGCCGTCCACGCTCAGCACGCACCGGCGTCCCTCGCCCACATCCGCCGGGATGATGGCCACGTTCCTCTCCGGGCTCAGGACAAAGGACCGGGCCGCCAGCATATGGGCGCAGATGGGCGTCATCACGATGGCCTCCGCGCCCGGCTCCACCAGGGGGCCGCCCGCCGCCATGGAATAGGCGGTGGAGCCCGTGGGCGTCGCCAGGATCACCCCGTCGCCGGAGAAGGACAAGATGCGGTTGCCGTCTCCCAAAACGGTCAGATGCACGCTCTGCACGATGCCGGATATGACCGCGTCGTTGAGGGCCGTGTCGAAAAACGCCCGCTTTCCGTCCCGCATGACCTCCACGTCCAGCATCATCCGGGGCGTGAGATCATACTCCCCCGCGGCGGCGTTCACCAGCAGCTGCATGTTGCTCTCATCCAGCTCCGCAAGAAAGCCCGTGTGTCCCAGGTTCACCCCCACCAGGGGCGTCCCGTGGACCATCACCTGCGGCGCGATGCGCAGGATGGTCCCGTCGCCGCCCAGGGTCACCAGCAGGTCCGCGCCCTCCAGCGCCCGCTCCAGCGGCAGCGTCTCAAAGCCCGGCGGGTCATAATTCTCTCCGCATACGGGGCTCACCGCCACGGCAAAGCCCGCCCGCTCCAGCATGGCCTTCACCTGGGCGGTGCAGGAAAAACCCCCGTCCCGCTGGACATTGGGGCACAGCACGACCTTTTTCATTCCCGGGCTCCTCCATCCAACGCCTCGTGGGACCGGCGGACGATGCCGGCGCAGTCGATGGCAGCGCCGCCGCCCTCCAGGCCCAGCCAGGCCAGATACTCGATGTTCCCCTCCGGGCCACGCACCGGCGAATAGGTCATCCCCTTCACCGCGAAGCCCATCTCCGCCGCCTGCTCCAGGAACCCCTCCAGCACCTCCCGGTGCACCGCCGGGTCCCGGACCACGCCTTTTTTGCCCACCTTTTCCTTGCCCGCCTCGAACTGGGGCTTCACCAGGCACACCGCCTGCCCCGCCGGGGCCAGCAGGCTCTTTACCGCCGGCAGCACCAGCCGCAGGGAGATGAAGGACATATCCATCACCGCCAGGTCCATGGCCGCCGGGAACATTTCCGGCGTCAGGTTCCGGGCGTTGGTCCGCTCCATCACCGTCACCCGCTCGTCGGTCCGCAGGCTCCAGGCCAGCTGCCCGTAGCCCACGTCCACCGCGTACACATGCGCCGCGCCCCGCTGCAAGAGGCAGTCGGTGAAGCCGCCCGTGGAGGCGCCGCAATCCACGCACACCCACCCCGCCGGGTCGATGGCGAAAGTGTCCAAAGCCTTTTCCAGCTTCAGTCCGCCCCGGCTGACATAGGCCAGCTTCTCGCCCCGGACCTGGATGTCGGCGCTGTCCGCCACCGGGGCGCCGGGCTTCGTCTGCTTCTCCCCGTCCACATAGACGCTTCCCGCCATGATGAGGGCCTTGGCCCGCTCCCGGCTGGACGCCAGGCCCAGGTCGAATACCCGCTGGTCAAGTCTTGCCTTCTGCATGCAGCATCTCCAGAACGGCGTCCCGCAGGGAGCCGTTATCCAATCCCATTTTTTCCCGCAGCTTCCAGGGCTCCCCATGGGGCAGCACCCCGTCGCCCAAATTCACCAGCCGGCACGCCCGCAGCGCGATGCCCGCCTGCTCCGCCGCGGCCAGCAGCTTCTCCCCCACGCACCCGGCGGCGCATGCCTCCTCCGCCACCAGCAGCGCGCCGGTCCGGCGCACAGAATCCAGCACCGGCGTCGGGTCCAGAGGCGAGAGCACGTTCAGCTTGATGACCTCCGGTTCGATATCCCCGTTCCGGAGCATCCTGGCGGCCATCATGGCCTCGTGGATCTCCGTGCCGTAGGAGACGATGGTGACGTCATCGCCGTGAAAATACACCGTTTTGGCAGAGACGTCGGAGGTGTCGCTGCCCGCGAAGTCCTCGCCGCCGCGGGGGTAGCGCACCGCCACGGGGCCGGTATCCTCCAGCACCGCCTTTCGCAGCATGCTCCGCAGCTCGGCGAAATTGGCGGGCGCGTAGATCTTCATGCCCGGCACGCTGGAGAGGTAGGCCACGTCGAAGCTCCCCTGATGGGTCACCCCGTCCCGGCCCACGATGCCGGCCCGGTCCACGGCGAACACCACGTGCAGCCCCATCAGGGCCACGTCGTGGATGAGCATGTCATATCCCCGCTGCAGGAACGTGGAATACACCGCAAACACCGGCTTCAGCCCCTGCGAGGCCATGCCCGCGGCCATAGCGCAGGCGTGCTCCTCGGCGATGCCCACGTCGAAGAACCGATCCGGATAGGCCTTCTGGAACTGCTGCAGGCCCGTGCCCTCCTTCATGGCCGCCGTGATGGCCACCACCTTGGGGTCCTCCCCCGCCAGCTCCGTCAGCGCCCGGCCAAAGGCGGCGGAGAAGTCCTCCCCTCCGCTCAGCGGCTCGCCGCTCTCCGGGTCAAAGGCGCCCACGCCGTGATAGGCCTCCGGGGCCTTCTCGGCGGGCGCGTAGCCCTTCCCCTTTTGGGTGATCACATGCACCAGCACCGGCGCACGGTATTCCTTGGCCCAGCGGATGGCGTTCTCCACCTTGCGGATATCGTGGCCGTTGATGGGGCCGATATACTCAAATCCCAGATCGTCGAAGATGTTCTCGGTGATGATCCGCTCCTTCAGCCACTGCTTCATCCGGGCCAGCTCCCCGCTCAGCCACGGGATGTGGGGCATGATGGAGCTGCGGTACCACTTTTTGAAGCGGATATACTCCACCCTTGTCCGCATCCGGCCCAGCATCTCCGCCAGGCCGCCCACGCTCTCGTCGATGCTCATGCCGTTGTCGTTGAGCACCACCACCAGCGGCTCGCCGCTGCGTCCGGCGTCGGAAATGCCCTCAAAGGCCATGCCCCCGTTGAGGGCACCGTCGCCGATCAGCGCCACCACGTCATAGTCCTCCCCCAGCGCCGTCCGGGCCCGGGCCATGCCCAGCGCCACGGAGACGGAGTTGGAGGCGTGGCCGGCGATGAACGCATCGTGCGCGCTCTCGTCCGGCCGGGGGAAGCCCGCCATGCCCTCCAGGTCCCGGAAATCCGAAAAATCCCGCCGGCCGGTGAGCAGCTTGTGGGTATAGCACTGGTGGCCCACATCGAACACCAGCTTATCCCTCGGCGTGTCATACACCCTGTGCAGGGCCACGGTCAGCTCCACCGCCCCCAGGTTGGAGGCCAGGTGTCCGCCGTGGGCGGCCAAAGCGTCTATGAGGAACTCTCTGATCTCCCGGCACAGCTGCTCCAGCGCCTCCGGCGGGAGGGCCTTCACATCTGCGGGAGAATGTATATTATCCAACAAACCCATATCGGCACCAAAAATCCAATGCGGTCAAAAATGTCTTTTACATGTTTTTTCATCATAACAAAATACACCTTGAATTTCAAGGTGTATTTTGCATATTTCCAAATTGTAATGAATAAAACCGTTCTGTTTCTTCTCAGGCGTCTCTCGGCGGCTGGCCGCTGCCGTACTGCTCGGTGTAGGTGATCATGCCATAGCGTCCGTTGTGGCTGGACTCGGACACCGTCCTGCCGAAGCGGGTCACATGCTCGCCGCCCCGGACCCGGCCTTCCGCGCTGCCGTCCGCCGCGGTCTCGAAATAATACCATCCGCCGGCCCAGGAGCTGGCGGCGTCGAACCGGCCTGTCCCCTCGCTGAAATGGCCCGTGCTGGCGGGAACGTAGTGGACGCCGGTCGCCATGACGCCGTTCTCGTCCATATAATACCAGATGCCGCGGGCGCTCATCAGCCACTGGCTCTTGAGCGGCTCGCCGTCATGGTAGAAGTACCACCCCTCGTCGCCCTTGATCCAGCCGTCCCTCTCATCGAGCGCGTTCTGCACCGGAGGCTGGCCGTAGCCGTACCTCTCGGTATAGACGACCATGCCATAGCGGCCGTTGTGCCTGGTCTCGGACTGGGTGCGGCCGAACTGGGTGGTATGCCAGCCGCCCCGGACCCGGCCCTGGGCGTCGCTGTCCGCCGGCGTCTCGAAGTAATACCAGCCGCCGGGCCAGACCGCGCCGGTCTCAAACGCTTTGATCTTCTCGTTATAGTTGCCCCTGGACGCGGGGACATAGTTGACGCCCGTGACCATCACGCCGTCGGCGTCCATGTAATACCAGATACCGCGGGCGCTCATCAGCCAGGAGCTCAGGATGGGCTGGCCATCCACATAGTAATACCACTTGTCGTTCCGCTTCACCCAGCCATCGGGATCCGCCGGTGCCGGCGGCGTCGTGGGATCGGTCGACGGCGCGGTATAGGTCACGAAGGAGTATCCTCCCTTTCGGGCAAAGGTCTGGGCCGTGGAGCCGGCATAGCCGCTGATCACCGTTCCCGCCGGCAGATCGTTGTCCCCGATGACGCAGCTCCGCCCCAGGATGGTCACCCGGCGCAGGCTCCCCTCCGCCGGGAGAGAGTGGGCGCCCAGACTGGTGACGCTGGGCGGCAGCGTCAGCTCCGTCAGCGCGGCGCATTCGGCAAAGGCGCCTTCTCCCACGGTGGCGACGCCGTTGGCGATGGACACGCTCGTCAGCCCAGAGCAGGCCCAGAAGGCGTCCCGGCCGATGGACCGCACCGACCCGGCGATCTGCAGGGTCTTCATGCTGGGGATATTGCAGAAGGCCAGAGCGCCGATGCTCGTCACGGAGTTGGGGATCACGGCGGCGGTCAGGCCCGTGTTGGCAAAGGCGCTCTCCCCGATGGAGGTGACGGAGCTGGGGATGGTCACGCCCGTCAGGGCGGAGCAGTCGGCGAACGCGTACCCGCCGATGGTCCGCACCGTGCC
Organism: uncultured Oscillospiraceae bacterium; assembly: GCA_947625355.1. Lineage (GTDB taxonomy): Bacteria > Bacillota > Clostridia > Oscillospirales > Oscillospiraceae > CAJOIG01. The sequence goes on along the minus strand of CANQOA010000008.1, from coordinate 40,684 downwards.
GGGGATGGTCACGCTGCCGCCGCCGCCCTGGTACTGCACCAGCGTGCCGTTGATGACCAAAAAGTCGCCCTGCCTCTGGGCCCAGGGGGTGTTGGCGAAGGACTGGATGCCCATGCGCGCATTGCCCCCGGCGAAGGTCACGCTGGAGAGGCTGGTGCAGTCGGCGAACGCCCAGTCACCCACCTCGGAGAGGCTGGCGGGGATGGTCACGCTCCGCAGCGACGAGCAGCCCTGGAACGCGCTGGACCCCAGCGTCGCCAGCCGGGACGGCAGCGTCACGGACGAGAGCGACGCGCAGCCGTCGAAAGCGCTGCCGTTGATCCGCGTCACAGAGTTGGGAATGGTCACATACTGCAGCGCGGAGCAGCCTGCAAACGCCCGCAGGCTCAGCGTCTCAAGGCCCGAGGAGAGCGTCAGGCTCCTGAGGCCGGTGCAGAAAGCGAAAGCGTCGTTGCCGAGGCTGGTGACAGTGTTGGGCAGGACCACCGAGCCCACGGACGAGCACTGATAGAAAGCCCGCGCGCCGATGTCGGTCAGCCGGGCCGGCAGCGTCAGCGACTGCAGGGAGGCGCAGCCCTCGAACGCCTCGGCGCCGATGCGGGTGACCGTCCCGGGGATGGAGACGGTGCGCAGGCTCGTGCAATCGTAAAATGCCTCCCGGCCGATGGACGTGACGCCGCTGCCAATGGTCACGCTGGCGACGGGACGGCCGTACCAGGGGGCCCAGGAGCCATTCCCCGGGTAGTCGAACATGGCGCCGGTCCCGGTGATGGTCAGGGCCGAGCCCACCAGCTGCCAGGTCACGTTGGCGCCACAGGAACCCTCTGTCACGCTGGCCGGCGGCGTCTCCTCCGGGGAGATCTCCACCGCGGGCTCCGCCTGCTCCGCCGGCTCCGGTCCCTCGGGGAGATCGTCCCTGGGGTCCGGCTCATCCGCAGGCTCGGCAGCGGTATCCGGCTCCGTCTCCAGTTCCTCGCTCGCGGCGGGCGCGGGCGAGGCTTCTTCCGCCGGTCCCTCCAGCGCGGCCTCCGCGTAGGCGGGCAGGCACAGCCCCGCCGCCAGCAGCGCCGACAACAGCAGTGCAACGATGCGTCTTGTCATGGGTCCTCCTTTCCGGCCATGGTCACGCCGTGCGTCCGGCCAGTTTTTCGGTCAGCTCCCGTAAAAACTCCGTATCGTCAAAGGCGTCCAGCAGCCGATAGGCGTCGTGGGTGTATCCCTCTGTCATCTGCTGGCATTTCTCCGCCCCCAGCAGGGCGCAGAAGCCGTCCCCGTCCAGCACGTCGTCCCGGCACTGGAACGCCATGCCCAGCGCCGCGCCGAAATCCCGGGCGGCCGCGACGGTCTGTTCGTCGGCGCCGGCCGCCGCCGCGCCCATGGCGCAGGCCGCGGCGATGAGCGCGGCGGTCTTGCAAACGTCGGTGGCCGTCAGCTCCTCCGCGGAGACGGGGCCCTCCCGCAGGTCCATGAATTGGCCCCCGCAGATGCCGCCGGCCCCGGCGGCCGCGCTGAGGATACGGCAGCAGCGGAACCGGTCCGCCTCCTCCACCGGCGCGTCGCAGATGGCCGCGAAGGCCTCCGCCTGCAGGCAGTCGCCCGCCAGCACGGCGGTCGCCTCGCCGAACTTCACATGATTGGACGGCTGGCCCCGGCGCTCGTCGTCGTCGTCCATGCAAGGCAGGTCGTCATGGATCAGGCTATAAGTATGCAGCAGCTCCACCGCGCAGGCGATGGGCAGCGCGTCCTCCGGCTCCAGCCCGCAGATGCGGGCGAACTCCATGCACAGCACGGGCCGCACCCGCTTGCCGCCGGCGCCGAGGGTATAGGCCATCGCCTGGCGCAGTCCGTCCACCCCGTCCCCGGCGGGAACGAACCGCCCCGCCAGCCACAGGTCCGTCATCGTCTTATAGCGCTCATATCTCTCCATCGTGTCCATCGGCTCTCTCCTCTCATTCAAAGGGCAGCTCTTCCGGCGCCCCGTCAGGCCCCTTGCGCAGCTGGACCACCTTCTGCTCCGCCTGGGTCAGCTGCTTTTCGCAGGAACGGATCAGCCCCGTGCCCTCTTCAAACAGGCCCAGGCTCTCCGCCAGCGGCGCGTCCCCCCGCTCCAGCAGCTGGACGATCTGCTCCAGCCGCTCCAGCGACTGCTCAAAGCTCGGTTCTTTCTTCGCCATGATGTACCTCCTCCACGATACAGTCCAACCGGCCCTCTCCCAGGCGCACGCCGATCCGGTCGCCGGGAGCGGCGTCCTCCGCCCGGCGCAGCGGCGCGCCCGCCTTTTCCGCGATGGCGTAACCCCTGCCCAATACCTTCAGGGGGCTCAGCGCGTCCAGCTTGGCCGCCAGGGTCCCATAGGCCCGCCGTTTCTCGCCCACGAGCCGTTCTCCCGCCGCCGCGAGCCTCGACCGGGAATAATCCAGCGCCATGGCCTTCGTCCCCAGATAGACCTCCGGGTCCGTCAGCGCCGGGCGCTTGCCCAATTGCTCCAGCTTCCGCCGCAGCGTGTCCAGCCGCCCGCCCAGGGCCTGTCCCAGCCGGGCGTCCTGCTGCCGCAGCCAGGCCAGCAGCTCGTCCACGTCCGGCCCGGCGATCTCCGCGGCGTTGGAGGGCGTGGCCGCCCGCCGGTCCGCCACATAGTCGGCGATGGTCACGTCCGGCTCATGGCCCACGGCGGAGATGACCGGGATCTGGGAGTCATAGATGGCCCGGGCCACCCGCTCGTCGTTGAAGGCCCACAGGTCCTCCATGGACCCGCCGCCCCGGCCGGTGATGATCAGGTCCGCCACCTGATATCGGTTGGCGTACCGGATCGCGCCCACGATCTCCGGCGGCGCCTCCGCGCCCTGGACGCGCACCGGCAGCACCAATATCTTCGCCAGCGGCCAGCGCCGTCCCAGCACCCGGATCACATCGTGCACCGCCGCGCCGGCGCCGCTGGTGATCACCGCCACCCGGCCCGGATAGGGCGGCAGCGGTCTTTTGTGGTCGGGGTCAAAAAGGCCCTCCGCCGCCAGCTTTGCCTTCAGCTGCTCAAAGGCCACCTGCAGATCGCCGATGCCGTCGGGGACCATGCCCGTCACATAGACCTGGTAGGCCCCGTCCCGGGGGAACACGCTCACCCGGCCCGTCACCGTCACGCCCATGCCGCTCTCCGGCCGGAACCGGAGCCGCTCGGCGCTGGAGCGGAACATCACGCACCGCACGCTGCTCTCCGCGTCCTTCAGGGTGAAGTAGTGATGGCCGGACGGGTAGACCTTATAGTTGGACAGCTCGCCCTTCACCGCCACCCGGGCCAGCATCGGGTCCGCCTCCAGCAGGGCCTTGACCCGGCTGTTCAGGGCCGTGACGGTGAAAACGGTCTCATTCATCCTCTTCCTCCGGGGGCTCGTCCTCCGCGCGGTCCTCCTGGGCGGGAGCCTCCTCATGGGACACCTCGCCCCGATAGAACCCGCCCAGGACCCCGTTGATGAAGGCCACCACCTCGGCGTCCTCATAGCCCTTGGCCAGCTCCACCGCCTCGTCCATGGAGGCCGCGTCCGGCACCTCGGGCATATAGAGGATCTCATACATGGCCTGGCGCAGGATGGCCGCGGCGCTGCGGCTGATGCGCTCGGTGCGCCAGCCCTTGGCGTACCGGCCGATGAGCCCGTCCAGCTCCTCCCGCCGCTCCGCCACGCCGGCGACGCTGCGCAGGATGAAGTCCAGGTCCTTTTTGGACGGTCTCTCGCCGTACAGCTCGTCCTCCCCGGCCAGGGACGCATAGTGCTCCGGCTCGAAAAAGGCCTCCACAGCCGCCGCCGGGTCCTCTCCGGTGCCGGCCGCGGCGAAGCCCAGCTGGATGGCGATCTCTCTCGCTGCTGATCTGGTCATAGTCCCTCCGAATCGCAAAAATACAACAGGGAGCCCCTGAACCGGGGCTCCCGATCGATCACAAGGCGTTTACTTGTCAAAGGAAATGCCCGTCACGTGGACGTTCACCACCGCGCTCATGCCGGTGATGGACTCCACCTCGCTGCACACCGCGTCCTGCACCCGCACGGCGGTATCGGTGACGCTTCCGGGAGCGCGGACGTTGATGAGCACATCGATGGTGATCCGCTCGTCGATGAAGCGGATCTTCAGGCCCTTTCCGGGATTCTTCCGTCCGAAAAGCTCCGTCAGCTCCGGTGTGTTGGGACTGCCCAGGCCGGCGACGCCCTCCACTTCGTTGATCGCGGCGGCCACCATCACGGCCACTACGTCCTCGGAGATGTTGACAGTGCCCTTCTCTTCCTGCTTGGTGATATAGTTCTCTGCCATGGGCTGCTACCTCCAAACGTCCTTCGGCGCATTCTTTGGGTCATTATAACACACCGGTCGCAAAAAAGGAAGAGGCAGTTTACAGCCAGATCATTCCGTGACCTCGATGATGTGCAGCGACTGGGCGGTATAGTCGGTGTTGGCCACCACCGCCTCGGTGATCTGGGCCACCTGGGTATCCGTGAGGCCCTCCACCGGCGCGGGCACCGCCACGGTGACGCCGTCCCCGGAGACAAACACCACGCAGTCGGTGAAGTTCTTGGCCAGCAGCTGGTTCTCCAGCAGGCTCTCCTGCAGGTTCCAGGATGCCATGGCGTTGATCTGCCGCATAGACTCGTCGATCACCTCCTGAGAGGTATCCTGGCCGGCGCAAGCCTGCTCCAGCAGCTCCAGCGCCTCGTCCCGCGACGTCTGCCGGGTGAGCCTGGCCTCGTCGAAATAGGCCGTGACGGCCACGCTGGCATCATCCTTCTCGGCGGACGCGGCCGTATACTGCTCCTGTGCCGCCTGCATCGCCGCGTCCTCCGCGGCCACCATGGCGGCGTCCGCCGCGCCCCAGCGGCTGTTGTAGCTCCAGTTGAGATACACCGCCGCCCCCACGAACACCAATACGGCCACGATGACCAGATTCCGTTTCAGATTCCTTTTCAATGTCCATCCCTCCAGCTTTCATTCATTTTGAAGATCACGATCTTATCCGCGCCCAGCCCCGTATAGCTGCGTACCGCGCTGGTGATGTCCAGGCGCGCCGAGGCGCTGTCCGCGCCCTGGCATACCACCGCCGCGCCATTCTCCGAAAGCAGCACCTCCGCGCGCCCCACCCCTTCCATCTGCGTGAGCAGAGCGCTCAGCCTCGCCTCCTCCGTGTCTCCGGCCGCGGCTTCCTTCCCGCCGGAGGGCCATAGCAGCAGCGCCAGCCCCACGGCCGCCACGATCAGCGCGTACCGGAACCGCCCCAGCTTCTCCAGCATGCCCTTTGCGCCGTCAGCCATGGTCCCTCCAGCTCTGGCGGGAGGGCGGGATGCCCAGCTCTCCCTCCATCACCGCCGCGAGGGCGGCGTCATAGGCGCCGTCCACCTGGGCGGACCAGGGATACCAGACCAGCTGCTCCTCGTCCCACCGGGCCGTCACCGTCACGGCCGCCGTGTCCGGACCCGCTTTGCCCAATATATATGCTTGGCAGCGCTCCTCTATGTATGTCCTATCCAGCATTTTCGCCTCCTCCTCCGCGTCGGACACCACCGCCCTGGCCCGCTGCTCGTAGCCGGCGATGCCCGCCGCCAGCTCCCCCAGATCCAGCTCCGTCACCGGGGACGCCACCGCCAGCGCGCACACCAGCGCGCAGGCCAGCCCCGTCACCTGCCGCACCCGCCCCTTGGGCGTCAGCGCCATGGCCATGGCCGACAGCACCGACGCCGCCGCGATGGCGGCGATCCACTGCCTCACGGGCCCATCACCTCCGCTCCCAGCACCACCGAGATGAACAGCATAGCCCCCGCGCTGCCCACCAGCCCCAGGGCCATGCCGTAGGCCGTGCCGATGGCGCCCACCAGAGCCGCCAGCCGGCCCTCGGCAAAGGGCTCCGCCACGCAGGCCGCGGCCTTGTACAGCACATAGTGCAGGCCCAGGCCCATCGCCGGTCCCACGCACACGCACACCACCGCCGCCAGGCCGAAGGCCCCCACCGCGCCCCGCAGCAGCGCCGCCCCGGCCAGATAGGTGTCCGCCGCGTCCGCCAGGATGGAGCCCACCACCGGCAGCGCCGCCGCGATGGCCGTCTTGGCCAGGCTCCCGGCCGCCTTGTCCGCCGTGCCCGCCACCACGCCGGTCACCGTCAGGGCCAGGGTGAACACCGTGGTGAGCCCCGCCAGCAGCGTGGAGCACACCCAGCCGGTCAGCTTCACCGGTCCTCCCAGCGCCCCGGAGGGCAGGGCCGCGTTGGCGGCGCTGGCGGCGGCGTAGGTGTAGATCAGCGGCAGCACCACATCCATCCCCACCGTCATCAGCACGTCCATGAACAGCGCCGACGCGGCATATTTGGCGGCTGCCGAGGCCCCGTGGCCGCCTGCCGCCGAGGCGCCGGCGATGGTGGGCAGCAGCGCCCGGGAGAAGTCCGACAGCTCCGCCAGCGCCTGGCGCGTCTGGCCCAGGAAGGAGCGCATGTCCCCCGCGCACACCGCCATGATGGCCATCGCGCCGCCCAGCAGCACATACTCCGGGGCCTTTCCCCCTTCGCTGAGGGCGGCCGCCAGCGAGCACAGCAGCGTCACCGCCAGGGCCACGCACGCGCTCCGGGCCGCCGCCTTCAGCTGGCCGGACAGAGCCTCGACCGCCCAGGACCATATCCGCCGCCACAGCCCGCCGCCCGCGGCCTCATAGACGCCCACATCCCCCATGATGGCCCGGGCGGACTCCGGCAGGGCCTGCTCCACCGCCTCCGCCTCGGCGGCCATGGCCGGCACGGGCAGCAGCAGCGCGCATATCAAAAGAAACAGCACCGTTCTCATGTCAGCTCCGAGATCATCTGCAGCAGCGCCCGGACGAGAGGGAGCGCCGCCCCCATGGCGCAGGCCGCGCCGGTCAGCTCCACCGCCGAGGCCACGGCGCTCTGCCCCGCGTCCTTGCACAGGTCCGCCCCCAGCCGCGTGACGATGCCGATGCCCACGCACTTGAGCACGGGCGTCACCACCGCGGGGCTCAGCCCTGTCTGCTCTCTGGCCAGATCCACCGTCTGGCGCAGCTGGCCCATCAGCTCCGCCGCCAGGGCCGCCGCCGCCACGCACACCGCCGCCGTCACCGCTAGCCCCATCTCCGGCACGCTGCGCTTTAAGAGAAGCGCCGCCACCGCCCCGGTCAGGCCCAGGGCCACCGCCTTCATCAGCACGCTCATCCCAGCTCGAACAGCCGGCGGATCAGCTCGAACAGCTCCGCGATCCGCTGCACCAGGATCACCAGCACCACCACCAGCCCCGCGATCGTGGTCATCAGCGCCTGCTCGTCCCGGCCGGAACGGCTCAAAAGCAGGTTCAGCACCGCCACCAGGATGCCCACCGCCGCGATTTTGAAGATCAGATCTACATCCATGTTCTCCATCCTTGGTCATATGCCCGCCTCACATGAGCAGCACCGCCAGCGCCGCCGCTCCGGCGGCGGAGAGCCCCACCCAGAGCTTTCCCCGCTCCCGCAGCGCCGCCCGCGCCTCGTCCCGGGCCCGCTCCATCTGCTGGCAGCATCCGGCCAGGGCCCGCACCTGCTCCGCCGCGCCATACCGGCCCAGCACCGGTCCCAGCGGCTCCAGCAGCCGCCGCTCCTGTTCCGGCAGGGACGCCAGCGCCGCCGTCCAAAGCGCCGCCGCCTCCCGCCCCTCGGGCCGGGCAAGCTCCCCGGCCATCCGCCGGCAGAGCGCGCCCGCCTCGCCGTCCAGCAGGTCCCCCAGCTTGGCGAACAGCGCCGGCAGCGGCGTCATGAACCGGTCCAGCTCGAATTCCATCATGTCCAGCATCCGGCACAGCTCCGCCCGCAGCGCCGCCCGGGCCCGCAGCCGGTCCGCGCCGGCCAGGCCCGCCAGCAGCCCCGCCGCCGTCAGCGCCAGCGCTCCCGTCAGCCGCATAGGGCACGCTCCACCGTATAGCGCCGCCGGCCGTCCCGCCGTTCCACCCAGACCCGCCGGCGGAACACCTCCGCTCCGATCAGGTCCCGGACCGTCTGTCCGTCCCGGCAGCCGCGTTCCCCGTGGGCCGTAGCCAGCAGCGCCACGCCGCAGCCGGCTGCACGCCGCAGCGCCTGCGCGTCCGCCGGGCCGCCGATCTCGTCCATCGCCACCACCTGGGGGTCCATGGTCCGGACCAGCATCCCGACGGCCTGGGCCTTGCCGAGGCCGGTCATCACGTCCGTCCGGGGCCCCAGGTCGAAGCCCGGCTCCCCATTCCGTGCCCCGGCGATCTCGCCCCGCTCGTCCGCCACGGCCACCCGCAGCCCCTCCCAGGAGAGCCGGCGCACCAGCTCCCGCAGGAGCGTGGTCTTGCCGCCGCCCGGCGGCGCGCAGATCACCGTGGAGACGAATCCCCCGGCGGTGAGCGCGTCCCAGATGCCGTCGGCGCAGCCCTCCACGGCCCGCGGCACCCGGATGGCCATGCCGGACAGCTCCCGCAGTCCCTCCAGGCCCGCCGGCCCCATCACCGCCTCGCCGCACAGGCCCACCCGCACCCCGCCGGGCGCGGCCAGATAGCCCTGGCGCAGCTGCTCCCCCGCCGCGTGCAGGCTGGCCCCCGTGGCCGCCTCCGCCACGGCGCGCATGTGCCCCTCCGTCACCGGCCCGGTCCCCAGACCGTATTCCTTCCCGTCCACCAGCGCCGTGGCCTCCCGGCCCCGCCGCAGCCGCAGCTCCTCGCAGCGGGCCCGGTCCTCCGGCGGCAGGCTCTCCGCCGCCCGCCGCAGCGCCGGCGGCAGCAGCGCCGCCGCGGCCGTGAATCCGTCCATCGCCATCCCTCCCAGGGCAAGCCTATGAGCCTGTCCGGCCCATTATGACTGGCGCACAATTCACACTCTGTTCACACCGTACGGTTGACTTCAACCGGCCGGTTTGGTAAACTATTTTAGTTATTAATATTGTAATAAGAAAACGATCATGAAAGGAGCCGTCTCATCCCTATGCGCGAGATCCTCACAGGCTATTGGGGAAAGTACAAAGATTCCCTGATCCTGACCCCCATTTTCGTTTTGCTGGAGACCGTGGTCACCCTGGCCCTGCCCACGCTGATGAGCAACATCGTGGACGTGGGCGTGGCCACCGGCAACCGGCGGTACATCGTCATCTGCGGCCTGCTGATGACGGCGCTGGCCATCCTGAGCGCCGTGTCCGGCTATATCAGCACCTGGAACGCTTCCCGGGCGGCCAACGGCTTCGGTGCCAACCTCCGCTCGGCCATGTACCGGCAGATCCAGGAATTCTCCTTTGCCGACATCGACCGGTTCTCCACCGCCAGCCTCATCACCCGCACCACCAGCGACGTGCGCCAGCTGCAAATGGCGGTGCAGATGATGCTGCGCACCTTCATCCAGGCGCCCTTCCAGCTGCTGGTGGCCATGACCATCGTCGTCTCCTATTCCCGGAAGCTTGCCCTCATCTATATGGTGGCGGTGCCGCTGCTGTTCGTGGGCGTGGTCACGGTGATGACCCTGGTGGATAAGCTCTTCCTGCGGGTGCAGCAAAAGCTGGACGCCATGAACGCGGACATCCAGGAGAATCTGATCGCCATCCGGGTGGTGAAGGCTTTCGTCCGCCAGCGCTATGAGCGGCAGAAGTTCAAAAAGGCCAACGACGAGCTGACCCGGTCCAACCTGAAGGCCGTGGGCGTGATCATCGCCATGAGCCCTCTGGCCACGATCGTGCTCAACGCGGTGACGCTGTGCATCTACTGGTTCGGCGGGCGGATGGTGGCCACCGGCGAGATCGAATCCGGCCAGCTGCTGGCGGTCATCAGCTATCTGAACCAGATCATGATGAGCGTGATGATGTTCTCCATGGTGCTGATGCAGTACACCCGCTCCCGCGCCTGCGGCAAGCGTATCGCCGAGGTGCTGGACACCGTTCCCGACATCCAGGACCGGCCCGACGCCCCCCAGCGGACCATCGAGCCGTCCCGGGGCAGCGTGGAGTTCAAAAACGTCTCCTTCCGCTATTCCCGCACCGGCAACGGCGAGGACGTGCTGCGGAACATCTCCTTCTCCGCCGCCCCCGGCCAGACGGTGGCCATCGTGGGCGGCACCGGCTCCGGCAAGTCCAGCCTGGTGAACCTGATCCCCCGGTTCTATGACGTGACCGAGGGGCAGGTGCTGGTGGACGGCGTGGACGTGCGGGATTACCGCATCCGCGATCTGCGGGACGGCATCGGCATGGTGCTGCAGAAAAACGTCCTCTTCTCCGGCACCATCCGCCAGAACATCGCCTGGGGCAAGCAGGACGCCACCGACGAGGAGATCATCGACGCGCTCAAGAGCGCCCAGGCCTGGGACTTCGTCTCCCAGATGCCCGACGGGCTGGACACCCATATCCAGCAGGGCGGCTCCAACGTCTCCGGCGGCCAGAAACAGAGGCTGTGCATCGCGCGGGCCATGCTGAAAAAGCCAGCCATCCTCATTTTGGACGACAGCACCAGCGCCGTGGACTCCGACACCGAGGGCCGCATCCGGGAGAGCTTTTCCCGGGAGCTGGCCCACACCACCGTGTTCATCATCGCCCAGCGCATCTCCTCCGTGGTGAACGCGGACAAGATCGTGGTGCTGGACGAGGGCGGCGTCGAATCCGTGGGCACCCACGAGGAGCTCATGAAGCGCAGCCCCATCTATCGGGACATCTATACTTCGCAGGTAGAGGAGGCGCTGAGCAATGGCTGATCACGGCAAGAGCATTTGGGCCCAGCTGAAGGCGCGCCTGGCTGTGGACAACGTGGACGTCAACGACGAGAAGATCTATAAAAGCGGCGGCCGGGACTTCCGCAAGCCCAAGGACGCCAAGGGCACTCTCATCCGCATTTTGGGCTACGCCGGCAAGAACAAGGGACTTTTCGTGCTGGTGCTGGTGATGATGCTCGTCTCCACCGGCTGCACTCTGGCGGCCAGCTACTATCTCAAACCCCTCATCGACGACTATATCGTGCCCCTCATCACCCAGCAGACCAAGGATTACTCCGCGCTGGCACGGCAGCTCGGCATCCTGACCGTCATCTATCTGGCCAGCGCCGTGGCCACATACTTCACCTCCCGCACCTGCATGACTCTGGCACAGTGGGCCACCAACGCCCTGCGGCGGGACCTCTTCTCCGCGCTGCAGGACCTGCCCGTCACCTTCTTCGACCAGCACACCCACGGCGAGCTCATGAGCCGCTTCTCCAACGACGCGGACAACGTGCAGATGTGCCTGGAGCAGGGCATCGTGCAGTTCTTGTCCGGCATCATCACCTTCGTGGGCACCGTGGCGCTGATGATCAACCTCAGCTGGAAGCTGTTCCTCATCACCCTTCTGACCATCGCCGTCTCCTTCGGCCTGGTCCGGGGCGTGGGCCGGTTCTCCAAGATCCTCTTCAAAAAGCAGCAGGCCTCCCTGGGCACGCTCAACGGCTACATCGAGGAGATGCTGGACGGGCTGAAGGTGGTCAAAGCCTTCAATTACGAGGAGCGGGCCAAGGAGGACTTCAGCGAGCTGAACGACGATTACCGGGACAACGCCATCTTTGCCAACTTCCTGGGCAACATCATCTTCCCCACCATGAACGCCATCATGAACGTCTGCTATGCCGTGACGGCCGTGCTGGGCGGGTTCATGACCCTGACGGGCTCCTTCACCATCGGCTCTCTGGGCGTGTACCTCAACTACATCCGCCAGGTGACCATGCCCATCAACATGATGTCGAACCAGGCCATCAACCTGTTCTCCGCCATCGCCGGCGCGGAGCGCATCTTCGCCGTCATCGACCACGAGCCGGAGCCGGACGACGGCACCGTGACCCTGGTCACCGTGGACCGCGCCCCGGACGGCACCCTCACCGAGACCGCCAAGGGCGAGCGCACCGGCTTCTGGGCCTGGAAGATCCCCCAGGGGGACGGCTTCTATGCGTTCCGGGAGGTGCTGGGCAACGTTCGCCTGGAGGACGTGTACTTCTCCTATGTCCCGGAAAAGCCCGTTCTGAAGGGCGTCACCGTCTGGGCAAAACCCGGCCAGAAGATCGCCTTCGTGGGCTCCACCGGCGCGGGCAAGACCACCGTCACCAACCTGATCAACCGCTTCTATGAGATCGACAGCGGCCGTATCCTCATCGACGGCATCGATGTCAAGGACATCAAAAAAGCCGGCCTGCGCCGGAGCATGGGCATCGTGCTGCAGGATACCAACCTCTTCACCGGCACGGTCATGGAGAACATCCGCTATGGCAAGCTGGACGCCACGGACGAGGAGTGCATCGCCGCGGCCAAGTCCGCCAACGCCCACGGGTTCATCACCCGCCTGCCGAACGGCTACGATACCATGATCACCGGCAACGGCCAGAACCTGTCCCAGGGCCAGCGGCAGCTGCTGGCCATCGCCCGCACCGCCGTGGCCAAGCACCCGGTGATGATCCTGGACGAGGCCACCAGCTCCATCGACACCCGCACCGAAAAGCTCATCGACCGGGGCATGGACGCGCTGATGGAGGGCCGGACGGTGTTCGTCATCGCCCACCGCCTCTCCACCGTCCGCAACGCCCAGGCCATCGTGGTCATCGAGCACGGCCAGATCGTGGAGCGGGGCAGCCACGAGGAACTGCTGGAGCAAAAGGGGCGGTACTACATGCTCTACACCGGCCAGAGCGAGCTGGACTGATATGGACTTTTTCAGAGAAAACCCCGGCGGCGACAGCTGGGAAGCGCTGAAGGGCGAATGCTCCCGCTGCATGGACTGCCAGCTGGGCCACACCCGGCAGCACCTGGTGTTCGGCGTGGGAAACGAGTCGGCGGACGTGATGTTCATCGGCGAGGGCCCCGGCGAGCAGGAGGACCTGCAGGGCGAGCCCTTCGTGGGCCCGGCGGGAAAGCTTCTGGACACCATGCTCCAGATCATCGACCTGGACCGGACCCAGGTGTACATCGCCAACATCGTCAAGTGCCGCCCGCCCCGGAACCGGGACCCGCTGCCTGACGAGCAGGCGGCGTGCATGCCCTGGCTGGAGCGGCAGCTGGCCCTGGTCGATCCGAAGATCCTGGTCTTTCTGGGCCGCATCGCCGCCATGGCGTTCATCAAGCCGGACTTCCGCATCACCAGGGAGCACGGCCAGTGGTTCGACGTGGACGGCCGAAAGGCCATGGCCATGTACCACCCCTCCGCCCTGCTGCGGGACCCGAGCAAGCGGCCGGAGACGTTCGTGGACCTGAAAACGCTGCAGCGGGAGATCCGGAGCCTGCGCGGCTGAGCCGCGTCCGGTCTGCCGGCGCGGACGATATAGAAGTGGAGTTTGCACATGTCTGATCTCATCATCCGTCCCTGGCGGGAGGCGGACCGCCCCCGGCTGGTGACCCTGTGGCGGGAGGCTTTCCGCCACGACGAGGCGTATATCCGCGCCTTTCACGACCAGTTCCTGATCCATGACAGCTGTCTCGTGGCCGAGGCGGAGGGCCAGGTCGTGTCGGCCATGTACATCCTGGACGGGCCGCTGCTGTTCCCGCCCTCCGACATGGCTCTGTCCTCGGCATACCTGTACGGACTGGCTACCGATCCGGCCTGGCGGGGCCGGGGCATCGGCACGGCGGTATACCGCGCCTGCGTCACCGCCGCGCTGCAGCGGCAGGACGCGGCGTGCGTGCTGCCGGGGGACGAGGCCCAGTTCCACTTTTTCCGCATGGCCGGCGGCGTGGTGCCGGTCAGCTACATCCGGGAGGGCCGGATCGCGGCGGCGGAGCTGTCCCCCCAGCCGGGGCGGGACGCCGAGCGCATCTCCCTCGGGGAATACTACCTGCGGCGCAAGTCCCTGCTGCGGGGCACCCCTTACGCCGTCATGCCCGGCTCCTTCCTGAGCATGGAGGCCAGGGCCATGGAGCTGTACGGCGGCGGGTTCTTCTCCGTGGACGGGGACATCCTGGCCGCGGACATAGACGGGGACGTATGCCGGGTACGGGAGCTGCTGGCTCCCGGCGGGGACTGGAAAGAGGTGCTGGAGGCCGCGGCGGTACACCTGCCCGCCAGGGAATTCGAGGTACGCACGCCCCTGGTCCTGGAGGGCCCCGGCCAGGTCCGGCCCTATATGACCGCCGTGTTCCGCTCCACGGTCAGCGACCCCACGGCCGGCAAGCTGTGGTGGGGCTTCGCCTTTGACTGAGGGACTTTCGGAAAACTTCACACATTTGTAATGACCTCTCTCTTTCTTTTGTAACATCCGGCCTGTATGATGGATCGTACAAGAGTCAGTTTCTTCTCTTCCATCTTCACCCCAGGATTTCGCCGGAACTCTCCCTGAGTCCCGGCGATTTTCTGCGTTCGATCCTCTTTGCAAAGGACCTCGCCTATGAAAAAACTCGCCATCGGCATATTGGCCCACGTGGACGCGGGCAAGACCACCCTCTCGGAGGGGATGCTCTATCTGACGGGGAAGATCCGCCGTCTGGGCCGGGTGGACCACCGGGACACCTATCTGGACACCCACGACCTGGAGCGGGCCCGGGGCATCACCATCTTCTCCAAGCAGGCCATTTTGTCCTCCGGCGATATGGAGATCACCCTGCTGGACACCCCGGGACATGTGGACTTCTCCCCGGAGGCGGAGCGGGTGCTCCAGGTGCTGGACTATGCCATCCTGGTCATCAGCGGCACCGACGGCGTCCAGGCCCACACGGAGACCCTCTGGTCCCTGCTGGGCCGATACCGGGTGCCCACGGTGCTGTTCGTCACCAAGATGGACGTGACCGGCACCGATGAGGCCGCCCTGATGGAGGACATCCGCGGCCGCCTGGGCGAGGGCTGCGTGGATTTCTCATCCCCCGACGCCGCCGCCCGTGACGAGGCGGTGGCCATGCTGGACGAGGCGGTGCTGGACCGGTACATGGAGACCGGGGCCGTGCCCGACGGCGACGCGGCCGCGCTCATCCGGCAGAGAAAGCTGTTCCCCTGCTTTTTCGGCTCGGGTCTGAAGCTGGACGGCGTGGAGGAATTTCTCGCCGCGCTGGACAAATACACTCTCTCCCCCGCCTGGCCCGCCGCGCCCTTCGCCGCACGGGTCTATAAGATCGGCCGGGACGGCCAGGGCAACCGGCTGACCTATCTGAAGGTCACCGGCGGGAGCCTTTCGGTGCGGATGCCCGTCCGCTATCTGCCTCTGCGGGGAGAGGAGCCGCTGGAGGAGAAGATCAGCCAGATCCGGCTCTACTCCGGCGTGAAGTTCGACACGGCGGACACGGCGCCCGCCGGGCAGGTCTGCGCTGTGACGGGCCTGACCGCCACCTGGCCCGGCCAGGGGCTGGGTGCCGAGCCCGACGGGGCCGAGCCGTACCTTGTGCCCGCCATGGGCTACCGCATCGTGCTGCCCAAGGGCTGCGACGCGCGGACCATGCTGCCCCGGCTGAAGACCCTGGAGGAGGAAGAGCCTCAGCTGCACATCCTGTGGCAGGAGCGGCTGGGCGAGATCCACGTGCAGCTGATGGGCGCGGTGCAGATCGACGTGCTCAAGGGGCTCATCAAGGACCGGTTCAGCGTGGACGTGGACATCGACTCGGGCCGGGTGCTCTACCGGGAGACCATCGCCAGCACCGTGGAGGGCGTGGGCCACTTTGAGCCCCTGCGCCACTATGCCGAGGTGCACCTGCTGCTGGAGCCGGGCGCGCCCGGCAGCGGCATCCAGCTGGCCACCGCCTGCTCGGAGGACGTGCTGGACCGGAACTGGCAGCGGCTGATCCTCACCCACCTGGAGGAAAAGCAGCACCTGGGCGTGCTCACCGGCTCCCCCCTCACGGATGTGAAGATCACGCTCCTGGCCGGCCGCGCCCATCTGAAGCACACCGAGGGCGGCGACTTCCGCCAGGCCACCTACCGGGCCGTGCGCCAGGGTCTGATGCAGGCCGAGAGCGTGCTGCTGGAGCCCTATTACGCCTTCCGGCTGGAGGTGCCCGCCGCTCAGATCGGCCGGGCCATCACCGACATCCGCGCCATGGGCGGCGCCCACGACAGCCCCGTGTCCGCCGGGGAGATGACCGTGCTGGAGGGCAGCGCCCCCGTGGCGGCCATGGCCGATTACGCGGCCCAGGTGGCCGCCTACACCGGCGGCCGGGGGCGGTTCTCCTGCCATGTGGACGGCTACCGGCCCTGCCACAACGCCCAGGCCGTCATCGACGCGCTGGGCTACGACCCGGAGGCGGACCTGGACAACACCCCCGACAGCGTTTTCTGCGCCCACGGGGCCGGCTTCACCGTGAAGTGGGACAAGGTCAAAGACTACATGCACCTGGACAGCGGCCTCAAAGACCCCGCCCGGCCGGACGCGGACGCCGTGCCCCAGGTCCGGCGGCAGAACCTGGACATCGACGAGAAGGAGCTGGAGGCCATCATGACCCGGGAGTTCGGCCCCATCCGCCGGCCGGTCTATTCCGCCCCCCAGGTCAACAGCGCCATCGGCATCGAGATGCAGGCCCGCAAGCGGCCTGAACACATCATCGTGGACGGCTACAACGTGATCTTCGCCTGGGACGAATTGAAAACGCTGGCCGCCCAGAGCCTGGACCTGGCCCGGGAGCGGCTGCTGCACATGCTGGCCAACTACCAGGGCTACGCCAAGTGCGACCTGGCGGTGGTCTTTGACGCTTACAAGGTCCCCGGCGGCACCGGCAGCCGGACGAGCCATGGGAACATCCGCGTGGCCTACACCCGGGAGGGCGAGACGGCGGATATGTACATCGAGCATCTGGCGGACGAGATCGGCAAGAACGAGACCGTCCGGGTGGTCACCTCCGACCGGATGGTGCAGCTGGGGGCCTTCCGCGCGGGCGTGCTGCGCACCTCCTCCGGCGAGTTCCACGCCGAGGTGGAGTGGGTCCTGGACCAGATCGCCCAGGCGGTGAAAAGGACGCAGTTTTGAACCGTCGCCGCGCGGATCAAAGCGCGGCAGATCGGGATTTGAGGAGGAAAGATCATGATGAAACGCTTTTGTCTCTGGATCGCGGTGCTATTGTCTGTGTTCGCCCTATGTGGCTGCCAAAGCAAAGAAAGCCCGGATGTTTATGATGTCGATCATGACGGAAAGACCTATACCGTGGACCGGGAACAGAGGACGATCACCTGCGATGGGGTCGTCTACCGGTTTGAGATCTCCGACAGCGGCGGAGACTCTGTCGATCTGGATATCACTTATCCGGACGGCTCCAGGTACTATTGGACGATGGACGGAAACTTTGGTCACGGCGGATGGAGCGACGACTATGACCCGGAGGCCTCAGGCTATGCGCCGGGAGACGTCCTGTGGGATGTGTTATCGCTGGAAACAGCCGGTCAGGAGCATTCCGGTCCAAGTCCTATCCTGGCCGTCCTTCTGCTGGCATTGGGCGCGTTCCAGACGATCTCGCCCCGGACGGCGTGGTGGCTGGGATATGGCTGGCGTTTTAAAGACGCCGAGCCCTCTGGACTGGCTTTGACTGTGGATCGCGTCGTGGGCGTTTTGCTGATCTCCGTCGGACTCATCTGCCTGCTGGCATCCCTTTGACTTCCCGCCCGCGGATGTCCGCCGGCGTTGATGCCGCCCCGTCAGAGGGACAGTATGAGAGAAGGACACAATGGAAAAAGACCTGGAAAAAAGGATCGAAGAACTGGCGGACCGGTGCGAGCGCCAGAGCGCCGTCACCGCCACCGGCTTTCTCACCATGGCCGAGCAGACGGAGCTCACCGCCTGGGCAAAACGCCGGGCGGACGTGCGGCTGCATCTGGACGGCGGCAGCGCCGCCTGCGAGCGCAAGTGCGCCTTCTTTCTCCCCTTCTGGCTGGAGGAGGCGGACTTCGACCCGGCGGAATACATCCGCGCTCTGAAGGTGACCGCCTATTTCGGCCAGCCGGGCCACCGGGACTATATGGGCGCGGCCCTGGGCCTGGGGGTGCGCCGGGAGTGGATCGGCGACTTCTGGGTCCAGGGGGACACGGCCACGATCTTTTGCCTGCCCACGGTGGAGAGGCTGCTGCTGGACGAGCTCACCCAGGTGGGCCGCTGCACGGTGAAGGCCTCCCCCCTCTCTCTTGCCGACGTCGCCCCGCCGGAGCGGAAGGTCAAAAAAATGACCTTCACGGTGAAGAGCCTGCGGCTGGACGCGGTGGCCGGCGGCATGTTCGGCGTCTCCCGGACCCAGGCGGCGGAGCTCATCCGTGCCGGGGCGGTGACGCTCAACTACGTCCAGTGCCTGCATGTGGACGCGCCCATCTCCCAGGGCGATGTGATCTCCATCCGGGGCCGCGGCAAGGGCGCGGTTGCCGCCATCGGCGGCCAGTCCCGCAAGGACCGGACGTTCGTGGAGACGGAGATATACTTGTAAGGAGAAAACATGGACATACAGCATATACAGGAAACATTTGAAAAATGGCGCGGCATCCTGCGCCTGTCTGACAGCTGGGACGTGCGCCTGGAGCTGGTGGACGACCCGGCGTTTCACAAGACCGGAGACTTCCGGGTGGACTGCGACGACAAAAAGGCGGTACTGCTTTTGAACACACGCAATCCCAATCAGGAGAATCTGGAGGAGGTCATCGTCCACGAGCTGCTGCACCTGAAGCTCTATCCCCTGGACCAGGTGACGGAATCGCTCATCACGGCCAATTTTCCGGAGGGCACGCCAGGCTACGACTTTGCCTACACCCAGTTCATGCACACCCTGGAGGTGACCGTGGAAGAGCTGACAAAATGCTTTCTCGCACAGTTCGGCGAAAATAGGGAGCTCTCCTTTGGCCGCTGCAAGGGCATGAAGAGCTACGACGAGCTCTTTGCCGGCCTCAACCCGATAAAATAACGACGCGCGGGAGGTTTTTTCTCCCGGCGTATTTTTTTGCCCATCGCGTGCAAACTAGTCCCATGGAAACGAAACGAATGGGAAAACAGACCGTCCACCTGACCCTGCAGCCGGGCGTGGCCGCGGCGGCGTGCGTGGGCGGCAAAAAAGAGGGCGAGGGCCCTCTGCGCAAGTATTTCGATTATCTGAGCGAAGACTCCCGCTTCGGCGCCAAGAGCTGGGAGAAGGCGGAGAGCGCCATGCTGAAGATGTGCTGGTCCATCGTCTGCGACAAGGCCAAGACCTCCCCCAGCGACGTGGAATATGTCTTTTCCGGCGATCTTTTGAATCAGTGCGCCGGGTCGGCCTACGCCATGCGGGAGTGCGGCGTGCCCTATTTCGGCCTGTACGGGGCCTGCTCCACCATGGCCGAGGGGCTTTCCCTCGCCGCCATGATGATCGACGGCGGCTTCTGCGATACCGCCGCGGCGGCCACCAGCAGCCACTTCTGCTCGGCGGAGCGGCAGTACCGCTTCCCCCTCCAGTACGGCAACCAGCGCCCGCCCACCAGCCAGTGGACCGTCACCGGCGCGGGGGCGCTGATCCTCAAGGCCGACGGCCCGGCCCCCTATGTGACCCACATCACCACCGGCGTCATCACCGACGCGGGGGTGACGGACATGAACAACATGGGCGCGGCCATGGCTCCGGCGGCCTACGAGACCATCAAGGCCCACTTCGAGGACACCGGCCGGGGCCCAGACTATTATGACGCCATCGTCACCGGCGATCTGGGCATGGTGGGCTCCCGCATCCTGGCGGACCTGTTCTCCCGGGACGGCGTGGACCTGGGCATCGGGTATATGGACTGCGGCTGCCTCATCTATGCCGTCAACGGCCAGGACGCCCACGCCGGCGGCTCCGGGTGCGGGTGCTCGGCGTCGGTGCTGTGCGGCCACCTGCTGCACGGGATGCTGGAGCACAACTGGAACAAGCTGCTGTTCGCCGCCACGGGGGCCATGATGAGCCCCACCACCAACCAGCAGGGCGAGAGCATCCCCGCCATCTGCCACGCGGTGGCGCTGGAAAACACGAGGAAATGACATGAACGAGACGGTAATGACATTTTTGAAGGCGTTTTTGGTGGGCGGGGCGCTGTGCCTGGTGGGGCAGCTGCTCATCGACCTGACCAGGCTGACGCCGGCCCGCATCCTCACCGGTTACGTGGTGGCCGGCGTGATCCTGGGGGCGGTGGGCCTCTATGAGCCCCTGGCGGAGTGGGCCGGGGCCGGCGCCACGGTGCCCCTGACCGGGTTCGGGAACCTGCTGGCCAAGGGCGTGCGGGAAGCGGTGGCCCAGCGGGGCGTGATCGGCGCCTTCACCGGCGGGTTCACCTCCGCCGCGGGCGGGATCTGCGCGGCCATCTTTTTCGGCCTGCTGGCGGCCTCTCTTTTCAAGAGCAAGGAAAAATACTGAAAGACCCGGGCGACTGCCGTCGTCCGGGTCCGTTTCGTATCATGTTTTCCGCAGCGCTCAGACAGCTGTCTCTTCCTCCTCCGCCAGCAGCTGCTTGGCGGCGGACAGCATGAGCTTGATGCGGTTGAGCTGGTTGACCTCGCTGGCGCCGGGATCGTAGTCCACGGCGATGATGTTGGCCTGGGGGTGATCGGCCCGCAGCTCCTTGATGACCCCCTTGCCCACGATGTGGTTGGGAAGGCAGGCAAAGGGCTGGGTGCAGATGATGTTGGGCACGCCGCTGTGGATCAGCTCCAGCATCTCGCCGGTGAGGAACCACCCCTCCCCGGTCATGTTGCCCAGAGAAACATAGTCCTTGGCATAGCCGGCCAGATCGCCGATCCGGGACAGATGGGTAAAGTGTCGGCTCTGCTCCAGGGCCCGGCGGGCATGGAGGCGGAAATGTTCGCTGGCGGAGATCCCCAGATTCGAGATCCAAGCCGTGGCGCTCTTCCCTCCCAGATGGTCCGCCTTGAAGTTAGCGTTATAGAAGCAGTACAGCAAAAAGTCCATCAGATCGGGCATGACGGCCTCCGCCCCCTCGCTCTCCAGCAGCTCCACCAGGTGGTTGTTGGCCTCGGGGTCGAACTTGACCAGGATCTCCCCCACGATGCCCACCCGGGGCTTGACGACGTCCTCGTGGATGGGCAGCGCGTCGAAGTCCCGGACGATGCCCTCCACGTTCCGGCGGAACCGGCCCATGGAGAAGGGCGCCTCCAGCGCCTCAATGCAGGTCTTTTCCCACTTGGCATGCAGCGCGTCGGCGGAGCCCGGCGTGATCTCATAGGGCCGCATCCGATACAGCGTCCGCATGAACAGGTCCCCATAGACCAGCGCCTGCAGCGCCTTGAACAGCATGGTAGGCGTGAGGCGGAAGCCCTCGTTGCTCTCCAGCCCCTGGACGCTGACGGAGATGACGGGCACATGGCCCATACCGCCCTTTTGCAGGGCGCGGCGGATAAAGCCTATGTAGTTGGTCGCCCGGCAGCCGCCGCCGGTCTGGGTGATGAACACCGCCACCCGGTGGGTGTCATACCGGCCGGACAGCAGCGCCTCCATGACCTGTCCCACCACCAGCATGGACGGATAGCAGGCGTCGTTGTTGACGAACCGCAGCCCTACGTCCACCGAGCTCTGGCGGGGGCTCTCCAACAGGTCGATCCTGTAGCCGAACGAGCCCACCGCCGCCCGCAGCATGGCAAAATGGATGGGCGACATTTCCGGGCACAGGATCGTGTAGCCCTCGTCCTTCATCCTCTGGGTGAACTCATGACGCTGATAGCCGGAGGACACGATCTGCCGGGGCGCGCCGCTCTTCTCCCGCAGACGCAGGGCGGAGATGAGCGAGCGGATGCGGATACGGGCCGCGCCCAGGTTGTTCATCTCGTCGATCTTCAGGACGGTGTACAGCTTTCCGGACCCAGTCAGGATGTCGCTGACCTGGTCGGTGGTGATGGCGTCCAGGCCGCAGCCAAAGGAGTTCATCTGCACCAGGTCCAGATCGTCCCGTCCCTTCACCAGCTCCGCCGCCCGGTACAGCCGGGAGTGGTACATCCACTGGTCCACGGCCAGCAGGGGCCGGTCCGGCTCCGCCAGATGGGACACAGAGTCCTCCGTCAGCACGCACAGGCCATAGGAGGCGATCATGCCCGGGATGCCGTGGTTGATCTCCGGGTCGATGTGGTAGGGCCGCCCGGCCAGGACGATGCCCCGCCGGCCGGTCTGCTCCATATAGCGCAGCGTCTCCTCGCCCTTGCGCTGGATATCCCGGCGGACCTGCTCCAGCTCCGCCCACGCCTTGCGGCAGGCGGCGGCGATCTCGTCCGAGGGGATGGACAGCGGTCCGCCCAGTTCCCGGATCAGCTGCCGGGTCAGGGCCTTGACGTCATGAAACGGCAAAAACGGGTTCATGAACCGGACGGACGGGTCCGCCAGCTCCTCCACGTTGTTCTTGATATTCTCCGAATAGGACGTGACGATGGGGCAGTTATAGTGGTTGGCCGCGGCGGGCGTCTCGTTGCGCTCATAGGGCAGGCAGGGATAGAAGATGAATTTGATCCCCTGCTGCAGCAGCCACTGGACGTGGCCGTGGGCGAGCTTGGCCGGATAGCACTCCGACTCGCTGGGGATGGACTCGATGCCCAGCTCGTAGATCTTTCGGGTAGACTGGGGCGAGAGCACCACACGGAAGCCCAGCTCCCGGAACAGCACCGCCCAGAACGGATAGTCCTCATACATATTGAGCACCCGCGGGATGCCCACCGTGCCCCGGGGGGCCCGGTCCGGCGGCAGAGGCTCGTAGTCGAACACCCGCCGCAGCTTATAGGCGAACAGGTCCGGCACATCCTCCCGTTTTTTCTCCCCGCCCAGGCCCTTTTCGCACCGGTTGCCGGAGATATAGCGGCGGCTCCCGCCGTCAAACAGGTTCACCGTCAGCATGCAGTGGTTGACGCAGCCCTGGCAGTGGGTCATGCGAGTATCGTAGCGCAGGTCCAGGATGTCCTGCAGCGGCAGCATGGACGTTTTCTGGCCCTGCCAGCGCTCCCGGGCCACCAGCGCCGCCCCAAAGGCGCCCATGATGCCCGCGATGTCCGGGCGGACGGCCTCGCAGCCGCTGATGCGCTCAAAGCTGCGCAGCACCGCGTCGTTATAAAATGTGCCTCCCTGGACGACGGTGTGCCGGCCCAGGTCCTCCGGCCCCGCGATCTTCATGACCTTATAGAGCGCGTTCTTGATGACCGAATAGGCCAGCCCCGCCGAGATGTCCGACACCGGCGCGCCCTCCTTCTGGGCCTGCTTGACGTTGGAGTTCATGAACACGGTGCACCGGGTGCCCAGATCGATCGGGTTCTTGGCGAACAGCGCCTCCCTGGCGAACTCCGGCGCCGTATACCCCAGGGAGACCGCGAAGGTCTCGATGAAGGAGCCGCAGCCGGAGGAACACGCCTCGTTCAGCTGCACGCTGTCCACGGCGTGGTCCCGGATGCGGATGCACTTCATGTCCTGCCCGCCGATGTCCAGGATGCAGTCCACCTCCGGCTCAAAGAAGCTGGCGGCGTAATAGTGGGCGATGGTCTCCACCTCGCCCTCATCCAGCAGCAGCGCGGCCTTGATGAGCGCCTCGCCGTAGCCGGTGGAGCAGGAATAGACGATCTGCGCCGTGTCCGGCAGGCGCTCCTTGAGCTCCCTCATGGCCCGGATCGCCGTGGCGAGAGGGCTGCCGTTGTTGTTGCTGTAAAAGCTGTAGAGCAGGCTCCCATCCTCTCCCACCAGGGCCGCCTTGGTGGTGGTGGAGCCGGCGTCGATGCCGAGAAAGCACGGCCCGCTGTATGTGCCGAGATCCGCCGTGGTGACCTTGTGGCTCCCATGGCGGGCCAGGAACGCGTCATACTCCTGCTCGCTCTCGAACAGCGGCGCCAGACGCTTGATCTCGAAGCGCATGCGCACTTCTCCCTCCAGCTTGCTCCGGAGGGCGGAGAGGGCGATGCGCGGGGCGCTGTCCTCCGCGGTCATGGCCGCGCCCACGGCGGCGAACAGATGGGCGTTCTCCGGCGAGATCGTCTGCTCCGGCGTGAGATGGAGCGTGCGCACGAAGGCGTTCCGCAGCTCCGGCAGGAAATGGAGCGGGCCGCCCAAAAAGGCCACGTTGCCCCGGATGGGCTTGCCGCAGGCCAGGCCGCTGATGGTCTGGTTCACCACCGCCTGGAACACGGACGCCGCCAGGTCCTCCCTCGTGGCGCCCTCGTTGATCAGCGGCTGGATGTCGCTCTTGGCAAATACGCCGCAGCGGGCGGCGATGGGATAGATGGCCTTATAGCCGGCGGCGTAGTCGTTGAGCCCGGCGGCGTCCGTCTGCAGGAGCGCGGCCATCTGGTCCACGAACGAGCCGGTGCCGCCGGCGCAGATGCCGTTCATCCGCTGGTCGATGCCGCCGGTGAAATAGATGATCTTGGCGTCCTCTCCGCCCAGCTCGATGGCCACGTCCGTCTGGGGCGCATAGGCGCGCAGCGCCGTGGCCACGGCCACCACCTCCTGGGTGAAGGGGATGGCGAGCAGCCCCGCCATGGTCAGCCCGCCGGAGCCGGTGATGACGGGGCTGAGCTCGATCTGGCCCAGGGCGTCCTCCGCCCGGCGCAGGAGCCCGGACAGGGTCTGCTGGATGTTGGCATGATGGCGTTCATAAGCAGAGAACACCACCCCGCGGTCCTCGGAGCGCAGGATGGCGATCTTGACAGTCGTGGAACCGATATCGATCCCCAGTGCATAAGTCTTTGGCGCTTGGAGCATGGATGCCTTCCCCTCTGAACTGCTGTGAAAAGATAACATATCGGCAGGCGTCGGCAAAATACGACGCCTGCACGCAGATATTATAGCGAATTTTGCGCAACTTTTCAAGCCCCGCCGCCCACTTTGCGGCGGCGCCTTGCAAAACACCCGCTGAGCAGTGCTCAGCGGGTGGATGCCGTTCGGTGTCCGCGTCAGGAGGCCAGATCCCCGACCAGCTTTCCCTCCGCGTCAAAGGTATACGACGCGCCGTCGATGGTATACGTCCCGTCCATATAGGCGACGCCGTACTTACCGTCGTGCTTCGGGTTGAAATAGTACCAGTCGCCGTTCACGTTCTGCCAGCCGTCCATCACGCGGCCATAGTAGCCGTCATGCACTTCGCTGAAGTAGTACAGCCCATCGTAGGAGCTGCCGGTGGCGATCCACCGCAGTCCGGTCATCATCACGCCGTTGCCGTCCAGGAAGAACCAGTACTTCCCGTCCATGGCCCAGTCGTTGACGACCATGCGGCCATAATTGCCGGAAGTGGACTTGTTGAAGTAATGCCACACCCCGTCGATCTGGACCCATCCGTCCATCAGGCGGCCATAGGAGCCGTTGTTCTTCGGATTGAAGTAGTACCAGCCCTCCGGGAACTTCTGGAATCCGGTGAGCATTTTCCCGTCGGAGCCCATGTAGTACCAGTACTTGCTGTCCCGCGCCCACTGGTCATGGATCAGCTTGCCGGAGTCGTCAAAGATATACCAGGCGGAGTCGATCCAGTCCCAGCCGGTCACGGGCTCGCTGTACTTATAATAGTACCGCTCGCCGTCCTTTTCGATCCAGCCGCCATGGGAGGAGGACTTGTCCGAATAGTAAGTATAGCAATACTGCACGCTCTTTACTTCCTCGGCGGACATCGTCCGGCCCCAGTTGACGGAGTTCGACCAGTTGCCCTCCGCAAGGACGATATAGTCGCTGTGCACCTCCAGCACGACGACCGAATGGCCGCCCGCGCCGTAGCCGATCCCGTAGGAGAGCAGGTCGCCCACGTGCAGATCCTCTATGGTGATGGGCGGCCTCTTGACCTTCTTCAAGGTCTGGCCGGGAAACGCGGCCTCCTGCAGCAGGGTGGCGAACCCAAAACAGCCGTATTCGGCCAGGCCGTTTTTGTCGATATAATAGGAGCTGCTGTCCCAGGGCGTCCCGTCCGGATATACCTCCTGGAGGGCTATCAGGCGCTCATAAGCCTCCTGCTCTGAGGGGTCGCCTGCGGCCGCGGTCCGGGGCGTGTCAGAAAGCCCCGCCGCCGCGGGTCCGCCCAGCGCAAAGGCCGCCGCGGAGAGGGACAGGACCGTCAGCACGGCCAGGATCATAGAAATAAAACGCTTGAACATGTATCTTATGTGTCTCCTTTCAGCACCGTTGACGCGCATCTTTTTCACGCCGCGATCCCTCCGGTCCAACGGGGGAAAGCCCATTTTTATGTCTCCCAAGTCCGTCTGCGCGTCGCTGCCCTCCCGCGGGGGAAGGCCCTTCGAAGCTGTTGCATTCTCGTCTGAAAAACGGCTACTTTTAAGATAATAGCACAAAATGGCTCACATGGCAAGTAAAAAGCCGCACTTTCCCTCCTGACGCGCGCTATTGGCGCGGGCGTAGGCAGAAATAAGGCGCATAAAAAAGAAAAAGCCTTGATCTCTCAAGGCTTTTTCCTGTACATCTGTCACTCCGTCGGCTTCATCGTGGGGAACAATATCACGTCCCGGATGGTGTCCACGCCGGCCAGGAGCATGACCGCCCGGTCGATGCCCACGCCCAGGCCGCCGGTGGGCGGCATGCCGTACTCCAGCGCCTCGCAGTAGTCCACGTCCATGTCGCTGGCCTCGTCGTCGCCCTTGGCCTTCAGAGCCATCTGGGCCTCGAAGCGGAGCCGCTGGTCCAGAGGATCATTCAGCTCCGAGAAGGCGTTGCCCATCTCGCAGGCATTGATGAACGCCTCGAACCGCTCGGTAAGGCGCCCGTCGGCGGGGCTGCGCTTGGCCAGGGGCGACACCTCCACCGGGTACATAGTGATGAAGGTGGGCTGGATGAGCTTTTCCTCCACCTTCTGGTCGAAGGTCTCATAGAGGGCGTTGCCCCAGGTGGGCTCCTTGCCGTCCATATCCACCCCGGCGGCCTTGGCGGCGGCCACGGCGGCGGCGTCATCGGAGATGGCGTCGAAGTCGAGGCCGGCGTATTCTCTCACCGCCTCGATCATGGTGAGCCGCCGCCAGCCGGGGGACATGTCGATCTCGTTGCCGCCCCAGGTGAGCTGATAGGTGCCCCGCAGCTCCATGGCCGCGCTGGACAGCATCCCCTCCACGTAGTCCATCATGGTCTCAAAGTTGGCGTAGCTCTCGTACATCTCCAGAGTGGTGAACTCCGGATTGTGCTTGGTGTCCATGCCCTCGTTGCGGAAGATGCGGCCGATCTCGTACACCCGCTCCATGCCGCCCACGATGAGCCGCTTCAGGTTCAGCTCCGTGGCGATGCGCATGTACATATCCAGGTCCAGGGTATTGTGGTGGGTGATGAAGGGCCGGGCGGTGGCGCCGCCCTGGATGGTGCCCAGGACGGGGGTCTCCACCTCCAGGTAGCCCCGCGCGTCCAGATAGCGGCGGACATGGCTGATGAACCGGGTCCGCAGCTCGAACACCTTCCGGGACTCCTCGTTGGTGATCAGATCCAGATACCGGCGGCGGTAGCGCTGGTCGGTGTCGGTCAGGCCGTGGAACTTCTCCGGCAGGGGCCGCAGGCTCTTGGAGAGCAGCTCGATCTGCTTCACATGCACGGAGATGGCCTCCGTGCGGGTCTTGAACACAAAGCCGGAGGCCCCCACGATGTCGCCCACATCCCAGGTCTTGACCGCCGCCAGGCCCTCCGGGCCCAGCTCGTTGACGCTGACATACAACTGGATGCGTCCCCGGTCGTCCTGCAGGTCCATGAAGCCGGCCTTGCCCTGCACGCGCTTGGCCATGATGCGCCCGGCCACCTGCACGTCCTTTTCCTCCAGGGCGTCATAGTCGTCCTTGATCTGCTGGGAAAAGTGGCTGCGGGTGAACTTGGTGATCTGGTAGGGGTCCTGGCCGGCGTCCTGGAGCTTGTACAGCTTCTCCCGGCGCACTCTCATCTCGTCGGACAGGCCCTCCGGCTCCGTCCGATACCCCGGCGCGTATTGGAACATGGTCTATTTCTCCTTGTATCAGTATGTGACGTTCAGGATCTCGAACTGCAGCTCCCCCGCGGGGGCCTCCACAGTGACGGTCTCGCCGATGCGGTGTCCGATCAAGCCCTTCCCGAAGGGGGAGTCGTCGGAGATGCGGCCGATCATGGGGTTGGCCTCCTGGCTGCCCACGATCTGGTACTCGCTCTGCTCGCCCAGCTCCACGTCCAGGACGGTGACCCGGCTGCCGATGCCGATCACGCCGGCGCGGGTGACGTGCTCCACGATCTCCGCGTTCTCCAGAAGGTTCTTGTACTCGGCGATCTTGGAATACAGCTTGCCCTGCTCGGCCTTGGCCTCGTCGTACTCGCTGTTCTCGCTCAGGTCGCCATAGCTGCGTGCCTCTTTGATGAGCTCGGCGACCTCCTTCTCCCGGACGGTCTGCAGATAATCCAGCTCCTGGGCGATCTCGTCGTACCGCTCCCGGCTCATCTTGAATTTCGTGTCAGCCATGCCATAATCCTCCACTCAAATTTCCCTTGATAGCTTGTATATTATAGTGATCCCGCGCCGCCCTGTCAAGGGACAAGCGCGTCGATCGCGGCCCGCACCTGGGCGTCCTCGGCCGGCTCCAGCCAGCCGGTCTGATACAGGGCCGTCTGTTCCTCGTCCAGCGCGACCTCCACATCCGGCGTCAGGCCGCCGGCCTCATAGAGGTCCGTCCTGGAGGGGGTCAGATAGCTGTACTGGGACAGGTGCACCGCGCTGCCGTCCAGCAGCGGATAGGTGACCTGGCTGCGGGCCTTGCCGGTGGTATGCTGGCCCACGACCACCGCCCAGTCATAATCGCGCAGCGCCGCGGCAAAAAACTCCGCCGCGGAATAGCTGTCGGCGTTGACGAGCACCGCCATCGGCATCTCCAGGCAGTCCCCGTCGGACGCATCGACGCTCTCATGGCCCCGCTTGTCGGTCTGGATGAACAGATCGCCCTCCGGCAGCAGATAGTCCAGCAGCTCCACCAGCTCGCTGACCTGTCCCCCCGGATCGCTGCGCACATCGAACACCAGGCTGTCCGCCCCCTGCGCCAGCAGCGCCTCGATGGCGTCGATCGCCTCCTGGCCGGCGCCCTGGCGGAAGTTGTCGATGTCCACATAGCCCACATGCCCGTCCAGCAGCTGGCTGTTCACGGGGCTGGTATACACCGTCTGGCAGGACACCGCCGCCTCCCGCTCTCCGCCGTCCGCGCTCCGGTAGCGGATGAGGGCGTCCTTGCCGTAATCGGCCTGGATCAGGGCCCGCAGCCCATCGGCATCGCCGGCCGTCACATCCACGCCGTCGATCGCCAGGATGATATCCCCCACCTGCAGGCCCGCCCGCTGGGCGGGGCCGTCCTTGTTGATGGTCACGATCAAAAAGCCGCCCGTCTCGGCGTCCTTGGTGATGGTGACGCCGATGCCCTGATAGCGGTTGGCGGAGGTGTCCTGATAAGCGGCATAGTCCTCCGGGTCCATGTAATAGCTCCAGCGGTCGTCCAGGCTGGCGATGATGCCGGACATGGCGGTGTCCGCCGCCTCGTCCGGGTCATAGTCCCCCACGAAATGGGCCTTCACCAGGCGCATCACCTGGGCAAATTTCGCCGCCCGCCCGAAAGCGCGAAAGCCGCCGAACCCGGCGACCACGATGGCCAGGGCCAGCAGCATCCCGACCAGCATATATCCGGCGCCGCGCAGCGCCTGTTTGTCGATCTTCGATCTCTTCACGGAACACCTCTCACTGGAACTTACGCGTCCCTTGCCCGGTATTATCCATCCCCGACAGGCAGGACCGGGCGACATGGGTCGCCCGGCCGTCGCATGCCGTCATGTAAGGTAGCTGAATCCAAGGGGATTGATGGTGCCGCCGGTGGAGCTGGACCGCACCTCAAAGTGCAGATGGGGGCCGGTAGAGTTCCCCGTCGAGCCCACATAGCCCAGCACCTGGCCCATGGCCACGGACTGGCCGGTGCTCACCGCGATGGAGGACATATGACCGTATAGGGTAGTATATCCATTCCCATGGTTCACCATGACGCAATTCCCATAGCCGCCGTTCCAGCCGGCCAGGATCACCGTGCCGGCGGCGGCGCTCCAGATCTGGGTGCCCCAGGCGGAGTTGATGTCCACCCCGGCGTGGAGCCGGTAGATGACGCCGCTGACCGGGTCGGTGCGCATGCCGTAATAGGAGTTGATCACATGGGTATAGGTGGGCCACATCATCCATGTGCCTGTGGCGGCGGTGCCCTGGACGGGGCCCGCGCCGGCTGCCTGCTGCATGGCGGCCTGCTGCTCGGCCAGCTTCCGCTGCCGTTCCGCCTCCTCGGCGGCCTTGGCCTCCTGCAGTTCCTTGTTCTTCTCGACGATCAGGGCCTGGGTCTGGGCGAGGGTCTCGGCCTCCTGGGCCATGATCTCCTCGTTCTCCGCGATGCTGGTGTCCATGGTCGCCATGAGCATGCACGCCGCGTCGATGTCGGCCTGCAGGCGGTCCCGGCACTCCTGCTGCTCCTGGCGGCGGACCTCGTTCTCGGCGAATTTAGCCTCCGCCTCGGCCTCCAGCGTCTCCACCCGCTCCCGGGCGGCGATATACTCCTGCTCCAGCTCCTCGTCATAGACCAGGATCTCGTTGACCAGGTCCAGCCGGGTCAGCAGATCGGAATAGCTGGTGGCCTCGAACAGCACCTGGATATAGCCGATGTCGGAGCTCTCCTCCATGGCCCGGACCCGCTCCAGCCAGCGCTGGCGCTGCAGCGTCTCCTCCTGGCGGGCCTCGGCCAGGTCCTTTTGGATGGTGGCGATCTGATTGTCGATGATGGCGATCTGCTCGTCGATGACCTGGATCTCCTGGCGGGCCAGCTCGTTCTTCTGGTCCAGGATCAGCTTTTTTTCCAGGGTGTTGGCCTTCTGATAATCCAGCGAGTCGATCTGGGCCTGGATGTCGTTCATCCGGCCCTGGATCGCGTATTTCTGGCTGTTCAGATCGTCGATCTCATCCTGGATCTCGCTGCTGGAGGTGGCGGCGTATGCCAGGGGCGCCACGGCCATCACGATGATGGACAGCAGCATCAGCACCACCAGCACGATACAGACCGCGGTGATAAAGGTCTTGCGTTTCTTCATTGGGTTCTCCTTTATCCGGCACAGGCCGGCGATGGGTCGTTAGGGATAGCTGAAGGCCAGCGGGTCCACCGGCGTGCCATAGAAGTCATGGACCTCGAAATGCAGATGGGAGCCGGTGGAATTGCCGGTGGAGCCCACATAGCCCACCACCTGGCCCTGGGCCACGGACTGGCCGCTGACCACGGCGATGGAGGAAAGATGGGCGTAGATGGTGGTGTACCCGCTGGGGTGCATGACCATGACCACGTTGCCGAAGCCGCCGTTCCAGCCGGTGCTGGCCATGATGACCGTTCCGGAGGCGGCGCTCCAGACGGCGGAGCCGTAGTTGGCGTTGATGTCCACGCCCTTATGGCCGGTCCAGATGCCGCTGATGGGGTGCTTGCGGTTGCCGAAATAGGAGTTGATCTGCTTGGTATAGCTGGGCCAGATGAAGCCGGCGGGATTGGAGGCGCCGGACTGGTTGCTCATCTGCTCCAGAAGCTGGGCGTCCAGAAGCTCCTGCTTTTTCTCCGCGATGAGGGCCTCCACCTGCGCCTCCCAGGCGGCGGCCTCCGCCATCATCTGCTGGTACTCCTCCAGATCCTCCCCCAGCGTCTCCATCAGCGCGTTGGCCACGGCCACGTCGGCCTCCAGCTGGGCCTGCTTTTCCTTCCACTGGGCCCGGCGCTGCTCGTTCTCCGTCCGGACGATCTCCGCCTGGGCCTCCAGGTCCTGCACCCTCTGCCGGGCGGCGATATACTCCTGCTCCAGCTGCTCGTCATAGGCCATGACCTCGTTGACCAGGTCCAGCCGGGTCAGCAGGTCGGAAAAGCTGGTGGCCGCAAAGAGGACCTGGATATAGCCCACGTCGGAGCTCTCCTCCATGGCCCGGACCCGCTCCAGCCAGCGCTGGCGCTGGTCCTCTTCCTCCCGCCGGGCGTCATCCAGGTCCTCCTGCAGGGAGGCCAGGTATCCGTCCTCGATGGCGATCTGCTCGGCCAGCACATCCAGCTCCTGGCCTGCCAGCAGGATCTTCTCGTCCAGCATCTGCTTTTTCCCCGCGGTGCCGGCCTGGGCGTATTCCAGCGAGTCGATCCGCGCCTGGATATCGTCCATCTCGGACAGGATATCGCCCCGCTGGCCGTTCAGTTCGTCCAGTTCCTCCTGGATCTCGCTGCTGGTAGAGGCATAGGCGGGCGCGGCGCCCACCAGGAGCGCCGCGAGCAATATCGCCGCCAATAGCTTATGTATAGGTTTTCGCTCGGTCATCGGGTCCCTCAGAAAGGATATCTTTCGTCACACCTGCAGGTAGTTGCGGATGGCGATGGAGCTGCCGAACACGCCCACCGCCAGACCCACGCCCACGTAGGCCAGAAACACCATCGCGCTCAAAGACGCGAAGGGGATCAGCGCGATGAGCCCGCCCAGCAGGCCGGTCATGATCTTGTTGGCCACCACGTCATAGATCACCCACTCCAGCAGGAACGCCAGCATGCCGCCGAACATGCCCAGCACCAGTCCCTCCACCACGAAGGGGAACCGGATGAACCAGTTGGACGCGCCCACCATCTTCATGATGGCGATCTCGTCCTTCCGGCTGAGGGTCGCCAGCTTCACGGTGTTGGACATGATGAACACGCTCACCACCACCAGCACCACCACCAGGATCAGGCTGATGGCGCTGATCATGTTGCGCACGCTGACGAAACCCTGGGCCACCTTCATATCCGCCCGGACACGGGCGATGCCGATGATGTTCTCCAGCTGCTCCTGGGTCTGGCCCATGAGGGAGATGTCCTCCAGGTAGATGATGTACCGGTCCCGGACCACCTCCACCGGCAGGTCCGCGAAGGACGCCTGGCCCTCGTGCTGGGAGACGAACTCCTCATATGCCTGGGCCTTGGGCACGAACTCACAGCTGCGCACATTGGCCAGATATTCGATCTGGGGCTGCAGGGCGCGGGCCTCCTCCTCGGGGAAGGTCTCCTCCACGTAGGCCACCACGATGTTCTCCGACTCCAGCTCGTCCAGCAGCGAGTCGATGTTCACCGCGATCAGGGTGAAGCTGCCCATGATGACGAGGCACGCCACGATGATGGTCACGGAGGCGAAGGACATGAACCCGTGGGTCATGATGCTCTTGAAGCCCTCTTTGGTGAGGTAACCTAATTTACTGGATCTCATAGCTGTAATACCCGTCCATTCCGTCGGAGATGACCCTGCCGTCCTCGATGGCGATCACCCGCTTGGAGAAGGAGTTGACCAACTCCTTCTCGTGGGTCACCACCAGCACGGTGGTGCCCATCTCATTGTCGTTGATCCGGTCCATCAGCAGCATCAGCTCCAGGCTGAGCGCCGGGTCCAGGTTGCCGGTGGGCTCGTCGGCGATGAGCAGACGGGGACTGTTGACGATGGCCCTGGCCACCGCCACCCTCTGTTTTTCGCCGCCGGACACCTCCCGGGGATAGCGCCGCTCCCGGCCGGCCAGGCCCACCAGGTCCAGCACATAGGGCACCCGCCGGCGGATATCCCGGT
Source organism: uncultured Oscillospiraceae bacterium (assembly GCA_947625355.1). Taxonomy (GTDB): domain Bacteria; phylum Bacillota; class Clostridia; order Oscillospirales; family Oscillospiraceae; genus CAJOIG01. The sequence continues at coordinate 7,254 of CANQOA010000008.1, read as the reverse complement.
TGGTGGCCCCCACCACATGCATGGCGAAAGCCACGTTCTCATAGACGGTCATGTCCTCGATGAGGCGGAAATCCTGGAAGATGACGCCGATGGTCCGGCGCATCAGCGGCAGCTTCCGCCGCCGGATGTGCCGCAGATCGAAGCCGTTGACGCTCAGGATGCCGCTCTCGGCCATCACCTCGCCGGTGATGAGCTTGATGATGGACGTTTTCCCGCTGCCGGAGGGGCCCACCAGGAACACGAATTCTCCGTCCTCGATGGCGAAGCTCATGTTGTCGATGGCGCGCAGCTCCCCGCCGGGATAGGTCATGGACACGTTTTCAAACAGAACCATAGGAAAGGGGCCTCCGCAGGATCAATAGCGCAGATTCTGGGAATCCAAATACTGCTTGACCATCAGCGCTACCTTGAACACGATGGCATGGTCGAATTCCCGCAGGTCCAGCCCCGTGAGCTTCTTGATCTTCTCCAGACGGTACACCAGGGTGTTCCGGTGGACGAACAGCTTGCGGCTGGTCTCGGACACGTTCAGGTTGTTCTCGAAGAACTTGTTGATGGTGTACAGGGTCTCCTGGTCCAGGCTCTCGATGGGGCTCTTCTTGAAGACCTCGTTGAGGAACATCTCGCACAGGGTGGTGGGCAGCTGATAGATGATGCGCCCGATGCCCAGGCTCTCATAGCTGATGACGGTCTGGTCGTTCTCAAAGACCATGCCCACCTCGATGGCGATCTGGGCCTCCTTGTACCGGTCGGCCAGCTCCCGCAGGTACATCACCGGCGAGCCGATGCCCACCACGCAGTGGATGCCCATGTCCTTCTCCAGGCTGCGCTGGATCTGCTGGGCGGTGCGCTCCAGCTCCTCGGCGTCAAAGCCCGGCTGCAGCTCCCGGATGATGACCACGTCCGTCTCGCTCATGGACAGCACGAAGTCCTTGTCCCTGGCGGGATACAGGCCCTGCAGATACTCCAGCACGGCCATCTCCGCCCCGGCGTTCTGCCGCACCACGAACACCCCCCGGGGCGTCTCCGCGTTGAAGCCCAGCTCCTTGGCCCGCACATATACATCCCCCGGCAGGATATTGTCGGAGATGATGTTCTTGACGAAGGTAGTGGTGTCATGCTTGTCGTCATAGCTGTTCTTGGCCTCCGCCAGCGCGACGGAGATCAGGATGCAGATGCTCCTGGCAGTCTCGTCCTGGCCGTCCACAAAGGCGATATAGGCGCCGCGGCCGGCCGCCCCGATGACCCGGCAGGTCCTGCCGGCCACGGTGAACAGCTCCGTGCCCGCCTCCTGGGCGGCAATATGCACATCGCCGATGGAAAACCCCATCAGGGAAAGGTCGCTGGACGCGATCACATTCCCCTGCTCATCCACGACGCCAAAGCACCGTTTGCTGGCGTCCTTCATCTGCAGGATCACACTCTGGAAAATTCGGCTCGACATGGATATCCTACCCCCACAAAATACTTACAGTTATTGTAAACTATTTGCCGTCATTTTGCAATAGAAATCGCATCAAAATTTGTAAACTTTTTCACCGCTTTGTCACAATTGCTCTGAAACCAGAGGATCTCCCAGCGCCGCGATCGGCGCTGTCACATCAGGCAGCGGTTTTTTTCCTCTTCAGTCAGGGCCCGGATCTCCCCCGGCGCCAGGGACTCGTCCAGCCGCAACTCCCCCATGGCCACCCGCCGCAGGGTCACCACCCGGCGGCCGCAGGCGGCGATCAGGTTCTTCACCTCATGGAACCGCCCCTCCGTCACGGTCACCGACGCCCGGCTGGGGTCCTCCCCGTCGATCGTGAGCGCCGCCGGCCGGTACGCCGTACCGTCGGCCAGCACGACCCCGGCGGCCAGCTTCGCCGCGTCCGCCTCCGTCAGCGGGCCGTCGGCAGTGAGCTCGTAGACCTTTTTGATCTCCGACCGGGGCGCCGTCACCCGGTGGGCAAAGGCGCCGTCGTCGGTCAGCAGCAGCAGTCCCGTCACGTCCGCGTCCAGCCGGCCCGCGGGAAACAGGCCACGCGCCTGCAGATGCCGCGGCAGCAGCCCCGTGACGGCGGGCCACGCTCCGTCCTCGGTAGAAGAGAGAACCCCCGCGGGCTTGTTCATCATATAATAGACGTGCTCCTCCCCCTCGATGACCTGGCCCTGGGCCAGGATGCGGGAGGCGCGGCTCACCTTTACCTCCGGTCTGCGGACAGGGACGCCGTCCACCGTCACCGCGCCGGACTGGATCGCCGCCCGCGCCTGGGAGCGGGTATACCGCCCCGAGCCGGCCAGGATCTTATCCAGCCTCTCGTCGCTCATACATAAGCCCTCCCCGGGGTGAATAGACTGTACCATGAAAAAGTGTATGACACAAAAGACAAAGACCTTTCTTGTGGCCCTCAGCGTTCTGGCGCTGCTGGCCGTGCTGCTCATCGCCGGCACCGCCGCCGGCGGCGTGAAGCTCCTGGGCGCGGACCGCGCCTCCACGGTGGAAAAGCGGACGGCATTCCTGGCCGAATGCGGCTGGGAGGTGGACGCCGCCTCCGAGCAGGTCCAGCAGATCCGCATCCCGGAGACCTTCTCCCCCGTCTACGAGCAGTACAACGCCCTCCAGCTGCAGCAGGGCTACGACCTGGCCAAATTTGCCGGCCGGGAGTGCACGCTCTACAGCTACGCCGTGCTGAACTACCCGGACAAGAGCCAGACCGTCCTGGCGGATCTGTATGTATACAAAAAGCAGATCATCGGCGGGGACGTCCATTCCACCAACATGGACGGGTTCATGGTGGGGCTGAAATAGGCCCCGCAGAGTTCGCCGCAGCGGCTTTCCAAAGCAAAAATCCCCCGGCTGACGCCGGGGGATCTTGCTTTACGAAAATTACTCCTGGACCTCGATGACGACGCCGGAGCCGACGGTACGGCCGCCCTCGCGGATAGCGAAGCGCAGGCCCACCTCGATAGCGATGGGGGTGATCAGTTCCACGTTCATATCGACGTTATCGCCGGGCATGCACATCTCGACGCCCTCGGGCAGGGTGATGACGCCGGTCACGTCGGTGGTACGGAAATAGAACTGGGGACGGTAGTTGTTGAAGAACGGGGTATGACGGCCGCCCTCGTCCTTGGACAGGACGTAGACCTGGCCCTTGAACTTGGTGTGGGGATGGATGCTCTTGGGAGCAGCCAGCACCTGGCCGCGGACGACGGCCTTCTTGTCGATGCCGCGCAGCAGGCAGCCCACGTTGTCGCCGGCCTCGGCGTACTCCAGGGTCTTGTGGAACATCTCGGTGCCGGTCACGACGGTCTCCTGGGTCTCACGGATACCGACGATCTCCACCTTGTCGCCGACCTTGACCTGGCCGCGCTCCACACGGCCGGTGACCACGGTGCCACGGCCAGAGATGGTGAACACGTCCTCAATGGGCATCAGGAAGGGCTTATCGGCGGCGCGCTCGGGGGTCTTGATCCAGGTGTCGACAGCGTCCATCAGCTCCCAGATGCAGTTGTAAACGGGGGCGTGAGGATCCTTCTCCTCGGAGACCAGGCACTCCAGAGCGGAGCCCTTGATGATGGGGGTCTCGTCGCCGGGGAAGTCATACTGGTCGAGCAGCTCGCGCACTTCCATCTCCACCAGCTCCAGCAGCTCGGGATCGTCCACCTGGTCGCACTTGTTCAGGAACACCAGTACATAAGGAACGTTCACCTGGCGGGCCAGCAGCAGGTGCTCACGGGTCTGGGCCATGGGGCCGTCAGAGGCGGCGATGACCAGGATCGCGCCGTCCATCTGCGCAGCGCCGGTGATCATGTTCTTGATATAGTCAGCATGGCCCGGGCAGTCCACATGGGCATAGTGGCGGGAAGCGGTCTGATACTCGACGTGGGCGGTGTTGATCGTGATGCCGCGAGCCTTTTCCTCGGGGGCCTTATCGATCTGGTCATAAGCGGTATATTCGGCAGCGGTGGGGTCAGCCATGTTCAGGACCTTGGTGATGGCCGCCGTCAGGGTGGTCTTGCCGTGGTCGATGTGGCCGATGGTGCCGATGTTCACGTGGGGCTTGGTGCGGTTGAACATTTGCTTTGCCATTGCATTGTCCTCCTAAAAAGTAGAAAATAATAAAATATTCAGTCTGTTACGGATTATACAGTATCGCGGAAAGATTTGCAACTGTTTTTAGCGGCCGCGGCGCACGCCGATGAGCTTCTCCCGCAGGTTCTGGGGCAGCTCGATATAGTGGCTGGGCTCCATGGAGTAGTTGGCGCGGCCCTGGGTCCTGCTGCGCAGGTCCGTGGCATAGCCGAACATACTGGACAGGGGCACATTGCACTCGATGATGACAGCGCCGTTGCGGAATTCCTGGCCGAGCACCTGGCCGCGGCGGGCGTTGATGTCGCCGATCACGTCGCCCATATAGTCCTCGGGCGTGGTGACGACCACCTTCATGATGGGCTCCAGCAGCGTGGCGCCGGCCTTTTCGCAGGCCTCCTTGAAGGCCATGCTGCCGCAGATCTTGAACGCCATCTCGGAGGAGTCCACCTCGTGGAACTGGCCGTCCAGCAGCGTGGCTTTGACGTCCACCACGGGATAGCCCGCCACGATGCCGCCCTGCATCGCGCCCCGGATGCCTGCGTCCACCGCGGGGATGAATTCCTTGGGGATCGCGCCGCCGGTGACGGCGTCGACGAACTCGTAGCCCTTGCCGGACTCGTTGGGCTCGATCATCAGCTTGACCTGGGCGAACTGGCCCTTGCCGCCGGTCTGGCGGGAGTACCGCACGTCCACGGTGGCGGGCTTGGTGATGGTCTCCTTGTAGGACACCTGGGGCTTGCCCACGTTGGCCTCCACGCGGAATTCGCGCAGCAGCCGGTCCACGATGATCTCCAGATGCAGCTCGCCCATGCCGGCGATGATCGTCTGGCCCGTCTCCTCGTCGGTATACGCCTTGAAGGTGGGGTCCTCTTCCGCCAGCTTGGCGAGAGCGACGGTCATTTTCTCCTCGCCGGCCTTGGTCTTGGGCTCGATGGCCACGCGGATCACCGGTTCGGGGAACTCCATGCTCTCCAGCACGATCTGCTGCTTGTCGTCGGAAAGGGTGTCACCGGTGGTGGTGTTTTTCAGTCCCACCAGGGCCACGATGTCGCCGGAATAGATGGTATCCAGATCCTGGCGGTGATTGGCGTGCATGAGCAGCACGCGCGCCAGCCGCTCCCGCTTGCCCTTGGAGGAGTTCATGACCGTGGAGCCCGCGGTGGCCGTGCCGGAATAGACACGGGCGAAGGTGAGTTTGCCCACATAGGGGTCGGTCATGATCTTGAAAGCCAGGGCGGAGAAGGGCGCCTCATCGCTGGCCTCGCGGGTGACCTCCTTGTCCGTCTTGGGGTCGGTCCCCTTCACAGGGGGCACGTCCAGCGGCGACGGCAGGAAGTCCACGATGGCGTCCAGCAGCTTCTGCACGCCCTTGTTGCGGTAACTGGTACCGCAGGTGACGCACACCAGCTTGCCGGTGATGGTGCCCTCGCGCAGGGCCGCGCGGATCATGTCGGAGGGGACGTCCTCCCCCTCCAGGTAGAGCATGGCGATGTCGTCGGAGAACATGCTGGCGGCGTCGATGAGCTTTTCCCGGTATTCCTTGGCCTGCTCAAGCATATCGGTGGGGATATCCTCCACCTTCATGTCCTTGCCCAGGTCGTCGTAATACACGTCAGCCTTCATCTCCACCAGGTCGATGATCCCGCGGAAATCGGCTTCCTTGCCGATGGGCAGCTGGATGGGCACGGCGTTGCACTTCAGCCGGTCCCGCACCATGTCGACGACGTTATAGAAGTCCGCGCCGGTGATGTCCATCTTGTTCACATAGATGAGCCGGGGGACGTTGTAGTTGTCGGCCTGCCGCCACACGGTCTCGGTCTGGGGCTCCACGCCGCCCTTGGCGCACAGCACGGTCACGCTGCCGTCCAGCACGCGCAGGGAGCGCTCCACCTCGACCGTAAAGTCCACGTGGCCCGGGGTGTCGATGATGTTGATGCGGTGATCCCGCCAGTGGCAGGTGGTGGCGGCGCTGGTGATGGTGATGCCCCGCTCCTGCTCCTGCTCCATCCAGTCCATGGTGGCGTTGCCCTCATGGACCTCGCCAAGCTTGTAGTTGACGCCGGTATAGAACAGGATGCGCTCGGTGGTGGTGGTCTTGCCGGCGTCGATGTGGGCCATTATGCCGATATTTCGTGTTTTTTCAAGGGAGTATTCTCTCGGCATACGATCTTGATCCTTCTGGGAAAATTAATACCGGAAGTGCGCGAAGGCCTTGTTGGACTCGGCCATCTTGTGGGTATCCTCGCGCTTCTTCACGGCGGCGCCGGTGTTGTTGCTGGCGTCCATGATCTCGCCGGCGAGCTTTTCCTTCATGGTCTTCTCGCCGCGCTTGCGGGCATACCCCACCAGCCAGCGCAGACCCAGGGTCTGACGCCGGACGGGGCGCACTTCGATGGGCACCTGATAGGTGGCGCCGCCCACGCGGCGGGCCTTGACCTCCAGGCTGGGCATGATGTTGTTCAATGCCTCGGTGTAGGCCTCCATGGGGTCCTTGCCGCTCTTCTCCTTGATGATGTCAAAGGCGGAGTAAACGACCTTCTGGGCCACACCCTTCTTGCCGTCCAGCATGATCTGGTTGACGAGCTTCGTCACCAGAACAGAGTGGTACACAGGATCCGGCAAGATCTCTCTCTTGGGAACGTTACCTCTTCTGGGCACTTTAACTTCCCTCCTTCATAAGAATGAATTCACCGGTACTCGAAAGTGTCTTTCGACTTCCGTTTGCGCCCTGACGCTCCCAAATATGATCGTGAAAAAAGACATATATAGGAACCAACAGGGCAGCTGTTGGGGATCTGCGATTACTTCTTGGGACGCTTGGCGCCATACTTGGAGCGGCCCTGACGGCGGCCGTCCACGCCCTGGGTATCCAGAGAGCCGCGGATGATGTGGTAACGCACGCCGGGCAGGTCCTTCACACGGCCGCCGCGGATCATCACCACAGAGTGCTCCTGCAGGTTGTGGCCGATGCCGGGGATATAGGCCGTCACCTCGTAGCCGTTGGTGAGACGCACACGGGCGATCTTCCGCAGAGCGGAGTTCGGCTTCCTCGGAGTGGAAGTACGAACGGCAGTGCAGACACCGCGCTTCTGGGGGCTGGAGAGGTCGGTCTCCCGGTTCTTCAGGGTGTTCAGGCCCTTCTGCATGGCGGGGGACGTGGACTTGTAGGTCACCTTCTC